>CP073041.1:4236408-4841609 GCA_025370055.1 Woronichinia naegeliana WA131 | reverse complement strand
GCGGTTAACAGCGATCGCAGATTAGGGGTACTGGCTCCCGTATCCACATAAAGACGATCGGAGAGGGTTCCCAGACGTTTCCAAGTGGTAAATAATTTGGCCGCAAACTGTTCCAATTGGGTGGCTTGCTTCACTAGATCGGCCGCCGTATTGAGGCAATCTAAACGCAAAGCTTCTTCCAAGGCCAATTCCAAATCGAGGGGGAATTTTTTCAGGGTTTGTACCTGGGCAGCCGCATCGAGATATTTGGATAAATTGCGGGCCGAAGTGGTTAACTGTTTGACCGTATCCACATCAGGATTTTCGGCGGCTTCGTGTTGTAGAGAAACTAAATGACTATCCGGTAGCTTTTCTAATTCTTTGACCAAAGGAGCTAAGTGTCGAGACGGTAAACTACCATCGGCGGCTTTTTCTTTGATTTCATCGGGTAACAATTCTGAACTCATGGCAGTCCATTCATCCGCCAGTTGCTTCACTTCTCGACGGGTAATGCGATCGCCGCTATGGGCTGCTTCACTGATCAGTTTTTGGACTTCAGGAGACGATTTAGCGGTTTCGATAAAGGCCCGTTTACTGAAATTATTGATAGATTGGGGATCAAGTTGTCCTTCCGATAATAGGGTATCGGCACTATTGGCTAATTGAATCAAGGCATAGGCTTGACTTTTGGTAATCTCCCGTTGCTTGAGCCAATCGAGAAAGCCAGTTCCCCTGCCATCTCCCCCTTGTTTTTCGCGATCGCGTACTGCCCGCAGGATACGACCCCGCCAAATTTCTGTTTGCAGATCGAAACGTTCACAAACCTTCCAGAAACTATCTAACTGTTCTTGAAAATCATGTTCTTGAATGGCTTCATCTTCAGGGTCAGGCAATTCAAAATTCAAGTCAGTAGGGGTTTGCAGGGCCGCCACAATGTCGTCAGGGGAAGGTGCAGGCTGGAGCATAGTAAATTGGGAAAAGAGGGAAACAATCTGGCTAGATCAGACAATCCTTTACAGTATCACATGGTCAAACTGGCCAGTCTCTCTTTGTTTAGGAAGATTTTGTGGTTTGTGAGATCAACTCTTGTATTCTTTTTTAAACAACTCTTGATTAAACCGATGCCTAACCTCAGCCTTTGCATGATCGTCCACAATGAAGCGGCGAATTTACCCCAATGTCTCGATAGTGTTAAGTCTTTGGTCGATGAAATGGTGATCTTAGATACGGGTTCCCAGGATGACACCGTGGCGATCACCAAAAGTTATGGAGCCAAGATGATTGAAGGTAAATGGACTGAAGATTTTTCGGTAGCCAGAAATGAGGCTTTGCAATCGGTGACAGGAGATTGGGTTTTGGTGCTAGATGGAGATGAACAGTTTAATCCTAGAATGGCAGAGCTAGTCAATCAAGCGATCGCCGATGACAAAAATTTAGTGATTAATTTAATGCGTCAGGAAATTGGGGCGGCCCAGTCTCCCTACTCTGCTGTTTCTCGGTTATTTCGCCATCATCCTGCTATTCGCTTTAATCGTCCCTACCATGAAACCATTGATGACAGTGTTCTCGCTTTATTAAAACAGGAACCCCAGTGGCAAATTGTGGATTTACCAGGCGTTGCCATTATCCATCACGGTTATACTGCCGAGGCGATCCAGAATTTAGACAAGGCCAATCGTGCTAAAAGGCTTCTCGAAAAGGCGATCGCGGCCAATCCCCAGGATCCCTATCTATGCAGCAAATTGGGAGCTTTATATTTACAGCTAGAGAATGAAAAAGAGGGGATGAAATTATTAAAACAGGGCTTAAAAGTCAATAAAGCCCAGGCTCCTGTCCGTTTTGAATTGCACTATCATCTGGCTAATGCCTATAATCGTCAACAAAAGTGGGAATTAGCTCTTAAGCATTATCAAAAAGCCATTAATGAACCGATTTTATTACCCTTAAAATTGGGAGCTTTAAATAATTTAGGTGGCCTTCTTCAACGTTTAGGAGATCTGTCTAAGGCAAAAAAAATTTATGAAACGGTAATTAGTATCGATCCAACCCTAGCCGTTGGTTACTATAATTTGGGTATGGTTTTAAAGGCCAGTAACCGTTTACCGGAAGCGATCAAAGCCTATCAAAAAGCGATCGCCTTAAATCCCCACTATGCAGAAGCCTATCAAAATTTAGGAGTGACCTGTTTTAAGGCCGGTTTATTGCCGGAAAGTTTGGCTGCCTTTAAGCAAGCAATTAGTCTTTATGAGTCAAAAAGTTCTCCTGAAGCCGAGAAATTACGTCAATCTTTACAGGACATGGGCATGATTTAGAGCTTAACAAGGCTCCATTTTTCCCCTTCTACCATCCCAGAATCCTTTGCGTCAAGATGTTCATCATTCATCAATAATCTTGCTCCCACATTCCGCAAACGCTACAGATAGCGCATAAATACAAATAGATGCTCTTTCTATATGGCGTTAATTTGTTTTAATACACCATGAATAGAGTAGTTTAAATTAATTACTCTATGGGTGGCGGCAACCTGCGGAATGTCGGTTGATAGTCCTTTTTTGGCCAATACACTACTTTGCCTGGATTTTCTGAGAGCCATTTTTTCTGGGCTGCATCTACACAGTTGTGCCACTCAGTCTCAACATTACTAGTTGCATTATAAAACTGCTGCTCAGAAGCATAGATAGTATACTTAAGACTGTAGTGAGAAATCACCTCTACCGATGACTGTAGGATAGGATTCGGGAAAGACTTAACTCCCAAGCCAAAAAGCACTAATGCACCAAGTGCATCAATGATTGTGTAAAGGAAAATCCCTTTGATAATATCCCCTCGCTTGGCTTTTTTCCTCATGGCAACTAAACACAGATAAGTTTCGTGTTTATCGTTCCCAAAGAAGACAAAAAACTCCCAAAAACCAACACAATGAATCAACAATCACTCAAAGCGAGATTGAGCTTGGCCAAATCAGGATCAATGTCATGAAAAAAGGACAGAATCGTTTGACTCTATCCTTCTTCAACTATTGAGATTAAATTTTAAGCAACAGCGACTGCTACTTTTTGGGGCCAACGTCCGACGGCTTTACCAATCACTGATAGCTGTTCCATCACATCATCAAAACGTTCTGGGGTTAAAGATTGGGGCCCATCCGATAAGGCTTTGGCTGGGTTGGGGTGAACTTCTATCATCAAAGAATCTGCTCCCGCCGCGATCGCGGCCATGGCCATAGCCGGCACATAATCCGATTTACCGGTACCGTGACTAGGATCAATCATGATTGGTAAGTGCGTTAAATTGCGTAAAACGGGTAAGACAGATAAATCTAGTGTATTACGAGTATATCTCTGATCAAAAGTCCGAATGCCCCGTTCACAGAGAATCACATTGGGATTTCCTGCTGCCAGAATATACTCGGCTGCCATTAACCACTCTTCAATGGTAGCGGCCATACCCCGTTTTAATAACACCGGTTTATCCTGGGCACCCACTTTCTTAAGCATGGAAAAATTCTGCATATTGCGTGCACCGACCTGGATCACATCCGCCACTTCAGCAATTTTTTCCAAATCAGAGGTATCCATCACCTCGGTAATAATTCCCAGACCACTGGCTGCTTTGGCTGCGGCCAACAATCCTAAAGCACTTTCGCCATGACCTTGGAACGCATAGGGAGAAGTCCGAGGTTTGTAAGCTCCCCCCCGTAGGAATTGAGCACCTGCCGCTTTAACCCGTTTAGCTGTTTCGATGATCATGGCTTCGTTTTCCACCGAACAGGGGCCAGCAACAACCGTCAGAGGATGATTTTTGCCGATCGCCACTGGGCCATTGGGGGTGGGAACAATGACTTCACTGTAATCCCCATGACGAAACTCCAAACTGGCCCGCTTAAAGGGTTGTTCAACACGCAAAACATCTTCGATCCAGGGACTGACCTCTTGAATTTGCAGACGATCTAGACCCGCCGTTTCGCCGACTAGACCGATTACCACTTTGTGCTTACCAACAATTTTTTCCGGTGTTAAGCCGCGATCAATAAACTCCAGACTGATGCGCTCAATTTCTAGTTCGGGAGTCCCGACCTTCATGACGACGATCATGACAAAATGCCTCGATGATTAATGAATAGAATAAGGAAATTTTTCTAAGTTGACTGAATCCAGAATCTTCTTAATTTTACTAACTTTCTTTCGTGGTTTGGCTCTCTGATTTTGCAGTACGCCAAGCAGTTACAGTTCGACTAAAATTCAATCTAAATTCTTGCCAACCCCACCAACTACCCTGCTGATTTTCTTCCCAAGAGGTAGAAAGGACACCATAACTTAATCCCAAAACCCCTAGTCCAAATAGCAATAGACTAACGGCAAGAACAACGTAGGTGGGAATCTCTAGCCAATCATGACTTACAATCCAATAGAAAGCCAGAAAGGAAAACATTCCTAAACCCGTTGGAACCCCCGAAAACAGGGCCATCCGCTTAACCATCCGTTGACTGACGACCTCTGGGATAGTACCGGACTGTCCTTTCCGTTTCGTTTTACTGGCAACAAAGGGACTGTTTTGTTCGGAAGATCCGATTGGGGATTTTTTTTCGACTTTTTTTTTCTTGGACTTGCCTTCAAAGGGTAGGCGGTTACGGGAAGATGGAGCAGGCATAACAGACAGTAAAAAATAGAGATTAACGACGGATACCGAGGCGTTTAATCAAAGCTTGATACCGTTCGGGTTCTTTCGCGTTGATATAGCCTAAAAGCCGTCTGCGTTGGCCAATCATCTTGAGGAGACCACGACGGGAAGCATGATCCTTGGGATTCGCTTGCAGATGACCCGTCAGTTGGGAAATCCGATCCGTTAAAAAAGCGACTTGTAGATCTGAAGAACCTGTATCGGTTTCATGCACTTGATACTCGGTCATCAATTCTTGTTTGCGGGTTTGGGTTAATGCCATAGTTCAGAGAAAATAGTTGTCTAAATCAATTTAAAGCTGCAACCTCTTACTATACCATCTCTTTTAAAGTTTCATCGAAAAAGTTGACGAAAACCAGCAATTCTAAATTTAAGGCGAGGTAAGGGTTGTAGAAAAAAAGGATAATGGGAAAGGACAACAAGGTAGCCAGAGAGGAAGAAAAGATGCAAGGAATAATCAGTATGACTGGTCTGATAGCGTACTTGGTAGCAAGTATAGAGAAAATGAAAGACCCTCGCCAACCCAGTCCAAATACAACCTACAGCCTAAAAGATGCGGTACTAGGTGGTTTCAGCCTGTTTCTAATGCAATGTGAATCATTCCTAGAACATCAAAGACAACTGCATAGTCGCAACGGTAGGGATAATCTTCAAACTCTATTCGGTGCCATCAAAATACCTAGTGACAATCAAATTCGCAATATCCTGGATAAAATCAAAGCCAATTCGTTATTTGTGGTGTTTAGTGACATTTATCAACTACTAAAGACCAGAGGAATATTGACTCGGTATGAGGTGTTAGACAAGCAATTACTAATTCCGCTAGATGGCACAGAGTATTTCTCCTCCCAAAATATCCACTGTGAGCAATGTTCCCATCGAACCCATAAAAACGGGACAGTGACTTACTTTCATTCGGCAATTTTACCGGTAATTGTCTCACCTCAGCAAAAAGCAGTGATTAGTCTTGACCCTGAATTTATTACTCCTCAAGATGGTCACGAGAAACAGGACTGTGAGGTAGCGGCGGCAAAACGTTGGCTCCACAGACATCGAGAATTCTTTGACCCGTTTAGCGTTACTATGATTGGGGGATGACCTCTATAGTCGTCAACCGATGTGCGAAGAGGCTCTTCAAAACCACTTTCACTATCTCTTTGTCGTTTGCCTGAATCTCACCCTACTCTCTATGAGTTTTTGGACTATGCCGAGAAGATTGGGGAAGTTTACTCTTTCCATGAGCGTCGTCGTCATGGTCGCGATTGGCATGACTATCATTATCGTTGGACTTATCACTTGCCCCTAAGAGATGGTTCCGCCGCCCTCAATACTCATTGGTTTGAGGTCACTGTTACTCGCCGTTCTGACGGTCAGGTTCTCTTTCACAACGATTGGATTACCGACCTTTTTCCCCAAGCCGATAACATTGTTGAGTTAGTCAGTGTCGCTCGCTCTCGTTGGAAAACCGAAAATGAGAACCATAATACTCTTAAGACTCAGGGCTACCATCTAGAACACAATTTTGGACATGGTGACCACCATCTTGCTACCTTTTTGCTCACCTTAAATTTACTGGCTTTCTTGTTTCACACCGTTTTACAGCTTTTAGATGAGTCCTACCAACGTATCCGACTACTTTTAGGGGCTCGAAGATGCTTTTTTTCCCATTTACGCACTCTTACTATCTATTTTGTCTTTGATAGCTGGCAACACCTTCTTGATTTTATGCTTGAGCCATTTGACCCTCTACCCGCCACTAATTCCTCCTGATTTTTCAAATTTAGAATTGCTGGCCATTTTTCGGCTGATTTTTAATTTTCTAGCAATTTCTCGATTATTTTCTCCCTCATCTGCCAGAAGCACTATTTTTGCCCTTAAGGCAATTTGCTGCTCTGTTGTATGACGATTTATCAGTTTTTCTAGATGTTCTCGTTCTTTTGCTTCCAACTTTAACTCTTTGGGGGCTAATCGGGGTATGACTTTTTCTCCTATATACCTATATTTATCTTTTTATCGGTTGCCTAATAATAGTATCTTAACTTACGCCTTAGACTACTAGTAGGCTTGGGTGGCGCAAGTCGAAGGACTTGAGACCGACTTGGGCATCAAAGGAAAATCAGGCATTCTCCAATCAATGCAAAGCCGTTCTGAATTTTTGCGAGAGCCCAGTCATAAAATTGTCTTCCACTTCACCCCCAAGCATTGCTCTTGGCTCAATCAAATTGAGATGTGGTTCAGTATGCTGATGAGTAAGTTACTCAGACGAGGCAATTTCATGAGCAGAGAACAGCTCAAAACTCGCATCCTTGACTTCATTGATTACTTTAATCGCACTATGGCTAAACCCTTCAAATGGACTTATCAAGGCAAGGCATTAAAGCAATGATAAACGGTCGCTCTATTCCCGCCCAAGCCTACTAGTTATGTCCCAGTATCAGCGATTGCGGTGGCATAACTCAATCTTTGTTCGCGAGATCGCTGAGGGGTCAAGTTACAAACCAGTCAAATTGATTAGACGGAGGCGAGGAACTTGAGGTTAATCTGAAAATCAGCGAGAATTCAAGCGAGAATAATACTATAATCCGTGACAATAGCCAGAAGCCGATTTAGAGTATGAGGTTAGACCATGAGTGCCGAAATTATTTGTGTTGGAACAGAACTGCTTTTAGGCGAAATCCTCAATAGTAATGTACAGTTTTTGGCTCAGGAATTAGCGCAGTTGGGGATTCCCCATTACTATCAAACCGTTGTGGGCGATAATCTTCAACGCATTCATCAGGTAATGGAAACTGCTCTCCAACGGGCTTCTATTCTGATTTTTACTGGCGGTCTGGGCCCGACAACCGATGATCTCACCACTGAAGCGATCGCCGCTTTTTTTAAAACGCCCCTGCAAGAAAGACCGGAAATTATTGCCGATATTACCGAGAAATTTAGCAAAATTGGGCGGACAATGGCTGCTAATAACCGTAAACAGGCTCTTTTGCCCCAGGGGGCTGACATTTTAGCCAATCCGACCGGAACGGCTCCAGGCTTAATCTGGCAACCCCAGCCAGGGATAACCCTTTTGACCTTTCCAGGGGTTCCCTCTGAAATGAAACGGATGTGGCAAGAGACGGCCATTCCCTATCTCAAATCCCAGGGTTGGGGTCAGACCAGCATTTATAGTCAAGTTCTGCGCTTTCGAGGCGTTGGAGAATCAACCCTGGCAGAAAAAGTGGCTCCGTTCTTTGAGTTACAAAATCCGACCGTTGCCCCCTATGCGGGTCTGGGTGAAGTACGCTTAAGGATTTCCAGTCGTGCCTCTTCTGAAGGGGAAGCTCTAGCCGTGATCGCCCCTATTGCCGAGCAAATTCGAGCCATTGCCGGACTAGATTATTTTGGCAAGGATGACGAGACGCTAGGTTCCGTAGTGGGAGAAAAATTGCGACAAAAAGGCCAAACGGTGAGTGTGGCAGAATCCTGTACGGGCGGAGGTTTAGGGGCGATATTAACAGAAGTGGCGGGTAGTTCTGATTACTTTTGGGGTGGAATTATTGCCTACGATAATCGGGTTAAAGTGTCGTTTTTAGGAGTGAATCCCCAGGATTTGGCCCAATATGGAGCCGTGAGCAGTCTTGTGGCGGAACAGATGGCCCTGGGAGTAAAAACGCGGCTAGGAACAGATTGGGGAATCAGTATTACCGGCATTGCGGGGCCCTGTGGTGGCAGTGAGCAGAAACCAGTCGGTTTGGTTTATATCGGCCTTGCAACTCCTGATGGTACAGTCATCAGCCAAGAACATCGTTTTGGAGCGATCCGAGGACGGGAAGCAGTGCGATATCTGGGAGCCTGTACGGCCTTAGATCAATTGCGCCGTCAACTCATTCAAGGCGATTAAGTTTTACCGCGATCGCCCTGACTCATCCCCAAAACCGTGATCTCTGCCCTCGAAAAGGTTAAGCCAAAACAGTCGCCCATTCTGCTGATTAGCGATCGCCGTTCCCCAGACTTGTTACAATAGTTTACAAAGTCAGTCCTAGTCAGTGCGAACCTATGCCCCAAGCCGTCTTGCCACCCAGTTCTGGCCTAGAGGAAAATCTCATCGAAGTTCTTACTATTGAAGTTCAACCCAGTCATGTACCCATAGGCCATACAGAAGATATTGGCCCAGTGAGCGATAGTTTTCCAGAAAGCTGGCGATATCATCCCGAACTTATTACTGAATTTTATCGACGACGGCCTTTTCAGGTTTTAGGACGACTTTTAAATATTCTCTTTCCCTTTCTCTGGTTTGCCATTGGACTGTGGTGGGACGGCCTTTGGCAAAAAAATGCTAAAACCTCTCGCAAACGTGCTATTCAACTACGGGAACTGCTAACCCATCTAGGGCCAACCTATATCAAGGTGGGACAGGCTCTTTCCACCCGTCCCGATCTCGTTCCTCCCCTCTATCTGGAAGAATTAACAACCCTTCAGGATCAATTGCCCTCTTTCCCCAATGAAATGGCCTATCAGTTTATTGAGGAAGAGTTAGGCGCGCCAGCCACAGAAATTTATGCTGATCTGTCAGAAAGTCCGATCGCCGCAGCTTCTTTAGGACAGGTTTATCGAGGAACGTTAAAAACAGGCGAAAAAGTAGCGGTTAAGGTGCAACGGCCTGATTTAGTACGGCGCATCACCTTGGATATTTATATCATGCGATCGCTTTCCTTTTGGGCTAAGAAAAATATTAAACGACTGCGATCCGATCTGGTGGCCATTACCGATGAACTAGCCAGCCGTATTTTTGAAGAAATGAATTATATCCAGGAGGGACGCAATGCCGAAAAATTTGCCGAACTCTATGGACATTTACCGGAAATCTACATTCCCCATATTTACTGGGCTTATACCGGTCGTCGAGTCCTGACGATGGAATGGATTGAAGGCACTAAATTAACCAATATTCGAGCTATTCAAGCCCAGGGGATTGATGCCACCCATTTGGTCGAAGTGGGAGTTCAATGTTCCCTGCGGCAATTACTCGAACATGGCTTTTTCCATGCCGATCCCCATCCAGGCAACCTGCTCGCAATGAGCGATGGCCGATTAGCTTATCTAGACTTTGGCATGATGAGCACGATCCAACCCTATCAACGCTATGGCTTAATTGAAGCAGTGGTGCATTTGGTGAACCGTGACTTTGAAGGACTGGCCCAGGATTATGTCAAATTAGATTTTTTAAAACCCGATACTGATTTAAGACCGATTGTGCCTGCTTTAAGCCAAGTATTTGGTAATGCTCTGGGTGCGAGTGTAGCGGAATTAAACTTTAAGAGTATTACCGATCAAATGTCCGCCATGATGTATGAATTTCCCTTTCGGGTTCCAGCTTACTATGCCCTCATTATTCGCTCAATGGTGACGTTAGAAGGAATTGCGATCGGGATTGATCCCAATTTTAAAGTGCTCAGTAAAGCCTATCCCTACATTGCCAAACGTTTACTGACCGATCAATCGCCGGAATTGCGGACTTCACTGCGGGATTTACTCTTTAAAGATGGGAATTTTCGTTGGAATCGATTGGAAAATTTATTACGCAATGCGCGGACTTCTAGTGATTACGATTTTGATCAGATCTTAAATCAAGGAACAGATTTTCTGTTTTCTGAACGAGGTCAATATATCCGTGAGAAATTGGTTAATGAGTTGATCAATGTCATTGATGCCTTTGGTCGTCATAGCTGGTTTAATTTTACTCTCACTATTCAGGAGCAACTGGGCTTCGTTCAGCCCAAAACCTTATCGAAGATGCCACCTAAAATAGATGATAATCCCAAAACAATTGAACATTTAAAGAATATTTGGCAAATTCTAGAAACAACCCCAGGTTTTGATCCGATGAAATTAGTTCCCGTCATCAGCCAATTATTGGTTAATCCCACCACTCATCAGATGGGAAAACAGATTGCGGAAGGTCTTCTTCAAAAGGCGATCGCCCGTTTAATTCGCACCTGGGCCTTGGAATTGGGGCAAGTACCTGAACCTGACTTTTCCCGTTAAGTGCGGATTGCAAGCTGCCAGCCTTGGCAAAGGTCATGCAACTTCAACCAACCGCGCCAAAGGACTTGGATACCGAGAGGAGTTTTACGACGATGTTCAAGATAACCACCAAGAAAAGCAACAGACTCGACAGCCCAAGCAACAGTCAAAATAGGGGGAAGTTTTTGAGAGGCGGCTGCTTTTAACACCTGAAGTTGAAGAGGATTAAGAATTTCAATCGCGAGAGCATCGGGCTGGGTACGATGAAGATAAGTAACGTGTAAAAGTTCAACAGCAATGACACTTAAAAAACCCAAAAGAGTTTTCATTCCATCAGAGGCAAGTCGATAACGCTCACTCTGACAACCAGACTTAAGGACTTTATGAAATTCTTCAACCCGCCATCGGTAGGTGTACCAACGAAGAATAGTGACAGCCATCTCAATAGTCTCAACAACTTCTGTAGTCAGAAGCATCCAAGATAAAGGAGTTTCGCCTTCGGGACAATCGATTTCTGTCGCATAAACAGCATAGACATTCAACGGGTCACGATTATCAAAACGATAGGGAGTTCGTAGATTAACTGAGCAAAATCGGACGGCAAGCTTAACCTTCCGTGCTTTTCTTTTTCCTGTACTCGGAATCTCGATTTCTTGATGAAAACGAATCGGTTCTGATTCCAAATGTTGCCAAAGTCGTTCACTATTTTTGTCTAAACTACGATTATGAGACGCTCTGACCAGCACTCCTGTATGCTTGAGTTGACGCACTGAGTCAAAGACTTCTGAAACATCTCCTTCTCTGTCAAATACATGAATTACCCTCGTTGAACTTTCTACCTGTTTCTCACAGGTGTTTAGAGCCTCTACCCATTTGTAGGATTCTTTTTCCTCAAATGGTCTTTGACGAGCTGCTTTTCTTTGTTCTTTCTGTCTTTCTTTTTTCTGCTTCGCCGTTTCATCTGTTGGGGGCTTTTCTTTTACCTCCCTATTCCACAGTTTTTGCCATAATAAACCTAATACTTGTCCTTTTTCTGGCTCAATTGCTAAAGCACTATGCAGTATTAATCCATTCCCTCCTTTTCCAGTCGGCCCATACCCTTCCCTTTTTTCCTTGATATTGCGATAATCTAAGAAGGTCGTATCTCCGACTGATAGCATTATCTTATATTCTTCTACGGCGGCAGTTGTCATTTCACAGTGCGGCTCTATTATCTTGACAAAGTCTGTTTTCGGATTCCCAAAAATTCATAGGCCCTCTTTAACTCGTTTCCTCCCTTAAACACTTCTGATAAGGCTTTTCCAAACCCCTCACTTAACTTTTTCCCAATCGAGAAGGCACGATTGTTTAGCCTCTCGTCTCCCAATTCACAACTGGCAAAGTTTTTTGTCCACCATTCCAACATTTTTTGACCTGCCCTTTAAGATTTTCTCCATTTTACAGTCTCATACTCCCTTCATCCTTTGTTTTTGAAATTTGAACGATAAGCGGGATGATGGCTTCAGAATATTTTTTTCCTGTCAAGAGAATCATTACTCAAACCCTTGCCAGATAAAGCCTCTAGAAGTTTGCATTGCTGGATTTTGGACTTAACGGGAAAAGTCAGGTACCTGAACCGATACCGAGCTTACCAGGGGCATTCCCAGAACACAATCGCTATAAACATTAGTTTGCAGATTAAAATATTCAATCCGCCATAATATTTCTTTCTGTTAGAAGTTACGCATTGGCAAAAGCCCTTAATTGTGAATAAGTAAAAATTGGTAGTCTAAGATATATTTTGGGAGCATCTCACCTTTGCAATAAGTAGAAATACTTAACGAGGTAAATGAAAGAGTCAAAAAAGGTAATCATTTAAATAGGAACAGCGATGACGAAGGACTTGTGGTACATTGTCAGAATTCCAACTCGCACCAGTAATTTTAAGACGATGACCAATTTGTTTAACTTGAGATTCGACAGAGCCAGAGCCAATGGAAATGCCCTCTGCCTGCAAATAACCATAATTGACAATCCGATGTTTATGCTTGTTTAAATAAATGATAAAATTCTCAGCTTGAGGCTCTGACCATCCCTCAAAACAGGAGATAGCGGCATCCACTTCACCCGTCCAAAGAAAAGACTTGACCTCCTCAATTCGCTGGAATGACCCCCCAACTTTATAGAGGTTTTCAATTAAGTGATACCAGTCCAAAATTTCAATTCGCTCATGTTTCTGTCCTATCTCACGAAATAAGTTCCAGATACCATCATGTCCATCTCCCAAACAAATTAAAGGCTTAGCCAAAATTTGAGAATTAACCAAATCTAATAAAGCCGAGTTATCTTGAAAAAAGGCAGCTACCCCCAATTGATGAAAACTGACTCCTTTATAATCACGCCAAATTAAGGGTTCTCCCTTGGGAGTTCTGAGTCGTACCTTCCCACCATCTATGCTAATTTCTTCGACTTCTGTGTTAGAGGGTAATTCTTCAAAATGATAGCGATGTACAAGGCGTTGTTGCGTACTGTGAGAAACAGCAATTCCCGTCAATGATTGGATTTTCTTAGCTGCTTTTTCATAAGACTCATCGCCACTCAGTAGCAAACAGTTCTTCTCTAACATTGGACTCATCTGAGTTCGAGGCTTTAGTTCTAATTTCTTCGCTTGTTTTTCTGTAATGGGCAATTCCCCCAAAATACTTTTTACTGTTCGTATCCGACCTGTGGTTTCCTCGGTACTTGTTTTGACAAAAAAATACCTATTTCTGGGTTGACATACTGAATCATTAAGTCTCTGACAGTCTCCTCTATTTCGCCCAAATTATTAAATGTTTTAACTTGAGATTGTTGATAGAGACATTCTCCCAACTCTTGACATAACTCTTGAATCCTTTTTTCATTTTCTGATAACACTGATAACATGAGATTGTTCCTCAATTGGGATAGATTTTGGAAAGTGGGTCTCGACTATTATACTCTCATTTCTTTTTTTGATAAAGTTCGATAAAGTTCAAAGTCTTATTTTTCTGCCCATAAGTATTAATACTTATTGCATAAGTGAGATGCTCCCCAGCGAATTGAGGAGGTCAAGTCTTTTCTTTGGACGGGTGAAGTGGATGCCGCTATCTCCTGTTTTGAGGGATGGTCAGAGCCTCAAGCTGAGAATTTTATCATTTATTTAAACAAGCATAAACATCGGATTGTCAATTATGGTTATTTGCAGGCAGAGGGCATTTCTATTGGCTCTGGCTCTGTCGAATCTCAAGTTAAACAAATTGGTCATCGTCTTAAAATTACTGGTGCGAGTTGGAATTCTGACAATGTACCACAAGTACTTCGTCATCGCTGTTCCTATTTAAATGATTACCTTTTTTGACTCTTTCATTTACCTCGTTAAGTATTTCTACTTATTGCAAAGGTGAGATGCTCCCTATATTTTTGCTTGGGTTTCGGCGACATTTATCGTCATTAGACCTGTTCCTAGACATTGTGCTGGAGGGCTCAAACGTCTTTATTTCGTCCATTCACATTAGGGAAAATTTCACAATGCGTAACTCTTAAAAATGTTAGGCTGTGGAAAACTTATAATGATTTGGACAGGGAATTTAGTAATAGTTATTTTATGACTGTTTGCACTAATGAACAACAACTAGAACAGTTAGTAAAAATGATTACACCATTACTTAAAAAGGTGGGTGGTGTCTTTTTAGTCACCGAGGCAAATTGGTTAGTCCACTAATAGTTTTATTAAAAATATAGACTTTCCTAAGAGGTATTTATGCAAGAAGTAACCAAAGTTGAAATGATTGTTGACCATGCCGTATTTAAGGATGTTTTAAAGCTACTGGATCAGGCTAAAGTTTCTGGTTATACAGTCATTGATGAAACTTCGGGCAGAGGCGATCGCGGCGAATCCTGTTCCGATTTTAGTTGTTTCTTTTCGGGCATTTATATTATGACTGTTTGCACAAACGAAAAGCAGCTTAATTATGTAACTGAACACCTTAATCCTTACTTAAAAAAAGCAGGTGGTGTTTGTATTACTAGCAATGCCCAATGGATTGAACATTAATTCCTCAACTTTGATAAAAGTTTTATGGCTTAATTTTTGTTATCTTAAACCATAAAATTTTTGTCGTAAACATTTTAAAAATTTGAGTTTTTTATCTGGACAGTGGGAAGTTCTCGAGGCGTGTAAGTGGGGCTTGCTGAAAAAAGCTGAAACCTTTACGGAGAAAAATAGTAGGCGAATTAAGAACCGCTAGAATGCACGAAAATAGGGTAGAATGCCTCAAAACCATTGCATTAAGAAGAGAGAAAGCAGATGTACCGAAAGCAACAGTACTCAATTGAAACACCAGAAAACTTGAAAAATCTGTTCGGCGGGCAGTTAGACGACGAAAATCGTTGGATAGAAATGTCAAAAATGATTCTTTGGGAAGAATATGAGGAAGAATATGCAAAAAACTTCACAGAAAAAAAAGGAGCCCCAGCCAAATCATTTAGAATGGCATTAGGAGCATTAATTATCAAAGAAATTTCAGGAAAAAGTGACAGAGAAACAGTAGAACAAATAAAAGAGAACCCTTATTTACAGTACTTTATAGGAATGGAAAGCTATAGTAGCAAAGAAGCATTTAATGCGTCAATGATGGTTCATTTTCGTAAAAAAATAGGAATGGAATTAATAAATAAAATTAATAAAGAAATAGAAAAAAAAGCGACGGGTGTAGCGTCAGAAAAAAAAGAAAATGAAGGAAAGTTATTGTTAGATGCGACTTGTACACCAGCAGATATAAAATATCCAACGGATATAGGAATATTGAATGATGCCAGAGAAAAAACAGAAAAAATAATAGATAAGCTGTATGAAGAAATAAAAGAGAAAAGGAAAGAAAAGCCGAGGACTTATAGGGAAGTGGCAAGAAAAGAGTACTTAGCCATAGCAAAAAAACGTCGTGTGTCAAAAAAAGAAAGAAGAAAAGGAACAAAAAAACAACTAGGATATATAAAAAGAAACTTGTCTGATATAGAAAAAATGATAGAAGAGGGAGCAAAGTTAGAAAAACTAACGAAAAAAGAGCAAGAAGAGCTTGTAACGATAGGAAAAGTGTATGAGCAACAGTTAGAAATGTATGAAAAAAAGACAAATAAAGTAGAAAACAGAATTGTGAGTGTAAGCCAACCTCACGTGCGTCCAATAGTGCGTGGAAAAGCGGGAAAAGCAGTAGAGTTTGGAGCTAAAATATCGGCAAGTAATGTGAATGGCTTTGTCTTCTTAGACAAATTAAGTTGGGATAATTACAACGAATCGGGAGATTTACAAGCGCGAATAGAAGAATATAAAAGGGAAACAGGATGTTATCCGGAATCGGTTCATGTGGATAAAATCTATCGAACAAAAGCGAATCGAGCTTATTGTAAAGAAAGGGATATAAGAATGAGTGGTCCCCGATTGGGAAGACCGCCGAAAGAGGTGAGCAAAGAAAAAAAGAAAGAGGCACGCTCAGATGAAAGAGTGCGTAATGCCATTGAGGGTAAATTCGGACAGGGAAAGAGGAAATTTAGTCTTGGTCGAGTGATGGCCAAACTACCTGAGACCTCGGAAACGGTAATTGCGATGAACTTTTTGGTAATGAATCTTTCTACTCTACTTCAGAAGACAAAAAGTAAAAAGTTGTAGAGTCGTTTTTCTTGTGAAAAATGGTGTTAATTTTCCTCTCTTTTGTGAGGAGTGATTTGTGTTGACCTTTTTAGACAGAAAGGAACAATAGATTAAACAAAATCTGTATTTTGATTTGTTTCCATAAGGATAAGTTATCTATGCTTTTTCAGTCCATACTTCCCTAACCCACATTTCTTTCGTTTTTTGACTTTTTCAGCAAGCCCTATTTATTCTTCGTAATTTAGGCAATATTATTCCCTGTCATGGAACTGCAAATAATGGGGAAGGTGCGGCCATTGAATATGATATTTTAGCCTTGAATATTCGGAATATCGTGGTTTGTGGTCATTCCCATTGTGGCAGCATAAAAGGATTATTAAAACTGAATAATTTAGTTGAAGAAATGCCGCTAGTGTATGATTGGTTAAAGAATAATGCTGAATCAACTCGTCGTCTTTTAAAAGACAATTATCAAGATTTTCAAGGTGAAGAACTTCTAAAAGTTGCGATCCAAGAAAACGTTTTAACTCAAATAGAAAATCTTGAAACCTATCCCGTAATTCGTTCCAAACTACACGTCAATCAAATCTCTCTTCATGCCTGGTTTTATGAAATTGAGTCGGGTAATATCCTTGCTTACAATGCGGATAAAAGTCAATTTGTCTCCTTAAACTCGGAGCCATTTCCTGTACCTGATCCTTTGGCTAATCGACAATAAAAGTTCTGAAAAATTTGCTAGATTAAGCCGAGAGGAGATTGAATCTCTAGGTACAGGACAAAAAATAATTTCTCTACAGTAAAAATAGTCTAAAGCTTTACTATAGAGAGGTTTCAGTGGTTAGTAGTAGCTGGTAGGTTGAGTTTAAAAAAGTGCAACCCAACAAATTAAGATAGTAAATGACAGGCAAGAAATCGTTAAAGATGTCACCTCAAATATTGCTAGAACAGACTCGGAAGTTTTTGGATAATTTGGCTCCTTTCCATGTCCAATTACTAGGGGCGACAAAGCGCATAGATAAGCTCCAGACCCTAGAGCCAAGAAGTTTAAGCCGCATTGGACATCTGGGCTGTCTGTACGGTTAGTTCCAAAGAGCGATCGCTGCGTTGAATTTTAAGTTTGAGTACTTGATTTAAACCGGCACGATCTACCAAAGATTGAAGCTTGGAACCATCTTGAATGGGTTGATTATTCACGGCCACAATCACATCGCCGCGACGAATACCAGCCCTTTCCGCCGGAGAATCGGGCATGACTCGGACTACTAGAATGCCTTCCACTTCGGCAATCATGAAGAGAGAATTAGGATCACGATTATTCTGTCGGGCTAGGTCAGGAGTCAAATTGACCATTTGCACCCCAATGTAGGGATGGGGAACCTTTTTCCCTGAAGCCAGTAAAGCTTGCAAAGACTTGGCCTGGTTAATCGGGATTGCAAAGCCAATTCCCATGGCATCAGCTCGAATAGCAGTATTAATGCCAATCACTTCACCCTGGGCATTTAATAGGGGGCCACCAGAGTTACCCGGATTAATAGCGGCATCCGTTTGAATAAATTCCACTCGTTTATCGGGAATACCGGCTTTGGCGGCCGATCGCCCCAGGGTGCTAATAATGCCGAGGGTGACAGTGTTATCTAAACCGACCGGATTACCCACTGCGATCGCCCAATCCCCCACTTGTACAGTACTAGAATCCCCTAGGGGTGCGATCGGTAATTCTGAACCTTGGGCATTAATTTTAACGACGGCTAGATCGGTGATCTCATCAACCCCTTTCACCTCACCTTTAAAAATACGACCATCCTTGAGAGTAACGGTCACTTTGTTGGCATTGTCCACCACATGAGCATTTGTCAGGATCACACCACTATGATCAATGATAAAACCAGAGCCTTGACCCACAATCTTACGTTCTAATTCGGAGGGAGGAGCAAAGGAACCGCCAAAAAAGTCACGGAAGAAAGGATCATCAAATAGGGGATCTGCTCTTCGAGTCACAAGCGTTTCAGTATCAATACGAACCACTGCATCGCCGGTGCGGGCCACGGCAGCAGCAACAAAACTTTCGC
The DNA here is from genome assembly GCA_025370055.1 of Woronichinia naegeliana WA131. Taxonomy (NCBI): domain Bacteria; kingdom Bacillati; phylum Cyanobacteriota; class Cyanophyceae; order Synechococcales; family Coelosphaeriaceae; genus Woronichinia; species Woronichinia naegeliana. The sequence goes on along the minus strand of CP073041.1, from coordinate 4,823,231 downwards.
CACTGGGTTGGATTTTGGCGATCAACGATGCTCTGGGGGCCATCTCCGTCTGGCTTAGTTCATCTGCAAAGCTGCCTAGACTCGGTAGTAGGGTGAAGGTTGTTACTGTTCCGAGCAGCAGAATGAATAAATAATGAGCTAAACGGCGCAAGGAAAGACGATTTATCATTGTCCGAAACAAAATTGTACTCAATTAATTAGACTTGAATCAGGCTAAAGATTTAATTCCTTCTATCCTAACAGAGCTATTTGTTTTCCTTTGCATACCTGGGCTTTACGAATAAAGACTACAATGGAAGTCTGCCCTCCGTCCGTGCTGACCTATGCCCCTGCCTATTATTGCTGTTATTGGCCGACCCAACGTTGGTAAATCGACCCTTGTTAACCGTCTTGCTGGTAATCAACAGGCGATCGTGCATGATGAACCGGGTATCACCCGCGATCGCACCTATCGGCCCGGTTTTTGGCAGGATCGAGAGTTTCAAGTAGTGGATACAGGGGGATTAGTTTTTGATGATGATACGGAATTTCTGCCCCAAATTCGAGAACAGGCCATGTTGGCCCTGGCAGAAGCCAAAGTTGCCATCTTTGTTGTTGATGGTCAAACAGGGCCGATGCCCAGTGATGAAGAAATTGCTCGCTGGCTACGGCTCCAAAAAGTCCCGGTTTTTCTGGCGGTTAATAAATGCGAATCCCCCGATCAAGGTGCTATTCAAGCGGCTCAGTTTTGGTCATTGGGATTGGGCGAACCGTTCCCCATATCGGCCATTCATGGGAGCGGGACGGGAGAATTATTGGATGCTTTAACGCCCCATTTGCCGATTATTGATCTGGATGCGGAACCCGATGAAATAAAAGTTGCGATTATTGGCCGTCCCAATGTGGGTAAATCCAGTTTACTCAATGCGATTACGGGGGAAAATCGGGCCATTGTCAGTCCTGTGGCGGGAACAACCAGAGATGCGATCGATATGATTGTGGAGCGCAACGGTCAAGTTTATCGCTTAATTGATACAGCAGGTATTCGTCGCAAGAAAAATGTAGATTACGGAGCCGAGTTTTTTAGCATTAATCGTGCCTTTAAAGCGATTCGTCGAGCCGATGTGATCCTCTTTGTCATTGATGTTTTAGATGGGGTAACGGATCAGGATTTGAAATTAGCGGGTCGGATCATGGAAGAAGGTCGGGCGGTTATTTTAGTGATCAATAAATGGGATGCGGTGGAAAAGGATAGTTTTACCATTTACGATTATCAACAAAATATTCTGGCTCGTCTTTACTTCATGGAATGGGCAGAAATGATTTTTACGAGTGCAGCAACGGGACAACGGGTACAAAATATTTTAGAAGCAGTGGATCGGGCTGCCGCAGAACACCGTCGTCGAGTGACAACCTCGGTTATTAATGATGTGCTAGAAGAAGCAGTCAGTTGGCATTCTCCCCCTACGACTCGTCAGGGAAAACAGGGAAAAATCTACTACGGTACTCAAGTCTCCACTCGGCCACCGGCGATCGCTCTTTTTGTGAATGATCCCAGTCGTTTCAATGAGAATTATCGACGCTATATCGAAGGTCAATTCCGTAAACAGTTAGGTTTTAGCGGTACACCCATTCGGCTCTTTTGGCGAGGTAAAAAGGTTCGGGAAATGGAAGCGAGTTCCAATCGTGCCACTAAGGTTTAAAGACTATTTAGTAAGGTTTAACAAAGATGGCTGTAACAACTGCGCTTAAACAACTTTATGAAATTGATGATGTTCAATGGTTGGAAGAAACTGTTGGGCGACTTAAGGCTCGTCAATTTGATCATCTGGATCTAGAAAATTTGATTGAGGAGTTAGAGGATTTAGGCAGTGAAAAGAAAAACGCTGTTTCGAGTTTACTAGAGCAACTGATTCGCCATCTATTGTTATTAGAGTTTTGGGAAATGGAAAGAGAAAATAATATTGGACATTGGCAAGCAGAAATTGTTAGTTTTCGCACTCAATTGAGAAGGCGATTAACAACCAATTTACGCAATTATTTATCTCAGGAGTTATTGTCAATTTATGGAGACGCTCTTGTTTATGTCAAGATTAAGACTCGTTTTAAGGTTGATTTTCCAGTAAATTGTCCTTATACACTTGAACAATTACTCGATACTGATTGGGTAATCAAAATCTAGAAGACTAAAGCACTAAAACTAAAAGTGCTAAGATTGTTATAATATTCTAAAAGACGTAAATTAACATTTAAAAAACTATGCTATTTGGAAGCGTCGAGATACCTGAAGCACTTTTAGAAGCTCTGCAAAATAATAAGCTAGTCGTTTTCGCTGGGGCTGGAGTCTCGATGGGAGAGCCTGCAAATTATCCAGGCTTTGGTAAATTAGCAGAAGATATTAATAACAATACTTTGCCTCTTCCTATTAATGAAAAAGGTAGTTGGGATGAACCGATTGATCGTTTTTTAGGTCGATTAGAAAATTTAATTAATGTGAAAAATATAGCTCGTAGCTTACTTAAAAAAACAGAAGCAGAACCAACAATACTTCACCGAGAGTTACTCAATTTATTTAAAACTCCTGATCAGGTTCGTTTAGTAACAACAAACTTCGATTGCTTATTTAATAAATATGCTGAAAACTCATGGAAACAAAATGATCTAGATTATTATTATGCGCCTGCATTGCCATTAGGTAATGATTTTACTGGAATCGTCTATCTTCATGGTTCGGTTTTAAAAGATGAAAAGCGCATTGTTATTACAGACAAAGATTTTGGACGCGCCTATTTAACGGAAGGATGGGCAAGAAACTTTCTTCAGGCAATGTTTTCTGAATATACCGTTTTGTTTATTGGATACAGCTACACAGATCCAGTAGTTCCTTATTTAACAAGAGGATTACCACCTAGTTCTAATAATTCTCGTTTTGCTTTTATTAGCGATAGTGATGATCCCACTCGTTGGGAACATTTAGATATTCAGCCTGTAACTTATTCTAATAAAAATAGGCATGAAGCTTTGGGAATATGTTTGCAATCTTGGGTGGAACATATTGAAATGGGAGCATTAAAACATGAACATCGTATTAAAGAGATTGTTTCTTCACCATCTCCCCCTTTAGAATCTAAAGATTTATCTTATCTTGAAAATACACTTACAGATACTGCAAAAATTGGTCATTTTACTAAACATTGTAATAAAACTCTAGACTGGCTATCTTGGGTTGATAAGCAAGGAGTTTTTAATGAGCTTTTTCAATTAAATAGCCCTGTTAGCGATATTAGCAGTCAGATGTCAGAGTGGTTAGCTCAGTACATAGTTGATTATCCTGAAGAAACTTTAATATTTTTTCAAAGTAAAGGAATTTTTTTAAGCCATCAATTATGGCGTTTATTCTTTGATAAAATCTGGCGTACTAACGATGCTCGTATGGAACCAAATATTTTCTTAAGATGGATTATCTTTCTATTACATGATTGTCAAGTTCAATATCAATCTAGTTTTATTAACCACGTGTTTAAAAAATGCAAGTATCCAGATGATAAACAAGCAGCGTTACTTCTATTTGAATATTTAACCAAACCACAATGGGCAAATAGTCATAGAATATCGTTGGTCGGTGATTGTTGCTGGCTTAAAAAGTCATGGAAAGATTTTTTTAAACCTAATTTATCTGGATTTGCTATCAATTTAGAACCAATTGTTACCAGTCATCTACAAAAAGCATCATGGATGACAAACGCAATTTATAGAGATAATGAAAATTTCTGTTTTCTGAGTGGCTTTCGCCTTACTATTGAACCATATCAAGACGATTCTGACTATCGCATAAGAGATATAGATATCTTAATTGATGCCACGCGAGATATTTTGGAAAATCTACTTATTGAAACACCTGATTATGCTCATGGAGTAATTGAAGGTTGGAATATTTCTGGGATTCGTATTCTTCGACGACTTGCTATTCATGGAATTATTAAAAGTACTCAATTATCTTCTGACGAAAAAATTCAATGGCTTATTAAAAATGATCTGATTATTAATTATAGTAGTTTTCAAGATGAAATATCTCGTCTTCTAAAAAATGCTTACTTATTAGCATCAAATACTACACATCAAAGCTTGTTACAACAAATTGAAGGCCTGCATGATCCCGTAAATAATCAAGATAAAAACTATTCTATCTATTCTGAAAATCATGACTATTTTCTTATATTAAAGCAACTACATGAATTATCTCCAGAGTGTGATTTGGTAACACAAAAATTTGAAAATATCAAACAAGCTTTTGCTGATGTTGAATCAGAAAGACATCCTAACATAGCTTATACTCCTATCACTGCTGAAGAGCTATTACAAAAAAATCTAGCAGATACAGATACAATTGATTGGTTGTTAACTTATGATGAACAAGTAAATTGGAGTTTAAAAAGAGGCTATCTTTTAGAAGAAATTCAAAAAGCTGTAATTCAAAATTTTGAATGGTCATATCAATTAGCCAAAGCTATTCAAGAACGGCAAGATTGGAGTTCAGATATCTGGCGAGTAATATTATTAGGTTGGCAAAAGAGTAAATTTACTGAAGAACAATGGGAACAAACTCTTTCCTTTTTTATTAACCATCCGCAGCTTTATATTTTTAGGGATCGCATTGTTGATTTATTAAATATTAGACAAGAACAATCCGAAATTCCCCTTTCTTGTTTTTCTCTTGTTAAAGAGTTAACTGAGAGCCTATGGGAAATTGGAAAAAATAATCCTCAAAGAGTGCGGGAAGACTTTGATTGGTTATTTCAAGCAATTAATAATGATGGTGGCAAAATTACTTTTTTATGGTTACGAATGCTTTCTAAAGAACAACAAAATTTGGAAAAAGTAACTCAGAAAATTCCTCATGATTATCAAGTCAATTTCAATAAAATTTTAGAGGGAGAGGATTACCAAGCAGAATTAGGTAGAGTTATTTTATGTAGCCAATTAAATTTTTTATTTAGTTTAGATTCTAATTGGACAAGAGAAAATATAATTCCGTTATTTGCTTGGAAAACTGAGAAAAAACAGGCACAGCAAGCTTGGTGCGGATTTCTTATGTGGGGAAAATGTAATGAACAAATACTATCTGATTTAATGCCTCTCTACAAACAAACTTTTAGTCATTTAGTAGTTGATTTGAGTGATCGTGAAGATGCACTAGATTTTTGTAAACAGATAGTATCTATTTTAATTTATGCTTCTCCAAGTTTATTTGATAAAGGTAATCAAGGAAAATTAACTTTTATTTCTGATTTTATAAAACAGGTTGATTCTAAAATAAGAGAACAATTTTCTTGGACAATTTATTCTTCTCTTGGAAATATGCAAAAAGATTCCATTAAAAAACTATGGAATGAATGGCTCAAGACTTACTGGCAAGAACGAAATATTGGAAGACCTGTTTCTTTAGAATCTGATGAGCTTAAGAAAATGGTAAATTGGTTAATTTATTTAAAACCAGTTTTTAATGAAGCGGTAGATCTTCTCTGTGAAAGTCTTATCTCTGCTGACAATGGATTAATAAATTCTTTTGATATTCATCAATTAAGTGAAGATAGATACTATGCCACGCTATATCCAGAAGCATTAACTAAATTACTTTTGCATTTATTGAAAAATACATCCCCAAATCAAATTTTACACTTTAACTACATAGAAAAAATATTCCGTCAACTAGTTGAAACAGAAGTTCCTCGCGGTGAACTCTGCAAAATTTGCGATGAATTAAGTAGATTAATTTGTCCCAACGCATTAGAACTTAGTCAACTTTTAAATAATGAGGAGTAATCTATTGAAAAAATAGTCACCTACGGAGTCAACTAAAATGCTAGATACAATACTCGTTAATTCCTTAGAACAAAGTACTCAAAAAATTATTGATTTACTCAATCAATTAACCCAAGACTATCAACAACTTTTACAACAAGATAAAACCCTACTACTTGAAACCTTTCCTCCTAATGATCAAACTCTATCCATCCTCGAAGAAATTGATTTACTAACCACTGACCTACGAGGCTATGCCAGCCAGATAAGCATTAATCAACAAATTCAAAACCCCGATCAAGCCTTAACCATATTGCGGTCTATGTGTCTTCTTGAGAATCAATTCCTTGCCGAACTTTATTTCACAAAAAATAAACAATTTCCCCTATTTTATCAATATTTACAAAAACTAGATTACTTGAAATTACTCTTAATTGATTGGCTAATTCTGCAAAGGTAATTAAAAATATAACGACAACTGGGTACACAGATATGAATATGACGGCCATATCTAAAAGTGGTTTCATTATTCGCTTACCAGAAGAACGATGGCAACATATCATCGCTCGCCATTCTGCCCTTACTAATCAGCAATCTCTTGTATTGGCAACTATTACTGAACCAGAAATCATTTTAGATGGTAATGAAGGAGCATTAATGGCAATTCGTACCTTAGAAATAGGCAGAGTTTTAGTTGTCGTTTATAAAGAAACTTCCAACAAAGATGGTTTCGTCATTACCGCTTTTCCCACTCGTCGGCTCAATTCATTAACCAGGAGAATTCAATTATGGCCCTAACCCAAGAAAACCTAGATTATTTAAAACTTATTCCCGTTCTTAAAACGCTCCCCAAAAGAGCTTTTCAAATGGTTTATGATTATGAAGCCGATGTTCTCTACATTGACTTTTATAATCCCCCTCACTCTAGTGATGACACAGAATTAACTGACAATGACATTTTAATTCGCTATGGAGAGAAAGACGAAATTGTTGGTTTCACCATTCTCCACGCCAGCACTCGCTAACTCAAATTACGCCCAGTGTTTCACATTGATAAGGCTTTTAGAGTCAATATATAACACTTTATGCCGACCATTATCAGCATTTCAAAACGGATTATAAGCCTTGAACAACTCACTCAAAAAATTCCCCTCGTTCAAGCCAATATGACCAATTTTTTCCTGAATGGACAGAAAATCTACCCGAACTCACCAATACCTTTCCCTAAAATCTAAAACTGAACAAAAAAACTATGGAAGCCATTACCAGTAATCAAGCAAAACAAAGACTCGATGAACTGATTGATCGAGTAAATCTCAATGCAGAACCCACCATTGTCTGTAATGAACAAGGCAAACAAGCTGTTTTAATGTCCCTAGACGAATTTAACGCTTGGCAAGAAACTCTATATCTGTTGTCAAATCCTGCGAATGCCGAACATTTACGTAAATCTATTGAACAAGCTAACACGGGCAAAACCGTAGTGAAGGAACTCATTGAACCATGAAAATTACCTTTACAGAAGCCGCTTGGGAAGATTATCTTTGGTTACAGGATAATGATAAAAAATTATTGAAGCGAGTCAATCTTTTGATCAAGGATATATTTAGAAATCCCACAGAAGGAATTGGTAAACCCGAATTATTAAAAGCGAATTTATCAGGTTATTGGTCAAGACGAATTACCTCCGAACACCGATTAATTTATAATGTTGCATTCGAGGAAATTACAATTATCGCCTGTAGATTCCATTATATTTTATGAAATTCTTCAAATTCTTCAAATTCTTAAAAATATTTCTGGAGTGATCGGTGATCGCTTTTGGTAGGCTAAATTAAACGGCGATCAACCTTTAAAACTTGAAAACAGAATGCTATTGATTATGAGTATCAACAATTATGCCGACTATTACCAGTATTTCAAAACGAATTATCAGCCTTGAACAACTCACTCAAAAATTTCCCCTCGTTCAAGCTAATAATGATCAATTTTTCCCCGAATGGAGAGAAAATCTACCCGAACTTACTACTCTCGAAAAACAAATTCTAGATAAATACTACCAACGTTATCGAAGACATCGGGACAGAGCAGAATTATCTGAAGAAACCGTTAAACTGCTTTTAGTCTTTCCTCTGTTAGAACTTGCTGGATTTTATGATGAACCCTTTTTCGTTACCGCCGAAGCCCCCGTTCAAATCGAAATTCAAGATACTCACGAAATCTTAAAAGGCAGAATTGATACCCTTATTATTCAACAAGAAATCTGGATTTTAATCGTTGAATCCAAACGTTCCGTTGCGCTCACTGCCGCTATTCCTCAATGTTTGGCTTATATGCTAGGCAATCCCCAACCCTCCCAACCGCTCTATGGCCTGGTGACAGATGGCGACTTATTTATGTTTGTTAAACTTATACAAGAAAAGACTGAAATTATCTACGATTTTTCCGAACCATTTTCTTTGTTAATTGCCCGTCGTCATAAACTGTATGAAATTCTTCAAATTCTTAAAAAAATTTCTGGAGCGATCGCCGATCGCCGATAAAATTAAGAATGATTAGTTTATGTAGCGACTCTCTCTGGTAAAATCAGGCTACAAAAATAAGGCAACTAGAGGGCTAGAATAGCCATGAAAGAACTATTTTTAACCTGGTTAAACCGCTTTCTCGTCTTTGACGTTTTTCTCGTCCTATTGGGCTTTGTGTGGTTTGCGATCGCCGTTGTGGGACAATCAACTGGCCTTCCCTTGGGCTACCATCTCTGGCAAAAACTGTGGCTGCCCCTATTCAATCCGGCAATTAGTATTTTGATTCTAGGAGCCTTGCTGAGTTGGTTAATCAACAAGATAGGTCAATGGTTCTCATTAACGGCGAATAAGTAACCTCTTTTCAAAAACCTGTCAAAAACGCGATCGCCCTTCCCCACCAGCAAAAATAAATTTGGAACGGTTTTGCGTCGTTTCAGCGATCACTGTCATTGTTAAGAATTGTACAACCCTCTTGTTATAAGGCTTTTTATGTCATGAAACCCTAAATTTAGAATTACTGCTTCCCCACGACCCAATGAGCTATAATTTCAGTCAGGCTAAGGGTGTGTAATAACCCAGTCAACCTAGTTTTCACTAGAGCATCACTAACCCGTGTAATTTTTAAAAACCAGAACAACTTATGACACAAGGTAAAGGATTCGGATTCGGCAAAATTAAAGAATTACAAGAAGCTTTCCAAAAAGCCCAGCAGGTACAGGAAGGGGCTAAACGTCTTCAAGAAGAATTAGAAGAAATGTCAGTTGCCGGAAGTAGTGAAGATGGTCTAGTGACTGTCACCATGAGCGGCAACCAGGAACCCCTGGGTATTGTGATCGATCCTGCGGCCATGGCAAAGGGTGTTGAAACTCTCAGTGCCTCTATTACCGAAGCGATGAAGGCCGCCTATGCCCAATCCACGGAAACAATGCGCTCTAAAATGGAAAACCTAACCAGTGGTTTAAATCTTCCTGGAATGTAGGAGATTTGGGTCAGAATCGGCGAATGCTTCAGTCATAAGTCTTTTCTCCTAACGCCTCTTTGAAGCGACTGGGTACACAAAATTGTTAGTTACCCTCATTTTACGCCCCCAACTTTGGGGGGCGTTCAGAGTCTTTTTGAATTCAACGTTCCCCATAATTGAGGAATTTAATTTAGGGGGGAACAGATCAGGTTAAACAGAAAACCAACGCTTTGAAGGGGAAAATTGCCTAATCTGAAGTTTAACGTCTTCAATAAATGAAAGTAAAACCAAGGTTTTTAATTAGTTAATAAAACCAACAGAGAAAAACTGTGATCCGTATTATCAAACTATCTCAATTAACCCCAACCGAATTGGCCAAACTGAAACGCCGTTCTGAATTAGATATTGATCAGGCCATGGCGATCGCCCGGACAGTGATTGATCGCATCAAAGAAACGGGAGATGCGGGAGTAATTGAGTATGCACGGAAGTTTGATTATGCTGGAGCAACGGTAGAAAATCTGCGCGTGACTGCCGAGGAATTTGCCGAAGCCCAACGTTTAGTCAATCCTGATCTGAGACGAGCCGTTGAACATAGTTTTAAAAATATTAAGACCGTTCATACAGACCAAATACCGCCACAGATGCACCTAGGAGAAGTGGAACCAGGGGTCTTTGCTGGCGAAAAAATTACACCGATTCCGAGTGTGGGACTATACGTTCCTAGGGGAAAAGGGGCCTTCCCGTCCATGATGCTGATGTTAGCCGTGCCAGCGATGGTAGCTGGTGTTAAAAAGATTGTGGTTTGTACCCCTCCTGATCAAGACGGGAAAGTAGAACCGGTTTCCCTGGTAGCCGCAGAGATGGCGGGAGTGACAGAGGTTTATAAGTTAGGAGGAGTTCAGGCCCTGGCAGCGATCGCCCTAGGAACAAAAACTGTCTCGAAAGTTGATAAATTAATCGGCCCCTGTAGCATTTACGGTGCGGCTGCTAAACGTCTCTTATTTGGCACGATTGATGTGGGTTTACCGGCTGGCCCCAGTGAGTCAATTGTTTTAGCGGATGAAACAACCGATCCGAAATTAGCAGCCCTAGATCTGTTGATTGAAGCCGAACATGGCTCTGATTCTGCCGCTTTATTAGTCACTCACAGTGAAAATTTAGCTCAACAAGCTCAACAATATCTGGAGCATTATTTACAACAATTACCGCAATGGCGCAGAGATTTTTGTGAACAGGGTTTGGCCGCCTATGGTGGTATTTTGTTAACCGATAGTTTACAAGCTTCCCTGGATTTTATTAACGATTATGCCCCAGAACATTTAGAACTTTTGGTGCAAAATCCCCTGTCATTAATCGGCAAAATTGACAATGCCGGAGAAATTTTACTGGGTTCCTATACCCCTTCCTCCGCAGCTACCTATGCGATCGGCATTAATGCAGTATTACCGACGGGAGGCTTTGCTCGCTCCTATTCGGCAGTTTCCGTTTTTGATTTTCTGAAGCGTTCTACCCTCGCTTATTTAACTCAAGAAGGATTTGATCGAGTGAAGGAAACAGTTAAAATTCTGGCTGATTACGAGGATTTTCCAGCCCATGCTTTAGCAATTCGAGAACGAGAAAATACAGATTCTTAAAAGAGTTAAAAACGATGATTCTCTCGTCCTAGAGTGTTTCAAGGCTCCTATTTACCGCCGTAAAAGAAAGCGATTTCCTTGTCTTTTAAGGGTGCAAAACCCGCATCTAATAATTGTTGATCCAGTTCAGCCTGGGCAATATGTTTAGCCCCAATTCGGACAATGCGAGAGCGCATCGTATTGCTAACCCCACTGCGTTGTCGTTGGCCTTCTAAACCCATCACACGATTATATAGTTCTAGTTTGGCGTTGGGAATGGGCGTTCCATCAAAATCAATACCAGACGCGATCGCGGTATCAATGGCATCGGCCCCAGTGGTAGAAGTAGGCGTTGAATGGTCTGACATAAATAGGGAAGTTGAATAATTGCTTGTCTCTATTCTGTCATTTTTGCGGGATTATTCTCTTGGTGCCAATCAAATAACGCGACTATCACAAAAGGCTGCGGATCGTCATTGCTGTTAGGCGATCGCCCCTTACCGATAAACATAAACAGCGATCACCGCTTGTCATCATCAATTAAGGCGTTGGCAACCAGCCAAATAGTTTAGCCGCACCAGCGACCAGTGCCACAATTAACGCCCCTAAGATTCCTCGATTAAGAAATTCTTGATTATCTATACGTTTACCCACGCCATTAAACTTTTCATCTAGGATTTTAATCTCACCTGAAAGTTCCACTAATCCAATTTCTAGCTTACTTAACCTTTGATTAACTTCAGCAAACTGTTTGTTAACTTCGGCGGACTGTTTGTCGATTTTTTGATTGACTTCGGCAAATTGTCCATCTATTTTCTGCTCAAGGCGATCAAGGATATCTTCAAGAGTATAACTAATGGTAGTTTTTGGACTAGTAGTCATGGTTAACTCCAAGTAATATTAAGTTGATTATAGTTTATGGCACATAATCCCGTCCTAGCCCAATTACAAAAAAGCGATCGCCCCTTCCTTTCCCAATTAAGAAAAAAGCGATCACCTATTTAACGACATTTAGCTAATAAAAATATCTTCAAATGTGAGGCCTAACTTCGGATTGAGAGTGGCAAATTGAATAGCTGAAGTAGCACCATTACCATCCACATCAAAGAATAAGGCTCCATTCGTCGCGTTGTAAATGAAACGTTGACTTGCATTAGTAGCGGCTGTACCGATAATAAACTGAGCAGAGGTAATCGTATCCCCCGAAACCAAACCACCTCCAAAAGCAGAACCTTTGATTAACAAATAATCACTGCCGACAGAGAAGTCGGTAATCGTATCAATGCCCTCATTGGTTGCATTAAAGAGAAAAGAATCACCGCCATCACTCCCTGTCAGAGTATCGTTGCCCAGTCCGCCCGATAAAATGTCGCCGAGATTAGTGCCTAAAATGACATCTTTGCCATTGGTTCCTTTTTGGCGACGGGTTCCGTCATCGTTGATAATGGTGGCGATTTGAGCGGTACTAGTAACCACTGTGTAACCTGTTCCTGCGGCTAGTTGTAGGCTGATGGTTTCGTCAGTTTCAACGCTGGTATCCCCGATTGAGTCCAGGGCAAGGGTGGCCGTAGCGGCTCCTGCGCTGAAGACGATGGTTTTGCCTGTCCCAGGAGTTGCACCTATATAGTCGGTCGCATCGGCGGTTCCAGTAATCCCATAATTAACGGTGAGGGCGTTGGTCGTTGAGCCAGTACGAGTAAAGGTATAGATGAAGTTACTGGGGCTGTTTTCGCTGATACCGCCATAGTTTAATGCCAAGCTAATGCTGGGGACAGAGGTGTCATCATCGGTAATGGTTCCCGTGACTGCCGCAGTGGTTCCAATGGTGTAGCCTGTGCCTGTTGCTAATGTTAAAGCGACGGTTTCATTGCTTTCAATGGTGGTATCGGCAGTGGGATCAATGGTGAGGGTGGCTGTGGCTGAGTTGGCTGCAAAGGTGATGGTTTTGCCAGTACCAGGAGTCGCGCCAGTGTAGTCGGTAGTATCGGCTGTGCCAGTGATGCCATAGTTGGCGGTTAGGGTAGAAGTGGTGGGGCCAGTACGGGTGAAGGTATAGACCAGATTGGTTGTGCCATCTTCGGTAACACTGGTAGGAGCTACAGCAAGGGTAATAGAGGGTAGGTCATCGTTGGTAATGGTTCCTGTGACGGCGGCAGTGGTTCCTACGGTGTAGCCTGTGCCGGTTGCTAAGGTTAGAGCTACGGTGTCATTGCTTTCAATGGTGGTATCGGCTGTGGGATCGATGGTGAGAGTGGCTGTGGCTGAGTTGGCTGCAAAGGTGATCGTTTTTCCTGTGCCAGGAGTTGCGCCAGTATAGTCGGTAGCATCGGCTGTGCCGGCAATGCTGTAATTAACGGTGAGGGCTGAGGTGGTGGGGCCAGTGCGGGTGAAGGTATAGACCAGATTAGTCGTACCATCTTCGGTAACGCTGGTTGGGGCGACGGCTAGGGTGATAGAGGGGAAATCATCGTTAGTAATGGTTCCTGTGACGGCGGCAGTGGTTCCTACAGTGTAGCCTGTGCCGGTTGCTAAGGTTAGAGCGACAGTGTCATTGCTTTCAATGGTGGTATCGGCAGTGGGATCGATGGTGAGGGTGGCTGTGGCTGAGTTGGCTGCAAAGGTGATCGTTTTTCCTGTACCAGGGGTCGCGCCAGTGTAGTCGGTCGCATCGGCTGTGCCTGTGATGCCATAGTTGACGGTTAGGGTAGAAGTGGTGGGGCCAGTACGGGTGAAGGTATAGACCAGATTGGTTGTGCCATCTTCGTTAACGCTGGTTGGGGCTACAGCTAGGGTAATAGAGGGTAGGTCATCGTTGGTAATGGTTCCTGTGACGGCGGTGGTTGTGCCTACGGTATAGCCTGTGCCGGTTGCTAAGGTTAGAGCTACGGTGTCATTGCTTTCAATGGTGGTATCGGCTGTGGGATCGATGGTGAGAGTGGCTGTGGCTGAGTTGGCTGCAAAGGTGATGGTTTTGCCAGTACCATGAGTCGCGCCAGTGTAGTCGGTCGCATCGGCTGTGCCAGTAATCCCATAGTTGACGGTTAGGGCAGAAGTGGTGGGGCCAGTACGGTTGAAGGTATAGACCAGATTGGTTGTGCCATCTTCGTTAACGCTGGTTGGAGCGACGGCTAGAGTAATACTGGGCAGGTCATCGTTGGTAATGGTTCCTGTGGCAGTGGCAGTGGAAAGAGTCGCGCCATTACTAGGACTGGAAAGAGTAACGGTAAAGGTTTCGTCGGGTTCAACGGTGGTATCGCCATTGACAGAAACACTAATAATTTGGGAAGTGCTGTTAGCCGCAAAGCTGACGGTTCCAGAGGGCAAAACGCCGCCAGCAAAGTCCGCCGCCGCAGCAGGATTAGTGCCTGTACCTGTAACTGCCCAGTTGACGGTATTAGTGGCGGTGATGTCGCCTGTGCGGGTGACGGTAAAGGTAAAGGCTTTACTGCCAGAGTTGCCTTCGGTTTGGACGGCGTTGGTAGCGGCAAGACTAAGAGTTGTACCACTGCTATAGGCTCCAAAGATACTGACTCCATTTGTGTCACTGGCTGCATAAACCGTACTTCCTACTACTTTTACTCCCAAAGCTGCACCTGGAGTACCATAAAAGGCTTTGAAAGTAGGGGCGGCAGGATTGGTGATATCAATTATTTGTATTCCTGAATCATCATCGGCAATATAAGCGAGGTTGCCCACTATTTCCACGCTTTGTGCAAAATTTGGGGTGCTATAACTGCCTTTGAGAGTCGGAGCAGCAGGATTAGTGATGTCGATTATTTTTAGTCCTGAATCACCATCAGCAATATAAGCCAGGTTGCCTACTATTTGTACATCTACTGCATTACCTGGAGTGTCGTAACTGCCTTTGAGGGTGGGGGAAGCAGGATTGGTGATGTCAATTATTCGTAGTCCTGAATCATCATCAGCAACATAGGCTAAGTTACCGACTATTTGGAGATTACGGGCAGTACCTGGGGTGTTGTAACTGCCTTTGAAGGTCAGGGAAAAGGGATTACTGATGTCAATTATTTGTAATCCTGAAGAGCCATCAGCAACATAAGCAAAGTTCCCTACTATCTGGACATCCTGGGCATCACCTGTCGTATCGTAACTGTCTTGAAAAGTAGGAACGGTAGGATCGCTGATGTTGACGACTTGTAATCCTAAAGAGCCATCCGCAATATAGGCCAAGTTACCGACTATTTGGAGATTATTGGCATAACCAGCGTTGTAACTGCCTTTAAAGACAGAGGAAGCGGGGTTGCTGATGTCGATGATTTGTAATGAACTATAGTCAGCAATATAGGCTAAGTTACCGACTATTTGGAGATTACGGGCATTACCTGGAGTGTCGTAATTACCTTTAAGGGAAGAGGGATTGCTGATGTCAACTATTCGTAGTCCTGAAGCGTTATCAGCAACATAAGCAAAGTTACCGACTATTTGCACTCCTTGAGCATAATTTGGGGTGTCGTAACTGCCTTTGAATGTCGGTTTTGCAGGATTGCTAATATCAACTATTTGTACTCCTGAAGAGTTATCAGCAATATAGACTAAATTACCGACTATTTGGAAATTAAGGGCAGAACCTGGGGTATCGTAACTGCCTTTGAGAGTGGGGGAAGCGGGATTGGTGATATCGATTATTTGTAGTCCTGAATCACCATCGGCAATATAGGCCAAGCTACCCACTATCTGTACCTCTAAGGCCACACCTGGAGTGTTGTAACTGCCTTTGAAAGTAGGGGAAGCAGGATTGGTGATGTCGATTATTTGTAGTCCTGAAGTGTCACTAGCAAGATAGGCGTAGTTGCCTGCTATTTGTACATCACGGGCAAGATAAGAGTAGTAACTGCCTTTGAGAGTAGGGGAAGCAGGATTGGTGATGTCGATTATCTGTAGTCCTGAATTATAATCTGCAACATAGGCGTAGTTGCCTACCACTTGTACGCCCAAGGCTGTACCTGAAGTGTCGTAACTGCCTTTGGAAGTAAGAAGTGCGGGATTGCTGATGTCGATTATGCGTAGTCCTGAATCACCATCGGCAATATAGGCCAAGTTGCCTACTATTTGGACATCAAAAGCATTACCTGGACTGTCGTAACGGGCGTGACCTTTAGTTGATGAAGGAAAAGAAAAGTGTTAACATGAGATGAAAAGTGACAAAGAGGAAACAATGATGACAGCAAAACTAATTAATGTAGAGGGTTCAAAGATAAAAATAGAACTAACATTAGAACTAAGTCGTTCAATGTTGGATACAGAAATAAATATTCAAAAAGGCTTAAACGAAGTAGGTTGCATCGCCAGCAAAGAAGCCTTGAAATATTTAGATACAGATGGTTCACCCTTAAAAATCGGTGAAGAAATCTGGAAGAGTAAGGGAGAGCAACCGAAAGAATATCAAACACCTTATGGTGAGGTTATAGTGAATCGTCATGTATATCAGCGTTCACCTTTGAGGAAAAACGTATTGCCCCTTAGAAAGAGAAGCAAGGATAATCATAACATCAACGCCATTATTGGCAAAACAGGTATCCTCAAAAATGTCAGGGATGGCAGGCAAAGAGGTGAAAAATGATTTATTAGAAAATCATGGTAGAAAAGTAGCGCTATCCTATATCCAAAGATTGAGTGAAGCAGTAGGAAGTGTGGTACAGGCAAAAGAAGAAGCGTGGAGTTATGCCCCGCCCAAGGAGGATAGCCAAATTGCAACAGTGGGAATAGGATTAGATGGAACCTGTATGCTGATGTGTGAGGATGGCTACCGTGAAGCAATGGTGGGAACCGTTTCCCTATACGATAGTGAAGGCGAACGTCAACCTACAATCTATCTAGGTGCGGCACCAGAGTATGGAAAAAAGAGTTTTCTAGAAAGATTAGAAAGAGAAATTGAGCGAGCGAAAAACCGTTATCCAGAGGCAACATTGGTCGGGATAGCAGACGGGGCAGAATCAAATTGGAAGTTTTTAGAAAAGCAAACGGAAGAACAGATATTAGATTTCTATCATGCCTCTGGTTACTTAGGTGCCTTGGCAGAAGCGTTGCATCCGAATACCGTGTCAAAACAAAAAGAATGGTTGACTGAAAATTGTCGAGAACTCAAGCATGAAAAAGGAAAAGCAGGAGAACTGCTAAATCTGATGAAAGAAGTCAAAGAAGAAAAAAGTCATTCTAAGAATCTTACCGAGAAACTACAAGCAGCGATTACTTATTACGAGAATCATCAGCATCAAATGGATTATGCTGAATACATAGAGAAAAAGTATCCGATTGGTTCAGGTGTTACGGAAGCAGCTTGTAAGACGTTGGTCAAACAACGATTATGTTGTTCAGGGATGCGATGGAAGGAAAAAGGAGCAGGAATTATTTTGAGCCTACGAGCTTTGGTATTGACCAAGGAACGATGGAGTCAATTTTGGGCAAAACTTGATCAATATGGGTTCCCTGTAGAACCCTGATTACAACAGCTTTTATCAACTAAAGGTCGCACCCGTCGTAACTGCCTTTGAAGCTAGGGGAAGCAGGATTGCCAATGCTGATTATTTGTAAGCCCAAATTATGATCAGCAACATAGGCGAAGTTACCCACTACTTGGACATTCTGGGCATAACCTGGGGTGTCGTAACTACCTTTGATCCAGGGATAGTTCGGGTTAGTGGTGGAAAGGTCGATTATTTGTAGTCCTGAATCATAATCTGCAATATAGGCGTAGTTACCCACTATTTGTACACCTTGGGCACTACTTGGAGTGTCGTAACTGCTTTTGAGAGTAGGAGAAGCAGGATTGCTGATGTCAATTATTTGTAGTCCTGAACTATCATCAGCAATATAGGCGTAGTTACCCACTATTTGTACACCTCGGGCATAACCTGAGGTGTCGTAACTGCCTTTGAGAGTAGGAGCGGCAGGATTGCTGATGTCGATTATTTGTAGTCCTGAACTATCATCAGCAATATAGGCGTAGTTACCCACTATTTGTACACCTCGGGCATAACCTGAGGTGTCGTAACTGCCTTTGAGAGTAGGAGCGGCAGGATTGCTGATGTCGATTATTTGTAGTCCTGAATAGTAATCTGCAACGTAAGCGAGGTTGCCCACTATTTGTACACCAAAGACATAACCTGGAGTGTTGTAACTGCCTTTGAGAGTAGGAGCGGCGGGATTGCTGATGTCAATTATTTGTAGTCCTGAACTATCATCAGCAATATAGGCGTAGTTACCCACTATTTGTACACCTCGGACATAACCTGAGGTATTGTAACTGCCTTTGAGAGTAGGAGAAGCGGGATTGCTGATGTCGATTATTTGTAGTCCTGAATCACCATCAGCAATATAGGCGTAGTTGCCCACTATTTGTACACCTTGGGCATAACTTGGAGTGTTGTAACTGCCTTTGAGAGTAGGAGAAGCGGGATTGCTGATGTCGATTATTTGTAGTCCTGAATAGTAATCTGCAACATAGGCGTAGTTACCCACTATTTGTACACCAAAGGCATAACCTGAGGTGTCGTAACTGCCCGTTATCCAGGGATAGTTTGGGTTGGTGGCGGAAAGTTCTACTGGTACTAGATTGCCGTTGAGAGATAGAGTCGCATGATCATCTTCCGTTTTAATCCGACTCAACTCAGCCGCACTCAAATTAACTCCTCGCACCAAATCCGAAAACAATTCCCCTTCATCCCCAGCCGTATCGGTTTGATTAACCTGAGCATCCACAAAATGCCCATACTCCTCTAAAATAACCGCTTCCAAAGATTGCTGACTCGCCGAACTGATAAACGCATCCGACAAATAAATTGTATTCGTGCTAATGGCATAAGCTCCCCTCGCCGTTCCCAAAACCTCGCTACTGACGACTTCAATTTGGGGAAACGAACTAAAATCGTGACTTTGCCATTGCGACTTAAGCGTGAAAGCCGTTAAATAGTCGTATTGCGTTCCAAACGCCGTATCAAACAAATTCCAGAAATTTTCCAAACCCGCAAAAGCAGTGAGTTGGTTATAGGCAAGAGTCAATGCGGAGTTAATGCTCATAATAGTAACAAGTTAAGTGATTATATTGATTTAAAAACTTCAGAGCTGCGAAAAAGAGAATCTCTAACAACAGAAGTTATTCCAGTAATATTCTTAGCGGGCCAACTTTCGTTAGTCTATCAAATAAATACAAAAAAACAAGCCCTGTCCTAGGAGTCAATTACCACAAGGCTAGTAGATACAAGGGCTAGAGACGAATGTTAAATTTTATTACAAACTTCTAACCTTTGACGGGCAGGATGCCCATCCCACATTTTATAATTAATTTCAACTCGCTACTGAAAGGATTAGGTAAAGTCATCATTCTGGCCATCATTTAAAATTCATTAAATAATTTATTCTATTGATTGCCTAACTGGACAGTGCGAAGTTCTAGGAAAATCAACGAGTTTACTAGGGTTTCAGCCCCCAACGTCCTTCACCCCTCTTCCAGACTCACAATCGCTGAAAGGCTTTCAATGCAAGGCTTTTAGGCATTTTGTCAAAATGTCTGACAGAGAACTTCGCACTCTCCAGTGCCTAAAATCCTCAAAAGAATTTGTTGTCGCTGCTAATTTTAATAATTCATCCAAAACCGATAAATCAGAAGTTCTCATTAGATAAGTTTCTATTTCTAAGGGAAGTTCACCAAGACGAACTTGTAAAACTGCCTTGATATAATCACGAGCATTTTGCAAAGCCCCAATTTCCTTGCCAATTTCCTTGTCTCGCTCTATACCACGAAGTGACCTATTGCTTAATAAAGGCATAGTTCTTTCCTCCTCAAATTGTTGAATTTTAAAATCTAAACTTTCTTGTAGAAAACCTAGGGCGTGTCATCAATCAGGGCAAACGCATCAAAATTCTAGACTCTTTATTTGACAAGCCTTTTAGCATTTCATAAAAAATCAATAATGATTGCTGAAACCTTTACCTAGCCTATCGTTCAAAAATAAGATGCGTTTGCCCTGAAATAGTGACTCACATTCTTGACAGATAAACATCTTTCTCTCCCCATTATTTTTAGTTTGATAATGAGAGTAAACTGTCACTTCCTTGCTATGACAATGAGGACAGTCTCGCTTGAACAATTCTTTTTCTTTGCCATTGGAAAATATAGAGTCATTCAACTCTTGTCTTGGGTTTATCTCTTGGACTGACATACCTTCTCTCCTTTTTTAGCTGATTTATTTATGTTATTATACTTGTTAAACTGCTATAACTTTAAAGTCGTTATCTTCCAAACTTATATTGACTTCTTGTCTCTCTAAGGCATAGCCAGTAAGGCTTCCCACTTTTAACGAGCCTGAACCAGTACTCCTCCAGTGCCCCGTACTTCTAATTATTTTGATATTTTAGACTAAAACTAGCAATTTTCCAAGAGGAGATACTTAAAGTTAAGTCAGTTTTTTCTTCCAATAAATTGACAGCAGTTGTAATCGCCAGAGGAAAAGGACTTTGTAAGGAGAAAGTTGCACTTTGTCCTTGATATTCATAAAGACGTAATATCCAAGCCTGGGGATCATTTTCCTGACGTTTGAAAGCCATTAAGCAAAGATTGTCGGCTGCTAGGGTTAATAAACTTTGACGAGAAGATAGATTTCCCTTGCTAATTTTCTTGATAACGGTGGGGAAATACACCCGCAAAGGACGATTTAATTGATAGCCTTGACGGACAGTTTGGGCCGTTTTCCAGTCACCAAGATGGGGATAAAGAGCGTAGGTAAAATGGTGTTCTCCGCGATCGCAGTTTGGATCAGGCCAATTGGGACTGCGTAATAAAGTTAAACGCAATTGACTCGGCTGACCATCATAACCATACTTACAATCATTGAGCAAACTAACACCATAATTTTGATGGCGATCGCTTAAATCTCCCCAATGGAGTGCAGACACTTCCCACTTCGCTTTTTCGGCTGCCGTTTGAGGACAAGTTGGGCGTTCAATAACAGCACAGGGAACTTCATAGGTAATGGTTTCACTGGTAAGATTTAGGGGAAAAGCAGCTTTAACTAAGACTTGACTTTCCAGCCAATTCACCTGAGTTTTGATCTTAAGAATTGGTGAATGAATTTCGAGTAGATAATCTTGGCAAAATTGGGAAGATTGAAACTGTTTAATGACTCGAATACGCCAACGAATTGGCCCTGTTTCTAATATTTCTATGGATTCTAAGATGGTAGGGGATAAAGGATAGTTAGCATAATGAGGATCAATATTCCAAGCATCCCAATACTGACCTTGATCAGCAAAAAATTGTAATTGATTACCATTACCGCCTAAAATTTCTCGTTGCTGAACCTTATTCCATAGACTCTGGATATCTCCTGTTTCTGGATCAAGGGTAACTCGCACATAGGTATTTTCTAAAATTGGCTGATTTTCAATAAGAGGGGAAGATAACTCGCCTTGCTGAGGACAGAGCCAGTAAAGTTGATAGCCGATCGCCGGTATATTTTCCGCTAAAAACAGTAATTCATTGTCGGTGGTGAGTTGGGTGATAACAGTTTGGCCATCCAGATCACAGACTTGCCAATTAGGGGAATCAACCTTAACTCTCACCAGGTCGGAGCGTTGCCAGTTCAAACCATTAAAGATAACCAGGGGTTGGGCATTAATTTGAGGTGGATTTGGATAGTGAATTTGGGCAGCGATCGCCTTGAGTGCCTGGTTGATAATTTGCTCCGTTGTTGCTTGAACGAGTTGCCAATCTTGATTTGCTGTGACAAAAACTTCGGGAATAGAAGTACCGGGTAAAATATCATGAAATTGATTTAATAAAACTTTTTTCCAAGTTGATGCTAATAAGGCTTGAGGATAATCTAACCCACTGCTTAAGGTTGCCAAACTTGACCATAGTTCTGCTTCATAAAGTTGGTTTTCAGACCGTCGATTGGCTGTTTTTTGATCCGCGTGGGTGGTATAACAACCTCGATGGAATTCTAAATACAGATCATCCTGCCAAACTGGAATTAATTCTGGCTTTTGTAATAATTGCTGTTTAATCTTTTCTAAGTAATGAAAGGCGGTTGAGCTAGTAATTTTAGGGAAAAATTCAGAGGCTTGCCAGCGTTTTTTCACCATTAACATATCGCGGGTGGGGCCACCACCATGATCGCCGACCCCTGGTAGCCAAAAACTAGCTTTTAAACCGGTCTGTTGTTCCCATTGCACACTATAATTGCTCATGGTTATGGGATTGGTATCCATGACCCCCGCTACATTTGGCGGCGAACAGACGGTCATTAATTGACTGCGATCGGGAGATTGCCACCAAAACGCGCCATAGGGAAATTTATTTGTATCATTCCAGTGTAGTTTGCCGGTCACAAAATACTCAATGCCAGCTTGACTGAATATTTGCGGTAACTGAGAGCAAAAACCAAAACTATCGGGTAGCCAAGCTACTTTACTGATTTGATTAAACTTTTGTTTAAAATAGCTTTGACCGTAGAGTAATTGGCGTACTAAGGATTCTCCTGAAATTAAATTAACATCCGGTTCAACCCACATTCCACCTAATAATTCCCATTGTTGATCATTGACAGCTTTTTGAATTTTTTTAAATAGTTCAGGTTGATATTGCTCAATCCATTCATATAAAATAGGACTGGTATGACCGAAGGTTAAATCTGAAAATTCCTGTTGTAAATTCAACACCGAACGAAAGGTTCTGACTCCCACTTCCCAGGTTTCTGCCAATGGCCAAAGCCAAGCCATATCTAAATGGGCATGACCTAGAAGGTAAAATTCCCGTTCTTTGATGTTTTGGGCTAGGGGTTTTAAGTTTTGTCGTAATCTTGCTAAGGATTGATCAAATAAATTTCTATCACCAACTTTTTCCCAATTTATGCCATTTAAAGCTATTAATAAGTTTTCTAATTTTTCTGCTTCAAAGGCTTGCCAATATTGAGCTAAGACGGCCAGTTCATCGGCAACGAAGCCAGGATCAATAGCTGGAAATTCTCGTTCATAGATTAGCCGCGATCGCATTAAACCGCCTATATCATGGCCAGGGCTAACTAGACGCAAAACAATGTTAAAACTCTCTCCTGGTTGAGCCGATTCTGCCAGAACAATTCGCGTACTAGAATCGAATAAATCCCCTGCTTGAGCCAGCTTACTATTAACATAAATTTGAGCATCTTCGGCCCACCAGGCAAGGGATAATCTCAGGCTAAAACCATCAAGAGGATAGTCTGCTAAATGGAAAGGAATAGTTACTTTCTGGGTTAACCATTGAACTTGATGACCTTTTTCCCAAGTAATATAATGATTTTCATTCAGAGGAGCAATATTTTCTAGAATTTCCTCGGTCGGATTGGTCAGACTCATTTCTGAGCTTAAATACCATTGGGACTGAATATCAAGTTGGGTCAGTTGACGGAGTTTATTGAGGTATTGAGAGATGGCTTCAATATTGTTCACGGCTGGGAAAATTGAGAGTTATGGACTACCTGGAATCTTAATTTTATCAAAAATGTGAACTTTATTTCTAACTGGACAGTGGGAAGTTTATGGATGGCAGAGAAGGTAATGACTATGCGGCCAAAGTAAGTCTATCAGGACTTGGAAAAGGGTCAAGTTTAGCGGCAAGGAATTTAGGCAAAAGCAGACTAGGTGGACTTTGAGGAAAAATCATTGGGGCTTGATGTTGGATGGCTAGTTGAGCAATGCGTTCACTAGGATAGCCATGGGAGGGTAGAGTCCGAAACCAGCGAGGGAAATTAGCCCAAATCCCCTGGGGTAACTCTAAGGAAAGAATTTGAAGTAAGCCGAGAACAATGACATGAAGATTAACAAAACGCTCAAAGGCTTCTACTTTGTTTAAAATCTGAGTCTGAACAGTTTGGGGATAGTCAGGGAGGATAAGATTGCTAGGCCAGGTCGGTAAAGTAGGAAGAGCCTTAAGCCAAAAACGATAGGCAAAGCCGCCCAAAAGATGGATTAATTGACGAAAAGTGACTTCAATCTTAAATCGGAGACCGTAAGCGGCAATAATCTCAGGTCCAGTCAAACGGGTGCGACCTTTAGTTGATAAAAGCTGTTGTAATCAGGGTTCTACAGGGAACCCATATTGATCAAGTTTTGCCCAAAATTGACTCCATCGTTCCTTGGTCAATACCAAAGCTCGTAGGCTCAAAATAATTCCTGCTCCTTTTTCCTTCCATCGCATCCCTGAACAACATAATCGTTGTTTGACCAACGTCTTACAAGCTGCTTCCGTAACACCTGAACCAATCGGATACTTTTTTTCTAAGTATTCAGCATAATCCATTTGATGCTGATGATTCTCGTAATAAGTAATCGCCGCTTGTAGTTTCTCGGTAAGATTCTTAGAATGACTTTTTTCTTCTTTGACTTCTTTCATCAGATTTAGCAGTTCTCCTGCTTTTCCTTTTTCATGCTTGAGTTCTCGACAATTTTCAGTCAACCATTCTTTTTGTTTTGACACGGTATTCGGATGCAACGCTTCTGCCAAGGCACCTAAGTAACCAGAGGCATGATAGAAATCTAATATCTGTTCTTCCGTTTGCTTTTCTAAAAACTTCCAATTTGATTCTGCCCCGTCTGCTATCCCGACCAATGTTGCCTCTGGATAACGGTTTTTCGCTCGCTCAATTTCTCTTTCTAATCTTTCTAGAAAACTCTTTTTTCCATACTCTGGTGCCGCACCTAGATAGATTGTAGGTTGACGTTCGCCTTCACTATCGTATAGGGAAACGGTTCCCACCATTGCTTCACGGTAGCCATCCTCACACATCAGCATACAGGTTCCATCTAATCCTATTCCCACTGTTGCAATTTGGCTATCCTCCTTGGGCGGGGCATAACTCCACGCTTCTTCTTTTGCCTGTACCACACTTCCTACTGCTTCACTCAATCTTTGGATATAGGATAGCGCTACTTTTCTACCATGATTTTCTAATAAATCATTTTTCACCTCTTTGCCTGCCATCCCTGACATTTTTGAGGATACCTGTTTTGCCAATAATGGCGTTGATGTTATGATTATCCTTGCTTCTCTTTCTAAGGGGCAATACGTTTTTCCTCAAAGGTGAACGCTGATATACATGACGATTCACTATAACCTCACCATAAGGTGTTTGATATTCTTTCGGTTGCTCTCCCTTACTCTTCCAGATTTCTTCACCGATTTTTAAGGGTGAACCATCTGTATCTAAATATTTCAAGGCTTCTTTGCTGGCGATGCAACCTACTTCGTTTAAGCCTTTTTGAATATTTATTTCTGTATCCAACATTGAACGACTGAGTTCTAATGTTAGTTCTATTTTTATCTTTGAACCCTCTACATTAATTAGTTTTGCTGTCATCATTGTTTCCTCTTTGTCACTTTTCATCCCATGTTAACACTTTTCTTTTCCTTCATCAACTAAAGGTCACACCCAGTCAAACAGAGGTCAGTAGAAAGCAGAATCAGTCTTTGTCCGTTGGGCAATTGGGTGAGGACAAACTTAACGAGCTGATGGGGACTATCCCAGTGGAACTCAAAGCACTGATAAGAAACGGAGACTTGTTGACCATAGAGCCAGACTTTAGCGGTGGGAAAATCCTCCACAAGAGCAAACAGGCTTTCTAGTTTTATTGAACTCCCCCAAAGCCGTGGTCGTCCTTTCCCCCTCAAGGTCGGAACGGAAGAAAAGGGAGCATATGCCACTGTAGAGCAACGCACTCGGGTGATGAGATGCAAGGCATTTTGGCGAAAACTTTTGAGCACTGCTCCACAAGCGAAGTAAGCATCCAAAATCACATAGCTTCCCGCCTCTGCGTAGGTAGTGCAAAGCTCCCCCATTTTCGTGACTAGAGTAGTCTTCTCTTTTTTGCTGCCTTTTTTCCCTTCCTTTACCGTTGCTTTGGACTTGATGCCATCGTCTAGCCGCAACACTAAGGGCAAGGCAAAGCAGGCTTTTCCTGCTCCCACCAAAACACTCAAGGCATTGAAGTAATGCCCCCTTATCCATTCTGGCTTCGCCACATTTCCGGATTCTTGGTGTAGTCGTTTTACCCCTGGCATCTTGCGCCCTTCTTTCCCCACTTTGATTCCATCCCCCACATACACTCGTTTTTCCTTGATTCGATATAGATTTTCATGCTGACTTACCCACTTCGACCATCCCAAGGTCAGTCCTTTGACGTTAAATGCCTTGGATTCAAACCAATGTAGTGCCTGATGGTAGTAGCTCTCTGTTAACCCTAAGGCATTGACATAGCTTGTTATTGCGCTCGGTTGGCTGTTGAGCACTACTCCCCAGGCTAATAGGATAAACCATTGGTACGTTGCTTCTCGGCTAAAGGCGGGACGGAGATTCTCTAGGATTTGCTCTAGTCGCTGACATAGTTGCATAATTGATAGATAGCACTGGCTATCGATTTTCTATATCAGCCAGTTTCGGACATAACGGCACTCTTGGGTATCGCATGTCCGATTTTCTTTTCTCACTTACCCTGCTCGAGAACTTCCCACTGTCCAGTTTCTAAACTAAAGTAAAATATCATGGTCATAGATTATTTGGTCTTGGTTTGAAGTTGTTGGCATTGATTATGCTCTCAAATGAAAGTTTTTAAATAACAAGAATTATTATAATTATTTTGAATAATTGCCGTTATTTTTGTCAGGTTTAAGCCGAGATCGCCTTTTTTCCTAAGTGTTTTAGGGATTAATTTCTTGCCAAAATTGATGATTAAGCATGGCTTCGAGGTCTGAAGTAAAGGGCCAGGATTCGGGAAAGTTGACTTGAGCATATTCGGCTTTGACGGTTTTGAGAGTAATTTTCCAGGCTTGATCAAAGGTAATTTCCCATTTGCTTTTAAGGCTAGGAACTTGAACGAGTAAGACTTCTAGTTTTTTGCGTTGGGTGCGAATGGTTCTTTCCCAACCGTTATAGTCGTAGGGAATATCAACATAAATTCGTTTTAGCAGGTGTTCTAATAGAGTGGTTAAGCGATTGAGAAGTTCTTTTTTTTGCGAAATTCCCAAGGATTCTACCTCCTCAATTAAGTTGTCTATATCTAGGTTTTCAAAGTCCCGTGCTTTGAGTTTAGCGACGGTGGTTTCTACCCATAGCAAAATATCACGGTCATAGATTGTTTGGTCTTGGGTTGAGGTTGTCGGCATTTTTTGTTCTTCCTAATAAAAGTTTTTAATAACAAGAATTATTGTAACGATTTTGAATGATCGCTGTTATTTTTGATGTCAGGTTTAAGCCGCGATCACCTTTTTTGAGCGAATCTGAGGTTTATTTTTTTGCCAAAGGGGTTTGTGATTAATTATTTCAACATAGGATTTAATCTGTTGATATGAGAGGCTTTTAGGTTTTATTAAAAATAAAAAGGTGATCACATTCATTTTTAAATTAAAAAGGAAGTTAACTTGTTAAAAGCCTTGATAGTTCGATTGCAACTTTATTTTGTCTTTCGGAAAGAAGATACAACAAGGATTTAAACGCATCAAAAAATAAGTCTTTTTGACGGAGTTGTTTTTGATCATTATTCCATGCAACATTTAGCAAAGAAGCAATAGAATCCATTACGGATTCTTCCTTAAGAAGATGATTATTGTTTTGCTGATTTATAACTTGTTCAACCCAAACTATACCTTGTAGGCGAATTGGTTGTGCTGCGGCTGTCTTTAACCATCGAGCAAAACGATCTACTTGCTGACTATAGACTGGAACATTTTTAAACCAATATTCAATTAAATCTTGTATTTCTTGAACGAGATAAGTGTTGTGTTCTTCCCAATAATGGATAGAGACTTGATCTAAACCGATAAGTCCGCTCCAAACATCATCATGGTATGACCATTTAGTAAAATTTTTACGATTTGAAGGTAATAAATAGTCAATAATCGACCTAAGAACTGGTATATAAGAAGGACAGATTGGATTTTGTTGAAGTCCATAACGGTGGAAGCCTCGAAGAAAATACTCAGGCCAATAATGAGCTTCTTCAGGAAGATTTAAGATAGGTTGCCATAGTTTTCGAGGACATTCACTTAAATCCATATATTGTATGATTTTAGCAATATTTTCTAATACCCATACTTCGTAACCATGTGGAACAAAATTTTCCCTATATAATTGATTTTTTTCTCGTGGTTCTGAAATAGGTTTGATTATGTAAGCTAATGCTTCTTGCCAGAAAGATATTATGTCACGACGTTCTTCGTCACTAACTGTTTTATCTAAATTAGGAAACCAACTGTGACCTGCTTCTATAAGTGAAAAATCTAAAAAATATTGCTGTCTCCACTGAGGTAATACTTTATCAATAGCACGAAAACTTTGGGGTTGATCCATTAATGGCCAACTTTTGATAATAGGTTCTATTTTTTTATCAACAAATGCTTTAATTTGCTTTTCTATCCATTGATTCAAATCCTCAAAAAATTTATCAATTACTTTTTGATCGGTTAAGTCTTGAATTTGTTCAACAGATATAATACGATTTCTCACAAAAGCCCATTCAAATAAAAGTCGGCGTAATCGAGTGAAATCTTTGCCAGCAAGAGCGCGGAACTCACTACAACGGCAGAAGAAAATATCCACTGCATTATAATGGTAAGTAAAAACCATGCTTGCAATAAGCTCACGAATATTTTTATCGTTGATATTCTCACGCCATATTAAAGGAAGTGTTTCTGCAAGAAAACAATCCCAATGAGTATCCCCTATTGATTCAGGCACATCAAATTGTTCCGATGATGGCGGCTCAAAAAAAAAGGCAGCTACCCCCAATTGATGAAAACTGACTCCTTTATAATCACGCCAAATTAAGGGTTCTCCCTTGGGAGTTCTGAGTCGTACCTTCCCACCATCTATGCTAATTTCTTCGACTTCTGTGTTAGAGGGTAATTCTTCAAAATGATAGCGATGTACAAGGCGTTGTTGCGTACTGTGAGAAACAGCAATTCCCGTCAATGATTGGATTTTCTTAGCTGCTTTTTCATAAGACTCATCGCCACTCAGTAGCAAACAGTTCTTCTCTAACATTGGACTCATCTGAGTTCGAGGCTTTAGTTCTAATTTCTTCGCTTGTTTTTCTGTAATGGGCAATTCCCCCAAAATACTTTTTACTGTTCGTATCCGACCTGTGGTTTCCTCGGTACTTGTTTTGACAAAAAAATACCTATTTCTGGGTTGACATACTGAATCATTAAGTCTCTGACAGTCTCCTCTATTTCTCCCAAATTATTAAATGTTTTAACTTGAGATTGTTGATAGAGACATTCTCCCAACTCTTGACATAACTCTTGAATCCTTTTTTCATTTTCTGATAACACTGATAACATGAGATTGTTCCTCAATTGGGATAGATTTTGGAAAGTGGGTCTCGACTATTATACTCTCATTTCTTTTTTTGATAAAGTTCGATAAAGTTCAAAGTCTTATTTTTCTGCCCATAAGTATTAATACTTATTGCATAAGTGAGATGCTCCCGCTCAAAAATAAAATTTTTAATATAATTAAAGCACCATTGCTTACGCTCTGAGTATGTATCCAACCAACTTTGATGAAACTTGATAAATACAGAAATCCCACCTAAAATACAAGCAGCTAATTGATTAACAGAGTATTGTAAATATTGATCTTTATGAATATAGATAAGTTCGATTTGTTGAAGTTCTTGACACAATAGCTCTAATTCATCCGTTTCTAAACATTTATCTTTTTTGAGTATTTCTCTGCAACGATATGGAAATACAGAAATTAGCATATTCATTTTGGCCGCTTGTATTTCTTCTGCTTTTTCTTCTTCTTCTAACTTTTGAGCGGCTACATTAACAATTACTTGACCAAATTTTGAATGTTGTTGAATTTCAAAATTATTTATGTCAAAAGTGATAATCAGTTGTTTGAGAAAATCACGCAACTCACTTTCGACATTCATAGATAATCTTTGTTCCCATTGAGGTCTAATATCTTCAAAAAAATCTCTTATATTAGAGCTAGTTAAAAATAATTCACAAGCCAGATGACGTAAATCCTTTTTTCGATGTTCTAACTGATTAAATTTGTGTGATAACTCGATAATAATTTTACTTTCAAAAAAAGAGCCAATCATTAAATGATTACGCCTACCTATGATCACTTCAATATCCCAAAAATAAAGTTCAGGAATACCAAGAAGAGGTTTGAGAGGCCCCTCAAAAAGCATCGGTAATCGTTTTCCGACATTACACAAAAGTCCTAAAATTGCGGTACTTTTCACTTTTTTTAAAACAAGAGTTATCTCTTCATCAATGTTTTCTTCTCGTTCGATGCGAAGATAAAAATATTGCTCAAGAGCCATTAGAGCAACAACAACTTCATCAGGGGGAATTGTTCCCAATCCAGATGACCATCCATATACCCTAGAATCACCGATAAACTCATATTTACACTGATTAACTACAATACTTAGGGGCTGTGGATAACAACAATCTTTTTTAATGAAATGGGATATAGCGTTATCAAATTCTCTTTGAGATTGTGAAGCATACTCATTTGCACCTAAAATAGCATCAAATAACCACCTATCGGTTGCAAAGTTTACAAGGCGAGCAATTAATTCTAATCCTTCTTTAAAGTCAATCTGTAAAAAGCGTAAAAAAGGCCCGTGACAATATGTAGGTATATGCCAATCTTGAATTTTTTCGATGTCAAATTGAACTTCATAAGTACGAATTAAATATTTTTTCAGTCTTCTACGAACACTAATCAAGACTGCTAAAATAACTTCTCGTGCTACGGAAGGATCAACTTGAATTAATGGCAAAATTGTTTGTAATTCAAGAACTACATGGCGAAAATCATCGTCAACTCTTCTTTTTGGCCCATCTGGCCAAGGTTCGGGTAAAGGTTCAGTCGGATCAAAAGATAAGGGAAAAAATCTTTTGTCAGGAATATATTTTAATTCCTCATCCTCTTCAGGAGTATTAGCTCTTGCGATTCTTTCACTTGCTCTTAAGGCAAAATCACTAATTTGTTCGGGAAATTCTCTCGCTCCCATTAAAGCTACACGATAAAAATCTTTACGATTCTTGTGGAAAACCGATTTATAATTATCTTTTGCCAATAAAGCTTTTTTTCCTAACATCAATCCGATTTCAGCTACTTCCGATCGAAATATTGAATTTTGAGGAATATGCTCAAGCCACAAATGAACAACTTGGCAAATTTCAATAGGGGCAATGTTGATTAACTCATCACGATAATCAT
Organism: Woronichinia naegeliana WA131; assembly: GCA_025370055.1. Classification (NCBI taxonomy): domain Bacteria; kingdom Bacillati; phylum Cyanobacteriota; class Cyanophyceae; order Synechococcales; family Coelosphaeriaceae; genus Woronichinia; species Woronichinia naegeliana. The sequence continues at coordinate 4,792,111 of CP073041.1, read as the reverse complement.
TAATAAAACGAAGTATTGGCAACCATAATGGCCAGTAAGGAATACGAAAGTTTGCTGAAGCTTCGGTTTCGTTATGTCCTAAAGAACGACTGATTTCAAGCATTTGTTGATCTGGCAATGTTGCAGAAATCAAAAATTGGGCTAGTAGGCGTTTCAGTAATTGACCTTCGTTAGCGATTAAGCTCTGGTATATCAATACTAACAATGGAAAAGGATCAGCCGCAAAAATTGGCGATTCGAGTAAAAGATTTTGGGCAAGTAAAATGTCATTATTTTTAAGATTGTCAAGGGTATTAGTCCATTTTTCAACGTCCCGACAGTTTTCCAAGAGATACTGCCCATAAAGACGAACAGCACGATGCCACATTGGAGAGACAAGACGATCTTTAAGATAACTGGCAAGATTATCAGAATGGGAAATAAGAAGTTGCAACCGAAACCAATCACCATATAAATCATGTTGAAACACAATACTATTATCTTGTGTTTGATTAAAAATTTTGTCTTTAATTAAACCTTCAATGATTGTTAATTGTGATTGTTCAGTCTGTAATAGGGGAAATCTCTGTTTGAGATTATCCGCTTGATATTCTGCAACCTTTTGAACCAAACAAGATTTAGAAATACCTTGTTCCGTATTTTTGATATAGGAATTCCAAAACCATTCAATTACACTTGATTCACCGACCCATTGATCAACTTGAATATCGTCATCTAAATTAAGTCTAGTTGCTACCAAATCTAAAATTTTTAAATTGCCAAGAATATCTTGTAATTGAGTTTGATACTTGAGTCTGCTGGCTTTAGGAAAGCTAGACCAAAGTGGCTCTAAGTCTTTTATTAACAAAGGTTTACAAATAAACTCATTAAAACTAATACGTGGTAATGTATGAATTAATTTCTCGCTCAATCGTGATAAATCTTGGTTTTGACAAGTTATTAAAAGCCGCCACTGTGGTTGCTCTTGATGAAAATCAAATAATCTCAGAAAAGTTGAGAGCAATTTAAATGAGTCAGTATTGTAGAGGCGATCAAGTCCATCAAGAACCAGTAATCCTTTTTTAGTGGATAGTGACTGAACTACTTTATCTAGGGAATTTGCAAGCTGTAAATCAGATTCAAAAGCCGCAAAATCTATTTTTTCAAACGAGCGAGAATCAAACCATAAAACAGTTTCATCTTTTTGAATTTGTGTCTCTGCATAATCTCTTACTAACGAAGACTTGCCAACACCTGAAGCACCAACAATTATTGTTACAGTGTTGTCAACCGTGTTTTTTTCTAATTTCTCTAACTGATTGGTTCTTAGTAAATAGACTTCGCCCCCAATTTTATTCGAGACTTGCTCGATTACTTGTTGACTTTTTTTTTGTAATTTAATCTGGTCAGCTTTTAGAGAATTTTTTGCTGGCTCTTGTTTGGGTAAATAAGATTTCAGAAAATCAATCAAAAAAGCCGCCGAAGCTTTAGCCGAAAAATGATGAAAAGAATCATCCTTAAACTCATCGGCATAATCACAAACACCTTTCACAAAAATCATATAGTCAACTTCTTGAATGGCTGAAACTATTCCAATAGCTTCTCCCTCCATCTCTAGAGCAATAATTTTTCTTTCTCCTGAAGTAGAAATTTGTTCCCATATTGAAGAATTTTGTATGACTTTGTTTCCCGTACCGACCACTCCTAAGTGAATATTAAAAGCAGGATCTTTCTCAGGAAAACTCTTATCACAAAATAGTTCTTCTTCTATTTTTTCCTGTCCTTCTGAAGTCAAACTAAAGCCACTTAAATTCATCCATCCTTCTTGTCTTAACTTTTTAATCGCTTCTTTGCGTTTGTGACAATATTCTTGAAGACCAGGATAATTTTCAATTGATAATTTTTGATTTTGCTTACAATCATATAATGCTCGTAACAACCATTTAGATTGATAGTCTATAGAAAGCGGTCTTTCACTAATAAATGATGGTTGCCATTTATTCTGAATTTCTTCAACGGCTCGTTTCCAGTTTGGATTGAGATTAAATGTAGTAATATCGGGCTGAAAAATTTCATTCTCACCTTGTTTTTTGAGCTTACCTTCGTCATATCGAAAAATACGATCCGCGACTATGACATCTCCTAAAAAAAGATCTCCACGCTTTCCCGCACAAATTCCACACATTGCGATACATCTTGCCTTAAGTTGCTCGGTCAACCTTGTTGCTAACACTGCCGCAGATGTCGTTCCCATCTGATTTGCCCACATTGCCGCTATCCGAAAGGAGAAGCCCTGCTCACTGTCAAAATTACGAACATAATACTGAGAAAAATTGCGCTCATCAGTAATTTTTTCCCACTCTGCTTCACCCCCCGTTACTTCAAGTAGAGCATCAAATTCTTGCTTGAGGGCTGTAACAATCAAAACATCTACATTTTCGCTAGACATAGCCAGTCTCTCGTATATCTTGAGTTAATACTCTAGCATATTTTCAATAACTCATTAAGACTGCACGTTATTCAAATGCGATCGCTTCTTCTTTTTCGCCTAAGTCGGATAGCGCATTCCCAAGATTGTTTCCATCTTATCATTAGACTCAGAGCCACCAAAACCGCCTTTCCGTTCTAACAGATAATCTAATTACAATTAACAACCCTCAATAAACCTCATCGTGAGTCCCAATATTAAGCAAAACAATCTCATCTTGAGTCGTCTGCTCGTTTTTTTGAATCGTAAAAATAATCCGACAATCATATCCACAAGAACAAGCCCTTAGCCCATCATGCTCACCCTTTAGGCGATGAGTCATCAAATTGGGCGCGAATACATCCTCCCTCATTTGCAGCAACGTTTTTTCAACTTGTCGCTGTAATGCCGTGTTACGCTGGACAAACTTTTTAAAAGATCGCCTAAATCTAGCCGTTAAAATTAACTCTCTCATTAATCCTCATCGCTTTCCAGATAACAACGTAATTCTGAGATAACTTCTTCTGCCGACATTGGTTTCAAATTCCCTGTGCGGTACTCTGCCAAAGCCTCACGACATTCCTCCATGATTTCTAGCCTTCGGACTTCTGCCGCCCGTTTTTTGACAATATCAGCCAATAATTCTTGCTGTTCTCTGGGTAGTTGACTGACCACCTCTAACGCATTTTCAAACGTAATCATCTTGACTCCTGAGTTTCAATTTAATCTCTCAATTCAGTATAAATCTAAATTTAAAAATCAGAAAGCACGGTCAAATTTTGGGAAACAATAACCTTTTTCATAGTTCATCAGACGTTTCGAGTACCATCTCTAAATGGGCGATCGCCTCTTCTGCGGTATAGGAAGGCAATAAACCCGCCCGATAAGCCAACCTTGACTCCTGAGCATCTCTCGCAATTTCATCCCGTCGCCGCTCAATTTGACGTTGACGAATAATGTCTGCAAATGCTTCTTGTTCCTCGTCCGTTAACTGTTCCACCGCCTCCAGAACATCCGTTAAAGTAACCATCTTAAAAACTCCCTGTTAATAGCCTAATTTATTTTATAACTTACAATAGGCATAATTTACACTGCTATAATTTAAAGCTAAGAATTATTTCCGTTAGACGTTCGTGCAAAAGCGAGGTAAAACTGTATGAAAGCTGAAGAATTAGAGCGACGATTTGATGACGGTGAAGACATTCTAGAATTTTTTGATCTAGCTAATCTCAAACGCCCTGGTTTAGAAAAGAAACCTATCAACATTGATCTGCCCCAATGGATGCTAGAAGCCTTAGAAAAAGAAGCTCAACACTTAGGAATATCTTTACAATCCGTTATTGAACGCTCACTGACTGAATCACTTTCTAGATAACGATTTAATTCTGCGATAACTTCTTCCGCCGACATTGGTTTTAAATCCCCTGTTCGGTACTCTGCCAAAGCCTCACGACATTCTGACCTAATTTCTAGCCTTCGGACTTCTGCCGCCCGTTTTTTGACAATATCCGCATTCTATTGTTAGTTAGTACGCACTAAAAAAGAGCATCTTTCAGAAACTCGACAGGCTAGAATGCTTATCTAGTAAGGGATTAACATGGTCTTGTCGCCCCTTCAGAATCATCAACTAATTATTTACAGGTGGAAATTTTGTCTGATTTTGCCCCTCTTCATTCCTATGCCCAAGCTTGGCTGCAACGTTTGCAACAAGACCGAGCGATCGCCGTTTTGCGTGTTAGGGATGTTTCTTTAGGTCAAGTATTAGCTGCTGCCGTAGCCCAAGGGGGAATGGGCCTGATCGAAATTACCTGGAACAGTAACCATCCTGAACAGATTATTGCCTCTCTTCGTGAAACCCTACCCCACTGTTTAATTGGCACGGGAACGGTATTAACTCTAGAAGATTTGGAAGGAGCGATCGCCTGTGGTAGCCAATTTTGTTTTACGCCCCATGTTAACTCTCGCTTAATTGAGCGGGCCCTTCAGGCAGAAATACCTATTATTCCAGGTGCTCTCACTCCGACCGAAATTGTCACAGGTTGGCAAATGGGAGCCAGTGCCATCAAGGTTTTTCCGGTACAGGCCCTGGGCGGGACAGACTATATTCAAGCGTTGCAGGGGCCATTGGGAAATATTCCTCTCATTCCGACCGGCGGTGTGACCCTTGATAATGCCTTACCGTTTATTCAGGCGGGGGCGATCGCGGTGGGTCTATCCGGTCAATTATTTCCCCCCGATCTGATTGCTGCACAAAATTGGACAGCCATTACTCAAAAGGCAAGATTGCTATGTGAGCAACTTAAGAATATGTCAGGGAATTCCTGGTAACACTCAGCCGAATGTCCCTTTTTGGTCAATAATAGGGTGACAGTTAAGAAGTTCGGTCTTCTTAATCTCTGATCAGCCTTTCTCCAGACGAGTCCTAACCGCCTATTTCGATGAAGGGCAAACTCTGTTTATGGATTTTATCAATTGAACGTAACGATTATATATGGTGATCAATAACGGAGCCGACAGCCAGCTTTTTCTGCTAGAAGTAACTCTTGCGTCCCAATCCCCTGGTAAAACCTTGACCGGACTTTCTCCACGCCGAGGACAATGGTTCCTCAAAGTTCCCGTTACCCGTCTTAGCCAAGAAATTCGTCAGCTTACCTGTCTTGGAGTCAAAATTCTCCGTATTACACCCGTTTCCCTGCTTTTAGCCACGGTTAATCTGGATTGGTGGTTAGAAGTTTATACCGATAATCCCCGTTGTCTTTACTATTTTGGCCCTTTCAACAGTGAAGCAGAAGCTCAGTACCATCAAACGGGCTATGTGGAAGATCTTCAGCAGGAGGGAGCCGATAATATTTCTGTACAGATTAAGCAGTGTCATCCTCAAACCCTGACTCAAGAATGGTAGCGAAGAGGAGATTTTAGCGGGTTCTGATTATCTAGGCAGTAGTCCTCTCGGTTCTTGGGCAAGAATTGAATTGGAGTAGTAAGGGAAGATTTTGGCGATCGCCGAAGATTTTTAGTGGCGTTGTCGGGGTCAAGAGCCTGTCTGCAACGCTCGAAAATCTGAAGCATTGATGTCTTCTTGCTATCTACATAGACTAAGGACAATCCTGTTGACTCATTCCATAGAGAAAAACAATGTAAATAGCTCAAAAAATTTATTTGCAAAAGTTAACAAAAAGTTTACAAACTTTAATATAATCAGAGCAACAACTAATAGGTATTTCTTCTTATTGTCATGACGGTGGATCACTTCCCTTGGCTCTCTGCAATCATTCTCTTTCCCCTGATTGCTTCTTGTCTCATTCCCATACTGCCTTACAAAGACAGTAAACAAGTTCGTTGGTATGCCCTCGGTGTGGCGATCGCGGACTTTATGTTAATGATTTATGTTTTCAGTCAGCATTACGACCCCACGCAATCATCCTTTCAATTAGTCGAAAAATACGCTTGGATTCCCCAATTTGGACTGAGTTGGGCTTTGTCGGTGGACGGAATTTCCATGCCCTTAGTCCTATTGGCCGGTTTAGTCACCACTCTCTCCATCTTTGCCGCTTGGCAAGTTGACCACAAACCTCGACTATTCTACTTTTTAATGCTGCTGTTGTATGCAGCCCAAATTGGTGTCTTTGTCGCCCAGGATATGCTGTTGCTCTTCATCATGTGGGAGTTGGAACTCGTTCCGGTTTACCTACTGGTATCGATCTGGGGTGGCCAGAAGCGACAGTATGCCGCCATGAAATTCTTACTCTATACAGCCGCCGCTTCTATTTTCATTCTGGTTGCAGCCCTGGGCATGGCCTTCTATGGCGATAACATGACCTTTGATATTGCTGAATTAGGTTTAAAAGAATATCCCCTCGCCTTAGAACTATTTCTCTACGCCGGACTGTTAATCACCTTTGGTGTTAAATTAGCCGTCTTTCCCCTTCATACCTGGCTCCCCGATGCTCACGGTGAAGCGTCTGCTCCTGTTTCGATGATTTTAGCGGGTGTATTGCTCAAAATGGGTGGCTATGGCTTAATTCGTCTCAATTTAGGATTGTTAGAGCAGGCTCATGTTTACTTCGCTCCTATTCTGGTCATTTTAGGGGTCGTTAATATCATCTATGGCGGTTTTAGCTCCTTTGCTCAAACCAATATGAAACGGCGTTTAGCCTACTCTTCCATTTCCCACATGGGCTTTGTGTTGATTGGAATCGCCTCTTTTACGGATCTAGGGATTAGTGGAGCCATGCTACAAATGATCTCTCATGGTCTTATTGCTGCCGCTTTATTCTTCTTAGCTGGTGTCACCTACGATCGCACCCATACCCTGAATTTGGCTGAAATGGGGAACATTGGCAAAATTATGCCTAAAGTCTTTGCCCTTTTCACGATCGCCGCTATGGCATCCCTGGCCCTGCCTGGTATGAGTGGCTTTGCCAGTGAACTATCCATTTTTGTCGGTGTTAGCAGTAGCGATATTTACAGCACCACTTTCCGCACAGTCACCGTCTTTTTAGCCGCCATTGGTTTAGTGTTAACGCCAATTTATCTGCTCTCGATGCTACGCCAACTCTTCTATGGAACCGATGCCCCTCTGGTTTGTGGTCTGGAAGATCAAAATCAGACCAAACGGGAAAGTCAAGAGGCAGTCTGTTTTGGAACCAGTTGTGTGTTACCCGAAAATGCCCATTATGAAGATGCCTATCCCAGGGAAGTCTTTATCGCCGCTTGTTTCTTGTTACCAATCATTGCAGTGGGTTTCTATCCCAAATTAGCGACTCAATCCTACGATGTGACAACGGTGGCTCTCAATGGCCAGTTACGTCAGTCCTATACCCAAGTGGCTGAAGCTAGTGCTAACAATATCTATGCCGAATTAGTGACGGCTCCTCGTTTACCGGAAGCTAAAATTGCTTCTAGCCTAGGTGTCCGCCCCTAGACAATCTGAATACTATTAGTTCATCTAAACGTTAAATTTTTTTGGCGATCGCTTTTTTCTGACTGAAGGGGAAGAGGCGATCGCTTTTTTCTGACTGAAGGGGAAGAGGCGATCGCTTTTGACTAACAGCCCCCTCAATAAATTATCCTGTGGAAGGACAGTCTTTTAATAAAAATCTAGAAAATCAAAAATGCCAAGAAATACATCTAAAATACCTAAATCAAAAAAAAGAAGTTTTTCAGGCTTTGATCTTGCTTCTGCCTATAAACAATTGGGGATTAAGACGTTACTACCTTGGTTATTGCCAGCCATTTCCCTTAAGCCTACAGATTTTTTCATTAAAAGGTTAGAGCGACTCCATAATATTTTTGATCTCCGAACCTATGAAGAGTCAAAAAAATTGCTAATTGATGCTTTCTGTGAAGAAGCAATGGAGAAAGTTGAAAATCTAAAAATTTGGAAAGGAGGCAAAATAGAGAGTGATGTCTTAGTCGGGAATGCGGATTATTTGATTGCGGAAAGACAAGATTATTTGGATACGCCTTTTTTGTGTATTGTTGAGGCAAAACGTGATGATTTTGAGCAAGGACTGGCTCAATGTCTCGTAGAAATGCAAGCCTGCCAATGGCAAAATAATCAGGTGCGAAGACCAATAGATGTCTTTGGAATTGTAACGAATGGACAAGGATGGGTATTTTATAAACTGACTTTGACGAGTGCAGTCTATGAAACTAGAACTTATATTTCGGATGATGCGGCTCAAACGTTAGGAGCTTTACGCTATATTTTTCAAGAATGTGAAAGAAATTTGGTTTCATCATTAAATTCCAATGATCCTGACTTCAATTGATCAGCGTCGCTTTTTTCTTCATAGTTAAGAGGCGATCGCTGAAAATATTAAAATTTATCTATGTTTGACAATGCTTGCAAATTCCTAGCTGAAAACTTTTCTGAAGATTATGCCACTTGGTTGCTTGGTCGTCCCATTACCCTGACCAAACTGAGTCCCACAGAATTATCTTTAGAACCGATTCGCGCTGATTCCCTAATATTGGAACAATCGGAAGATCTGGTATTACACCTAGAATTTCAGACCGAACCCGATGAAACAATGGGTTTTCGGATGTTAGATTATCGAGTCAGGGTTTATCGTCGTTTTCCGCTTAAAACCATGCACCAAGTGGTTATTTATCTGAAACGAACTAAATCGGCCTTGGTTTATCAAGATAGCTTTCAACTAGGAGCAACAACTCATCATTATCGAGTCATTCGTCTTTGGGAACAGTCTTCTGATTTATTTCTAACAAGTCCAGGTTTATTGCCCCTAGCGATATTAACCCAATGTGAGAAGCCAACAACACGTTTACGAGAGGTTGCCAAGGGATTGGATAGAATAGAAAACCAAGGGGTGAGGGCTAATCTCATGGCGGCAACGGCAGTATTCGCAGGATTAGTGATGGCACCTGAAACGATTAAAAAAATTTTAAGGAGTGACATTATGAAAGAATCAGCCGTTTATCAAGAAATTTTGCAGGAGGGAGAACAGCTAGGTCTTCTAAAAGGAGAACAGCTAGGTCTGCTCAAGGGCAAGCTTGAGGGCAAGCTTGAAACAATCCCTCTACTTACAAAATTAGGGTTATCGATCGCGGAAATTGCTGAAGAATTAGATATTGATATTGCTTTAGTCAATCAGTTTGTAGCTAATCAAAATAATTAAAAATTTAGATAATCATTGATCGGCGATCGCTTTTTTCTTGACATTAAGGGGCGATCGCTGAAAATATTAAAATTTATCTATGTTTGACAATGCTTGCAACCCACATTCCGCAGGTAAGTCAAGAGACAAAGTAGTACTTTTGACATGAAGAGCCAAGAAAGGAAAGAATATGTTTGTGTTTGGAGGTCAAATTAACGATAGTTTGAATGCCGTCAATCTCTAACCAACGGATAAACAGAAAAGACTGAGGCTCTTCCCCCAACTGTGTGGAAAGTGTATAATAGTAATACCACAGTAGGAGGTGGAGTATGTGGATAAACTTGGATGAGCTACTAGGTTTGCCAAAGGTAACAGTCGTAAACTATCGAGAAATAGATGGTGCTTTGTTCTTAAAATTAAAAATGAAAAACGAAGTAATAGAATGTCCAAATTGTCATAAAGAATTGGAAGATATAAATCAAATAGAATATAATTTGGTTCGGGATTTATCCCTATTGGGAAAGAAAGTATATCTGGAAGTGCCCCGCCGCCAGTTCCATTGTGAAAAATGTCAGAAATACATAGGGCTTGCTGAAAAAGTCAAAAAACGAAAGAAATGTGGGTTAGGGAAGTATGGACTGAAAAAGCATAGATAACTTATCCTTATGGAAACAAATCAAAATACAGATTTTGTTTAATCTATTGTTCCTTTCTGTCTAAAAAGGTCAACACAAATCACTCCTCACAAAAGAGAGGAAAATTAACACCATTTTTCACAAGAAAAACGACTCTACAACTTTTTACTTTTTGTCTTCTGAAGTAGAGTAGAAAGATTCATTACCAAAAAGTTCATCGCAATTACCGTTTCCGAGGTCTCAGGTAGTTTGGCCATCACTCGACCAAGACTAAATTTCCTCTTTCCCTGTCCGAATTTACCCTCAATGGCATTACGCACTCTTTCATCTGAGCGTGCCTCTTTCTTTTTTTCTTTGCTCACCTCTTTCGGCGGTCTTCCCAATCGGGGACCACTCATTCTTATATCCCTTTCTTTACAATAAGCTCGATTCGCTTTTGTTCGATAGATTTTATCCACATGAACCGATTCCGGATAACATCCTGTTTCCCTTTTATATTCTTCTATTCGCGCTTGTAAATCTCCCGATTCGTTGTAATTATCCCAACTTAATTTGTCTAAGAAGACAAAGCCATTCACATTACTTGCCGATATTTTAGCTCCAAACTCTACTGCTTTTCCCGCTTTTCCACGCACTATTGGACGCACGTGAGGTTGGCTTACACTCACAATTCTGTTTTCTACTTTATTTGTCTTTTTTTCATACATTTCTAACTGTTGCTCATACACTTTTCCTATCGTTACAAGCTCTTCTTGCTCTTTTTTCGTTAGTTTTTCTAACTTTGCTCCCTCTTCTATCATTTTTTCTATATCAGACAAGTTTCTTTTTATATATCCTAGTTGTTTTTTTGTTCCTTTTCTTCTTTCTTTTTTTGACACACGACGTTTTTTTGCTATGGCTAAGTACTCTTTTCTTGCCACTTCCCTATAAGTCCTCGGCTTTTCTTTCCTTTTCTCTTTTATTTCTTCATACAGCTTATCTATTATTTTTTCTGTTTTTTCTCTGGCATCATTCAATATTCCTATATCCGTTGGATATTTTATATCTGCTGGTGTACAAGTCGCATCTAACAATAACTTTCCTTCATTTTCTTTTTTTTCTGACGCTACACCCGTCGCTTTTTTTTCTATTTCTTTATTAATTTTATTTATTAATTCCATTCCTATTTTTTTACGAAAATGAACCATCATTGACGCATTAAATGCTTCTTTGCTACTATAGCTTTCCATTCCTATAAAGTACTGTAAATAAGGGTTCTCTTTTATTTGTTCTACTGTTTCTCTGTCACTTTTTCCTGAAATTTCTTTGATAATTAATGCTCCTAATGCCATTCTAAATGATTTGGCTGGGGCTCCTTTTTTTTCTGTGAAGTTTTTTGCATATTCTTCCTCATATTCTTCCCAGGGAATCATTTTTGACATTTCTATCCAACGATTTTCTTCGTCTAACTGCCCGCCGAACAGATTTTTCAAGTTTTCTGGTGTTTCAATTGAGTACTGTTGCTTTCGGTACATCTGCTTTCTCTCTTCTTAATGCAATGGTTTTGAGGCATTCTACCCTATTTTCGTGCATTCTAGCGGTTCTTAATTCGCCTACTATTTTTCTCCGTAAAGGTTTCAGCTTTTTTCAGCAAGCCCTACATAACAGAAAGACTGGACTTTATGCGGCTAAGAAAACATTATACAATTCGTTATGAAGAAAAGATTTATGAGCAAGTAAAAAAGAAAAATGTAGAAGAGGTAAGGCAAGAAGAAGAAATAAGTTGGGGAACATTGGAATCAATATTTGAAGAGTATGCAAAGCAGGCAGAAAAGAAGGAATGGGAATTACCAGAAAAGATAAGTTTAGACGAATTTAGTAATAGAAAAGGAAAAAAAGACTTTATTACAACAGTGATAGATATAAATAAAAAGGAATTGTTAGAAGTAATAAAAGGACACAAAAAAGAAGAGATAATAGAAGCTCTAAAGGTGCAGCCAGCAAGGGTTAGAGAGAATGTAAAGGAAGTAAGTGTGGATATGTGGGAGGGATTTACGTCAGCAATAAAGGAGTTATTTGTAAATGCTAAAATCGTCTATGATAGATTTCATGTAATGAAAAATATAAATGAAGAATTGAATAAATTGAGAAAGAAAATGAATATGCATAAAAAGGGTTTAACATACCTATTATGGAAAAATAAAGAAGAGTTAAAAAAAGAAAAAAGAGAAGAGTTAGAAGAGATATTGAAAATGTATCCTTGTTTAGGAATAGCGTATGAAATGAAGGAAGAGATTAGAGATATTTATGAGCATTCAAGAACGACAAATGATGCAAGGAGAAAATTTGAAAAATGGATGAGAACAGCGTGCCTATTCTATAAAAAAAGTGTGGGTATGCTGAAAACTCATTTGACAGGTATATGCAATTATTTTGAAAACCATACAACTAATGGATTAACGGAAGGGATGAATACGGCACTGGTATCGTCTAGCTAGAAGCTATAAACGTTGCAATACAAGAGGTTCAACAAATCAGGCGAATTTGGAGTAAGTCCTCCCAAGTTAACCCTTTTTGAATTATACCGAGAGCTACCGCAGGAACTTTTTTCGTCGTAAAATGGCTGCGAACAAAGTTATGAACCATCCAGAAAATATCTAGCACTCGCTGTAATCCCACAACAGATTTAGCATAAGTATTTGTTCGACGACGAAAGGCGGCTAAATAGCGTCGTAGAGAACTATTAAATGCCTCAACGTGGTTGGCATGAACATCCTTGTCTTCTGGTTTTTCTGTTGTCTCAGGATGTTCAGTTTTCGGAGTTTCTACTTTCTCTAGTTTACCCTCAGAATCTCGACGTTTACTACTCTTATTTTTTAATCTTACCACCATACCCTTCGGTAATACTTTGGTGGGACGACCTCGCTTCCCAGTCCTTAATACTTCGTGACAAATATTAAATAGCAGTTGACTATATCGCTTTTCTCCATCTGTAAATAACTGGAGAGATTCTGCACTCCTTTCAAATAATTCCGCTACCGTCATCATTGCTTCTAGAAATAATTTCTGCTCTTTTTTACCACATTTTAAATGCCAAATAAAGCGGCTAGCCCTGTCCATGAGCACGATTGTCCACCTCTCAGAGGCACTTGCTTCTTTATTTTTTCCAACTTTTGTGTATAGTTCATCCCCTTCTATTACTAATTTAACAAATTCATTCACTAAGGCGTATAAAAATAATGTCTCTTGTAATCCTGATAATTTCTTTTCCCAATTCAATATTGTTGTTTTCGCGTAGCCGAATACTCGGGCTGCTGCATTTAATCCTATTCCTTCCATTCTGGCTTTTAATACTTTTACAATTTCACTTAATGGGGTTTCTAAGCCAGCGATTACGCTACCATAAGTCTCAGCAAAACAAGAACTACATTCTTGACAAATGAACATTTTACGTTCCCCGTTACCTTTCGTTTGATAATGAGAATGTATTTTTACGTTTTCACTATAGCAATGAGGGCAGTTTTTCTGAAATAAGGCTTCCTCTTTCTCTTGGGGTAAGCCAATATCACTTAGGAGGTCAATTGAGCTTTTATTCAATGTTGACATTGCTTTCTGTTTTCCCTTTCTTTAATATAATGACAATAATAATAGTATAACAAAAACGGGAATATGTCCAGTCGTAAGTTATTTTCTATTTTCTCAAACTCTTACACCATAACTTTTTCTAGCTTTGATCACACGATACCAGTACCAGAAAACAGTCTTGAAATTGCTCTGGATTCAGACTAGCAAATACACGCGCAAACGTATCGTGGGAGGGGATGCCATTCGGCAATTCCAAAATTTTTTTTAGCCATTGATGTTTAGCCTTGCCGAAACTTTCCATGGCTACCCAACCTTCTGCTCCACAAATGACGGCTAAGATGGCAATCGTTAGAATATCAATGAGTTTATGCCGTTTTGTTCGTTCGATGCGAGGGTCATCTATTTCGGCAAAGTGTTCTACCAGTCTATATTTGGGTCGGAGTTTCATCGCTTTTGTTTTCTATGCACTTTCCCTTATTTTCCCTTATCCATCCCTCTATAATGTTCTTGTATCTGTATCATTTTTAGATGCGTTCGCCCTGGGTCCAAATCCCGCATCATTGAGAGATTTTTTTGCCAGTGTAGTTTTGCCACAACCAGAGGGGCCACTTAAAGTCACGTGCTTCCCACTGGTAACTAGTGAGCCAACTATGTCATTAAACTCTCGCGGTTCAACAAAGGTGAGTACTGGAATTTCGCTTTCATTAAATACATCGGAAACGCTATAAATATTCATTTAATTTCTTATCAATTTTTACTAGAACTCTTGATTAGCTAATTAAGGATTATACAGAAAATTTCCGTATGTTACCCCAAATACGGATTTTATTCAGAATCTTTCTGTATAACACTCCCAAATAGGACGTTAGACAAGACAGTTAGGAAACATCGTACCAGTTTTTTTGGAAAAAAGCACCCCTTCTGACAAAAATTTGTTGACCATAACTCGGATAACATTCGGATTTCTCGACTTAACCTACAGTGAGGGCGATCTGCGTGGCCGTACTTTCAGCGATCGCGTTTTGATAAGAGTTGAGACCGAGATCAAGTATTTTGCAATTTATAATCGAGTGCGATTGCTTTTTAATTGAGAATTGAGACGGCGATCAAGTATTGTGGCGTTTGTAATTGAGGGCGATTAAGTAGGGCTTGCTGAAAAAAGCTGAAACCTTTACGGAGAAAAATAGTAGGCGAATTAAGAACCGCTAGAATGCACGAAAATAGGGTAGAATGCCTCAAAACCATTGCATTAAGAAGAGAGAAAGCAGATGTACCGAAAGCAACAGTACTCAATTGAAACACCAGAAAACTTGAAAAATCTGTTCGGCGGGCAGTTAGACGAAGAAAATCGTTGGATAGAAATGTCAAAAATGATTCTTTGGGAAGAATATGAGGAAGAATATGCAAAAAACTTCACAGAAAAAAAAGGAGCCCCAGCCAAATCATTTAGAATGGCATTAGGAGCATTAATTATCAAAGAAATTTCAGGAAAAAGTGACAGAGAAACAGTAGAACAAATAAAAGAGAACCCTTATTTACAGTACTTTATAGGAATGGAAAGCTATAGTAGCAAAGAAGCATTTAATGCGTCAATGATGGTTCATTTTCGTAAAAAAATAGGAATGGAATTAATAAATAAAATTAATAAAGAAATAGAAAAAAAAGCGACGGGTGTAGCGTCAGAAAAAAAAGAAAATGAAGGAAAGTTATTGTTAGATGCGACTTGTACACCAGCAGATATAAAATATCCAACGGATATAGGAATATTGAATGATGCCAGAGAAAAAACAGAAAAAATAATAGATAAGCTGTATGAAGAAATAAAAGAGAAAAGGAAAGAAAAGCCGAGGACTTATAGGGAAGTGGCAAGAAAAGAGTACTTAGCCATAGCAAAAAAACGTCGTGTGTCAAAAAAAGAAAGAAGAAAAGGAACAAAAAAACAACTAGGATATATAAAAAGAAACTTGTCTGATATAGAAAAAATGATAGAAGAGGGAGCAAAGTTAGAAAAACTAACGAAAAAAGAGCAAGAAGAGCTTGTAACGATAGGAAAAGTGTATGAGCAACAGTTAGAAATGTATGAAAAAAAGACAAATAAAGTAGAAAACAGAATTGTGAGTGTAAGCCAACCTCACGTGCGTCCAATAGTGCGTGGAAAAGCGGGAAAAGCAGTAGAGTTTGGAGCTAAAATATCGGCAAGTAATGTGAATGGCTTTGTCTTCTTAGACAAATTAAGTTGGGATAATTACAACGAATCGGGAGATTTACAAGCGCGAATAGAAGAATATAAAAGGGAAACAGGATGTTATCCGGAATCGGTTCATGTGGATAAAATCTATCGAACAAAAGCGAATCGAGCTTATTGTAAAGAAAGGGATATAAGAATGAGTAGTCCCCGATTGGGAAGACCGCCGAAAGAGGTGAGCAAAGAAAAAAAGAAAGAGGCACGCTCAGATGAAAGAGTGCGTAATGCCATTGAGGGTAAATTCGGACAGGGAAAGAGGAAATTTAGTCTTGGTCGAGTGATGGCCAAACTACCTGAGACCTCGGAAACGGTAATTGCGATGAACTTTTTGGTAATGAATCTTTCTACTCTACTTCAGAAGACAAAAAGTCAAAAGTTGTAGAGTCGTTTTTCTTGTGAAAAATGGTGTTAATTTTCCTCTCTTTTGTGAGGAGTGATTTGTGTTGACCTTTTTAGACAGAAAGGAACAATAGATTAAACAAAATCTGTATTTTGATTTGTTTCCATAAGGATAAGTTATCTATGCTTTTTCAGTCCATACTTCCCTAACCCACATTTCTTTCGTTTTTTGACTTTTTCAGCAAGCCCTAAGTATTTTACAGTTTATAGTTGAGGGCGATCGCCTTGTCGTCTTCAAAAACCGCGATCGCTTTTGTTTTCTTCTAAAAGTTAAACTAGTGATGCCCATAAATTTTCATGAAGTGCTAAGTAGGGCTTGCTGAAAAAGTCAAAAAACGAAAGAAATGTGGGTTAGGGAAGTATGGACTGAAAAAGCATAGATAACTTATCCTTATGGAAACAAATCAAAATACAGATTTTGTTTAATCTATTGTTCCTTTCTGTCTAAAAAGGTCAACACAAATCACTCCTCACAAAAGAGAGGAAAATTAACACCATTTTTCACAAGAAAAACGACTCTACAACTTTTTACTTTTTGTCTTCTGAAGTAGAGTAGAAAGATTCATTACCAAAAAGTTCATCGCAATTACCGTTTCCGAGGTCTCAGGTAGTTTGGCCATCACTCGACCAAGACTAAATTTCCTCTTTCCCTGTCCGAATTTACCCTCAATGGCATTACGCACTCTTTCATCTGAGCGTGCCTCTTTCTTTTTTTCTTTGCTCACCTCTTTCGGCGGTCTTCCCAATCGGGGACCACTCATTCTTATATCCCTTTCTTTACAATAAGCTCGATTCGCTTTTGTTCGATAGATTTTATCCACATGAACCGATTCCGGATAACATCCTGTTTCCCTTTTATATTCTTCTATTCGCGCTTGTAAATCTCCCGATTCGTTGTAATTATCCCAACTTAATTTGTCTAAGAAGACAAAGCCATTCACATTACTTGCCGATATTTTAGCTCCAAACTCTACTGCTTTTCCCGCTTTTCCACGCACTATTAGACGCACGTGAGGTTGGCTTACACTCACAATTCTGTTTTCTACTTTATTTGTCTTTTTTTCATACATTTCTAACTGTTGCTCATACACTTTTCCTATCGTTACAAGCTCTTCTTGCTCTTTTTTCGTTAGTTTTTCTAACTTTGCTCCCTCTTCTATCATTTTTTCTATATCAGACAAGTTTCTTTTTATATATCCTAGTTGTTTTTTTGTTCCTTTTCTTCTTTCTTTTTTTGACACACGACGTTTTTTTGCTATGGCTAAGTACTCTTTTCTTGCCACTTCCCTATAAGTCCTCGGCTTTTCTTTCCTTTTCTCTTTTATTTCTTCATACAGCTTATCTATTATTTTTTCTGTTTTTTCTCTGGCATCATTCAATATTCCTATATCCGTTGGATATTTTATATCTGCTGGTGTACAAGTCGCATCTAACAATAACTTTCCTTCATTTTCTTTTTTTTCTGACGCTACACCCGTCGCTTTTTTTTCTATTTCTTTATTAATTTTATTTATTAATTAATTCCATTCCTATTTTTTTACGAAAATGAACCATCATTGACGCATTAAATGCTCCTTTGCTACTATAGCTTTCCATTCCTATAAAGTACTGTAAATAAGGGTTCTCTTTTATTTGTTCTACTGTTTCTCTGTCACTTTTTCCTGAAATTTCTTTGATAATTAATGCTCCTAATGCCATTCTAAATGATTTGGCTGGGGCTCCTTTTTTTTCTGTGAAGTTTTTTGCATATTCTTCCTCATATTCTTCCCAAAGAATCATTTTTGACATTTCTATCCAACGATTTTCTTCGTCTAACTGCCCGCCGAACAGATTTTTCAAGTTTTCTGGTGTTTCAATTGAGTACTGTTGCTTTCGGTACATCTGCTTTCTCTCTTCTTAATGCAATGGTTTTGAGGCATTCTACCCTATTTTCGTGCATTCTAGCGGTTCTTAATGGGTGCGACCTTTAGTTGATAAAAGCTGTTGTAATCAGGGTTCTACAGGGAACCCATATTGATCAAGTTTTGCCCAAAATTGACTCCATCGTTCCTTGGTCAATACCAAAGCTCGTAGGCTCAAAATAATTCCTGCTCCTTTTTCCTTCCATCGCATCCCTGAACAACATAATCGTTGTTTGACCAACGTCTTACAAGCTGCTTCCGTAACACCTGAACCAATCGGATACTTTTTCTCTATGTATTCAGCATAATCCATTTGATGCTGATGATTCTCGTAATAAGTAATCGCCGCTTGTAGTTTCTCGGTAAGATTCTTAGAATGACTTTTTTCTTCTTTGACTTCTTTCATCAGATTTAGCAGTTCTCCTGCTTTTCCTTTTTCATGCTTGAGTTCTCGACAATTTTCAGTCAACCATTCTTTTTGTTTTGACACGGTATTCGGATGCAACGCTTCTGCCAAGGCACCTAAGTAACCAGAGGCATGATAGAAATCTAATATCTGTTCTTCCGTTTGCTTTTCTAAAAACTTCCAATTTGATTCTGCCCCGTCTGCTATCCCGACCAATGTTGCCTCTGGATAACGTTTTTTCGCTCGCTCAATTTCTCTTTCTAATCTTTCTAGAAAACTCTTTTTTCCATACTCTGGTGCCGCACCTAGATAGATTGTAGGTTGACGTTCGCCTTCACTATCGTATAGGGAAACGGTTCCCACCATTGCTTCACGGTAGCCATCCTCACACATCAGCATACAGGTTCCATCTAATCCTATTCCCACTGTTGCAATTTGGCTATCCTCCTTGGGCGGGGCATAACTCCACGCTTCTTCTTTTGCCTGTACCACACTTCCTACTGCTTCACTCAATCTTTGGATATAGGATAGCGCTACTTTTCTACCATGATTTTCTAATAAATCATTTTTCACCTCTTTGCCTGCCATCCCTGACATTTTTGAGGATACCTGTTTTGCCAATAATGGCGTTGATGTTATGATTATCCTTGCTTCTCTTTCTAAGGGGCAATACGTTTTTCCTCAAAGGTGAACGCTGATATACATGACGATTCACTATAACCTCACCATAAGGTGTTTGATATTCTTTCGGTTGCTCTCCCTTACTCTTCCAGATTTCTTCACCGATTTTTAAGGGTGAACCATCTGTATCTAAATATTTCAAGGCTTCTTTGCTGGCGATGCAACCTACTTCGTTTAAGCCTTTTTGAATATTTATTTCTGTATCCAACATTGAACGACTGAGTTCTAATGTTAGTTCTATTTTTATCTTTGAACCCTCTACATTAATTAGTTTTGCTGTCATCATTGTTTCCTCTTTGTCACTTTTCATCTCATGTTAACACTTTTCTTTTCCTTCATCAACTAAAGGTCACACCCTTCTTAATTCGCCTACTATTTTTCTCCGTAAAGGTTTCAGCTTTTTTCAGCAAGCCCTAAGTAAAGCGATCGCCTAATCATTTTGCCCCAAAGTCAACTCGATCAAACGTTGCATCTCTAAGCGTAATCCCCTGAATTCAGAGGTTACAGTTTCCCTGTCTTGTATGGACTGGTCAACAAATTGGGTAACTTTTTCCTCTAATCGGGTAATGGCAGAAGCGTTTCGTTTCGTCATCTGGTCAATCTGTATCAGATCTTCACGAAACTGTTGACCAAAAGTGAGGGTTATTTCCAGAATTTGTTCGATGCGATCAAGACGTTCGTTATCAGTGGGCATCGGTTAAACTTTGTTTAGGTTTAGGAAGAGGGGTGCGACCTTTAGTTGATAAAAGCTGTTGTAATCAGGGTTCTACAGGGAACCCATATTGATCAAGTTTTGCCCAAAATTGACTCCATCGTTCCTTGGTCAATACCAAAGCTCGTAGGCTCAAAATAATTCCTGCTCCTTTTTCCTTCCATCGCATCCCTGAACAACATAATCGTTGTTTGACCAACGTCTTACAAGCTGCTTCCGTAACACCTGAACCAATCGGATACTTGTTCTCTATGTATTCAGCATAATCCATTTGATGCTGATGATTCTCGTAATAAGTAATCGCCGCTTGTAGTTTCTCGGTAAGATTCTTAGAATGACTTTTTTCTTCTTTGACTTCTTTCATCAGATTTAGCAGTTCTCCTGCTTTTCCTTTTTCATGCTTGAGTTCTCGACAATTTTCAGTCAACCATTCTTTTTGTTTTGACACGGTATTCGGATGCAACGCTTCTGCCAAGGCACCTAAGTAACCAGAGGCATGATAGAAATCTAATATCTGTTCTTCCGTTTGCTTTTCTAAAAACTTCCAATTTGATTCTGCCCCGTCTGCTATCCCGACCAATGTTGCCTCTGGATAACGTTTTTTCGCTCGCTCAATTTCTCTTTCTAATCTTTCTAGAAAACTCTTTTTTCCATACTCTGGTGCCGCACCTAGATAGATTGTAGGTTGACGTTCGCCTTCACTATCGTATAGGGAAACGGTTCCCACCATTGCTTCACGGTAGCCATCCTCACACATCAGCATACAGGTTCCATCTAATCCTATTCCCACTGTTGCAATTTGGCTATCCTCCTTGGGCGGGGCATAACTCCACGCTTCTTCTTTTGCCTGTACCACACTTCCTACTGCTTCACTCAATCTTTGGATATAGGATAGCGCTACTTTTCTACCATGATTTTCTAATAAATCATTTTTCACCTCTTTGCCTGCCATCCCTGACATTTTTGAGGATACCTGTTTTGCCAATAATGGCGTTGATGTTATGATTATCCTTGCTTCTCTTTCTAAGGGGCAATACGTTTTTCCTCAAAGGTGAACGCTGATATACATGACGATTCACTATAACCTCACCATAAGGTGTTTGATATTCTTTCGGTTGCTCTCCCTTACTCTTCCAGATTTCTTCACCGATTTTTAAGGGTGAACCATCTGTATCTAAATATTTCAAGGCTTCTTTGCTGGCGATGCAACCTACTTCGTTTAAGCCTTTTTGAATATTTATTTCTGTATCCAACATTGAACGACTGAGTTCTAATGTTAGTTCTATTTTTATCTTTGAACCCTCTACATTAATTAGTTTTGCTGTCATCATTGTTTCCTCTTTGTCACTTTTCATCTCATGTTAACACTTTTCTTTTCCTTCATCAACTAAAGGTCACACCCAGGAAGAGAATTTCTCCTTTGCTGTTTTCAGCGTAGCGGATTACTCGTAACGTAACGTTTTCAGTAGCGCCTAATTAGGGCTTGCTGAATAAGTATAGAACCTTTGCCGGATAATGCTTTCAAGCATTTTAAAAACGATCAGGTGCAAGGTTATGGCCTTTGGAGGCTCAAAGCCCATGCACGTCGTTGGAAAACTGGGGGTTGAAATTGGAAACAACTCTCTGAAGTCACCATTTTTCGCGTCCTGTGGCATCTAGGTTCGTTTTGTGGACTTTTTCAGCAGACCCTAAATATTCATAAAATTTTTCTTTACTGGACAGTGGGAAGTTCTCGAGCAGGGTAAGTGAGAAAAGAAAATCGGACATGCGATACCCAAGAGTGCCGTTATGTCCGAAACTGGCTGATATAGAAAATCGATAGCCAGTGCTATCTATCAATTATGCAACTATGTCAGCGACTAGAGCAAATCCTAGAGAATCTCCGTCCCGCCTTTAGCCGAGAAGCAACGTACCAATGGTTTATCCTATTAGCCTGGGGAGTAGTGCTCAACAGCCAACCGAGCGCAATAACAAGCTATGTCAATGCCTTAGGGTTAACAGAGAGCTACTACCATCAGGCACTACATTGGTTTGAATCCAAGGCATTTAACGTCAAAGGACTGACCTTGGGATGGTCGAAGTGGGTAAGTCAGCATGAAAATCTATATCGAATCAAGGAAAAACGAGTGTATGTGGGGGATGGAATCAAAGTGGGGAAAGAAGGGCGCAAGATGCCAGGGGTAAAACGACTACACCAAGAATCCGGAAATGTGGCGAAGCCAGAATGGATAAGGGGGCATTACTTCAATGCCTTGAGTGTTTTGGTGGAAGCAGGAAAAGCCTGCTTTGCCTTGCCCTTAGTGTTGCGGCTAGACGATGGCATCAAGTCCAAAGTAACGGCAAAGGAAGGGAAAAAAGGCAGCAAAAAAGAGAAGACTACTCTAGTCACGAAAATGGGGGAGCTTTGCACTACCTACGCAGAGGCGGGAAGCTATGTGATTTTGGATGCTTACTTCGCTTGTGGAGCAGTGCTCAAAAGTTTTCGCCAAAATGCCTTGCATCTCATCACCCGAGTGCGTTGCTCTACAGTGGCATATGCTCCCTTTTCTTCCGTTCCGACCTTGAGGGGGAAAGGACGACCACGGCTTTGGGGGAGTTCAATAAAACTAGAAAGCCTGTTTGCTCTTGTGGAGGATTTTCCCACCGCTAAAGTCTGGCTCTATGGTCAACAAGTCTCCGTTTCTTATCAGTGCTTTGAGTTCCACTGGGATAGTCCCCATCAGCTCGTTAAGTTTGTCCTCACCCAATTGCCCAACGGACAAAGACTGATTCTGCTTTCTACTGACCTCTGTTTGACTGGACCTGAGATTATTGCCGCTTACGGTCTCCGATTTAAGATTGAAGTCACTTTTCGTCAATTAATCCATCTTTTGGGCAGCAATTCCAAATTCAAATGGTATAAATAGAGACAGAAAAACTTTGACCTATAGGAAGTTATGAATAAAGAGAAAAGTGTCTACTGATTTTGCAGAGAGAAAGATGGAAGTAAACGACCTAAGTTTTGACGGAATCGTTCACTGTTTAAACGAGGTCATTGGGAAGATAGATGACCCCCGTTCGGTTAGTAATGCAACGAAATATAGTCTAAGAGAGGCGATACTGGGGGCATTTGCCGCCTTTTTTATGCAAAATGAGTCATTTTTAGAGTACCAACGTCAGCTTAACAGCCGTTGTGGGCGAGATAATGCTCAGAGCTTGTTTGGACTAGAAAAAATACCAACAGTAGAACAGATTCGCAACATTGTGGATGGGGTAGCAGCGAGTAGTCTATTCCCTTTGTTTGGGTTAATTTACCAAGCATTGAGGAGCATGGGATTCTTGAAAGCCTATGAAATATTGAGGGGAAATCTTCTAGTAGCAATGGATGGGACAAATTACTACAGTTCGGAAAAAGTAAATTGTCCATGCTGTTCAACCAAAACGTCAAAACAGGGAAAAGTCACCTACTTCCATCAGGCATTATTGCCCGTGATTGTTTCCCCAGACCATGAATCAGTTTTTTCCTTACCCCCTGAATTTATCACCCCTCAAGACGGGTCTGAAAAGCAAGATTGTGAGCAAAATGCGGCGAAACGTTGGATAAGTAGGGCTTGCTGAAAAAGTCAAAAAACGAAAGAAATGTGGGTTAGGGAAGTATGGACTGAAAAAGCATAGATAACTTATCCTTATGGAAACAAATCAAAATACAGATTTTGTTTAATCTATTGTTCCTTTCTGTCTAAAAAGGTCAACACAAATCACTCCTCACAAAAGAGAGGAAAATTAACACCATTTTTCACAAGAAAAACGACTCTACAACTTTTTACTTTTTGTCTTCTGAAGTAGAGTAGAAAGATTCATTACCAAAAAGTTCATCGCAATTACCGTTTCCGAGGTCTCAGGTAGTTTGGCCATCACTCGACCAAGACTAAATTTCCTCTTTCCCTGTCCGAATTTACCCTCAATGGCATTACGCACTCTTTCATCTGAGCGTGCCTCTTTCTTTTTTTCTTTGCTCACCTCTTTCGGCGGTCTTCCCAATCGGGGACCACTCATTCTTATATCCCTTTCTTTACAATAAGCTCGATTCGCTTTTGTTCGATAGATTTTATCCACATGAACCGATTCCGGATAACATCCTGTTTCCCTTTTATATTCTTCTATTCGCGCTTGTAAATCTCCCGATTCGTTGTAATTATCCCAACTTAATTTGTCTAAGAAGACAAAGCCATTCACATTACTTGCCGATATTTTAGCTCCAAACTCTACTGCTTTTCCCGCTTTTCCACGCACTATTGGACGCACGTGAGGTTGGCTTACACTCACAATTCTGTTTTCTACTTTATTTGTCTTTTTTTCATACATTTCTAACTGTTGCTCATACACTTTTCCTATCGTTACAAGCTCTTCTTGCTCTTTTTTCGTTAGTTTTTCTAACTTTGCTCCCTCTTCTATCATTTTTTCTATATGAGACAAGTTTCTTTTTATATATCCTAGTTGTTTTTTTGTTCCTTTTCTTCTTTCTTTTTTTGACACACGACGTTTTTTTGCTATGGCTAAGTACTCTTTTCTTGCCACTTCCCTATAAGTCCTCGGCTTTTCTTTCCTTTTCTCTTTTATTTCTTCATACAGCTTATCTATCTGGACAGTGGGAAGTTTATGGATGCCAGATAAGGTAATGACTATGCGACGAAAGTAAGCATATCAGGGCTTGAGGAAGAGGCAAGTTTAGCGGTAAGGAATTTAGGCAAAAGCAGACTGGGTGGACTTTGAGGAAAAATCATTTGGGCTTGATGTTGAAGGGCTAGTTGAGCAATCCGTTCACTAGGGTAGCCATGGGATGGTAATGTCCGAAACCATCGAGGAAAATTAGCCCAAATCCCCTGGGGTAACTCTAAGGCGAGAATTTGAAGTAGCCCTAAAGCAATGGCATTAAGGTTAACAAAACGCTCAAAGGCTTCTACCTTGTTTAAAATCTGAGTCTGAACAGCTTGTGGATAGTCACTGAGGATAAGATTGCTGGGCCAGGTAGGTAAAGTAGGAAGACTCTTAAGCCAAAAACGATAGGCAAAGCTGCCCAAAAGATGGACTAATTGACGAAAAGTGACTTCAATCTTAAATCGGAGACCGTAAGCGGCAATAATCTCAGGTCCAGTCAAACAGAGATCAGTAGAAAGCAGAATCAGTCGTCGTCCGTTAGGCAATTGGGTCAGAACAAACTTGACGAGCTGATGGGGACTATCCCAGTGGAACTCAAAGCACTGATAAGAAACCGTGACTTGTTGACCATAGAGCCAGACTTTAGCTGTCGGAAAGTCCGCCGCCAGAGCGAACAGCTTTTCTAGTTTTATCGAACTCCCCCAAATCCGTGGTCGTCCTCTCCCCGTCAGCGTCGGCACGGAACAAAAGGGGGCATAGGCGACGGTGGAGCAACGCACTCTTGTGATTAGATGCAAGGCGTTCTGGCGAAAACTTTTGAGCACTGGTTCGCAAGCAAAATAAGCATCCAAAATTACATAACTCCCTGCCTCTGCGTAAGTAACACAAAGGTCAGCCATTTTTGTCACCAGGCTCGTCTTCACCTTTTTTTTGCCTTTTCCCTCCCCCTTCTCGGTTGCTTTGGACTTGATGCCATCGTCTAGCCGCAACACTAAGGGCAAGGCAAAGCAGGCTTTCCCTACTCCCACCAAAATACTCAAGGCATTGAAGTAATGACCCCTTATCCACTCTGGCTTGGACACATCTTCCGATTCTTGGTGTAGTCGTTTTACACCTGGCATCTTGCGTCCTTCTTTCCCCACTTTGATGCCATCACCCACATACACCCGTTTCCCTTTAATTCTGTATAGACTTTCATGCTGACTTAGCCACTTTGACCATTGTAAAGTTAGTCCTTCGACCCTAAACGCCTTGGAATCAAACCAATGTAGAGCCTGATTGTAGTAGCTCTCTGTTAAGCCAATGGCATTGACATAGCTAGTTATTGCGCTGGGTTGGCTGTTGAGCACTACTCCCCAGACTAACAGGATAAACCATTGGAACGTTGCTTCTCGGCTAAAGGCTGGACGGAGATTCTCTAGGATTTGCTCTAGTCGCTGACATAGTTGCATAATTGATAGATAGCACTGGCTATCGATTTTCTTATATCAGCCAGTTTCGGACATAACGGCACTCTTTTGTATCGGATGTCCGATTTTCTTTTCTCCACTTACACGCCTCGAGAACTTCCCACTGTCCAGTTATCTATTATTTTTTCTGTTTTTTCTCTGGCATCATTCAATATTCCTATATCCGTTGGATATTTTATATCTGCTGGTGTACAAGTCGCATCTAACAATAACTTTCCTTCATTTTCTTTTTTTTCTGACGCTACACCCGTCGCTTTTTTTTCTATTTCTTTATTAATTTTATTTATTAATTCCATTCCTATTTTTTTACGAAAATGAACCATCATTGACGCATTAAATGCTTCTTTGCTACTATAGCTTTCCATTCCTATAAAGTACTGTAAATAAGGGTTCTCTTTTATTTGTTCTACTGTTTCTCTGTCACTTTTTCCTGAAATTTCTTTGATAATTAATGCTCCTAATGCCATTCTAAATGATTTGGCTGGGGCTCCTTTTTTTTCTGTGAAGTTTTTTGCATATTCTTCCTCATATTCTTCCCAGGGAATCATTTTTGACATTTCTATCCAACGATTTTCTTCGTCTAACTGCCCGCCGAACAGATTTTTCAAGTTTTCTGGTGTTTCAATTGAGTACTGTTGCTTTCGGTACATCTGCTTTCTCTCTTCTTAATGCAATGGTTTTGAGGCATTCTACCCTATTTTCGTGCATTCTAGCGGTTCTTAATTCGCCTACTATTTTTCTCCGTAAAGGTTTCAGCTTTTTTCAGCAAGCCCTATTTAGAAGCTAATGGAGAAGTCAAAACCACTCAACACCGACGTTGGAATGGGAAGTATTTCGAGATTTGGCACTGCCGTTATCTCAATCAGATTCCCCTGCGAGACCAACAGCCTGCTTTGTTGGTTAACTGGTGTGAGCTAAAAATCCACCGCGAATCCGATGCTCAACTTCTTTATCACAATAGTTGGATTACCAATCATTTTCTCACCCCTTACATCGTTCTTGATGTCTGTCGTGCTGGACGGACTCGTTGGCGTACTGAGAACGAGAATCACAATATTCTCAAAAATCGAGGCTATCACTTAGAGCATAATTTTGGGCATGGTAAACAACACCTCGCCTCTGTTTTGCTTACCCTGAATTTGCTGGCTTTTCTCTTGCACACGGTTTTAGGTTTGGTTGATGAACGTTACCAGAGAATTCGCGTCCAACGCGGCACTCGTAAGGGATTCTTTCAAGATATTCTCTCTTTGACCAAATATCTGTTCTTTGAAAGCTGGCATCATCTTTTAGATTTTATGCTTGATGACTCAGTTTCTCTCGCTGTCTCGAATTCTTCCTAGTTGATTAATTGGCAATTTTCATAGCAAAACCCTTGCCAGTAAATACATCGAGCCTTTTGTATCTTTGACTACATTCTGAATTTGGAATTGCTGTCTTTTGGGCGGCTTTGCCTATCGTTTTTGGCTTAAGGCTCTTCCTACTTTACCGACCTGGCCTAGCAATCTTATCCTCCCTGACTATCCCCAAACTGTTCAGACTCAGATTTTAAACAAAGTAGAAGCCTTTGAGCGTTTTGTTAATCTTCATGTCATTGTTCTCGGCTTACTTCAAATTCTTTCCTTAGAGTTACCCCAGGGGATTTGGGCTAATTTCCCTCGCTGGTTTCGGACTCTACCCTCCCATGGCTATCCTAGTGAACGCATTGCTCAACTAGCCATCCAACATCAAGCCCCAATGATTTTTCCTCAAAGTCCACCTAGTCTGCTTTTGCCTAAATTCCTTGCCGCTAAACTTGACCCTTTTCCAAGTCCTGATAGACTTACTTTGGCCGCATAGTCATTACCTTCTCTGCCATCCATAAACTTCCCACTGTCCAGTTTCTTTAAATAACTTTCTTTTCTCTGGGTCTTGGCTTTCTTCCAAGCTATACTTTGCCCAGATATACACATACTTTTTTGATTTTAATATTCTTCCTATTTGACTTCCGCTTAACTTTATTCCTGTCTCTCCTTCTAAATATGTTGCTAATCGTTGGGCTGTCCATCTCCCAAATTCGTAACTTAATTCTTCGGGGTCTTTATCTATTACCTCCATAAGTTTATTAACATATTCTGGAGTCGCTTTTTGATAATTTCCTTCCATTCTTTCATCTTTTAGGCTTTCCAATTTATTGGCATCTCCATGAACACACCAATAGGCTACCTTTCTTAATGAGCATCCTACAAAGTCTGCTATTTCTTGCTGAGTTTTACCATCATTTTGTAATAATAATATTAGGATTCTCTCCCTGATATCAGGATGGTCATTATATTTTAGTTCGCTCTGTAGCTTTTCTTTTTCTTCTTTTTTTAGATAGTTTTTTACTGGCATAGCTTTTCTCCTTTTTTATTTTCATTAAATGCCATTTAGATGACTAACAGCTTATTCCGTTACCATTTCTCACTTTATTTTTATTTTTCAAACTAGCACGAAATGTGGGTTATAACAAGAGAGTTGTACAATTCTTAACAATTACAGTGATCGCTGAAACGACGCAAAACCGTTCCAAATTTATTTTTGCTAATTGCCTCTGTGTTCATACCCATAAGTTAATAAAGCCTGACTTCACTGACGAGGAATACTTACGTATAGAAAATAGGTGGTATTCAGTACGTCGAATGACTTTTCTGTCTGACGGTGTAAACCGAATTCCTGGATTATCCTCTTGATCGAGTAGTGCATAGGTTCTGCGGTTTATGGCAAGTAAAAAAAATTTCTAAAATAGCTTGCCTAATGGGGGAGGGATAGGTTATCTTAATAAAAGCGACGCGGGATAGAGCAGCCTGGTAGCTCGTCGGGCTCGAATCGCAAGGTTAACAATGAGTACCAAACTCAAAGGAGACATCGCAGAACAAGCAGCCATCCTTCATGCAATGAAGCTTGGTTGGAGGGTTCTAAAGCCAATCGGAGACCGTCTAGCCTATGACTTAGTTTTCGACGTTGAAGGATCTCTGTTGAAAGTGCAGGTAAAAAGTTCTTGGTTTGATGAAAAAGCTAACAACTATGTTGTAGATAATCGTCGGACTAAGACAAACCGCAGAATAATGCTTAGAGAAGTTTATGACCAATCTGACTTTGATTTTGCCCTTGCCTATATTTAAAACCTTGATCTGTTTTATGTGTTTCCGGTAGATGTTTCTATCAGTTATGGCAGTGAGATTCACTTGGTAGAAACTGATAAACGTCAAAGAAAACCTCGTTCCTCTCAATATCGTGAGGCGTGGGAGTTAATCTTTAAAAGGGCTGCGCGTGAGGAAACTTGTGCGTGATAATCTCTCAAACTCGGGGAAGCCTTTAATCTGGTAATCCCGAGCCAAGCCAAAAAGCTAATAACTAGCTTGATTGGAAGGTGTAGAGACTTTATGGGAGACACCCTAACAGAAAATTCTGAGGGTGAAGAGAAAGTCCAGACCACAAACTGAGTAGTTCAGGCAGCGAAAGCTGTAGATGGTAAGCATAACCCGAAGGTCGGTGGTTCAAATCCGCCTCCCGCCATTTAGTTAAAAGCAATGTTAACCTCATTCTGAAAATCGGATGGGGTTTTGCTTTTCTGTGGTGCTACAAAATATTTCTAGTCCCTAAAACGTCCTGGCGACTCTACACTAGATGATGGAGAGAGTTGGCGAGGGAGTTGCAGATTTTTTTCGGAGAATCTGAGGAAAGTCCGGGCTTCCAAAAAATCAAACTTGCTGGGTAACGCCCAGTGCGCGTGAGCGTGAGGATAGTGCCACAGAAAAATACCGCCTCATTAGTTAATAGTGAATATGGATAGTTGATAATTTAAAGTTAATCACTATTCACTTGAAACTATTCTCTAATTGGGTAAGGGTGCAAAGGTGTCGGCAAGAGCGCACCAGCAGTATCGTGAGGTACTGGCTCGGTAAACCCCGGTGGGAAGCAAGGTCGGAGGGACAAGGGTTGATCTTTTTCCCGTCCCGCTTTAGAGGAACCGCTTGAGGAATTTGGTAACAAGTTTCCCAGATAGATAACACCCCCCTTTGATGGAATGATCATTGGGAACAGAACCCGGCTTATGTCCGACTCTCTCTTTTTTAATCTCCCTAGTAGACTTGGGCGGGAATAGAGCGACCGTTTATCATTGCTTTAATGCCTTGCCTTGATAAGTCCATTTGAAGGGTTTAGCCATAGTGCGATTAAAGTAATCAATGAAGTCAAGGATGCGAGTTTTGAGCTGTTCTCTGCTCATGAAATTGCCTCGTCTGAGTAACTTACTCATCAGCATACTGAACCACATCTCAATTTGGGTCGTATTCTAAACCTGTGGAAAAGAGTAATAATAAATAGGGTCTGCTGAAAAAGTCCACAAAACGAACCTAGATGCCACAGGAGGCGAAAAATGGTGACTTCAGAGAGTAGTTTCCAATTTCAACCCCCAGTTTTCCAACGACGTGCATGGGCTTTGAGCCTCCAAAGGCCATAACCTTGCACCTGATCGTTTTTAAAATGCTTGAAAGCATTATCTGGCAAGGGTTCTATACTTATTCAGCAAGCCCTAAATAGGGCTTGCTGAAAAAAGCTGAAACCTTTACGGAGAAAAATAGTAGGCGAATTAAGAACCGCTAGAATGCACGAAAATAGGGTAGAATGCCTCAAAACCATTGCATTAAGAAGAGAGAAAGCAGATGTACCGAAAGCAACAGTACTCAATTGAAACACCAGAAAACTTGAAAAATCTGTTCGGCGGGCAGTTAGACGAAGAAAATCGTTGGATAGAAATGTCAAAAATGATTCTTTGGGAAGAATATGAGGAAGAATATGCAAAAAACTTCACAGAAAAAAAAGGAGCCCCAGCCAAATCATTTAGAATGGCATTAGGAGCATTAATTATCAAAGAAATTTCAGGAAAAAGTGACAGAGAAACAGTAGAACAAATAAAAGAGAACCCTTATTTACAGTACTTTATAGGAATGGAAAGCTATAGTAGCAAAGAAGCATTTAATGCGTCAATGATGGTTCATTTTCGTAAAAAAACAGGAATGGAATTAATAAATAAAATTAATAAAGAAATAGAAAAAAAGCGACGGGTGTAGCGTCAGAAAAAAAAGAAAATGAAGGAAAGTTATTGTTAGATGCGACTTGTACACCAGCAGATATAAAATATCCAACGGATATAGGAATATTGAATGATGCCAGAGAAAAAACAGAAAAAATAATAGATAAGCTGTATGAAGAAATAAAAGAGAAAAGGAAAGAAAAGCCGAGGACTTATAGGGAAGTGGCAAGAAAAGAGTACTTAGCCATAGCAAAAAAACGTCGTGTGTCAAAAAAAGAAAGAAGAAAAGGAACAAAAAAACAACTAGGATATATAAAAAGAAACTTGTCTCATATAGAAAAAATGATAGAAGAGGGAGCAAAGTTAGAAAAACTAACGAAAAAAGAGCAAGAAGAGCTTGTAACGATAGGAAAAGTGTATGAGCAACAGTTAGAAATGTATGAAAAAAAGACAAATAAAGTAGAAAACAGAATTGTGAGTGTAAGCCAACCTCACGTGCGTCCAATAGTGCGTGGAAAAGCGGGAAAAGCAGTAGAGTTTGGAGCTAAAATATCGGCAAGTAATGTGAATGGCTTTGTCTTCTTAGACAAATTAAGTTGGGATAATTACAACGAATCGGGAGATTTACAAGCGCGAATAGAAGAATATAAAAGGGAAACAGGATGTTATCCGGAATCGGTTCATGTGGATAAAATCTATCGAACAAAAGCGAATCGAGCTTATTGTAAAGAAAGGGATATAAGAATGAGTGGTCCCCGATTGGGAAGACCGCCGAAAGAGGTGAGCAAAGAAAAAAAGAAAGAGGCACGCTCAGATGAAAGAGTGCGTAATGCCATTGAGGGTAAATTCGGACAGGGAAAGAGGAAATTTAGTCTTGGTCGAGTGATGGCCAAACTACCTGAGACCTCGGAAACGGTAATTGCGATGAACTTTTTGGTAATGAATCTTTCTACTCTACTTCAGAAGACAAAAAGTAAAAAGTTGTAGAGTCGTTTTTCTTGTGAAAAATGGTGTTAATTTTCCTCTCTTTTGTGAGGAGTGATTTGTGTTGACCTTTTTAGACAGAAAGGAACAATAGATTAAACAAAATCTGTATTTTGATTTGTTTCCATAAGGATAAGTTATCTATGCTTTTTCAGTCCATACTTCCCTAACCCACATTTCTTTCGTTTTTTGACTTTTTCAGCAAGCCCTACTTATAAAGGTTATTTGCCAGAAGTAAAGGAAAAGATTGCCGAAATGGCAATGAATGGTAGTGGCATAAGGGATACAGCCCGTGTGCTGAGGATTAGTCCATCAACAGTGATTAGTGAACTAAAAAAAAAGAGTCTAGTTTAGTATTCGTCAACGAAAAAAAACTAGCAGAACTGGAACCCAGTCAGAGTATTGTAACGCTCTGCCAATGGAATGACGTGGAAGCAGAACTCGACGAAATGTGGGGTTTTGTGAAGAGCAAAAAAGAGCAAAGATGGTTATGGCACGCTATTGATCATAAGACAGGTGAGATATTAGCTTATGTTTTGTCTGGTCACAAAGATGAAGCATTTCTAAGGCTAAAAGAGTTGTTAGAACCTTTTGGTATTACTCAATATTATACAGATGGATGGGGGGCTTACGAACGACATATTGAGCCAGCATTGCATGAGGTGGGTAAGTATAATACTCAAAAAATCGAACGAAAGCACTTGACATTGAGAACTCGAATAAAGAGATTAGCGAGAAAAACGATTTGTTTCTCCAAATCTATTGTGATGCACGATATTGTCCTTGGATTATTTATCAATCGCTTTGAATTTGGATGTCTTATTTAGATGTGCTTCCACAGATTCAGAACACTACCGGGTTTCAGAACAGCAATTCTAAATTTGAAAAATCAGGAGGAATTAGTGGCGGGCAGAGAGTCAAATGGCTCAAGCATAAAATCAAGAAGGTGTTGCCAGCTATCAAAGACAAAATAGGTAGTAAGAGTGCGTAAATGGGAAAAAAAGCATCTTCGAGTCCCTAAAAGTAGTCGGATACGTTGGTAGGACTCATCTAAAAGCTGTAAAACGGTGTGAAACAAGAAAGC
Organism: Woronichinia naegeliana WA131; assembly: GCA_025370055.1. Lineage (NCBI taxonomy): Bacteria > Bacillati > Cyanobacteriota > Cyanophyceae > Synechococcales > Coelosphaeriaceae > Woronichinia > Woronichinia naegeliana. Next base: position 4,759,274 of record CP073041.1, on the reverse strand, counting down.
CAGTAAATTTAAGGTGAGCAAAAAGATAGCAAGATGCTCGTCACCATGTCCAAAATTGTGTTCTAGATGGTAGCCCTGAGTCTTAAGAGTATTATGGTTCTCATTTTCGGTTTTCCAACGAGAGCGAGCGACACTGACTAACTCAACAATGTTATCGGCTTGGGGAAAATGGTCGGTAATCCAATCGTTGTGAAAGAGAACCTGACCGTCAGAACGGCGAGTAACAGTGACCTCAAACCAATGAGTATTGAGGGCGGCGGAACCATCTTTTAGGGGCAAGTGATAAGTCCAACGATAATGATAGTCATGCCAATCGCGACCATGACGACGACGCTCATGGAAAGAGTAAACTTCCCCAATCTTCTCGGCATAGTCCAAAAACTCATAGAGAGTAGGGTGAGATTCAGGCAAACAGACAAAAAGATAGTGAAAGTGGTTTTGAAGAGCCTCTTCGCACATCGGTTGACGACTATAGAGGTCATCCCCCAATCATAGTAACGCTAAACGGGTCAAAGAATTCTCGATGTCTGTGGAGCCAACGTTTTGCCGCCGCTACCTCACAGTCCTGTTTCTCGTGACCATCTTGAGGAGTAATAAATTCAGGGTCAAGACTAATCACTGCTTTTTGCTGAGGTGAGACAATTACAGGTAAAATTGCCGAATGAAAGTAAGTCACTGTCCCGTTTTTATGGGTTCGATGGGAACATTGCTCACAGTGAATATTTTGGGAGGAGAAATACTCTGTGCCATCTAGCGGAATTAGTAATTGCTTGTCTAACACCTCATACCGAGTCAATATTCCTCTGGTCTTTAGTAGTTGATAAATGTCACTAAACACCACAAATAACGAATTGGCTTTGATTTTATCCAGGATATTGCGGATTTGATTGTCACTAGGTATTTTGATGGCACCGAATAGAGTTTGAAGATTATCCCTACCGTTGCGACTATGCAGTTGTCTCTGATGTTCTAGGAATGATTCACATTGCATTAGAAACAGGCTGAAACCACCTAGTACCGCATCTTTTAGGCTGTAGGTTGTATTTGGACTGGGTTGGCGAGGGTCTTTCATTTTCTCTATACTTGCTACCAAGTACGCTATCAGACCAGTCATACTGATTGTTCCTTGCATCTTTTCTTCCTCTCTGGCTACCTTGTTGTCCTTTCCCATTATCCTTTTTTTCTACAACCCTTACCCATCCTTAAATTTAGAATTGCTGGAAAAATGGCAAGTCAATGGAGAGAAAGATGGATAGCAGGGCAGGCAAAGGGAATAGAAATAACAGAAAGAATAAAAGATGCTGAGCGTAGTGGAGCACCCGCCAAGTTTCAACCCGAACAAATATTGCAGTTGTTCAAATTAGCCTGTGATGACCCAAGGGATTATGCTCGTCCGATAAGTCACTGGACAGGACGAGAATTAGCAGAGGAATTGGTAAAGTAAGGAATAGTGGAAAGTATATCTCCTCGGCAGGTAGGAAGATTACTGGAAGAAGCAGATATTAAACCTCATCAGTCAGGATACTGGCTGAATCCCCCCCCTGACCCAAATTTTGAAGAAAAAGTGAGTGATATCTGTCAAGTCTATGAGAGTGCAATTTTAGGAGAGGAAAAGGGAGAAAAGACTCAGCAATTCTAAATTTGCCCTGTAGCAAGGGTTTCAGGTTTTAGTTCGCGTAATACGGGGTAAAATTCAACGGGATTAACAAGTTCATTTTACGAGTCTTCAGGCTTTCAGGCATGGTAGTACACATAGAATTGCCCCAAAAACCCCCTTTGAAATGTTCTTTAAATCCCTAAAAGGCTTGCTGTATCTAAAACTGAGAATTGCTGAGAAAAGACTATTTGTCTAGACGAGATGACGGGAATTCAAGCATTAGAGCGGAAAGCACCAGACCTTCCGATGTCTCAGGGGAAGATTCAAGGTCGAGAATTTGAATATATTCGTCACGGCACTCAAACGTTAATAGCCAGTTTTGATGTGGCCAAGGGTCAAGTAATCTGCTCTACAGTCGGAAATACTCGCACAGAGGCAGACTATTTAAGCCATATCCAAAAAACCATTGCCACCAGCCCTGATGTAGCAAAATGGCACTTGAGCATGGATTGCCTAAATACCCATCAGTCAGAATCTTTGGTTCGCTATGTAGGGCTTGCTGAAAAAAGCTGAAACCTTTACGGAGAAAAATAGTAGGCGAATTAAGAACCGCTAGAATGCACGAAAATAGGGTAGAATGCCTCAAAACCATTGCATTAAGAAGAGAGAAAGCAGATGTACCGAAAGCAACAGTACTCAATTGAAACACCAGAAAACTTGAAAAATCTGTTCGGCGGGCAGTTAGACGAAGAAAATCGTTGGATAGAAATGTCAAAAATGATTCTTTGGGAAGAATATGAGGAAGAATATGCAAAAAACTTCACAGAAAAAAAAGGAGCCCCAGCCAAATCATTTAGAATGGCATTAGGAGCATTAATTAGGGCTTGCTGAAAAAGTCAAAAAACGAAAGAAATGTGGGTTAGGGAAGTATGGACTGAAAAAGCATAGATAACTTATCCTTATGGAAACAAATCAAAATACAGATTTTGTTTAATCTATTGTTCCTTTCTGTCTAAAAAGGTCAACACAAATCACTCCTCACAAAAGAGAGGAAAATTAACACCATTTTTCACAAGAAAAACGACTCTACAACTTTTTACTTTTTGTCTTCTGAAGTAGAGTAGAAAGATTCATTACCAAAAAGTTCATCGCAATTACCGTTTCCGAGGTCTCAGGTAGTTTGGCCATCACTCGACCAAGACTAAATTTCCTCTTTCCCTGTCCGAATTTACCCTCAATGGCATTACGCACTCTTTCATCTGAGCGTGCCTCTTTCTTTTTTTCTTTGCTCACCTCTTTCGGCGGTCTTCCCAATCGGGGACCACTCATTCTTATATCCCTTTCTTTACAAGGGTGCGACCTTTAGTTGATAAAAGCTGTTGTAATCAGGGTTCTACAGGGAACCCATATTGATCAAGTTTTGCCCAAAATTGACTCCATCGTTCCTTGGTCAATACCAAAGCTCGTAGGCTCAAAATAATTCCTGCTCCTTTTTCCTTCCATCGCATCCCTGAACAACATAATCGTTGTTTGACCAACGTCTTACAAGCTGCTTCCGTAACACCTGAACCAATCGGATACTTTTTCTCTATGTATTCAGCATAATCCATTTGATGCTGATGATTCTCGTAATAAGTAATCGCCGCTTGTAGTTTCTCGGTAAGATTCTTAGAATGACTTTTTTCTTCTTTGACTTCTTTCATCAGATTTAGCAGTTCTCCTGCTTTTCCTTTTTCATGCTTGAGTTCTCGACAATTTTCAGTCAACCATTCTTTTTGTTTTGACACTGTATTCGGATGCAACGCTTCTGCCAAGGCACCTAAGTAACCAGAGGCATGATAGAAATCTAATATCTGTTCTTCCGTTTGCTTTTCTAAAAACTTCCAATTTGATTCTGCCCCGTCTGCTATCCCGACCAATGTTGCCTCTGGATAACGGTTTTTCGCTCGCTCAATTTCTCTTTCTAATCTTTCTAGAAAACTCTTTTTTCCATACTCTGGTGCCGCACCTAGATAGGGCTTGCTGAAAAAAGCTGAAACCTTTACGGAGAAAAATAGTAGGCGAATTAAGAACCGCTAGAATGCACGAAAATAGGGTAGAATGCCTCAAAACCATTGCATTAAGAAGAGAGAAAGCAGATGTACCGAAAGCAACAGTACTCAATTGAAACACCAGAAAACTTGAAAAATCTGTTCGGCGGGCAGTTAGACGAAGAAAATCGTTGGATAGAAATGTCAAAAATGATTCCCTGGGAAGAATATGAGGAAGAATATGCAAAAAACTTCACAGAAAAAAAAGGAGCCCCAGCCAAATCATTTAGAATGGCATTAGGAGCATTAATTATCAAAGAAATTTCAGGAAAAAGTGACAGAGAAACAGTAGAACAAATAAAAGAGAACCCTTATTTACAGTACTTTATAGGAATGGAAAGCTATAGTAGCAAAGAAGCATTTAATGCGTCAATGATGGTTCATTTTCGTAAAAAAATAGGAATGGAATTAATAAATAAAATTAATAAAGAAATAGAAAAAAAAGCGACGGTTGTAGCGTCAGAAAAAAAAGAAAATGAAGGAAAGTTATTGTTAGATGCGACTTGTACACCAGCAGATATAAAATATCCAACGGATATAGGAATATTGAATGATGCCAGAGAAAAAACAGAAAAAATAATAGATAAGCTGTATGAAGAAATAAAAGAGAAAAGGAAAGAAAAGCCGAGGACTTATAGGGAAGTGGCAAGAAAAGAGTACTTAGCCATAGCAAAAAAACGTCGTGTGTCAAAAAAAGAAAGAAGAAAAGGAACAAAAAAACAACTAGGATATATAAAAAGAAACTTGTCTCATATAGAAAAAATGATAGAAGAGGGAGCAAAGTTAGAAAAACTAACGAAAAAAGAGCAAGAAGAGCTTGTAACGATAGGAAAAGTGTATGAGCAACAGTTAGAAATGTATGAAAAAAAGACAAATAAAGTAGAAAACAGAATTGTGAGTGTAAGCCAACCTCACGTGCGTCCAATAGTGCGTGGAAAAGCGGGAAAAGCAGTAGAGTTTGGAGCTAAAATATCGGCAAGTAATGTGAATGGCTTTGTCTTCTTAGACAAATTAAGTTGGGATAATTACAACGAATCGGGAGATTTACAAGCGCGAATAGAAGAATATAAAAGGGAAACAGGATGTTATCCGGAATCGGTTCATGTGGATAAAATCTATCGAACAAAAGCGAATCGAGCTTATTGTAAAGAAAGGGATATAAGAATGAGTGGTCCCCGATTGGGAAGACCGCCGAAAGAGGTGAGCAAAGAAAAAAAGAAAGAGGCACGCTCAGATGAAAGAGTGCGTAATGCCATTGAGGGTAAATTCGGACAGGGAAAGAGGAAATTTAGTCTTGGTCGAGTGATGGCCAAACTACCTGAGACCTCGGAAACGGTAATTGCGATGAACTTTTTGGTAATGAATCTTTCTACTCTACTTCAGAAGACAAAAAGTAAAAAGTTGTAGAGTCGTTTTTCTTGTGAAAAATGGTGTTAATTTTCCTCTCTTTTGTGAGGAGTGATTTGTGTTGACCTTTTTAGACAGAAAGGAACAATAGATTAAACAAAATCTGTATTTTGATTTGTTTCCATAAGGATAAGTTATCTATGCTTTTTCAGTCCATACTTCCCTAACCCACATTTCTTTCGTTTTTTGACTTTTTCAGCAAGCCCTAGATAGATTGTAGGTTGACGTTCGCCTTCACTATCGTATAGGGAAACGGTTCCCACCATTGCTTCACGGTAGCCATCCTCACACATCAGCATACAGGTTCCATCTAATCCTATTCCCACTGTTGCAATTTGGCTATCCTCCTTGGGCGGGGCATAACTCCACGCTTCTTCTTTTGCCTGTACCACACTTCCTACTGCTTCACTCAATCTTTGGATATAGGATAGCGCTACTTTTCTACCATGATTTTCTAATAAATCATTTTTCACCTCTTTGCCTGCCATCCCTGACATTTTTGAGGATACCTGTTTTGCCAATAATGGCGTTGATGTTATGATTATCCTTGCTTCTCTTTCTAAGGGGCAATACGTTTTTCCTCAAAGGTGAACGCTGATATACATGACGATTCACTATAACCTCACCATAAGGTGTTTGATATTCTTTCGGTTGCTCTCCCTTACTCTTCCAGATTTCTTCACCGATTTTTAAGGGTGAACCATCTGTATCTAAATATTTCAAGGCTTCTTTGCTGGCGATGCAACCTACTTCGTTTAAGCCTTTTTGAATATTTATTTCTGTATCCAACATTGAACGACTGAGTTCTAATGTTAGTTCTATTTTTATCTTTGAACCCTCTACATTAATTAGTTTTGCTGTCATCATTGTTTCCTCTTTGTCACTTTTCATCTCATGTTAACACTTTTCTTTTCCTTCATCAACTAAAGGTCACACCCCTTTACAATAAGCTCGATTCGCTTTTGTTCGATAGATTTTATCCACATGAACCGATTCCGGATAACATCCTGTTTCCCTTTTATATTCTTCTATTCGCGCTTGTAAATCTCCCGATTCGTTGTAATTATCCCAACTTAATTTGTCTAAGAAGACAAAGCCATTCACATTACTTGCCGATATTTTAGCTCCAAACTCTACTGCTTTTCCCGCTTTTCCACGCACTATTGGACGCACGTGAGGTTGGCTTACACTCACAATTCTGTTTTCTACTTTATTTGTCTTTTTTTCATACATTTCTAACTGTTGCTCATACACTTTTCCTATCGTTACAAGCTCTTCTTGCTCTTTTTTCGTTAGTTTTTCTAACTTTGCTCCCTCTTCTATCATTTTTTCTATATCAGACAAGTTTCTTTTTATATATCCTAGTTGTTTTTTTGTTCCTTTTCTTCTTTCTTTTTTTGACACACGACGTTTTTTTGCTATGGCTAAGTACTCTTTTCTTGCCACTTCCCTATAAGTCCTCGGCTTTTCTTTCCTTTTCTCTTTTATTTCTTCATACAGCTTATCTATTATTTTTTCTGTTTTTTCTCTGGCATCATTCAATATTCCTATATCCGTTGGATATTTTATATCTGCTGGTGTACAAGTCGCATCTAACAATAACTTTCCTTCATTTTCTTTTTTTTCTGACGCTACACCCGTCGCTTTTTTTTCTATTTCTTTATTAATTTTATTTATTAATTCCATTCCTATTTTTTTACGAAAATGAACCATCATTGACGCATTAAATGCTTCTTTGCTACTATAGCTTTCCATTCCTATAAAGTACTGTAAATAAGGGTTCTCTTTTATTTGTTCTACTGTTTCTCTGTCACTTTTTCCTGAAATTTCTTTGATAATTAATGCTCCTAATGCCATTCTAAATGATTTGGCTGGGGCTCCTTTTTTTTCTGTGAAGTTTTTTGCATATTCTTCCTCATATTCTTCCCAAAGAATCATTTTTGACATTTCTATCCAACGATTTTCTTCGTCTAACTGCCCGCCGAACAGATTTTTCAAGTTTTCTGGTGTTTCAATTGAGTACTGTTGCTTTCGGTACATCTGCTTTCTCTCTTCTTAATGCAATGGTTTTGAGGCATTCTACCCTATTTTCGTGCATTCTAGCGGTTCTTAATTCGCCTACTATTTTTCTCCGTAAAGGTCTCAGCTTTTTTCAGCAAGCCCTACTTAGCCATAGCAAAAAAACGTCGTGTGTCAAAAAAAGAAAGAAGAAAAGGAACAAAAAAACAACTAGGATATATAAAAAGAAACTTGTCTCATATAGAAAAAATGATAGAAGAGGGAGCAAAGTTAGAAAAACTAACGAAAAAAGAGCAAGAAGAGCTTGTAACGATAGGAAAAGTGTATGAGCAACAGTTAGAAATGTATGAAAAAAAGACAAATAAAGTAGAAAACAGAATTGTGAGTGTAAGCCAACCTCACGTGCGTCCAATAGTGCGTGGAAAAGCGGGAAAAGCAGTAGAGTTTGGAGCTAAAATATCGGCAAGTAATGTGAATGGCTTTGTCTTCTTAGACAAATTAAGTTGGGATAATTACAACGAATCGGGAGATTTACAAGCGCGAATAGAAGAATATAAAAGGGAAACAGGATGTTATCCGGAATCGGTTCATGTGGATAAAATCTATCGAACAAAAGCGAATCGAGCTTATTGTAAAGAAAGGGATATAAGAATGAGTGGTCCCCGATTGGGAAGACCGCCGAAAGAGGTGAGCAAAGAAAAAAAGAAAGAGGCACGCTCAGATGAAAGAGTGCGTAATGCCATTGAGGGTAAATTCGGACAGGGAAAGAGGAAATTTAGTCTTGGTCGAGTGATGGCCAAACTACCTGAGACCTCGGAAACGGTAATTGCGATGAACTTTTTGGTAATGAATCTTTCTACTTTACTTCAGAAGACAAAAAGTAAAAAGTTGTAGAGTCGTTTTTCTTGTGAAAAATGGTGTTAATTTTCCTCTCTTTTGTGAGGAGTGATTTGTGTTGACCTTTTTAGACAGAAAGGAACAATAGATTAAACAAAATCTGTATTTTGATTTGTTTCCATAAGGATAAGTTATCTATGCTTTTTCAGTCCATACTTCCCTAACCCACATTTCTTTCGTTTTTTGACTTTTTCAGCAAGCCCTATGTAGCAGAATTTGAGGGACTTAATCTTGAATTAGGAGAGAAGGGCAAGAGTGGCATCCTTCAATCAATGGCGAGTAGAGCAACTTTTCTCAGTGACCCCAATCATCGAATTGTTTTTCACTTCACACCGAAGCATTGTTCATGGCTCAATCAAATTGAGATTTGGTTTGGTATTTTAATGCGTAAGTTACTGAAACGAGGAAATTTTCTCAGTCAAGATGATCTAAGAACGCAAATTCTTGAATTCATCGACTATTTTAACCGCACTATGGCGAAGCCCTTTCGATGGACGTATCGGGGGAAGGTTTTGGCTGCTTAAATTTTATAGCACCCAAACTTACGCCTTGGACTACTAGCATGGTTACTTATCCAACGTTTCGCCGCATTTTGCTCACAATCTTGCTTTTCAGACCCGTCTTGAGGGGTGATAAATTCAGGGGGTAAGGAAAAAACTGATTCATGGTCTGGGGAAACAATCACGGGCAATAATGCCTGATGGAAGTAGGTGACTTTTCCCTGTTTTGACGTTTTGGTTGAACAGCATGGACAATTTACTTTTTCCGAACTGTAGTAATTTGTCCCATCCATTGCTACTAGAAGATTTCCCCTCAATATTTCATAGGCTTTCAAGAATCCCATGCTCCTCAATGCTTGGTAAATTAACCCAAACAAAGGGAATAGACTACTCGCTGCTACCCCATCCACAATGTTGCGAATCTGTTCTACTGTTGGTATTTTTTCTAGTCCAAACAAGCTCTGAGCATTATCTCGCCCACAACGGCTGTTAAGCTGACGTTGGTACTCTAAAAATGACTCATTTTGCATAAAAAAGGCGGCAAATGCCCCCAGTATCGCCTCTCTTAGACTATATTTCGTTGCATTACTAACCGAACGGGGGTCATCTATCTTCCCAATGACCTCGTTTAAACAGTGAACGATTCCGTCAAAACTTAGGTCGTTTACTTCCATCTTTCTCTCTGCAAAATCAGTAGACACTTTTCTCTTTATTCATAACTTCCTATAGGTCAAAGTTTTTCTGTCTCTATTTATACCATTTGAATTTGGAATTGCTGATTGATGACACGCCCTAGATATTCTTTCGGTTGCTCTCCCTTACTCTTCCAGATTTCTTCACCGATTTTTAAGGGTGAACCATCTGTATCTAAATATTTCAAGGCTTCTTTGCTGGCGATGCAACCTACTTCGTTTAAGCCTTTTTGAATATTTATTTCTGTATCCAACATTGAACGATTTAGTTCTAATGTTAGTTCTATTTTTATCTTTGAACCCTCTACATTAATTAGTTTTGCTGTCATCATTGTTTCCTCTTTGTCACTTTTCATCTCATGTTAACACTTTTTTTTCCCTCATCAACTAAAGGTCACACCCTTTTTAAGTCGATCGTTCCGACAAAACAAGAGAGCGATTTAAAATATCCTCAATGCCATACGGACAAATGGGCGGAAACTCTAATCCTGTCTCCCTAAAGGCATCGGAACAAGCAACAGCATAGAGTTTAAATATACTTTCATCTGTTAAATATCGCTTTAAACTGGGGCTATCGTCCAAATAGAGCCTAATGTTAGCCCGTTCCCGTTGAATAGTTCCCAGCCAACTGCGCGATCGCCGTTTAGGTTGATAGTCCCACTTTAATAAATGATGCAAAATTAATCTTAGACTACTGAGTAAGCGATCTCGCTCCCGTTTAGACAAATCCCGTACCTCTTCGACTAAATTCTCAATGTCTAACTCAGAAAAACGACCAGAGGCCAATAGATTTGCCATTTGTTCAGCCCAAAATCCATAGTCTTGCTCATAGGATGCTGTCATAGGTTTGTCTCCTTCTAAGCTCAATTAACATTATATTAATAATCGGCTAATAACGATCGCACTGGGTACATCCCGGATAAAATAGTACATAGAATCTGGGGTAAAATGGAAAAAAACTGATGAGCGAAAAAAGTATGTTACCGATTCCCCCAGAAGAAAAAGCACTGTTAAAACAGCATCTCACCGAATCAGCCCGTATCCTGCGCAAATATACGGAACCAGTAATTAGTCACAGCAATAAGTGGGGCTTAATTCTCATTAAGCCCCAAAAATACTAGAGAGGAAGAAAGTCATCAATGGAAGGAGGAGAAAGACCAGAGGAAGATAAAATAAGAGATAACTGTTCGACCGCACTTTTACCTTGAAGTCTCATGGTTTCAAGAAAACTAAACATCATGGCAACAAGTTGTCCGCCCCAATGACTTCTAGCACCGCCACTAACCTTACGATGAATAACAACAGGACGCAAGGCTCTCTCGGCATCATTGTTATCAGGTTTAACTTCAGGAAAAGTAAGAAAAGTAAACCAATCATGCCAATAACGTCGAAAGCGATTAGATAACAATTGGGAATCACTTGCCCATCCCGTGGGCGGCGGATTATCCAGAACCTCTTGAAGTTGAGCTTCAACTAGGGGTCGCTGTTGTTGTAAAGCTTCTAAGCTCAGTTTGCCTTGATGATAATCTCGATGGGATTGACGAGCTTGCTCTAGAATAGGAAAAACTCTCTGAGCAAAAAGTTTATTTTCAGAAAAGTGGGAAGTTTCCAAGGCCTTCAATTCCCGCCCAATATGAGCCAGACATTTCTGTTTATGCTGGGCATTTTGGCGATGGTAAGCCCCCCAACAGTCCGTACTGAGAAGCCCATGAAAATCTTTACCTAATAGGGAATGAACCTCATCGGAACTCCGGCTGGGAGCCAGAAACAAAACACAAACAGAGGAGGAAGTAGCCACCCACATCCAATAGTTAACCCCATTGACGCGATAGCTGGTTTCGTCCACACAACGGACTCCAGGCTCCTGTATGTAAGTCCACCACTGTTCATAACTAGGATACAAGCTTTCGCAAAACCATCGGTGCATTTTAGCTAAACTCCCTTGAGACAGAGGAATGCCAAAGACCGTTTCTACCAAGTATCGTTGTTTTAGCCAAGTCAAATTTCCCCCATATCCCAGCCATCCCACTAAGCTGGATAAGGTTGCACCGTAGCTAAAATCTTCACGACATCCCAAAGGAAGTGGGGCATAACCTTCCCAATCACATTTTGAGCATTGATACTTTTCCCTAACATATTCCCTTACCTCTACTGGTTTACTGACTAATTCAGCTATTTGATTTTTTTTGATGATAGTCTCCTTTTGCTTTTCCACTGACGCACCACATTTTGGGCATTTTTCCATCCTTAAATCTACTATTTCATCTACCCGACCAAACCCGTTTCTGGTTTTACCCACATGGTCGTACTTTGGACCTCTTTTTTTTCCTTTTTGACCGAAGGTTTTGGCGACTTTCTTTTTGTAACCGTCACTGCTTGGGGGCTGAGAGCTATTTTCACTCGTTCTTTGGTTGGGTGCGACCTTTAGTTGATAAAAGCTGTTGTAATCAGGGTTCTACAGGGAACCCATATTGATCAAGTTTTGCCCAAAATTGACTCCATCGTTCCTTGGTCAATACCAAAGCTCGTAGGCTCAAAATAATTCCTGCTCCTTTTTCCTTCCATCGCATCCCTGAACAACATAATCGTTGTTTGACCAACGTCTTACAAGCTGCTTCCGTAACACCTGAACCAATCGGATACTTTTTCTCTATGTATTCAGCATAATCCATTTGATGCTGATGATTCTCGTAATAAGTAATCGCCGCTTGTAGTTTCTCGGTAAGATTCTTAGAATGACTTTTTTCTTCTTTGACTTCTTTCATCAGATTTAGCAGTTCTCCTGCTTTTCCTTTTTCATGCTTGAGTTCTCGACAATTTTCAGTCAACCATTCTTTTTGTTTTGACACGGTATTCGGATGCAACGCTTCTGCCAAGGCACCTAAGTAACCAGAGGCATGATAGAAATCTAATATCTGTTCTTCCGTTTGCTTTTCTAAAAACTTCCAATTTGATTCTGCCCCGTCTGCTATCCCGACCAATGTTGCCTCTGGATAACGGTTTTTCGCTCGCTCAATTTCTCTTTCTAATCTTTCTAGAAAACTCTTTTTTCCATACTCTGGTGCCGCACCTAGATAGATTGTATGTTGACGTTCGCCTTCACTATCGTATAGGGAAACGGTTCCCACCATTGCTTCACGGTAGCCATCCTCACACATCAGCATACAGGTTCCATCTAATCCTATTCCCACTGTTGCAATTTGGCTATCCTCCTTGGGCGGGGCATAACTCCACGCTTCTTCTTTTGCCTGTACCACACTTCCTACTGCTTCACTCAATCTTTGGATATAGGATAGCGCTACTTTTCTACCATGATTTTCTAATAAATCATTTTTCACCTCTTTGCCTGCCATCCCTGACATTTTTGAGGATACCTGTTTTGCCAATAATGGCGTTGATGTTATGATTATCCTTGCTTCTCTTTCTAAGGGGCAATACGTTTTTCCTCAAAGGTGAACGCTGATATACATGACGATTCACTATAACCTCACCATAAGGTGTTTGATATTCTTTCGGTTGCTCTCCCTTACTCTTCCAGATTTCTTCACCGATTTTTAAGGGTGAACCATCTGTATCTAAATATTTCAAGGCTTCTTTGCTGGCGATGCAACCTACTTCGTTTAAGCCTTTTTGAATATTTATTTCTGTATCCAACATTGAACGACTGAGTTCTAATGTTAGTTCTATTTTTATCTTTGAACCCTCTACATTAATTAGTTTTGCTGTCATCATTGTTTCCTCTTTGTCACTTTTCATCCCATGTTAACACTTTTCTTTTCCTTCATCAACTAAAGGTCACACCCCTTTGGTTAAGCTTTTTCAGCTTTTCTTTCAACTTTTCTATCTCTTTCTTTAACTCTACCAATTCTTTTCTCAGCTTTTCGTTCTCTTCTTTTTCTTTCTGATAATCTTCATACCAATCTTTTGCCACTTCTTTTTGCCATGGCATTTTCACTTCTTCTTGGTTTAAGTCTGGAACTGGGTCTAGTTTTTTCATAGTCTCCCTATTCTAACCTATCTCTTTAACCGCCTTTCCTTTCTTCATTATTCTTTACTTTTTTCATTTGCTTCTCATTCTCAATAATTTCCTTCTTTATTGCGGTGACTAATTAGGGCTTGCTGAAAAAGTCAAAAAACGAAAGAAATGTGGGTTAGGGCTAAGTACAGGACAAAAAATGTAGGGAGTCGAGAAAAAGAGAAAAATTGGGTAGAGAAGGATTAAGAACAAGATGACGAAGATGGTCAAAACCAAGACGAAAAAGACTCTGCGCTAGGCGACCATGTTTCTTGAGGGGAATGGGATGAAGATGATGAATTGCTAGACCAGTTTTGAGAGACCAAGCCAAAGCTAAAGTCAGTAAAGCCAAAAGCTTACGAAGACGCTTGGGGTCAGTAAAGTGAGTAGATTCCAAGCAAAAGCCACGAGTCTTAAAGATGCCAAAAAGGGTTTCAATGCCCCAACGCAGGGCATAATCGTGAATAAGACCTTGGGAATCGGGATGTCCAATGACGATGAGTAGAGAATTATCAGGCAAGCGAAGAGCCTCTACAGAAACAGGATATCCCCAAACCCGACAACTCCCTTGAAGACGTTGAGATTCACTCTTTTGCAAGATGGGCAAAAATGACTTTGGCGGCCAAAAGCTTGCCATTGTGCTCAATCTTGTCCGTAGCCCGAATTCTCAGACAGAAAGCCAGTAGCGGTTCGAGCAGAAGATAGCGAAGCCAAGCCTGACCAATAAACTCACGGTCGCCACATAAACAACGAATCAGGGCGGTGGGAAAAATCTTGAGCATCTCCTCGATAAAACGCATTCGTTCATCACTGTTAGAATTGCCCTTTTTCTTGCTAAGCATCCACCACAAGATGGGAATGGCTACTCCTTCATGGACAATGCCGACAGTGAGGATATTATAACCATGACTGCCAAACTCCCAGGTTGTGCGGTCAATACTTAATACCCAAGGTTGAGGGATATCCAGCCAACTGACTACAATACGGGCAATGTGATGGTAATCCAGCTCAAATCCTGAGAAAAAGCGTTGTAAGCGTTTGTAATGAGAATCCACCAATGCCCGACCTTCAAAACCCAGAGCCAATTCTTTAAGGTTAACCGTTTTCACTTTGAGGAGGGCGAGTAAGAACAAGGCTAGGAAGGAGAGTCTGGCACCATGCCATCCCAAATGGGGTTTTAGGGCTTGTTTCAATGCGTTATATTGGTTCATGGGTTTTCTTACATTACGTTCATCTTCCATGAAACCCCTTTCTCGTATACTTTTCAAGCCTTTTGTCCTGTACTTAGGGGTTAGGGAAGTATGGACTGAAAAAGCATAGATAACTTATCCTTATGGAAACAAATCAAAATACAGATTTTGTTTAATCTATTGTTCCTTTCTGTCTAAAAAGGTCAACACAAATCACTCCTCACAAAAGAGAGGAAAATTAACACCATTTTTCACAAGAAAAACGACTCTACAACTTTTTACTTTTTGTCTTCTGAAGTAGAGTAGAAAGATTCATTACCAAAAAGTTCATCGCAATTACCGTTTCCGAGGTCTCAGGTAGTTTGGCCATCACTCGACCAAGACTAAATTTCCTCTTTCCCTGTCCGAATTTACCCTCAATGGCATTACGCACTCTTTCATCTGAGCGTGCCTCTTTCTTTTTTTCTTTGCTCACCTCTTTCGGCGGTCTTCCCAATCGGGGACCACTCATTCTTATATCCCTTTCTTTACAATAAGCTCGATTCGCTTTTGTTCGATAGATTTTATCCACATGAACCGATTCCGGATAACATCCTGTTTCCCTTTTATATTCTTCTATTCGCGCTTGTAAATCTCCCGATTCGTTGTAATTATCCCAACTTAATTTGTCTAAGAAGACAAAGCCATTCACATTACTTGCCGATATTTTAGCTCCAAACTCTACTGCTTTTCCCGCTTTTCCACGCACTATTGGACGCACGTGAGGTTGGCTTACACTCACAATTCTGTTTTCTACTTTATTTGTCTTTTTTTCATACATTTCTAACTGTTGCTCATACACTTTTCCTATCGTTACAAGCTCTTCTTGCTCTTTTTTCGTTAGTTTTTCTAACTTTGCTCCCTCTTCTATCATTTTTTCTATATGAGACAAGTTTCTTTTTATATATCCTAGTTGTTTTTTTGTTCCTTTTCTTCTTTCTTTTTTTGACACACGACGTTTTTTTGCTATGGCTAAGTACTCTTTTCTTGCCACTTCCCTATAAGTCCTCGGCTTTTCTTTCCTTTTCTCTTTTATTTCTTCATACAGCTTATCTATTATTTTTTCTGTTTTTTCTCTGGCATCATTCAATATTCCTATATCCGTTGGATATTTTATATCTGCTGGTGTACAAGTCGCATCTAACAATAACTTTCCTTCATTTTCTTTTTTTTCTGACGCTACACCCGTCGCTTTTTTTCTATTTCTTTATTAATTTTATTTATTAATTCCATTCCTATTTTTTTACGAAAATGAACCATCATTGACGCATTAAATGCTTCTTTGCTACTATAGCTTTCCATTCCTATAAAGTACTGTAAATAGGGCTTGCTGAAAAAGTCAAAAAACGAAAGAAATGTGGGTTAGGGAAGTATGGACTGAAAAAGCATAGATAACTTATCCTTATGGAAACAAATCAAAATACAGATTTTGTTTAATCTATTGTTCCTTTCTGTCTAAAAAGGTCAACACAAATCACTCCTCACAAAAGAGAGGAAAATTAACACCATTTTTCACAAGAAAAACGACTCTACAACTTTTTACTTTTTGTCTTCTGAAGTAGAGTAGAAAGATTCATTACCAAAAAGTTCATCGCAATTACCGTTTCCGAGGTCTCAGGTAGTTTGGCCATCACTCGACCAAGACTAAATTTCCTCTTTCCCTGTCCGAATTTACCCTCAATGGCATTACGCACTCTTTCATCTGAGCGTGCCTCTTTCTTTTTTTCTTTGCTCACCTCTTTCGGCGGTCTTCCCAATCGGGGACCACTCATTCTTATATCCCTTTCTTTACAATAAGCTCGATTCGCTTTTGTTCGATAGATTTTATCCACATGAACCGATTCCGGATAACATCCTGTTTCCCTTTTATATTCTTCTATTCGCGCTTGTAAATCTCCCGATTCGTTGTAATTATCCCAACTTAATTTGTCTAAGAAGACAAAGCCATTCACATTACTTGCCGATATTTTAGCTCCAAACTCTACTGCTTTTCCCGCTTTTCCACGCACTATTGGACGCACGTGAGGTTGGCTTACACTCACAATTCTGTTTTCTACTTTATTTGTCTTTTTTTCATACATTTCTAACTGTTGCTCATACACTTTTCCTATCGTTACAAGCTCTTCTTGCTCTTTTTTCGTTAGTTTTTCTAACTTTGCTCCCTCTTCTATCATTTTTTCTATATCAGACAAGTTTCTTTTTATATATCCTAGTTGTTTTTTTGTTCCTTTTCTTCTTTCTTTTTTTGACACACGACGTTTTTTTGCTATGGCTAAGTACTCTTTTCTTGCCACTTCCCTATAAGTCCTCGGCTTTTCTTTCCTTTTCTCTTTTATTTCTTCATACAGCTTATCTATTATTTTTTCTGTTTTTTCTCTGGCATCATTCAATATTCCTATATCCGTTGGATATTTTATATCTGCTGGTGTACAAGTCGCATCTAACAATAACTTTCCTTCATTTTCTTTTTTTTCTGACGCTACACCCGTCGCTTTTTTTTCTATTTCTTTATTAATTTTATTTATTAATTCCATTCCTATTTTTTTACGAAAATGAACCATCATTGACGCATTAAATGCTTCTTTGCTACTATAGCTTTCCATTCCTATAAAGTACTGTAAATAAGGGTTCTCTTTTATTTGTTCTACTGTTTCTCTGTCACTTTTTCCTGAAATTTCTTTGATAATTAATGCTCCTAATGCCATTCTAAATGATTTGGCTGGGGCTCCTTTTTTTTCTGTGAAGTTTTTTGCATATTCTTCCTCATATTCTTCCCAGGGAATCATTTTTGACATTTCTATCCAACGATTTTCTTCGTCTAACTGCCCGCCGAACAGATTTTTCAAGTTTTCTGGTGTTTCAATTGAGTACTGTTGCTTTCGGTACATCTGCTTTCTCTCTTCTTAATGCAATGGTTTTGAGGCATTCTACCCTATTTTCGTGCATTCTAGCGGTTCTTAATTCGCCTACTATTTTTCTCCGTAAAGGTTTCAGCTTTTTTCAGCAAGCCCTAAATAAGGGTTCTCTTTTATTTGTTCTACTGTTTCTCTGTCACTTTTTCCTGAAATTTCTTTGATAATTAATGCTCCTAATGCCATTCTAAATGATTTGGCTGGGGCTCCTTTTTTTCTGTGAAGTTTTTTGCATATTCTTCCTCATATTCTTCCCAGGGAATCATTTTTGACATTTCTATCCAACGATTTTCTTCGTCTAACTGCCCGCCGAACAGATTTTTCAAGTTTTCTGGTGTTTCAATTGAGTACTGTTGCTTTCGGTACATCTGCTTTCTCTCTTCTTAATGCAATGGTTTTGAGGCATTCTACCCTATTTTCGTGCATTCTAGCGGTTCTTAATTCGCCTACTATTTTTCTCCGTAAAGGTTTCAGCTTTTTTCAGCAAGCCCTAATTAAGCGTCAAGCTTATGGATTTGTTAACTTTGATAATATGCGAAGTCGCTTTTTAGCTTGCTTTTCGTGATAAGTTTTGATTATAACTCTTTATTCAGGAGAGCCTAATTCTAATGAATAAATTATAGCAAGCTTTTAACTCTTTTCTGCTTAAAATTGATGATTTATCAATTTATTAGCTCCAAAATATACGCTCCAAATTCGTCCTTTTTTCAATCTCTAATTGATGATGTTCTTAGATTGAATCCTAATCACACACTGTCTTTTTTTCTCCAAGACGAGTAACCCGTCAAAACCCACACTCTGTAAGGTTTCTGGGTTTCGTACTCATTCTTTTTGTGAGAAATGCGGGTTGATGACATTCTCTTTTCTCTCCACTTCTCTTTTCCTTTATTTTACCTCAGACACAAACTCTTGCGGAATCAGCATAATTATCTTTGAGTTACCAACTTATTCGCTAGAGTTGAATCTCATTGAAATTTTATAGCAGTTCATCAAGTATGAGTGGCTCCCCCTAGACGCTTACAAAGACTGGAAAACTTTTGTAGAATGTCTGGAAAAAATCTTAAGAGAAATTGGAACCAACTATGTAATTAATTTTGTCTAGCTACTTACCAGGCGCAGGAGAGTCACCAGAGGCCGGAGGTGGTGGAGCTAAGGCTGCAATTTCTTCCGGTGTTAGTGTTAGGATGACTTCTAAAGTCATACTAGTGCTTAATGTGTCATTCGGTTCTGCTTTAATCTGCACCTGATTATCTTTTTTGATCACTTTAATGGGAAAATCCGGTTTAACGAGATCTGTTTTAAGATCTTTCATGACAATTAATGGCTGTAATCGCTCTAAATCTCGGATCAAATTGTGAGTATTGCCAAAGGAACCTTTAAAAGTGACGAGAAAGGTTTGGCGTTTAAGTTTATTGTTAACGGTGGGCCCCAAGGAGCTATCTCCAACAATCACTGGATCTCCCTGGGGAGAAAAAGTCAAAAGACTGACCTTACGAGCTTGAAAGAGTTGACTTAAATCCAATAGCAATGTTTGTAAGTCATTACTATTGGCAAACAATCCTAGCACTTGAGTTTTACGATCCTCTGCTTGTTTTAACTTTAATTCTGCCTGGGCTAAACGACTCTCTAACTGACTGGCTTTTTGGGTATCGACTTCCTGTTGTTTGGCTGCTTCATCTGTTACTAACTTTTGATATTCATCCCAAGCTGGTAAGAAAAAGCTAAATAGAATGTAGAAGGCCCCAACAATACCCAACACCCCCAATGAAATACCGGTTACCCTTGGCGTAAAGGTAATCCCAAAGGCAGTCGGATAATTCTCATTACCCTCAAATTCAGAATCGAGAATGGTTGTTGTCGTATAGTCTTCGGTGAAGGTCATAATGGTCTTCGTTTCTCTTCAAAGGAGCCGCTTTAGGGTTTAGCTGGGGAATTAGCCGATGTAGGAGTGGGAGATTTTATGATAGGCGAAGTAGATGGATTCGGGTTAGCCCCTGGTGCTGGTGCAACGTTTGGAGGTGGCAATGGTGAAGGAGATTGTAGAATACCTTTTTGCTCTAGGGTTTTAAAGCGGGTAATCAACCCGATCGCCCCTTTCCGAATCAGTTCTGGCATTAATTCTTTATCGGGAGTATCGCTTAACTCTGTTTGGATGGAATATTTTACCCCTCTAGGGATTTGAATCAAGGAAGTTCCCTGAGTGGTCATGGGATCATCCGTCTCAGAAGTTACCCCTTCCCCTGAAATAGGTAGAGCCGATGTGACTGCGGTCATTAATTTTGTTTTATCCGCCTTGAGAAATTGAGAGTTTTGCAGCATCAACATAAAATCGTTGAGAGCCGCATAGTTAACCGCAAAACCACTAATGTTTAACTGTTTCCCTGTTTGTTGAATACTTGCCAATTGAACTCCGAAGGGAGTTTGATCGGTCAAATCTTGTAAGATGGCAGACCAAGGTTTAATCTGATCAAATACGCCCACTAATCCGGCAATATCGTCCTCAATGGTTTTGGTTTTTCCTTCTAGTTCCAGAATTTTTTGATTCTGAGCTTTCAGACGACTTAATTCCGCTTCCAATGCTTGAATATTTTGCTGCGTTTGATCCTTCTGCCAATACACAAATAAAATGGCTAAACCCGCCAGCAAGGGTAAGAGAGCCATAACACCGGCTCCGATGTAAATTGGTAATTGTTTTTCTAGAGAGGAACCCGCATCTTTTTGAGTCGTTAATACGCCTTTGTTGGAGTCAAGATTGCGATCTTTAAGAAAATTAACGTCTAAACTATACATAGATCCTTACGGGGCAATAGTTGGGCAACAGAGAGAATTCCAAGTATTCAGGCTTCCCTTAACCCTAAACCCAGCACAGTAGCTAGACTCGGACGCTCCACGAGTGGAATTTCCTGAGCACTATCAATATTTAAAGAGGTAAAGGGATCAATGTGCATACTGGGAATACTCAGACGTTGGGTTAGATACTCGTCTAGTTGTATCAGTCCGCCGCCGGGCCCGGCTAATAACAATTGCACAACCTCTAAATCCTCAGCTTGATTGAGATAAAAATTAATAGACCGTCTTAACTCATCTGTCAATTCTCCCATCACTCGCATTAGGGCTGTCATGCCGGGGTTAATCGCAGTACCCTGGGTACTTAGAGTATCAAACTGGGTGACAGGAATGGTCATTCCTTGCAGAATTTCAGGGTTGCGAGAGGGAGGCAAATTCATTGCCCTGGATAAGGCATTTTGCATCTGGTAGGTGCCAATAGGAACAGTACGCGAAAATTGGGGAACCCCATCTACAATAATGGCAATTTCTGTATTGTCAAACTCAATATCGACTAGAACAGCAGCTTCCTTAGAGCCAAATCGACGCAGTTCATCGCGAATGGTGCGAATCAGGGCAAAACTATTAATTTCTAAAATATCCACTTCTAGACCCGCTTGTTGAAAAGTATCTAAATAGGAGTCTGTTACTTCTCGTCGAGTGGCGACTAATAAAACTTGGACTTTCTCAATGCCATCGTCATCTTCAAAAAAGCCGAGTTTTTGGTAATCCAGATCCACTTCTTCACGGGGATAGGGTAAATACAGAGCCGCTTCGTGATTGAGTATCATATCTCGTAGTTCTTGCTCATCTAGTTCGGCTGGCACTGGAATGATCCGAATAATGGCTTCTCGCATAGGGACGGCTGTGGCGATCTTTTTAGCGGTTATTTTATTGTCCCTGAACATCTCCTGAATGATCTCTGCGAGGGTAGGAGAGTCAATAATTTTGCCTTCCTCAAAAATGCCTTCCGGTAGAGCGGTAAAACAGTACTTATTGAGTTTGTGATTTTGACCTTGTTTTGCTAATTGAATTAAATTCAGTCGTTCAGGCGTAATTTCTAACCCTACCCCTTGAGACCCTCTGCCTAATGAACTCAATACAGTTTTAAGACGACTGAACATATTTCCTCATACCAACGCAGACTAGTGATAATAGCAAGAATCAAGGCGAGAAGGCGTTCTAAACCGATCCTATCCAATCCCAGTATTCTGTCAAGCAAAGATTACAAATTTTGAACTTTTGGTAACTTTTGATTTTTTTGGATTCTTTTAAGCTTGTGATCTGAAAAACCGTCTTATCCTTAAAACTAGTAAACGATTAACCATTGATTGCGATCGCGCCATCTCTCTTTTTAGTGATCGCCGTATAAAGCCGCCTAAAACTGAATCGGAATGAGGTTAAAGTTGTGATGACAAACTGTGAATACTATTATCAGGTATTGGGATTAGAGGTGGGAGCTTCTTTGGAAGAGGTTAACCAAGCCTATCGTGATCTGGCTTTTATCTGGCATCCCGATCGCCTACCAATGGATAATCCTCGTTTACAGGAAAAAGCCGCCATTAAACTGAAGGAAATTAACCAAGCGCGCGATCAGCTACGACTGCTTAACTGTTCTACCCTTCCAACCCCGAAAGCATCGACGACTCCGAACGGCGATCGTCGCCCACCTCAAACTGTCACCCATCGAGAGCCAACTCATCCCCCACGGGAATCCCATAAACGTCCCTACTATCAGGATTTGACTGGTGCAGATCTACGAGGGGCCAATCTCAAAGAAAAGGATCTGTCTGGGCGAAAACTGATTCAAGCTGATCTCAGTCATGCTGACCTCAGTGATGCCTTTCTTCATCAAATCAACCTAGAACAGGCCAACCTCTTTCAGGCCAATTTATTTAGAGCCAATTTACTGGAAGCGAATCTCCGCTTTGCTAACCTACAGGAAGCCAACTTGATTGGGGCTGATCTCAGTGGCGCAGATTTAAGTCAGGCCAATCTTCGGGGCGCGAAAATTCTCGTTGGCAAACGGATGATGGTCAAGCTAACGGGCGTAATTTTGGCAGGAGCGATCTTACCCGATGGCACAATTCATCATTGAAGAAATCCACCAACTAAGCTGTTGAGCATCCAAACTGTATTGACAGCGTTACCTTTGTTTTTTACCCACATTCCGTACTAAAAACAAGGACAAAGAAAATAAGAAAAACTCTCATGACAACAGATAATACTGGCAAGTAAGTGATCATGCAAAATTAATTACATACTCAGTCCCGAAGCCTTCAAGCACTTTTGTGAGGTAATTGCGTAAACTCTTTTTGCTTTCATACGCACTTACTTCTACCCATTCATATTTTATGAATTTCCATAGTATTTCAATTAAATTTAACGTAATCGTTCGGAGGGAGTGTAACAGCTACTCTGACTTTTCCCGTTAAGTGCGGATTGCAAGCTGCCAGCCTTGGCAAAGGTCATGCAACTTCAACCAACCGCGCCAAAGGACTTGGATACCGAGAGGAGTTTTACGACGATGTTCAAGATAACCACCAAGAAAAGCAACAGACTCGACAGCCCAAGCAACAGTCAAAATAGGGGGAAGTTTTTGAGAGGCGGCTGCTTTTAACACCTGAAGTTGAAGAGGATTAAGAATTTCAATCGCGAGAGCATCGGGCTGGGTACGATGAAGATAAGTAACGTGTAAAAGTTCAACAGCAATGACACTTAAAAAACCCAAAAGAGTTTTCATTCCATCAGAGGCAAGTCGATAACGCTCACTCTGACAACCAGACTTAAGGACTTTATGAAATTCTTCAACCCGCCATCGGTAGGTGTACCAACGAAGAATAGTGACAGCCATCTCAATAGTCTCAACAACTTCTGTAGTCAGAAGCATCCAAGATAAAGGAGTTTCGCCTTCGGGACAATCGATTTCTGTCGCATAAACAGCATAGACATTCAACGGGTCACGATTATCAAAACGATAGGGAGTTCGTAGATTAACTGAGCAAAATCGGACGGCAAGCTTAACCTTCCGTGCTTTTCTTTTTCCTGTACTCGGAATCTCGATTTCTTGATGAAAACGAATCGGTTCTGATTCCAAATGTTGCCAAAGTCGTTCACTATTTTTGTCTAAACTACGATTATGAGACGCTCTGACCAGCACTCCTGTATGCTTGAGTTGACGCACTGAGTCAAAGACTTCTGAAACATCTCCTTCTCTGTCAAATACATGAATTACCCTCGTTGAACTTTCTACCTGTTTCTCACAGGTGTTTAGAGCCTCTACCCATTTGTAGGATTCTTTTTCCTCAAATGGTCTTTGACGAGCTGCTTTTCTTTGTTCTTTCTGTCTTTCTTTTTTCTGCTTCGCCGTTTCATCTGTTGGGGGCTTTTCTTTTACCTCCCTATTCCACAGTTTTTGCCATAATAAACCTAATACTTGTCCTTTTTCTGGCTCAATTGCTAAAGCACTATGCAGTATTAATCCATTCCCTCCTTTTCCAGTCGGCCCATACCCTTCCCTTTTTTCCTTGATATTGCGATAATCTAAGAAGGTCGTATCTCCGACTGATAGCATTATCTTATATTCTTCTACGGCGGCAGTTGTCATTTCACAGTGCGGCTCTATTATCTTGACAAAGTCTGTTTTCGGATTCCCAAAAATTCATAGGCCCTCTTTAACTCGTTTCCTCCCTTAAACACTTCTGATAAGGCTTTTCCAAACCCCTCACTTAACTTTTTCCCAATCGAGAAGGCACGATTGTTTAGCCTCTCGTCTCCCAATTCACAACTGGCAAAGTTTTTTGTCCACCATTCCAACATTTTTTGACCTGCCCTTTAAGATTTTCTCCATTTTACAGTCTCATACTCCCTTCATCCTTTGTTTTTGAAATTTGAACGATAAGCGGGATGATGGCTTCAGAATATTTTTTTCCTGTCAAGAGAATCATTACTCAAACCCTTGCCAGATAAAGCCTCTAGAAGTTTGCATTGCTGGATTTTGGACTTAACGGGAAAAGTCAGGTACCTGAACCGATACCGAGCTTACCAGGGGCATTCCCAGAACACAATCGCTATAAACATTAGTTTGCAGATTAAAATATTCAATCCGCCATAATATTTCTTTCTGTTAGAAGTTACGCATTGGCAAAAGCCCTTAATTGTGAATAAGTAAAAATTGGTAGTCTAAGATATATTTTTGCTTGGGTTTCGGCGACATTTATCGTCATTAGACCTGTTCCTAGACATTGTGCTGGAGGGCTCAAACGTCTTTATTTCGTCCATTCACATTAGGGAAAATTTCACAATGCGTAACTCTTAAAAATGTTAGGCTGTGGAAAACTTATAATGATTTGGACAGGGAATTTAGTAATAGTTATTTTATGACTGTTTGCACTAATGAACAACAACTAGAACAGTTAGTAAAAATGATTACACCATTACTTAAAAAGGTGGGTGGTGTCTTTTTAGTCACCGAGGCAAATTGGTTAGTCCACTAATAGTTTTATTAAAAATATAGACTTTCCTAAGAGGTATTTATGCAAGAAGTAACCAAAGTTGAAATGATTGTTGACCATGCCGTATTTAAGGATGTTTTAAAGCTACTGGATCAGGCTAAAGTTTCTGGTTATACAGTCATTGATGAAACTTCGGGCAGAGGCGATCGCGGCGAATCCTGTTCCGATTTTAGTTGTTTCTTTTCGGGCATTTATATTATGACTGTTTGCACAAACGAAAAGCAGCTTAATTATGTAACTGAACACCTTAATCCTTACTTAAAAAAAGCAGGTGGTGTTTGTATTACTAGCAATGCCCAATGGATTGAACATTAATTCCTCAACTTTGATAAAAGTTTTATGGCTTAATTTTTGTTATCTTAAACCATAAAATTTTTGTCGTAAACATTTTAAAAATTTGAGTTTTTTATCTGGACAGTGGGAAGTTCTCGAGGCGTGTAAGTGGGGCTTGCTGAAAAAAGCTGAAACCTTTACGGAGAAAAATAGTAGGCGAATTAAGAACCGCTAGAATGCACGAAAATAGGGTAGAATGCCTCAAAACCATTGCATTAAGAAGAGAGAAAGCAGATGTACCGAAAGCAACAGTACTCAATTGAAACACCAGAAAACTTGAAAAATCTGTTCGGCGGGCAGTTAGACGACGAAAATCGTTGGATAGAAATGTCAAAAATGATTCTTTGGGAAGAATATGAGGAAGAATATGCAAAAAACTTCACAGAAAAAAAAGGAGCCCCAGCCAAATCATTTAGAATGGCATTAGGAGCATTAATTATCAAAGAAATTTCAGGAAAAAGTGACAGAGAAACAGTAGAACAAATAAAAGAGAACCCTTATTTACAGTACTTTATAGGAATGGAAAGCTATAGTAGCAAAGAAGCATTTAATGCGTCAATGATGGTTCATTTTCGTAAAAAAATAGGAATGGAATTAATAAATAAAATTAATAAAGAAATAGAAAAAAAAGCGACGGGTGTAGCGTCAGAAAAAAAAGAAAATGAAGGAAAGTTATTGTTAGATGCGACTTGTACACCAGCAGATATAAAATATCCAACGGATATAGGAATATTGAATGATGCCAGAGAAAAAACAGAAAAAATAATAGATAAGCTGTATGAAGAAATAAAAGAGAAAAGGAAAGAAAAGCCGAGGACTTATAGGGAAGTGGCAAGAAAAGAGTACTTAGCCATAGCAAAAAAACGTCGTGTGTCAAAAAAAGAAAGAAGAAAAGGAACAAAAAAACAACTAGGATATATAAAAAGAAACTTGTCTGATATAGAAAAAATGATAGAAGAGGGAGCAAAGTTAGAAAAACTAACGAAAAAAGAGCAAGAAGAGCTTGTAACGATAGGAAAAGTGTATGAGCAACAGTTAGAAATGTATGAAAAAAAGACAAATAAAGTAGAAAACAGAATTGTGAGTGTAAGCCAACCTCACGTGCGTCCAATAGTGCGTGGAAAAGCGGGAAAAGCAGTAGAGTTTGGAGCTAAAATATCGGCAAGTAATGTGAATGGCTTTGTCTTCTTAGACAAATTAAGTTGGGATAATTACAACGAATCGGGAGATTTACAAGCGCGAATAGAAGAATATAAAAGGGAAACAGGATGTTATCCGGAATCGGTTCATGTGGATAAAATCTATCGAACAAAAGCGAATCGAGCTTATTGTAAAGAAAGGGATATAAGAATGAGTGGTCCCCGATTGGGAAGACCGCCGAAAGAGGTGAGCAAAGAAAAAAAGAAAGAGGCACGCTCAGATGAAAGAGTGCGTAATGCCATTGAGGGTAAATTCGGACAGGGAAAGAGGAAATTTAGTCTTGGTCGAGTGATGGCCAAACTACCTGAGACCTCGGAAACGGTAATTGCGATGAACTTTTTGGTAATGAATCTTTCTACTCTACTTCAGAAGACAAAAAGTAAAAAGTTGTAGAGTCGTTTTTCTTGTGAAAAATGGTGTTAATTTTCCTCTCTTTTGTGAGGAGTGATTTGTGTTGACCTTTTTAGACAGAAAGGAACAATAGATTAAACAAAATCTGTATTTTGATTTGTTTCCATAAGGATAAGTTATCTATGCTTTTTCAGTCCATACTTCCCTAACCCACATTTCTTTCGTTTTTTGACTTTTTCAGCAAGCCCTACTTATTCAGCAAGCCCTACCTAGTGACAATCAAATCCGCAATATCCTGGATAAAATCAAAGCCAATTCGTTATTTGTGGTGTTTAGTGACATTTATCAACTACTAAAGACCAGAGGAATATTGACTCGGTATGAGGTGTTAGACAAGCAATTACTAATTCCGCTAGATGGCACAGAGTATTTCTCCTCCCAAAATATTCACTGTGAGCAATGTTCCCATCGAACCCATAAAAACGGGACAGTGACTTACTTTCATTCGGCAATTTTACCGGTAATTGTCTCACCTCAGCAAAAAGCAGTGATTAGTCTTGACCCTGAATTTATTACTCCTCAAGATGGTCACGAGAAACAGGACTGTGAGGTAGCGGCGGCAAAACGTTGGCTCCACAGACATCGAGAATTCTTTGACCCGTTTAGCGTTACTATGATTGGGGGATGACCTCTATAGTCGTCAACCGATGTGCGAAGAGGCTCTTCAAAACCACTTTCACTATCTTTTTGTCTGTTTGCCTGAATCTCACCCTACTCTCTATGAGTTTTTGGACTATGCCGAGAAGATTGGGGAAGTTTACTCTTTCCATGAGCGTCGTCGTCATGGTCGCGATTGGCATGACTATCATTATCGTTGGACTTATCACTTGCCCCTAAGAGATGGTTCCGCCGCCCTCAATACTCATTGGTTTGAGGTCACTGTTACTCGCCGTTCTGACGGTCAGGTTCTCTTTCACAACGATTGGATTACCGACCTTTTTCCCCAAGCCGATAACATTGTTGAGTTAGTCAGTGTCGCTCGCTCTCGTTGGAAAACCGAAAATGAGAACCATAATACTCTTAAGACTCAGGGCTACCATCTAGAACACAATTTTGGACATGGTGACGAGCATCTTGCTACCTTTTTGCTCACCTTAAATTTACTGGCTTTCTTGTTTCACACCGTTTTACAGCTTTTAGATGAGTCCTACCAACGTATCCGACTACTTTTAGGGACTCGAAGATGCTTTTTTTCCCATTTACGTACTCTTACTACCTATTTTGTCTTTGATAGCTGGCAACACCTTCTTGATTTTATGCTTGAGCCATTTGACCCTCTACCCGCCACTAATTCCTCCTGATTTTTCAAATTTAGAATTGCTGTTAACAGAACTTACGCATTGACAGGATTTCCATAATGTGTATTTGAGCTTCAGACTATTCCTTCCCAGTTATTGAGGTCAAGGCAGTTAGACTCTAAATTATTAACAATAAAAGAGCGGATGACCTCAGTAAATAAATTTCTCTGCAAGGAATACCAATTGATAATTTGCCCTTTAAATCGGAGGCATTCTAACTGAACAAAGCAGCGAATGGCACAAAAGATATGAGTCCTTATCGCCCGACTTTCTCTCACTTGAAACCTCTCAATATTACACACTTGTTTTAAGGCGCGATGATACTCCTCAATTCCCCAATGTTGATCATGAATTTTCTGGAATTCTCTCCAGGTGATTGAGTCCAGTTTATCTAAATTGGGGACGAACATCACGTAGTAACGAATTTCGTTTTTGAGAACCGTTCTAAATACCTTGACTCGTCCCACTTGTTTGAGATAAACAATTAAGCCATCTTGAGGAATATCTAAAGTTTGAACTTGAACATATTTAGTTTCTAGTTCAACCGAGACTAAACGATTTGCTTCCAAAGCGAACAATCCCTGAAAGCCCTTGTCTTTAATGGTATTCAGGTTGTTTTTCGAAGCATACCAACTATCTCCTGTGGCTGTCTCTGCCTTCAGTCCCCAAGCTTTTACTTCTGCCAACATCTCTAAGAAATATTCATGTTTTGTCTTTCCCTCCTGTTTATTAACTATTCGATAATTGACAGGAACTGACAATCCCTGCCCGTCGGTCTAATATAGGGTAACCACGTTTATACCCTTGACTACCTTTTTGTGTTTACCTGAGTAAAAGTAATCGATTAACTCAGCCTTGGCTTGGTTACTATAAGGCCTGTCAATTACCGTGTCATCTACACTGAGTGTTCCGCCTTCTAGTTCAATTTGCGGAGCCACTTCATCGAATAAATCCTTGGGTGTATAGTCCTCTCGCCACAAGAACCGATTGATACTGTCATGAGATAAATTGCCCAGAATTTGAGCTAACCGAACACAGCTTACATATTTAGGCTCACAGAGCAAAAATAAGGTATAAATAGCCCTATTACATTTAGCCGTTGTTGGCTTAGTAATGTTTCTCATGGCTTTGTTCGGTAAAAAGAGACACCCTTATGTCAGGAAATCAAATCGGAGAGGATTTTGTCAAGAGTTCAGAGAAAATTGTATCTAAAGCTACCAAAACTAAATTATGCACATTTTAGTCTTTTTGTCAATGCATAAGTTCTGACCTTCAGGGCGAACGCATCTAAAAATGATACAGATACAAGAACATTATAGAGGGATGGATAAGGGAAAATAAGGGAAAGTGCATAGAAAACAAAAGCGATGAAACTCCGACCCAAATATAGACTGGTAGAACACTTTGCCGAAATAGATGACCCTCGCATCGAACGAACAAAACGGCATAAACTCATTGATATTCTAACGATTGCCATCTTAGCCGTCATTTGTGGAGCAGAAGGTTGGGTAGCCATGGAAAGTTTCGGCAAGGCTAAACATCAATGGCTAAAAAAAATTTTGGAATTGCCGAATGGCATCCCCTCCCACGATACGTTTGCGCGTGTATTTGCTAGTCTGAATCCAGAGCAATTTCAAGACTGTTTTCTGCATTGGGTCAAAAGTATAGCGGAGGTAAGTGAAGGAGAAGTGATAGCGATTGACGGCAAAACCCTTCGCCACTCCTATGACAATGCCAACGGAAAGGGCGCAATTCAGATGGTAAGTGCATGGGCAACAGCAAATCGTCTAGTACTAGGACAGTGCAAGGTGGAAAGCAAATCGAATGAAATCACGGCGATTCCTAAACTCCTGAAAATGCTAGAGGTCAAAGGTTGTATCGTAACGATTGATGCCATGGGAACTCAGACAAAGATTGCCCAACAGATAGTAGGGCGAGGGGGAGATTATGTTTTGGCATTGAAAGGCAATCAAGGTAATTTATGTGAGGATGTTGAACAATTATTTGCTCATGCTCAATCGGTTAATTTTGTGGGAATTAAGCATGATTTTCATCAAACAATAGACAAGGGACATGGACGGATTGAAATTCGCCGTTGCTGGACGATGGAACAAACAGAATTTTTGCTGGGTGGGGAGAAATGGGCAAAGTTGACGAGCATCTGTATGATTAAAGCGGAGAGACGATTGAAAGACAAAACAGAGTATGAGACTCGCTACTATATCAGTAGCCTGCCGAGTAATGCTCAAAAATTATCCCAATCTGTTCGTAGTCATTGGTTGATAGAAAACTCTTTACATTGGGTTCTAGACTTGGCCTTCAACGAGGATGCTTGTCGCATTCGTAAGGATTTGGCACTGGTATCGTCTAGCTAGAAGCTACAAACGTTGCAATACGAGAGGTTCAAGAAATCAGGCGAATTTGGAGTAAGTCCTCCCAAGTTAACCCCTTTTCAATTATACCGAGAGCTACAGCAGGAACTTCTCTAGTCGTAAAATGGCTGCGAACAAAGTTATGAACCATCCAGAAAATATCTAGGACTCGCTGTAATCCCACAACAGATTTAGCATAAGTATTTGTACGACGACGAAAGGCGGCTAAATAGCGTCGGATAGCACTATTAAATGCCTCAACGTGGTTGGCATGGACGTCCTTTTCTTCTGGTTTTTCTGTTGTCTCTGGATGTTCTGGTTTCGGAGTTTCTACTTTCTTTAGTTTACCCTCAGAATCTCGACGTTTACTACTCTTATTTTTTAGTCTTACTACAAGACCCTTCGGTAATACTTTGGTGGGACGACCTCGCTTTCCAGTCCTTAATACTTCGTGACAA
Source organism: Woronichinia naegeliana WA131 (assembly GCA_025370055.1). Taxonomy (NCBI): domain Bacteria; kingdom Bacillati; phylum Cyanobacteriota; class Cyanophyceae; order Synechococcales; family Coelosphaeriaceae; genus Woronichinia; species Woronichinia naegeliana. The sequence continues at coordinate 4,728,504 of CP073041.1, read as the reverse complement.
ATATTAAATAGCAGTTGACTATATCGCTTTTCTCCATCTGTAAATAACTGGAGAGATTCTGCACTCCTTTCAAATAATTCCGCTACCGTCATCATTGCTTCTAGAAATAATTTCTGCTCTTTTCGACCACATTTTAAATGCCAAATAAAGCGGCTAGCCCTGTCCATGAGCACGATTGTCCACCCCTCAGAGGCACTTGCTTCTTTATTTTTTCCAACTTTTGTGTATAGTTCATCCCCTTCTATTACTAATTTAACAAATTCATTCACTAAGGCGTATAAAAATAATGTCTCTTGTAATCCTGATAATTTCTTTTCCCAATTCAATATTGTTGTTTTCGCGTAGCCGAATGCTCGGGCTGCTGCATTTAATCCTATTCCTTCCATTCTGGCTTTTAATACTTTTACAATTTCACTTAATGGGGTTTCTACGCCAGCGATTACGCTACCATAAGTCTCAGCAAAACAAGAACTACATTCTTGACAAATGAACATTTTACGTTCCCCGTTACCTTTCGTTTGATAATGAGAATGTATTTTTACGTTTTCACTATAGCAATGAGGACAGTTTTTCTTGAATAAGGCATCCTCTTTCTCTTGGCACAAGCCAACATCATTCAGGATTTTCATAGAGCTTTTCTTTAATATTGACATTGTTTTCTGTTTCCTTCTTCTTTGATATAATGACAATAATAATAGTATAATAAAAACGGGCCGATGTCTAGTCTTAAACTATTTTTCTATTTTCTCAAAGCCTTACACCATAACTTTTTCCAACTTTGATCAGACGATACCAGTTCCAAGGATTTTGCTCCTGAGAATTTAGCCGTCTTACGCCATATCGCTCTTAACTTGCTCACAAAGGAAAATACTCTGAAACTTGGTATCAAGAATAAACGGCTACGCGCTGGTTGGGACGAGGACTATCTCCTTAAGGTTTTACTCGGATAAGATGCGTTTGCCCTGTTCTGACCTTATCTGGCATCCATAAACTTCGCACTGTCCAGTTAGGCAACTTGCTCAAGAGCAGCATCAACAGGAAAAGCGATTAATTTTCTATAACAAGACTCAAAACCGCGATCGCAGAGCAAACGCATCTAAATTCTAGACTCCTTATCTGATAAGACTTTCAGCGTTTCATAAAAAATCAATCATGATCTCGGAAACCCTTATCCAGCCTACCTTTCAAAAATAAGATGCGTTCGCCCTGACCGCGATCGCTAAATCGCAATCACTCAGAGCACGCATTAAGATATCCTATGAATGAAGCCCAAAAGCCCTTAGAAATCTTGAACGACCCTAACGAAGCTATGGAATCTGTCTCTACTGGAATAAGTGAAACCCCCGATCTTTCCTCAACCCTAGAAACTCCTGAAGGTGCAACGGCCAGCCCAGAGGAAATATTGAATCTCAATCCTGACAGTCCGGCAGAAACGGCCGACACGACTTCTCCAGAGCCGGACGAGGATACTGTTCACCCAGAAACTGCGATCGCTGTTTTACAACAGGAATTGGCCAATCATCGCCAGGAATTAGCCCAGCAAGCAGAACAATTAGATGCCTTTAAAAAACGGTATCTGAGCCTGGCAGCCGAATTTGACAACTTTCGCAAACGAACTCAACGAGAAAGAGAAGAACTCGAACAACAGATCAAAGGTAAAACGATTACAGAACTGTTATCCGTCGTCGATAATTTCGAGCGAGCCAGAACCCAACTCAAACCCACTAACGATGGCGAAATGGAAATCCATAAAAGCTATCAAAGTGTCTATAAAAGCTTTGTCGATGGCTTAAAACGCTTAGGTGTTGCTCCCATGCGGCCAGAGGGACAGCTCTTTGATCCCAATTATCACGAAGCCATGCTCAGGGAACAAACTGGCGAATATCCAGAAGGAACCGTTATTGAAGAATTAGTACGAGGCTATCAGCTTGGAGAAATCGTTCTGCGCCACGCAATGGTGAAAGTTGCAACTCCCAAAGAATCCGTGATACCCTCAGAAGGAGAGGCGACAGAGCCATCAGAATCTACAGACACGCCAATCTAGCCCCACAACGCTACCTTTCTTCTGAGTGCAGCCTCCCTCTGCTCCGCTGTTTGCTGGCGGAAATAAAAGCTGACTCCTCCCTCCTTATACCTAAACCGACGAAAACGCGATAAGCATCATGGGAAAAGTCATTGGGATTGACCTTGGGACAACCAATAGCTGTGTTGCCGTTCTAGAAGGCGGTAAACCGATCGTGGTTCCCAACTCCGAAGGGGGAAGAACCACGCCTAGTATTGTCGGTTTTGGGAAGGGGAGTCAGCGACTGGTTGGCCAATTAGCCAAACGGCAATCCGTAACCAATGCCGAAAATACGGTTTACAGCATTAAACGTTTTATTGGTCGCCGTTGGGATGAAACCCTAGAAGAGCGTTCTCGTGTTCCCTACAATTGCGTGAAGGGTCGGGAAGATACCGTCAATGTGGATATCCGTGGACAGCAATATACGCCTCAAGAAATCTCCTCCATGATTCTGCAAAAGCTCAAAATTGATGCAGAAGCCTTTTTAGGAGAATCTGTCACCGAAGCCGTCATTACAGTTCCGGCCTATTTTACCGATTCCCAACGTCAGGCCACCAAAGATGCTGGCACCATTACTGGGCTAGAAGTCCTACGCATTATCAATGAACCGACGGCAGCTGCCCTCGCCTATGGTTTGGATAAACAAACCCAAGAAGAACTGATTCTTGTTTTTGATTTGGGTGGCGGCACCTTTGATGTATCGCTCCTCCAACTGGGTAAGGGCGTGTTTGAAGTGGTTTCAACCTCTGGCAATAATCATCTAGGGGGAGATGACTTTGACAATAAGATTGTCCGCTGGATGGTAGAAAACTTTAAAAATCGAGAAAAAATCGATCTTAGTACGGATAAAATGGCCATTCAACGCCTGCGAGAAGCAGCCGAAAAAGCCAAAATTGAGCTTTCCAGTCTCCTCAATACATCTATTAATCTACCTTTTATTACGGCGGATGAAAGTGGGCCAAAACATCTGGAAACCGAACTGAGCCGATCGCAATTTGAAGAATTAAGCAAAGACCTTTTACAGGAAACCCTAACCCCTCTCACCCAAGCTCTCAGTGATGGAGAATTAAAGCCTGGGGATATTCAGCGTGTCATCTTAGTGGGAGGGTCAACGCGAATTCCGGCCGTCCAGAGCATGATCCAAAAACTGTTTCCCAACAGTCAGTTAGATCGCTCCATTAATCCTGACGAAGCAGTTGCCCTGGGAGCAGCTATCCAAGCGGGGGTATTAGGAGGAGAAGTGGATGATGTGTTGTTATTAGATGTCACCCCTCTTTCTTTGGGCATTGAAACTCTGGGAGAAGTTTTTACCAAAATTATTGAGCGCAATACCACTATTCCGACCAGCAAATCCGAAGTCTTTTCTACGGCTGCGGATGGTCAAACCTCCGTTGAAATCCATGTGCTTCAGGGCGAACGGGCCATGGCCAACGATAACAAAAGTCTAGGCAAGTTTCTCTTAGCTGGCATTCCCCCTGCTCCGAGAGGTCTTCCCCAAATTGAAGTCAGTTTTGAAATTGATGTCAATGGCATTCTTAAGGTATTAGCTCAAGATCAGGGCACAGGAAGAGAGCAAAGTATTTTAATTAGTCACACGGGTGGGCTAAAAAGTAATGAAATTGAACGGATGCGTCAGGAAGCGGAACGGTATGCCGAAGAAGATCGCCGTCGTATGCGCATGATGGAACTGCGGAATCAGTCTGATAGTTTGTTCTATACCTACGATACAACCCTTAAGGAAAATAGCCAGTTTATCCGCGAAGAACTCAAACAGGAAAGTCGCCGTAAGAAAGAACAATTGGCTGTGGCTTTGCGAACTCCAACAGTAACGGTAGAGAAACTTCAGGTCTTGGTTGAAGATTTCCGTCAGATTATTCTTTTGATTGGGACGGACGTTTATCAGCAAGCCAATGTGGGCAGTGTTCATCCCTTTGAAACCTTTGGCAACAATTTAATAGAAGCCATTGATACTCAATTAGAAAGTCAAACAAAGCGAATGCCTCGCCCCTCTTCTCGTCCGACGGAAGCGATGCCTAGTTATGCGGAGACATCCCCTATTTATCAGTTCCCTGATGATGAAGGTTTTGACTTCGATGCGGATGAAACCATTTCTAGCGATTATGAAGCAGTGGACTAGAGAGAAGCCGAGCAAGCAAACGCAGCCAAAATCGCCGGAGCGGTACTATCCTTGGTGGTATTTGGTTCCCCTTTATCCCTATAGCCAAAAACCAACGCTCCGATTTGAGGTGGTTCCTGACTGGATTTGGTGTTTTGAACAATACCAAGGCATTTTTTATGTCGTCGTTCCCATTCGGATGACGGTGATTCGTCTGGAAGCAGGAGGATTATTGGTCTATGCACCGATCGCCCTAACGTCAGAATGCTTAGGTTTAGTGCGAGAATTAGAAGCCCAATACGGTGCTGTTCAATATATTATTCTGCCCACAGTATCAGGATTAGAACATAAGGCCGTTGTTGGCCCCTTTGCTCGCCAGTTTCCCCAGGCAAAAGTTTATGTCGCTCCTGGCCAGTGGAGTTTCCCCCTCAATTTGCCGCTATCCTGGCTAGGATTTCCCGCCCAACGCACTCATTTTTTACCGGTTGATAGCAGTACCACTCCTTTTTATGCAGAGTTTGACTATCGCATACTTGGCCCTATCGATCTGAATCTGGGACAATTTGGCGAGGTGGCTCTCTTTCATCGGCGATCGCAGACGGTATTAGTGACGGATACTCTGATCTCAATTCCCCAGGAACCACCGCCTATTTTAGAGATTGATCCCTATCCTCTGCTTTTTCATGCCAAGGATCAGGCCAGGGCACCCATCTTGGATAGTCCTGAAAATCGTCGCAAGGGTTGGCAACGGATTTGTCTGTTTGCTTTGTATTTTCAAGCCAGTACCCTGGAAGTGGCTAAATTTTCCCAAGCAGTTCAGGAGGCTCAACAGGCCTGGGATCGCTCGGCGAAGGCCTTTTGGGGGATCTTTCCTTTTCAATGGTTAAGCAGTTGGCCCCAGTCGTTTCAGCAGTTACGGGGAAATGGCCGTTTGTTGGTCGCTCCCATTTTGCAAGAATTAATTCTCAACCGCCAACCCCAGCAAACTTTAGACTGGGCAGACCAAATTACTAAATGGCATTTTAATCGCTTGATTCCCTGTCACTTTGACGCACCTTTGGCCGTGACTCCGCCACAATTTCGTCAAGCCTTTGCCTTTTTAGATAAACAATTGTCCCGCGACCAAGCAGCCCTCATTCCCGAAAATCATCCCTTACCCCTAGAGGATTTAGCCACTTTAAAATCGATTGATCAGTTTCTCTACCGTTATCGGATTACGCCTTCTCCCTATCGTGATCCCTAAGATGCTTACTAGTGAACGGCGATCTTCTGCCACCATTATCACCATGTGATCGCTCCTTCGTTATGATGGGATTATCGATTTCCAGGTTGTCCGATGCCCAATCCTCCCTACCGTTCGACCTTAGAGCAATTGATGCAGCAGGCTGGTATTGCCGACCTGGAAACCTTGCAGCAAGCTTCTGGATTGTCGGCTTGGCAGTTGAGCCGTATTCAATATGGGCTATTGCCTAAAATGTCGGTCGAGACCCTAGTGCAGTTAGCGAAGGCTCTTAATTTACCGCTTGCCGTTGTTTTAAATCATCTTTCCAGAGAACCCTTAGTCCCCACGCTTCCCGATCGCCAGGCAGAAATTGAACGTCTGACGGCGGACTATGAACGGTTAGAAATGCAACTTCTGGAGCAAAGAGAAAATGTCAAGGAAGAGTTGCAACAGGAAGTCCTGAGAATCCTAGAACCCTGGTTATTACAATGGCCCACTGCGGCTGCGGCTGCCCAGAAAAACCCCCAATGGCCCGCCGTTAAGTTACTCCCTCTAGTGCGACCCTTGGCAAATTTGTTGAAACAGTGGCAGGTAGAAGCGATCGCAGTTGTTGGGGAAACCGTTCTTTTCGATCCTCAATGGCATCAATTAATGGAAAGTGAATTGCCGAGTGAGCCAGGCACCCCGATGATTGTCCGTTACGTGGGTTATCGTCAGGGCAAAAAACTCCTCTATCGCGCTAAAGTAAGTCCCATTGCGGTTACAACTATTTCGACCGTTGAGCCAGTCACCACTGCTTCTTCGTCATCCCCAACCCCATGACCGAACTGCGAATTATTGCCACTAAACCTTTTTCTGAACATCGTCACTTGCCGCGAGGGTTGCGTCAATCCCTCAGCATTTTTCAACAGCCTCACTATCTGGCAAATTTAGTGCAGTGCTTTTTAGGAATTTTGGGCGATCGAACGGGTCAAACCTTGGTCATTGGGGGAGATGGCCAGATGATGACCCAGGAACTGCTCCAAATTGTGCTCAAAATTGCGGCGGCTAGTGGGCTGAGTCGCATTATTATTGGTAGCCAGGGTGTTCTTTCCCCGTCGATACTTTCCTATTTGATTGGCCATTATCAGGCGATCGGCGGAATACTGCTCTCTTCTCGACAGTTAGAGAATGAACGAGAGATCCAATTAGATTACTACGAGAAAAACGGTAGAATTGCCTCTTCGCATATACTGGAGGCCCTACAAGAACGGAGCCAAATTATTCAGAACTATCAGTTGTTGGATATACCGGATCTTAACTTCAATCGAGCGATGGTGGTCAGCCTAGAAAATTTGACCTTAGAAGTGATTAATTCTGCGGCGATTTATAGCAAATTGTTAGCCTCACTGTTTGATTTAGATGCGATTCAGGATTATTTACTCCCACAAAACTACCGCATTGCAGTTAAATGCTTTGATCCCGTTAACTATGCCTATGGTCAATTGCTATTAGAAAAAAACCTAGGATTACCGATTGGCACTGTCTCCTTTGAAACCTTTCCTCCTCTCTTAGATACCCTAGAAGCCCGTATTAATCTCCCCAGGGGCAATCATCCTCCCTCCTTGACGGCGGTTTTAACCCAACATCGCTATGGTATTTTTGGCAAGGAACGTGGGGTCACAGCCAGTGATAGTTTAGCCATTTTAGTCGCCCATACGGCTTTAATTCCAGCTTATCGAGGTCAAGAGATTACCGTGGCGCGATCGCCCTTTGCTAGTGTTGCCGTCGATCATGTTTGCGCCCGTTTAGCCTTTCCTTGTTACGAAAGCTCCGATCAATGGGAGTTTCTGAGTGAGAGTCTAGAAAGTCCAGGTATCACCTTAGCGGGTAATGAGCAGGGAGAGTTAGGGGCCAATTTTAGTCGAGAACGGGATGGACTTTGGGCCCTCCTTTTTTGGCTGAATATCATTGCTCTCCGTCAGCAATCCGTAGAAACGATTCTCCAATCCCATTGGTTAAAGTACGGACGCAATTACCATCTCTGTCAAACCTATAGAGACATCGACCTAGAGATTCTTTATCCTTTCTGGGAATCTCTGCAAAATCAAGATTTTCGAGAACAAGCCAATGGACATCATGAGATTGTCTATAGTTACCCTCTCAAATACTATGACCAGAGACAATTTCAGACCATTGAACAGGGAGGCTACTGTCTGGGCTTAACCGATGGTTCTCGAATTATTTTTAAATTTGAGCAAGATCTGAATTCCCAAAATACTGGCAATTTACAAATCTATTTGGAAAGTTACGAACCGAATGCCTTGGCTCAGTCCCTAACAGCCCGTTCGGCCTTGGCCCCCCTGCTCGCTTGGGTAGAGTCTTTGTCCTGGGTACAAAATCTTAACAAAGCGTTGTTAAATACTGCCCCGATCAGAAAAACACGATAGGATAGACAGGAAAATCGCTGTGAGGAATAAACGATGGTAGATGTCAAAATAATCCTGATCGTACTGACAGGAATTTTTATTGTTTCCGCGCTCTTTTTTGGCACGAAAAACGGGTTCTATGATACTGATAATTATGATGGCAATGGTTCCGCCCATTAATTATGCCTCAGCGTCGTTTCTCGGCCCCTTCAAAATCACTACTATCCTGTTTTTCCTATGCGGTGGGTCACGGAAAAGAAGGGGTGTGTCTATTAGTGCGCCTAGGCCCCTATCGCATTTTGTTGGATTGTGGACTTCCAGATATTACAGATTTACAAACTGATGGTACATCGCCAGCCGACGTAGTAGTTTGTAGTCATGCTCATGGCGATCATGTGAGGGGACTGTACGCGCTTCATCAAACTTTTCCCACTTTGCCCATCTATGCCAGTGAAGTGACGACCCAGTTGTTGCCGCTCCATTGGCCTAATCGCAATGTTAGTTCCGATTTTTGTCAGCCCCTACCCTGGCGCAGTTCCCTACCGCTCTTTGAAAATCTTTCTCTAGAGTTAATTCCGGCGGGTCATCTGCCTGGGGCCAGCCTGATTCTTTTAACCTATCAATTACCGAATCGTACCTATAAGGTGCTTTATACGGGAGATTTTTCCCTTTCTAATCTCCAACTGGTAGAAGGGCTTTCCCTAGAGAATTTGCGAGGCTTGGCTCCTGATGTTTTGATTGTGGAAAGTAGCTACGGAACTCGCCGTCATCCCCATCGACGACAACAGGAAAAACGGTTGATGGAACAAATTAATGAGGCCTTACAACGGGGACGGAATGTTTTGTTGCCAGTTCCGCCGTTGGGTTTGGGTCAAGAGATTTTGAAGTTACTCCGATCGCACCATCAATTTACCGGACAGGATCTCGATATTTGGGTCGGTGGTAGTTTGCAACAAGCTTGCGATCGCTATCTGGAGCTTTTACCGCAATTTCCCCTGGCCGTTCAGAATTTTGCTAAACATCAACCTCTCTTTTGGGATGAACGAGTTTGTCCCCGCTTGCGACCCTTAACCTTCAAACAGGAGCAGACCGCAACCGATAAGCCCTATATTGTCCTCACCGATCAGTGGGAGACTTTTTGGCAAAGTGAGGATTGGCAAAGGGGAGTCTGGACAGTTCTATTACCTGAATTTCCCACCGAAGAAAGTCTGCCGGATTTTAATAACCTGGCGGCTCAACCCAGCCCAAGGGTGGCAATCGAAACCTATTTGTTAGCGGAACACAGCGACGGACGCAATACAACACAATTCATTCACAATGTCCGCCCCCAACACATTGTTTTTGTGCATGGTTCTGCCCCCGATATTGGTGATCTGACGGCCTTAGAAGAACTGCAAAATCGGTATCAACTCCATTCTCCCTCGGCCGGTGTTCTGGTCGATTTACCTATCGGCGATCGCTTTTTACAACCGCCTTCTCCCACTCCCACCGTTTATGAAGGTGAAGTGAATGAGTTAGATTCCAGCAGTGGTGAATTGGCCCCTAGTATTACGATTACCCTCAGCGATCGCCTCACCGAAGATCCGCGTTGGCAGACCTTTGCGAATACCGGCTTAGTTGAAGGACGTTGGCAGGGAGAAGAATTAGTCTTGCGGGGCATCAGTCAACGGGAACTCTTAAAACAACACCAAGAGTCCAAACCTCAGGAAGATTTAGATTGTTGTAGTAATTGTCGCTACTATCGCCATCAACGTTGTTGGAATACCGTTTCTCCCTTGGCCGGTTTTCGTGTCACCCCGGAAGGATATTGCCCTGTTTACGAATCCTGGGAATCGGTTTAAAACGAATTTAAAACTAAATAGGGCTTGCTGAAAAAGTCAAAAAACGAAAGAAATGTGGGTTAGGGAAGTATGGACTGAAAAAGCATAGATAACTTATCCTTATGGAAACAAATCAAAATACAGATTTTGTTTAATCTATTGTTCCTTTCTGTCTAAAAAGGTCAACACAAATCACTCCTCACAAAAGAGAGGAAAATTAACACCATTTTTCACAAGAAAAACGACTCTACAACTTTTTACTTTTTGTCTTCTGAAGTAGAGTAGAAAGATTCATTACCAAAAAGTTCATCGCAATTACCGTTTCCGAGGTCTCAGGTAGTTTGGCCATCACTCGACCAAGACTAAATTTCCTCTTTCCCTGTCCGAATTTACCCTCAATGGCATTACGCACTCTTTCATCTGAGCGTGCCTCTTTCTTTTTTTCTTTGCTCACCTCTTTCGGCGGTCTTCCCAATCGGGGACCACTCATTCTTATATCCCTTTCTTTACAATAAGCTCGATTCGCTTTTGTTCGATAGATTTTATCCACATGAACCGATTCCGGATAACATCCTGTTTCCCTTTTATATTCTTCTATTCGCGCTTGTAAATCTCCCGATTCGTTGTAATTATCCCAACTTAATTTGTCTAAGAAGACAAAGCCATTCACATTACTTGCCGATATTTTAGCTCCAAACTCTACTGCTTTTCCCGCTTTTCCACGCACTATTGGACGCACGTGAGGTTGGCTTACACTCACAATTCTGTTTTCTACTTTATTTGTCTTTTTTTCATACATTTCTAACTGTTGCTCATACACTTTTCCTATCGTTACAAGCTCTTCTTGCTCTTTTTTCGTTAGTTTTTCTAACTTTGCTCCCTCTTCTATCATTTTTTCTATATGAGACAAGTTTCTTTTTATATATCCTAGTTGTTTTTTTGTTCCTTTTCTTCTTTCTTTTTTTGACACACGACGTTTTTTGCTATGGCTAAGTACTCTTTTCTTGCCACTTCCCTATAAGTCCTCGGCTTTTCTTTTCTTTCCTTTTCTCTTTTATTTCTTCATACAGCTTATCTATTATTTTTTCTGTTTTTTCTCTGGCATCATTCAATATTCCTATATCCGTTGGATATTTTATATCTGCTGGTGTACCTGACTTTTCCCGTTAAGTCCAAAATCCAGCAATGCAAACTTCTAGAGGCTTTATCTGGCAAGGGTTTGAGTAATGATTCTCTTGACAGGAAAAAAATATTCTGAAGCCATCATCCCGCTTATCGTTCAAATTTCAAAAACAAAGGATGAAGGGAGTATGAGACTGTAAAATGGAGAAAATCTTAAAGGGCAGGTCAAAAAATGTTGGAATGGTGGACAAAAAACTTTGCCAGTTGTGAATTGGGAGACGAGAGGCTAAACAATCGTGCCTTCTCGATTGGGAAAAAGTTAAGTGAGGGGTTTGGAAAAGCCTTATCAGAAGTGTTTAAGGGAGGAAACGAGTTAAAGAGGGCCTATGAATTTTTGGGAATCCGAAAACAGACTTTGTCAAGATAATAGAGCCGCACTGTGAAATGACAACTGCCGCCGTAGAAGAATATAAGATAATGCTATCAGTCGGAGATACGACCTTCTTAGATTATCGCAATATCAAGGAAAAAAGGGAAGGGTATGGGCCGACTGGAAAAGGAGGGAATGGATTAATACTGCATAGTGCTTTAGCAATTGAGCCAGAAAAAGGACAAGTATTAGGTTTATTATGGCAAAAACTGTGGAATAGGGAGGTAAAAGAAAAGCCCCCAACAGATGAAACGGCGAAGCAGAAAAAAGAAAGACAGAAAGAACAAAGAAAAGCAGCTCGTCAAAGACCATTTGAGGAAAAAGAATCCTACAAATGGGTAGAGGCTCTAAACACCTGTGAGAAACAGGTAGAAAGTTCAACGAGGGTAATTCATGTATTTGACAGAGAAGGAGATGTTTCAGAAGTCTTTGACTCAGTGCGTCAACTCAAGCATACAGGAGTGCTGGTCAGAGCGTCTCATAATCGTAGTTTAGACAAAAATAGTGAACGACTTTGGCAACATTTGGAATCAGAACCGATTCGTTTTCATCAAGAAATCGAGATTCCGAGTACAGGAAAAAGAAAAGCACGGAAGGTTAAGCTTGCCGTCCGATTTTGCTCAGTTAATCTACGAACTCCCTATCGTTTTGATAATCGTGACCCGTTGAATGTCTATGCTGTTTATGCGACAGAAATCGATTGTCCCGAAGGCGAAACTCCTTTATCTTGGATGCTTCTGACTACAGAAGTTGTTGAGACTATTGAGATGGCTGTCACTATTCTTCGTTGGTACACCTACCGATGGCGGGTTGAAGAATTTCATAAAGTCCTTAAGTCTGGTTGTCAGAGTGAGCGTTATCGACTTGCCTCTGATGGAATGAAAACTCTTTTGGGTTTTTTAAGTGTCATTGCTGTTGAACTTTTACACGTTACTTATCTTCATCGTACCCAGCCCGATGCTCTCGCGATTGAAATTCTTAATCCTCTTCAACTTCAGGTGTTAAAAGCAGCCGCCTCTCAAAAACTTCCCCCTATTTTGACTGTTGCTTGGGCTGTCGAGTCTGTTGCTTTTCTTGGTGGTTATCTTGAACATCGTCGTAAAACTCCTCTCGGTATCCAAGTCCTTTGGCGCGGTTGGTTGAAGTTGCATGACCTTTGCCAAGGCTGGCAGCTTGCAATCCGCACTTAACGGGAAAAGTCAGGCTGGTGTACAAGTCGCATCTAACAATAACTTTCCTTCATTTTCTTTTTTTTCTGACGCTACACCCGTCGCTTTTTTTCTATTTCTTTATTAATTTTATTTATTAATTCCATTCCTGTTTTTTTACGAAAATGAACCATCATTGACGCATTAAATGCTTCTTTGCTACTATAGCTTTCCATTCCTATAAAGTACTGTAAATAAGGGTTCTCTTTTATTTGTTCTACTGTTTCTCTGTCACTTTTTCCTGAAATTTCTTTGATAATTAATGCTCCTAATGCCATTCTAAATGATTTGGCTGGGGCTCCTTTTTTTTCTGTGAAGTTTTTTGCATATTCTTCCTCATATTCTTCCCAAAGAATCATTTTTGACATTTCTATCCAACGATTTTCTTCGTCTAACTGCCCGCCGAACAGATTTTTCAAGTTTTCTGGTGTTTCAATTGAGTACTGTTGCTTTCGGTACATCTGCTTTCTCTCTTCTTAATGCAATGGTTTTGAGGCATTCTACCCTATTTTCGTGCATTCTAGCGGTTCTTAATTCGCCTACTATTTTTCTCCGTAAAGGTTTCAGCTTTTTTCAGCAAGCCCTAAATACTAAATTAAGAGAACGAAAAAAAGAGAACTACAGTCGTCGCTAAGCTGTTACGAATTTAAATGGCATAATGATTTTGCTGAAAGTCTTGTAACAAGGGGCTTAAGCCCCTTGCCTATATGCGTTTTAGATAGTGAACAGCTTATGCGGATGAGATTATTTCCTCAATCGCTCTAAAAGCGTTGCTATAAAAGGATTATAAGCTATAAACAACTTACACTAGTGGTCTGTCAATTTTCTATTTGTGGATAAAGACGCTTGAGACGGATACGAGCCTCAGCCGTCGTGAATTGCCAATCTACCGACTTTTGGGAATGATTGCGCTGAGTGTACCAAGCCGTTGTTTCTTGCTCTAAAGTTTCCCGATCTGGAATTCGACGAGCTAGGCATTGCCGAGTCATTGCGGACAGCTCGTTTTCAGCAATATTAAGCCAACTGCCATGTTTTGGGGTATGGTGAATTTCCAACCGTTCGACTAGACGACGAGCCGTGGAAGGCTCAAATGCTTCATATAGTGAGGCAAGTTTGTGAGTATTTAGCTGATCACATACTAAAATGACTTTGTCGTTATCAGCATAGTCGTTATCGAGTAAATTCTTAATTTCTGTTGCCCAGTCAACCGATGTTCTACGTTCACTGACAACTGTCTTTCGCCACCCAGACAAGGGTTCTGTAAACATAAAGATATTGGCTGTTCCATTGCGTTCATATTCGTAATCATGCGCCTCTGGCTGTCCAGGTTTGGCTGGTAGAGGAAGGCGGGTTTCTTTGACCAATTGTATAGGTTGCTCATCCATGCAAATCACTGGACAATTGGGGTCATAGGGTCGGTGATAAATTTCTAGAACATCTTCCATGTTAGACACAAATTCGGCACTCTTTTCTGGTGGAATCACGTACATCTGTCGCAGATGAGGTTTTAGTTCGTTTTTTTTAACACTTGACGCACGGTTTCGTGACTAATTGCTGGCACAATTTCTAACTCGACCGCCTTGTCGGCTAGTAACCTCAATGTCCAACGGGCTTGACCAGCAGGCGGTTCTCCACAACGTAAGGCGATTAGTTTTGCTTCTACCTCTCCATCAATAATCGGTTGACGAGGCGGCGTTTTGCGGGGCTTGCGGCTTAATGCTGACTCCACACCTTCATTGACCAATCGCTCCCTGAGATTGGCGACTGTGTTACGGTGACAACTAAAGGCGGCGGCAGCTTCCTCATCCGTCCATCCTTGTCCATTCACATCAATGTTTAACAGAATATTGGCGTGCTTAATTTTGTAAGCCGCTCCTTTGCCGATGGATACCAAATCTTTTAGGGTCTGACGTTCTTCTTGACTTGGGTGCGACCTTTAGTTGATAAAAGCTGTTGTAATCAGGGTTCTACAGGGAACCCATATTGATCAAGTTTTGCCCAAAATTGACTCCATCGTTCCTTGGTCAATACCAAAGCTCGTAGGCTCAAAATAATTCCTGCTCCTTTTTCCTTCCATCGCATCCCTGAACAACATAATCGTTGTTTGACCAACGTCTTACAAGCTGCTTCCGTAACACCTGAACCAATCGGATACTTTTTCTCTATGTATTCAGCATAATCCATTTGATGCTGATGATTCTCGTAATAAGTAATCGCCGCTTGTAGTTTCTCGGTAAGATTCTTAGAATGACTTTTTTCTTCTTTGACTTCTTTCATCAGATTTAGCAGTTCTCCTGCTTTTCCTTTTTCATGCTTGAGTTCTCGACAATTTTCAGTCAACCATTCTTTTTGTTTTGACACGGTATTCGGATGCAACGCTTCTGCCAAGGCACCTAAGTAACCAGAGGCATGATAGAAATCTAATATCTGTTCTTCCGTTTGCTTTTCTAAAAACTTCCAATTTGATTCTGCCCCGTCTGCTATCCCGACCAATGTTGCCTCTGGATAACGGTTTTTCGCTCGCTCAATTTCTCTTTCTAATCTTTCTAGAAAACTCTTTTTTCCATACTCTGGTGCCGCACCTAGATAGATTGTAGGTTGACGTTCGCCTTCACTATCGTATAGGGAAACGGTTCCCACCATTGCTTCACGGTAGCCATCCTCACACATCAGCATACAGGTTCCATCTAATGGGTGCGACCTTTAGTTGATAAAAGCTGTTGTAATCAGGGTTCTACAGGGAACCCATATTGATCAAGTTTTGCCCAAAATTGACTCCATCGTTCCTTGGTCAATACCAAAGCTCGTAGGCTCAAAATAATTCCTGCTCCTTTTTCCTTCCATCGCATCCCTGAACAACATAATCGTTGTTTGACCAACGTCTTACAAGCTGCTTCCGTAACACCTGAACCAATCGGATACTTTTTCTCTATGTATTCAGCATAATCCATTTGATGCTGATGATTCTCGTAATAAGTAATCGCCGCTTGTAGTTTCTCGGTAAGATTCTTAGAATGACTTTTTTCTTCTTTGACTTCTTTCATCAGATTTAGCAGTTCTCCTGCTTTTCCTTTTTCATGCTTGAGTTCTCGACAATTTTCAGTCAACCATTCTTTTTGTTTTGACACGGTATTCGGATGCAACGCTTCTGCCAAGGCACCTAAGTAACCAGAGGCATGATAGAAATCTAATATCTGTTCTTCCGTTTGCTTTTCTAAAAACTTCCAATTTGATTCTGCCCCGTCTGCTATCCCGACCAATGTTGCCTCTGGATAACGGTTTTTCGCTCGCTCAATTTCTCTTTCTAATCTTTCTAGAAAACTCTTTTTTCCATACTCTGGTGCCGCACCTAGATAGATTGTATGTTGACGTTCGCCTTCACTATCGTATAGGGAAACGGTTCCCACCATTGCTTCACGGTAGCCATCCTCACACATCAGCATACAGGTTCCATCTAATCCTATTCCCACTGTTGCAATTTGGCTATCCTCCTTGGGCGGGGCATAACTCCACGCTTCTTCTTTTGCCTGTACCACACTTCCTACTGCTTCACTCAATCTTTGGATATAGGATAGCGCTACTTTTCTACCATGATTTTCTAATAAATCATTTTTCACCTCTTTGCCTGCCATCCCTGACATTTTTGAGGATACCTGTTTTGCCAATAATGGCGTTGATGTTATGATTATCCTTGCTTCTCTTTCTAAGGGGCAATACGTTTTTCCTCAAAGGTGAACGCTGATATACATGACGATTCACTATAACCTCACCATAAGGTGTTTGATATTCTTTCGGTTGCTCTCCCTTACTCTTCCAGATTTCTTCACCGATTTTTAAGGGTGAACCATCTGTATCTAAATATTTCAAGGCTTCTTTGCTGGCGATGCAACCTACTTCGTTTAAGCCTTTTTGAATATTTATTTCTGTATCCAACATTGAACGACTTAGTTCTAATGTTAGTTCTATTTTTATCTTTGAACCCTCTACATTAATTAGTTTTGCTGTCATCATTGTTTCCTCTTTGTCACTTTTCATCCCATGTTAACACTTTTCTTTTCCTTCATCAACTAAAGGTCACACCCCTTGACTTAATCGGACAATATAGGTCTTGAGCATGGTTACTTATTACGATATCTGTTGAGGTAATGAATAGCCTCTCCATTTTCCCTCAAATTCACAATCTTTAGCTTGACAGACCACTAGAGACCCATCAATCTTCTCTTCTTAATCTTACCTTTACCCATAAATGTTATTTGTACAGATATTATCAGTGAATGATTTGATAATTTCAGTTAATTTTATGACTATCTCTCGCAGTTCTAAGCAATTTTCCCGTCAATCTGTTGCACTACTCTCAGCCCTGGCCCTGACACTCAGTTTGGCTGCCTGTGGTGGTCAGTCAGAGAATACAGCTACTCCTGGCGGAGAGATGGATAAGGCGGGTGCTATTAAAGTTGATTTCAAAGGTAATGTCGCTTTAACTGGGGCTGGAGCCTCCTTTCCCGCACCGTTATATCAAAATTGGTTTGTACAATTAAATCAAGCCGTTCCCCAACTTCAAGTTAACTATCAGTCCGTGGGTAGTGGGGCTGGCGTTGAACAGTTTACGAAAGGGACGGTGGATTTTGGGGCCAGTGATGTGGCCATGAAGGATGAAGAAATTGCCAAGGTCAGCAAAGGGGTACTGATGTTGCCGATGACCGCCGGTAGTATTGTTTTGGGCTATAACTTACCCGGAGTAGAGGGATTAAAACTTTCTCAAGCCAACCAAGCTGATATTTTCCTCGGCAAAATTACCAAGTGGAATGATCCTAAATTAGTCAAGGACAATCCTGATCTGAAATTACCGGATAGTCCGATTACAGTAGTTCATCGTTCCGATGGCAGTGGTACAACAGGCGTTTTTACCAAATATCTGGATGCGATCAGTCCCGAATGGAAAAAGAGCATTGGTTCAGGCAAAAGTGTACAGTGGCCCACTGCCAAGGGTAAGTTTATCGGCAGCAAGGGGAATGAAGGGGTGACAGCATCGATTCAACAAAACCAAGGTGCGATCGGTTATGTGGAGTATGGCTATGCTAAAAATAACAACTTGACCATGGCCAGTCTGCAAAATAAAGCTGGACAATTTATAGAACCCAATGAAGAGAGTGCGGCTGATACCTTAGCTTCGGCGACTCTTCCCCCCGATTTACGGTTATTTATTACCAATCCTGATGGCGAAAAATCCTATCCGATTGTCACCTATACCTGGATTTTGGCTTACAAAAAATATGATGATCCTGAAAAAGCCAAAGCGATGGAAGTGATGATTCAATATGGGTTAACGGAGGGACAAAAACAAAGTAGTGCTTTAGGCTATGTTCCTCTCCCCGCAACCGTAGTTGAGCAGGTTGCTAAAGCAGCAGATGTCATTAGTCCTGATTTTCAAATCACCATCAAGTAGTTAGTCAATGCTTAGGAGGAAATTTTGTTTTTTACCCTTTCCTCCTCTCTTAATTTCTCCAGTTAATATTGTTATGGCTTCCTCTAATCCGCCGATCACTGCTCCTTTAAAATCCCGTTCTGAAACCGAAAAACTGCTCGAAAAAATTTTTCGGATGGCAACCCTGGCCTTTGCGGTAGGCATTGGTTTAATTTTATTCATTATTGCGATCGTTGTTTTTTTTGAATCGATTCCTGCCATGCAGCAAAGTGGCCTAGGCTTTTTGTTTGAAAGTCAGTGGGATCCCGTTAGAAATGTCTATGGTGCTTTACCCGTTATCTATGGAACCTTAGTCAGTGCGGCTTTATCTTTATTGATTGCGGTACCGTTAGGTTTGGGAACGGCAATTTTTTTAAGTGAGGATTTTATTCCCCTCAATATTCGGACAGTGCTGGTTTTTTTAGTGGAATTATTGGCGGCTATTCCCAGCGTTGTTTATGGACTCTGGGGGATTTTTGTGTTGATTCCCTTGATTAAACCTTTAGGTTTTTGGTTACACGAAAATTTTGGATGGTTGCCTATTTTCAATACGGCTCCTGCCGGGCCAGGAATGTTACCTGCCGGTATGGTTCTCAGTATTATGATTCTGCCGATTATTACGGCGATCGCCCGTGATTCTTTAGCTTCGCTTCCCCCTGAGTTAAGACAAGCTTCTTTAGGGTTAGGCGCAACCCGTTGGGAAACCATTTTTCGGGTTTTGGTTCCGGCTGCTTTTTCCGGTATTGTGGGCGGTATTATGTTGGCTTTGGGTCGGGCAATGGGAGAAACCATGGCCGTGACCATGATTATCGGGAACTCCAATAAATTAAGTATTTCTTTACTTAATCCTGCTAATACGATCGCCTCTCTACTGGCCAATCAATTTGCAGAAGCATCGGGACTACAGGTATCAGCCTTAATGTATGCCGGATTGGTGCTAATGGTTTTAACCTTAGTTGTTAATGTACTGGCGGAATTAATTGTTAATAAAGTGAAAGCTAAATATTCCTAAATATTTCACCGGATTTTGATTAAACTCCATCTAACTCGAAACCCATCATTTTTGATCGCTCATTTATCCCTCTCAATTTCCCTTAAAAAGCTCAAAATCTATCAGTTTGTCGATCCCCCTAAATCCCCCTTAAAAAGGGGGACTTGTCCCCGGAATATGTCTAAAAAAACTTTAGTTTCCAAATTAAGGATGTGGTTTAAGTTACTGCAAGCTTATTAACAATCAGTTCACTTTGTATTTTCCTCATTTTTGCCCATGAATCCTTCAAACCTGAAAAGACAAAAGTTTAGTCCTCGAACCCTGTTTGGCTTAATCATGACCGGGATTGCAGGAGCCTGTATTATCATTACCCTGATTCCCCTGTTTGCAGTTCTGACTTATGTGGCAGTTCAAGGTCTAAGCCATATTAATCTTAATTTGTTCACCAAACTACCGCCGCCCCCAGGATTAGCCGGTGGGGGGATTGCTAATGCTATTCTTGGCACGTTGATTGTGGTGGGATTGGCCACCTTAATTGCTGTTCCCTTTGGGGTTTTAGCGGCGGTCTATCTTTCGGAGTTTAGTAATAATAATCAGGTGGCTCGTTGGGTACGTTTTGCGACCAATATTCTGAGCGGTGTGCCTTCCATTATTGCCGGAATTTTTGCCTTTGGTCTGTTAGTGGCGACGGGCATTGTCGGCTTTTCAGCGATCGCCGGTGGGGTTGCTCTGGCAGTGTTAATGTTGCCCACTATTGTACGAACAACCGATGAAGCTCTCCAAATTGTTCCCCAGGAGATTCGCTGGGCGGCCCTAGGAGTCGGAGCCTACAATTACCAAACCGTTTTATTTATTGTCTTACCGGCAGCTTTACCTTCGATTCTCACGGGAGTCACCTTGGCGATCGCCCGTGCGGCGGGGGAAACCGCACCCTTAATTTTTACCGCCCTTTTTTCTAATTTCTGGCCGAATGGGATCAGAGAACCGATCGCCACTTTGTCGGTATTGGTGTACAACTTTGCCACTGTTCCTTTTAAACCCCAGCAGGAACTCGCCTGGGCTGGCTCTCTAATCCTTGTTTTTCTCGTCCTCATTACCAGTGTTTCGGCTCGATTAGCCACCCGTCGTAAAGTCTATTAAGACTAGCTAAGTTTTGAATTTTTTGTTCACCCCCTTTAAGAGTGCTTATGTCCTCAGAAAACGATCAAACAACAACAGTACTTCAGGTACAAAACACGGACATTTACTATGGTTCCTATCGAGCCGTTCGTGATGTTTCCCTAGCGATTCCCAAAAATCAAATCACTGCTTTTATTGGGCCATCGGGCTGTGGAAAAAGTACGATTTTGCGCTGTTTTAACCGTCTTAATGATTTGGTTCACGGCTTTCGGGCCACAGGAAAAATCACCTATCATGGTCAGGATTTATACGACCCTACGATTGATCCCGTAGAAGTTCGTAAACATATTGGCATGGTTTTCCAAAAGCCGAATCCTTTTCCTAAAACTATTTTTGATAACGTGGCCTATGGGGCCAGGGTCAATAAATTTGCGGGGGATTTAGCCGAGTTAGTGGAAAAATCCTTGCGTCGAGCCGCACTCTGGGATGAGGTTAAAGATAAATTACAGGCCAGTGGTTTTTCCCTCTCCGGTGGTCAACAACAACGACTTTGCATTGCTAGGGCGATCGCCATGCAACCCGAAGTATTATTAATGGATGAACCTTGTTCAGCATTAGATCCCATTTCTACCTTGAAAGTCGAGGAATTAATGAACGAACTGAAGGAAAAATACACCATTATTATTGTCACCCATAATATGCAGCAGGCTACCAGGGTCGCTGATATGACAGCTTTTTATAATGCAGTAGCAACGGATCGCGGTAACAAAGTAGGCTATTTAGTTGAGTTTAATAAAACTGAATTTATTTTTAGCAATCCCCAGGAACAAGAAACCAAAGATTATGTGAGTGGACGCTTTGGTTAAAGGGAAATAATTATCTTCTAGGTTATTAACAATGGTTTTAACAAATAGACATCTCCATAATACTATAAAATCGACAAATATGCTATAATCATAGAAATTTAGACAGGAGTAACTATGCCTGAATACATCTATATGTGGGCTTATATTCAAAAACAGCCTCAAGAAACAAAGAGGTTGTTAGGAATAGAGTACCCAAAATTATTAGAGCTTATAACCTATGGCAAATTACTTAAAAAAGAATTTGAAGAAAGCAAAACCACACTGATTAAAGCAGGTGGTGGAAATAAACCGAAATTATCAGAGGAGGAGCAAATAGTTTTAATGCTAGTTTACTTAAGGCATTATCCGACCTTTCAGCTACTAGGAATAATGTTTGAAATAAGTGAATCGTCTGCCCATAATATATTCAATTATTGGCAGTCACTATTCGGAGAAAATTTACCAGCAAGTCTATTTGAACAACTAAAAAAGTTGCCAGAAGAAATAGAAAAAGTTAAAGAGGAGCTAATCCAACATGAACTAATAGTGGATGCGACAGAACAACCAGTAGAAAGACCTTTAGGGCAGGAGGCACAAAAACCATACTACTCAGGTAAACAAAAAAGGCATACCTCAAAAAGCCAAATAATCATTTGCCCAAAAATCAAGGAGATTGTGGATGTTGTGATAGGAGAAATAGGTTCAAAGAGCGATGTACAAATATTACGTCAAAGATTGGCTAAATTCCATCAAGAACAAGGCTTTCTAGGTGATAAAGCCTACGAGGGAGAATTCCAATTAACAACACCAAAAAAGAAACCAAAGGGGCGAGAATTAAGCAAAGAAGAAAAAGAAAGAAATAGTTGGTTATCGTCTCGACGAGTAGTGGTTGAACATATGATTCGATTGCTCAAAGTATTCAAAGTGATGCAAGAAAAATTTAGACTAAGAAAGGGAAGATATAAGTCATTAATCTCAACAGTATGTGGATTGGTGAGACTAAGGATAAATGCGCTGATATTAAGCATTATAAAATGTAGCGAATCAGGGCAGGTAATTGAGGTAAAGATGAGTCATTGTTTTTTGCCAGAATTGAATTTGGAGGTCTGAAAGCCCTGTAAACTCGTCTATGTACCAAGAAGTCTACTGAGTCTAGATTTAGCTACACTGCTTGCTAGACTAGGCTTTCCAGTTTTTGGAGATGTCTAATATGGTTTCTGATCAAAATGTCATCACTGAAGCTGTGCTTCGTACCCAAAATGTCAATGTTTACTACGGTTCCCATCTAGCAGTGCGGGAAGTTTCCGTGGATATTCCAGAGTTTAATGTGATTGCTTTTATTGGCCCCTCCGGCTGCGGGAAAAGTACTATTTTGCGCTGCTTTAATCGCATGAATGATCTGGTTGCCAGTGCCAAAGTAGAAGGGAAAGTCACCTTTCGCGGTCGAGATATTTATGATGCCCAGGTGGATCCGGTCAGTCTGCGTAGTTCCATCGGTATGGTGTTTCAAAAGGCCAATCCTTTCCCCAAATCCATCTATGAAAATATTACTTTTGGGGCCAAGTTAAATAATTATTCAGGAGATCTGGATGAGTTAGTGGAATCTTCCCTAAAAAAAGCGGCTCTTTGGGATGAAGTCAAGGACAAACTACGTCAAAGTGGTTTAGCTTTATCGGGAGGTCAACAGCAACGACTCTGTATTGCTAGGGCGATCGCCATTCAACCCCAGGTAATTTTAATGGATGAACCCTGTTCGGCTCTAGATCCGATTTCTACCCTCAAAGTAGAAGAATTAATTCACGAACTCAAACAGCAATACACCATTGTCATTGTCACCCACAATATGCAGCAGGCATCGCGGGTATCCGATTACACCGCTTTCTTTAATGCAGAAGCCACTCAGAAAGGGGCCAAGGTCGGTTATCTGGTCGAGTATGATCGTACAGAGATCATTTTCCAAAATCCCACCCAAACGGCAACCCAGGATTATGTGAGTGGTCGCTTTGGTTAATTAATCCCACTCTTTTGTCATGCGTTACGCTTTCTACACCGCCGATGTTTTTACTGAAACCATCTTTGGCGGTAATCCCCTCGCTGTTTTTCCCGATGCAGTGGGTTTAACTGGCCCACAAATGCAAAAAGTGGCGGCGGAGATTAATTACTCGGAAACGGTTTTCGTTTTTCCGCCCGCAACGCCTAACGGGACGAAACGCCTTCGTATTTTTACCCCCAAAGCGGAAATTCCTTTTGCCGGTCATCCGACGGTGGGAACGGCCTTTGTTTTAGTGGCGATCGCGGCTGTTCCCATGACTGGCCCAGAAATGACGCTGTATTTTGAAGAGGGAGTGGGGATCATTCCCGTCAAAGTTCTCTGGGAAAATGATCAGCCTGTTTATAGTGAATTAACTGCGGCTCAATTACCGGAAATCGGGCCGGAACCGCCTCCTGTTCATATTCTGGCAGAGATTTTATCTCTGAAACCTGGCCAAATTTTAACAGGCGAATATGCTCCCCAAGCTCTTTCCTCTGGACTCCCCTTTTTGTTAATTCCTCTACGGGATCAAAGCGCGATCGCTGCCGTTAAATTGCGCAGGGAACTATGGCAGCAATATTTGAGTTCCTTTTGGGCCAGTTCCGTTTATGTCTTCACCTTTGATACAAGTTCCAGTTCGATCGATCTGCGAGCCAGAATGTTTGCCCCAAACCTGGGTATTGAAGAAGATCCCGCCACTGGTTCCGCCGCCACTGTTCTAGGAGCCTATCTTGCCCAACGAGATCGCGCAGTGTGCCTACAGTCTGGCCAAGAAGAACTGTTAACCTGGCAAGTGGAACAGGGAATCGAAATGGGTCGTCCCAGTTTATTAAAAATTCAGGTTACTCAATCGACCGATGGCATCAAAAAAATTACCGTTGGTGGCTCATCAGTTTTGGTCAGCCAAGGAATGATGGAAATTCCGGTGTTTTAAACCGATGGAGACTTCCCAAACAAGATTACGGTGATCAACTACCAAGCGCAATTTGACATCCTCACCGCGCTGAAGCGACGGTGATTCCTATCAGATTTAACTGAATGGGTAATAGGCGGGTTGACACTTCATCGGAAGCAACTAGCAAGCTAGATTTACGCCGTCCTCTGTGTCCGTTTCGAGTCTCGGAAAGCCCTCCCGCGACCTTAATATTCTTGGCAGCATTGACATCTCTATCGTGGGTTTCTCCACAGAAAAGACAAGTCCATTCCCTGACAGAAAGTTCTTTTTTGCCGCCAATTTGACCACAACAAGAACATTTTTGAGTAGTCGGTTCCCAACGAGAAATTACCCTAAAATCACGCCCATACCTCTCTGATTTAGCCTTTAACATATCCCTAAAGCTACGCCAACCTAAATCGGGTGCGACTTTTAGTTGATGAAGGAAAAGAAAAGTGTTAACATGAGATGAAAAGTGACAAAGAGGAAACAATGATGACAGCAAAACTAATTAATGTAGAGGGTTCAAAGATAAAAATAGAACTAACATTAGAACTCAGTCGTTCAATGTTGGATACAGAAATAAATATTCAAAAAGGCTTAAACGAAGTAGGTTGCATCGCCAGCAAAGAAGCCTTGAAATATTTAGATACAGATGGTTCACCCTTAAAAATCGGTGAAGAAATCTGGAAGAGTAAGGGAGAGCAACCGAAAGAATATCAAACACCTTATGGTGAGGTTATAGTGAATCGTCATGTATATCAGCGTTCAGTAGGAGGAAAAACGTATTGCCCCTTAGAAAGAGAAGCAAGGATAATCATAACATCAACGCCATTATTGGCAAAACAGGTATCCTCAAAAATGTCAGGGATGGCAGGCAAAGAGGTGAAAAATGATTTATTAGAAAATCATGGTAGAAAAGTAGCGCTATCCTATATCCAAAGATTGAGTGAAGCAGTAGGAAGTGTGGTACAGGCAAAAGAAGAAGCGTGGAGTTATGCCCCGCCCAAGGAGGATAGCCAAATTGCAACAGTGGGAATAGGATTAGATGGAACCTGTATGCTGATGTGTGAGGATGGCTACCGTGAAGCAATGGTGGGAACCGTTTCCCTATACGATAGTGAGGGAGAACGTCAACATACAATCTATCTAGGTGCGGCACCAGAGTATGGAAAAAAGAGTTTTCTAGAAAGATTAGAAAGAGAAATTGAGCGAGCGAAAAAACGTTATCCAGAGGCAACATTGGTCGGGATAGCAGACGGGGCAGAATCAAATTGGAAGTTTTTAGAAAAGCAAACGGAAGAACAGATATTAGATTTCTATCATGCCTCTGGTTACTTAGGTGCCTTGGCAGAAGCGTTGCATCCGAATACAGTGTCAAAACAAAAAGAATGGTTGACTGAAAATTGTCGAGAACTCAAGCATGAAAAAGGAAAAGCAGGAGAACTGCTAAATCTGATGAAAGAAGTCAAAGAAGAAAAAAGTCATTCTAAGAATCTTACCGAGAAACTACAAGCGGCGATTACTTATTACGAGAATCATCAGCATCAAATGGATTATGCTGAATACTTAGAGAAAAAGTATCCGATTGGTTCAGGTGTTACGGAAGCAGCTTGTAAGACGTTGGTCAAACAACGATTATGTTGTTCAGGGATGCGATGGAAGGAAAAAGGAGCAGGAATTATTTTGAGCCTACGAGCTTTGGTATTGACCAAGGAACGATGGAGTCAATTTTGGGCAAAACTTGATCAATATGGGTTCCCTGTAGAACCCTGATTACAACAGCTTTTATCAACTAAAGGTCGCACCCCCTAAATCAGAAATTGCACGAGACAACTTACGATTTTTAAGCATTCCCGATGTGTTTAAATCCTCTAGCACAATCGTTTGGTTTTCACGAATGAGCCTAGTGGATAGTTTATGCAAAAAGTCGGTACGAATATCTTTGATTTTTGCGTGAAGTTTAGCTACTTTCAATCGTGCTTTTTCACGTCTTTTACTCCCTTTTTGCTTACGAGACAAATTACGTTGAGCTTTTCTTAATTTCTTAAATCGCTTTTTGAGTGGTTTAGGAGACTTGATTTTTTCTCCGTTATCTAAAGTAGCAAAATCAGTTATACCCAAATCAATCGGGTACATCCCGGATAAAGTAGTACATAGAATCTGGGGTAAAATGGAAAAAAACTGATGAGCGAAAAAAGTATGTTACCGATTCCCCCAGAAGAAAAAGCACTGTTAAAACAGCATCTCACCGAATCAGCCCGTATCTTGCGCAAATATACGGAACCAGAGAAACAGAAGGACTTTGGAAGCATCGAAGTAGAAGTCAGAACCCAGATGTTAGAAATTGTGGGGCCAACAATGGGGGAGTTTTTTTTTCAGAAGGGGGAAAAAAACGGTCTGGAAACAAGCGAAAAATCAAAACCCTAGTCGGAGAAGTGGAAATAAGCCAAAAACAAGCCAGAAAACTAAAGGTGTCGCCAAAAATCGTCTTAAGTCCAGGTTTAGAGAAATGCTGTCTAAGAGCCAGTGCGAAAACATCCTACCAACAAGCAGAAGAAGATATAGAGGAGTTGATGGGGATAAAAGTAGGACATAGCAGTTTACATCGCTTGGTAGAACGGACAGAACTGCCCTTAGCTCAAGCTCAGTCAGAGAGTGCGGGGGTCAGTATAGATGGGGGAAAGATTTGTCTGCGGGGCGAGGAGAAGGAAGGGGGACAGTGGCGAGATTATAAACTGGTGAGTCTTCATGGCAATGTCTGTGAAGCCTTTTTCCAAGACCCAGAGGGCTTAAAGAATTGGAGCAATGTTCAACCTTTGTCCCCAATAGTGACCTTTTTGGGAGATGGTCATCCCGGAATCTGGAATGCGGTAGAGAGTTTCGCCACTCAATCGTGGCTGATACGACGAGAGGTGTTGGATTGGTATCATCTCAAGGAGAATCTGTTCAAAGTGGGTGGCTCTCTCAAACGGCTAGAAGCAGTGGAGCATTTACTGTGGCGGGGTTTTGTGAACAAGGCAATAGATGCGTTTGATGGAGTCAAAAGCAAGAGGGCAAAGAATTTTCAAGCCTATTTGACGAAGCATTATCAGCGTATCCCTGATTACCAATACTATCAACAGCTTGGTATTGTGATTGGTTCTGGTGATGTGGAGTCTAAGATTAAACAGGTGGGAGCTAGGGTTAAATTGTCGGGAGCACGTTGGCATCTTCATAATGTTTCTCGTATTCTTCGGCTACGATGTGCTTATCTCAATCACTCTCCTCTTTTGAGTGTCAATGTATTATCTTAAGTGGGATGCACCCAATCAATCCCTACAGATTTACCATTGTCGGGTAACTTTTCAGGATTAATCTCTACAACGAAGCTAAGAAAGTACCGACCCGCCGCATCTTTAATTACAGTGACACTGGAAGGTTCCGAGGGTAGTGGGCGACTCCACATCACATCTAGGTAGCCTATTTTTGCCAAGTAAACTTTTTCTCCTTTAATAGAGAAGCCTACATTAGTAAAAGTAGCAGACTGCTTTGATTTTCGACTTTTAAATCTTGGCGGATTAATTTTCTTTCCTTTTCTTTTTCCGTTAACGGAATTGAAAAAGTTCTGATAGGCTACATTTAGATTCCTAACCGATTGCTGTAGCGGAACCGCCGATACTTCTGTCAACCACACCCTTTCTTCTGTTTGCTTGGATTGGGTTAGCAGACTGGAAAGTTGATTATAGGATGGCAGTTTTTCAGAACCTTTACAAGCCGCCAAAGCATCGTTCCAGACTACGCGAACGCAACCAAATAATCGGGATAAGTCCCGTATTTGTTGGTCAGTTGGGTAAAATCTGAATTGATACCTTGCTTTCATTTACCGTGCTAGAATTGGTCTGTAACTACATTTTAGTTGGTCTGTGTGAAAATGACAACCCAATTACGAAGGGAGCGTCATAGTGTTTCCAGTCTTAAGGTTCACTTAGTCTGTGTGACTAAATACCGTAGAGCTATTTTGACATTAGAAAGTCTTGCTGTTATAGAAAAATCCTTTGGAGAGGTTGCCAAGAAAATGGATTTTCAAATTCTTGAATTTAATGGCGAATCTGACCACGTTCACGCGCTTATTGAATTTCTGCCAAAACTCTCCATCTCTCAGATGGTAAATGCGCTCAAGGGTGTTTCTAGTCGTCGCTACGGTCAATCTGGATTCCAAAAACCTTATGGCAAAGAGGCTCGGTGGAGTCCTTCCTATTTTGTTTCCAGTGTTGGTGGCGCACCTCTTGAAGTCCTTAAGCAATATATTCAAAACCAACTAAAGCCGTCCTAAAAGGACGGGGTTTTAAACCCATTTCTTTGATAAAAGGTCAAACTTGTTTTGCCATAATGTTTTTGGCGACAGATGCTTAAGGTCGGAATCTCCTGAGCAGTCCAATATTTAGGATCATGTTCAACGGCAATTTCTCCTCCTGACTCTAAGAGGTGTTGAGAGGCGATCGCGATTAAAACCGATTCATAGAGATTGCTCTCGTAGGGAGGATCAAAATAAATATAATCAAAAGGATTTCCTTGCCAATGACCTAGCTGAGTTAACACATGACCTCGTATTACGGTAAAAGATTGAGACGATTGAGCTACTTTTTGCCAATTGCGCTGAATCACCGCACAAGCTTTGCCAGATTGTTCAATCCCTACCACTTTTTTGGCTCCCCGCCCCAAGGCCTCGGCTCCCATCGAACCATTTCCCGCACAGAGATCTAACCAGGAACAGCCCTCAATATCCCGCCAAATATTAAATAAGGCAGTACGAACCTTCGCTGCCGTTGGACGAGTTAGTTGACCGGGCAAGGTCTTCAGTTCTCGATTACCATAAATTCTCATACCATCAGCAGAAAATCAATTAATCTGAATTGCGGGAAGAATCCTCTGTTGGAGAACTCACTTCTTCCTTAAATCCCCGCAACGTTTTCCCAAAGGCTGCCCCAATCTCAGGAATTTTTCTTGGGCCAAAGATCAATGCCATTGCCACCAGAATCACAATCACTTCTGGCCATCCTAATCCAAACATCCTTTGCTCCTAGCCATTCGTCGGCGATCGCCCCAATAGAACTGGGGTAGTAACCACTATAGCAAAGGCAGATCCCTCTAGTTAAAAGATTTCTGTCATCAAGGATTGTTTCAAGATACTCACCCCTTTTTTGAGACGACGAGACACTGTAATCACACTAATTCCCAGTTGATCAGCCGTTTCCCGTTGGGTTAAATCGTGCAGAAAAATAAATTCTAAAATATGGCGTGTCCGATCTTCTAGCAGAGACAGAGCTTGGTTCAAACGAATTTGATCTTCGGAACTCAATTGAAAGCTACGGTATTCACTTTCGCATAAACAATCGCCTAAATTGCCTGTCCCATCCTCCTCACTATTAACACGGGCATCTAAACTGAGGGGTTCTCGATTCTGCCAAGCTAACTTAATGTCTTGCCACTCCGTCAGGGAAATCTCTAACTTCTCTACCAACTCCAAATCACTCGGTTGACGATTAAAACGGCTTTGAAAGGCCTGTTGTTCTAAGGTCGCTTGCTGACCAATCTCTAGCCAACGCCGAGGAATACGGACACAGTAACCTTTATCCCTTAAATAGTGCTGAATTTCTCCTCGAATATAGGGAACAGCAAAGGAACTAAATGCATGACCCTTATCTAGATCAAAGCGTTCAATCGCCCGAATTAATCCCAAACAACCCACTTGAACCAAATCCTCATAACCTTCTACAAACTGTTTTTCCCAATGGTGGGCTTCTTTACGAACCAAACCAATATTCAACTCCATAATACGATTACGAAGATGAGTGGTCTTTGACTCTCGATAGGCTCGAAAAAGCGTGAGGGTTTCAATTTTAAGGGATTCTTTCGCGGTGGTAGGCATAATAACACTCTTAATAGTTAGTAAGAACAATTAAGATTGACTAATGGAATTAATTGAGATGATAGAAAAAGCAAAAAAGCCAATAAATTTAAGAGCAGGATTAACAATTGCTTTTCCTCTAATTATATTTACAACGGCATAATTAACCAAATTATCTGAGGTCGTAGAATTCAATATCCATAATTACACGGAGAGGTTAATAAATTTGTGCAAAAACAAGGATATCCGTTCTATTACATGCATAATTATTATAGGAAAAAACTGATTAAACGCAATAAAACACAACATTTGTTAAAACCTCGTCATTATTAAATTTCCAAAAAAAGAGGGGCGATCGCCCCTAGGAAAAAACTCACAGATTCTGTATTTAGTCAATGCCTTAGGATTCTACCTTGGCATAGAAAATACCACGCACTTTAACATCAACCGGCTCCTTCGCCCCTAAGTCCGTATCAGAGGGTTGGATGCTTTCAAAAATGCCACCAATTTCTCCTGTTTCTCCATCCACCTGAGTTACTTGTAGGGAAAGAGTTCCTTTGCCGATGGGGGTTTGTTTGACATTAGTACGTTGCAACTCTTTGCTGTCTGCCGAAGCTGGAAGGGCAACAGCATTGTCATAGCCGGTATAAACCCCACGAGCTTTGGGATCTAGGAAACCTGCTCCTCGATAGGAAGGCACTTTAAAAGTACCGACAAAATCCGTAGAACTGTTAATTGAGGTAAAGCCAGGTTCAGTCTTGCCGACAAAGTTCTTAATGGTAAAGAAGAAAGGAACCTCTTCTCCACCAGGCAAAAGAACGGTGATCGGTTGGAAGTCAATACCATCTTTTTCTTTAAAGGTTAATACTCCGTCGTTACTGACCAGAACAGATCCTCGGATTTGCTCCAGACTAGTAGTGTAACGAGTTAAGAGTTTACCTTGAACAAATTCTGCTGATTGGCGTTTGTTAAGGGGTTCTTCTTTAACAAAAAATTGTTGTGGTTCTAAGCATAGGTCAGCTATCGTATATGTCGAGTTAGCTTCTACGGCGATCGTCCCTCTGGTAAAGGAAGAAATTGCAGGGCAAGCGTTGGCCAGTCCTGTGCCGATAATTTCATCGTAGGTAAGTTGGCTTTTGTCAACTGCTAGGGCCGATCCACAATTCAATAAGGAAAGGATACCTAGACACAGTGATAGAAAGGCAACGATTATTGAACGAAACCTCATGGTTAACCTCGCTTGGTCAATCTCAAATTAGTAGTTTCTTGCCCTGAATAAGACTTACGCATGGTGTAACCAAATAATATCGAGGGCAAGTTAGGCTATTGTTATCGGGATCTACTTTATCAAACTTTCGTTACCTTCCTGCGTCATCCTTTGGTGAATTCTTTGCGTCCCCCGATCTTCTATAGTGAGGGATGGCTTACTTTTCTTTCAAGGACTAAGGATTTATCTCCATGACTGACGGACAATACTTTAATGATACACTTCAACAATTGGTTGCCCTCGTGGAGTCATTGTCCCAATTCTGTGGCCAAGATAGCGATCGCCTGTTGTCATTACTGAGGACGTTGGAAAGTTTACATCGTCAGATCCGCACAGAACAATTTGAGCCATCGCTTCCCAATACTCGTAAGGATCTCTATGCTTTTTTAAAAGATGTGGAGGAAAGTGGTGGCTGGCCCTACATTGAGCGTGGTAAGCTCCAAACATTTTTGCAGCACTGGATGCCCCCAGAAGAGTCATCTGGCCAAATCTCTGACTTTCCCGAAAAGAATTCTTCCCAGCCCGAATAACGACAACACAGCATCTTATTGAACTGGGGCGCTAGGATTCGAACCTAGGGATGGCGGGACCAAAACCCGCTGCCTTACCACTTGGCTACGCCCCATTGACGAACCTTTGTCATCATAACAGAACTATCTAGGAAGTTGTCAAGCGATTTTTGAAAATTTGTGCTGACTCTCGATTAAATCTACTGAATTCGGCGATCTCTGTCGATTAACCTCTCACACACAGACCTCTCTTCCCAGCCCCTGTCTCTCCCTGACCTTCCTGAGATGGGAGGATTTTTTGTATATCTCATAACATTTTGCAGATTATTTAGGACGTAATATACAACGTCTATGTTGTTTATTAAAATAGATACTGCTCTTTTTTCTCCTCATCCATCGATTCTGCTTAATTTCTACGAGGTTGCTTAATTCTTACCATGATTAATCGATTAGGACGACGCAAATTTTTATTGTACGGTTCGGCTACACTAGGAACGAGTTTACTGTTAAAAGCCTGTGGTGGTGGAGAGCCAACAACAACGACCTCCCCCGCTGGAGAAACCAGTCCTGCATCAACGGCGGCTGGTGGTGGTGAAACGGTTAAGGTGGGAATCTTACATTCTCTCAGTGGCACAATGGCAATTAGTGAGGCCACCGTTGTTGATGCAGAAATGTTGGCAATTGAAGAAATTAATGCAGCAGGTGGCGTTCTCGGTAAAAAGATTGAACCGATTAAGGAGGATGGAGCCTCAGATTGGCCGACCTTTGCCGAAAAAGCCACTAAATTAATCGATCAGGATAAGGTAGTGGCGGTATTTGGTTGTTGGACTTCTGCGAGCCGGAAAGCGGTACTACCCGTATTTGAATCCAAAAACCATATGCTCTGGTATCCCGTCCAATACGAAGGTCAAGAGTGTTCTAAGAATATTTTCTATACTGGGGCGGCCCCTAACCAACAAATTGAACCAGCAGTGGATTGGTTACTCAAAAATAAAGGGAAAGACTTTTTCCTCGTGGGATCTGACTACGTTTTCCCTCGCACGGCTAATACCATTATCAAAGAGCAGTTAAAGGTCAAAGGTGGCAAAACCGTCGGTGAAGACTATTTACCCCTAGGCAATACCGAGGTGACTCCGATCATTACTAAGATTAAACAGGCCTTACCCAAGGGCGGGGTGATTTTCAATACCCTGAATGGGGATAGTAATGTCGCTTTCTTTAAACAGATTCAATCTGCGGGTTTAACCCCTGATAAATACCCAGTACTATCGGTCAGTATTGCCGAGGAAGAAGTTCAACAAATTGGGAAAGAATATCTGCTAGGTCAATATGCTTCCTGGAACTATTTCCAAACCGTTGACACCCCCGCCAATAAAAAGTTTGTAGAAGCTTTTAAAGCTAAATATGGCCCGGATCGTGTGACGAATGACCCTGCGGAAGCAGCCTATATTGCTGTTTATCTTTGGAAACAGGCCGCAGAGAAAGCTGGAACCGTCGATGATCTCGAAAAGGTGCGGATGGCGGCGATCGGTCAGGAGATGGATGCTCCCGGAGGCAAGGTTAAGATGTACCCTAATCACCATATTTCCAAGACGGTTCGTATCGGTCAGGTGAATAAGGACGGTCTGTTTGATATTGTCTGGGCGACGGAAGGCCCCGTTGTACCGATCCCTTGGAACCAGTTTGTTCCAGAAACCAAGGGTTATAGTTGCGATTGGACACGCACGGATATTAAACCCCCTCAAACCCCTGGTAAATTTAAGGACGCAGCTAAAAAATAAGTTGATTTAGATTCCCCCTAACCCCCCTTTTGTAGTAGAGGGGGGAAAGCTTTGGCAATAAACCAACCGGCAATTTATTCAAGCGTCTTAAACATGGTAGGGAGTAAAATTTTGTGTCTGCATTATTAGAAGGTCTATTTAACGGGATTAGCATTGGTTCGGTATTGTTGATCGCAGCTTTAGGCTTGGCGATCGTTTTTGGACTGATGGGGGTCATTAATTTGGCTCACGGAGAATTGATGATGTTAGGGGCCTATACGACCTATGTGGTTCAAAATGTTTTCAAGCCTCTGGGAGAGCCGGTTTTTAATTTTTATATTTTGGCTGCTTTACCGATCGCTTTTTTGATGGCTGGATTAGTGGGTTTGGCCTTGGAAAGGACGGTGATTCGCTATCTTTACGGACGGCCCTTGGAAACCTTGTTGGCAACTTGGGGCGTAAGTCTGATCTTGCAGCAATTTGTTCGCAGTGTGAATGGTCTATTAGTGATTGCGATCGCTGTTTTTTGTGGTTTGTATTTTGGCGGTCTCTGGTTTCTGAGTCGCAGAGTTGATTGGGAGCAAATTCGCAGCAAGGCCAGGGTATTATTCTTTTTTCTTTCGGCGGCGATCGCGGCGGCGGGTGGTTTTATCGTTGCTCAGACCAAACAGGATAGTTTAATTCGTCCTTGGTTTAGTGCCAGAAATGTGGATGTGACGGCTCCTGCCTGGCTCAGAGGCGGTTTACCCTTTGCTGGCTTTCAATTGCCCTATACGCGCATTTTAATTATTATCCTGACCATTCTCTGCATTATTGGTATTATTCTCTTTTTTAACCGTTCCAACTGGGGTTTACGGATTCGGGCTGTGACCCAAAATCGAACCATGAGTGCTTGTTTAGGAATTCCCACGGCCCAGGTGGATGCCCTGACCTTTGCGATCGGCTCTGGTTTAGCGGGGATTGCCGGCTGTGCCATTAGCTTTCTCGGCTCAGTTGGCCCTAGTACGGGACAAAACTATATTGTCGATACTTTTATGGTGGTCGTAGTCGGTGGCGTGGGCAATCTTTTAGGAACAATTATTGCTGCCATGATTATTGGCATTTTGAGCTACTTGATTGGTAGCGGAACCTTTGCCCTCATTATTCCCCCTGAGGGTATCCTACAGAATGGGGTGGATTTCTTTAACTTTTTTGCGACCACGAGCATGGCCAAGGTGATGATCTTTATCTTGATCATTCTTTTCCTCCAAATTAAACCCGCCGGTATTTTTGCCCCCAAAGGTCGGACAGCAGAACTGTAATCTATCTTTACTGAGTTTTTATTATGGCGATCGAGACAGATATTCAGTTATCCCAACGGCAACAAAAAAAGCGTAAATTGTGGATTGAAGGTGGTGCGATTATCGCGATCGCGGTGATTTTTGCGGTGATCTTACCGTTGGCTTTACCGGCTTTTCGCCTGAGGCTATTAGGGCGTTTTGTTTCCTTGACCATTGTTGCTTTAGGAATTGATTTAATCTGGGGTTATACCGGACTGCTCAGCTTAGGACACGGTATCTTTTTTGCTCTGGGAGGTTACGGTTTAGCCATGTATCTTAATTTGCAATTACCGGCGGGTCAATTGCCAGAATTTTTTAGTTTGTACGGCGTAGCAGAATTACCCTGGTTGTGGCAACCGTTTCATTCTTTACCGATTACTATTATTGCTATTTTTATTATTCCCAGTATTATTGCAGGTTTACTCGGCTATCTTATTTTTCGGAATCGGATTAAGGGCGTTTATTTTTCCATTCTAACCCAGGCAGCCCTGCTCGTTTTTTATAATTTCTTTAATGGTCAACAAAAACTGATCAATGGCACCAATGGCTTGAAAACAGATACCCAAAGTATTTTTGGCTTATTAGTCAGTGATAATCGGGTACAAATTGGCTTTTATGAAATCACGATTATTAGCCTAATTTTGGTTTATCTCGTCTGTCGTTGGTTAACCAGTGGGCGGTTTGGACGGCTATTAGTCGCCATTCGCGATGATGAAAATCGGGTACGTTTTACTGGTTATGATCCCACTGGTTTTAAGGTTTTAGTATTTGCCATTTCGGGGGCGATCGCTGGTTTATCGGGCGCACTTTATACGGTACAAACGGGCATTATTACCCCCAGTATCATGGAGGTAGCCTTTTCCATTGAAATGGTGATTTGGGTAGCGGTAGGGGGTCGGGCCACTCTCGTGGGGGCTGTGTTAGGAACCCTATTAGTTAGACTCGCGCAAAGTTCTTTAAGTGAACAATTTCCAGAGGTTTGGGTTTTCTTTCAAGGGGCATTATTCCTGATTGTCGTGACCATTTTACCCAATGGTATTGTCGGCTGGTTTCAAGAATCAGGTTGGCAACAATTGCGATCGCTGTTTGGCTTTAAGCCTCAAGTTGCCACCTATCCCAGTTTAGAAGCAGATCCCGAAGTACAACAGGAACGGCGAGACATTGATCATCAGTAATTTTTAGATGAATGTTATCTCTGTGGCTAATTTTTCTAGGATCTTGAGGGCATACAAGGAACTCCGAATCAAGTTAAAACCGGCGATCGGTTGAGAGATTAATGCCTTGGTTAACGGCCACGTCTGTAATTCTCCGGCTGAATTGTAAACTTGACTTAAATCCGGCAAAGATTGATTAATTTCATCGCTAATCACCCGTAGGATCACCACTGGAATTTGTTGGGCTGCAAAAAATTTTAAAATGGTGGCTCCTTCCATATCCACTACTTGGACTTTATACCGTTTCCCTAAATTTTGCTTTTCCTCTGCCTCAGTAATGACGCGATCGCTGCTTAAAGCTTCGACTAATTGAACTTTATGTCCTAATTTTTCTACTAAATAACCCGTTGCAGAAGAATCACAAAACAGAAGTTGATCACTTTCTAAATCTAGGCAAGAACGATATAAAACAACTTGACCTAGTTTTAACTGAGGAGAAAGACTACCAGCCAATCCCATCACAATGATCCCTTGAGGAGAAATTTTCCGCATTTTTTGGAACATTAATCCCCTAAGTAATGCCTTCTCAACCGCCTTTCCACCCACAGGAATTGCTAAAATAGAAGGGCAATTCGGCTTTTTTTGCCAACCCTTCATTACTGCTTGATATTCTGAACCCTGGGGAACCAAGATTGTATCTAGAGCCGGACGTAAATTAACAATAGGTGAATCCATTAGCAATAATATTGTTAAGAAAAGTATCAGGAAGAAAGTAAACTCAGATTACAAAGTACGTTCTCACAAGCTGTTACGAATTTAAATGGCATAACGATTTTGCTGACAGTCTTGTAACAAGTTTGCTGACAGTCTTGTAACAAGGGGCTTAAGCCCCTTGCCTATATGCGTTTTAAATAGTGAACAGCTTAGAGCATTTTTTATCTTTAAAATAGTTCTAGTAATTGCTCTGTTGTTTTTTCTATATTAAAAGACGCTTCAATCTTTGCTCTGGCTTGACTTGTGATCATTGCCATTTGTTCGGATTGGGAAAGACATTGCATAATTTTATCGGCAAGAGATTGGGAATCGTTCGGAACGGCTAGAAAACCAGATACCCCATCCTCAATGAGTTCAGGAATGCCAGAAATCTGAGTCGAAATCACGGGAATTCCCACTGCCATTGCTTCCATTAAGACAACTGGAATACCATCGCGATCGCCGTTATGATCCTGTTTACAAGCCAGAACAAAAATATCTGCTTCTCTAAGCCAGGGAAAAACCGCCTGGTGAGATAAAGAACCCACTAAGGTAATGTGGGAACTAAGTTGATATTCTGTAATTAATTGCTATAATTTCGCTTTTTCTGGGCCATCACCTCCAATTTCTAAATGAAAATTAATTCCCTGGTTTCGTAAAGTGACTGCGGCTAAAATAAGAGTATCAAATCCTTTTTTTTCTACAAATCTACCTAGAGATTTAATCCTGATTGTTTCCGAAAAGCTTGATTTTAACTGAAAAGTATAGTCATTCAAATTAATGCCACAATGAATAACCTTTACCTTGTCAATTTGAGATAGATTAATTTTTGTCTTTAAAAATTGACGGTTATATTCAGAAATAGTTACAGCAAACTGACATCGGTTAATCTTTTGTTCGATCAACCAGCAGCGTTCAAACAGATCATTGGCGTGAGACGTAAAACTAAAAGGAATATTCGCTAAAAGTGCGCCATACATTCCCACTTGGGTAGGTACATAGGAAAAATGAATATGGAGGTGCTCACATTGATTACGCTGTAAAATTCTCGCGACGGCACTAGCTTGCCAGAAATGATAGAGCAATTTTAAGGCTGTTGAATTAAATAAACCTAAATGGAGAATATCTTGAAACATTAATCCCATGATTGCTAGATAGCGAAAGGGATTTTGTTTGAAAATAGCAAAATTATCCTGTAAAACTGCTAGCCAATGTCGCTCATATAAAAAAGTTGTTTTAGCCAATAATTGCTGAAGATTAATGTCTAGTTCAGGTAAGTGAGGGCGATCAATGGAGAGAGACGTAATAGTGATATTGCGTTGTTGTAAAGCCAATATTTCTCCATAGACAAAAGTAGCAGAGAGAGACGGAATTTCTGGCGCAAGATAGGCGATTTTTTTCATGGATTGACGGAGAATGATATCGGAATAGCGGTTAGAATGGGCTTAAACTCCTGAAGATTGGCTGGCTTTACGCTTAATGGTCTAATCTAGTAAGCGTGGTCTTTATTGATTATGATATCTAAAGAGGTTTCTTGGCTATCAGAACAAAGGTAAATCTGACTGAACTAGCCATTAAACTCATTCTTCCGTCCAAGATTCAGCCTTTGCCCCCTAATCAATTAGAAGCATGGACATTCTCTGTACCCGCCCAGGTTGCTCTCGTATTAATTCTTTTGCAGATCTGGACAATCGTAATACATTGCAAACGGCTCAACAAAAATTTTGTACCAGTTGTGGAATGCCTTTAATTTTGGGGGGACGCTATCTACCGGTGAAGTTATTGGGTCAAGGTGGTTTTGGGGCTGCCTTTTTAGCACTAGATCGTTTTACTCCGACCATGCGTTTTTGTGTGGTTAAACAATTTCAACCGGCGGGTGATCTGAGTGCGGCGCAAATACAAGTGGCATTAGGGCTTTTTGAGCGAGAAGCGTCGGTTTTAGAGAAGTTAGGCAATAAGCATGATCAGATCCCAGACCTCTTTGCCTTTTTCCCCTTGGTGGTAGATAACCCTAGAACAGGGAAGTCAGATCAGTTTTTTTATCTGGTGCAGGAATTTATCAATGGCAAAAATCTAGAGGATGAACTAGCCGATCGCGGCCCTTTTTCGGAATCAGAAGTGCTCAATGTATTGGAGGAAATGCTTAAGATCCTGACCTTTGTTCATGATAAGGGTTCAATTCACCGAGACATTAAGCCGTCCAATATTATGCGAGATCAGGAAGGTACTCTATTTCTATTGGACTTTGGAGCCGTTAAGGAGATTGCGGTGGGTTCTGTCCCAGGGGGTGGCTCTACCGGGATTTATTCAATGGGTTTTGCGCCACCCGAACAAATGTCAGGAGGTCAGGTCTATCCGGCGACGGATCTCTATGCCTTGGCCATTACCTGTCTTTATTTATTGACGGGAAAATCAGCCCAGGATCTCTATGATTCCTACCACAATACCTGGCACTGGCGGCAATTTGCTCCCCAGGTCAGCGATCGCCTGGCCCAGGTGATTGATCGATTACTATTACCCACACCAAGGGATCGTTATCAATCGGCTTCAGAAACCCTCGCGGCCTTAAATAGTAATCTTCCCAGTCCTCCTAGTCCCCCCAGTCATTCCTCTACCAAAATTCAAGGAACTCCCCCAGCAACACCAGCCGTACCGCCGCCCTCAGGCCAGGTACAACATCAAAACCAACCTGCATTTTCTACCCTAGAACTTTTGGGCTGTGCAGCGTTTACAGGTTATGCAAGCACACTGATCTGGATTGCAACCACTAGTTTATTCTCCTCACCAGGTATCAGTATGGGACTCTGGGGCATGATGACCGGCGGATTAATCTTTGCCCAATGGGGAAGGATTATCGAAAAACTAGAAATGCTGGTTATTACCGGAGTAAGTACGGTATTATTTTGGTTTTTGCCTCTCCTTTATCTTAAAACCCCCTTAGTTACTTCTCTTTTTCTATCTCTTTCCCAATCTTTTCCCATGCTCAGTACCCCTTTTTGGGGCGTAATTGTGATGGCAAGTTTTGGTGCTCTAGGACTCGTGGCCATCCTCTCGCTTTTCCGCCTAGTTTATCAATTATTAAGACTTTTACTTTGAAAATTACCCAACAGCGATCGCCGATTAGTTAATAGTTGATAGTGAATAGTTGATAATTATCCATTGTCCATTCTCAATTATCCATTCAAAATGCGATCGCTTTCAAAATTGAGAGAGTTCAACTGGTCGGCAACCATCCAAACAGTTTAGCGGCTCCACCAATGAGAGCAACAATCAGTGCAACTAATACTCCTCGATTAAGAAATTCCTGATTATCTAGACGTTTATCAATGCCACTGACTTTTTCGTCTAGGGTTTTAATTTCGCCCGACAGTTCTACTTGCCCAATTTCCAGTTTATTAAGCTTTTGGTTAACTTCGGCAAACTGTTTATTGACTTCGGCAAACTGCCTGTCCATTTTTTGATTGACTTCGGCAAACTGCCTGTCCATTTTTTGATTGACTTCGGCAAACTGCTTGTCCATTTTTTGCTCGAAGCGATCTAGAACATCTTCGAGGGTATAGCTAACTGTAGTGGGTGTGGTCGTCATTGCTCATTCAGAGAACTGTTAAGCTCATTATACGCGATCGCCGTTTAGTGAATAGTTGGTAGTTATCTATTCAAAAAAAGTAATTCTGTAGCAAGGCTTGCGCCCAAAAGCAAAATCCCATAATTTTGGCATTTTTAAGCAAGAATGCTAATGTCAGTTCCTAATAAAGTGGGTGAACCTAAAAGATTGGCAAATTCGCCACCATTGGTACCCAAACCAGCAGTGACACCGTTTTGGTTGTAGAAAAGGCTGCCAGTGCCAAGACTATAAACAATTTTTGCTGCACTAGTCTCCACTTCACTAATGTCGTTTACCGTCGCAAACTCTGTGCCGATCGCTGCACCAGCCGCCGCAGTAAGTCCAAAAGTGGCTTTGCTCAGGGCAATTTTATCCTGGGCCGATGTGAAATCGGAGATCGTATCTACGCCGAATAAATTGGTAGCAGTAGTCGCTCCTGTTAAAGCACCCGTATAATAAAACGTATCAATCCCCGCGCCACCATTGATAAAGTCGTTCCCTGCTTGGCCATAGATATTATCATCACCAGCCGCACCGGAAATCAGATCGTCACCATTACCACCAGAGAGGGTGTTGGCTAGACTGTTGCCAGTGAGGCGATCGCTGCCCGTACCACCAATGACATTTTCCAAGGCAACGGTAGGAATGACCAGTTTAAGATTAGCACCAGCGACAGTTTGAGTAGTAGTTAAACCAAGATTGATATTAACTGGTGCGGCAGTTTTGCTAAAGTCGAGGGTATCAGTGCCACCGGTGAGGGTTTCGTTAATGGTATCCGTCCCCTGGGCTGTATCAGCGTCATAGAAGTAAGTATCATTACCATCTAGTCCGGCCAGGGTATTGTTATTTGCATTGCCAGTAATCACGTTAGCCCCAGCATTGCCAGTACCAGTAATTGCACCATCAACAAGGGTGAGGTTTTCCACCAAAGCCGGTAAGGTTCGGTTAAAGTTACTCACTAAAGTATCTGTAATGGTAATCGTTGCTTGACTATCCGCGATCGCCGCATTGGTTGGGGTACTTAGAGTGACATTAAAGGTTTCATTCGGTTCATTAACACTATCATTCAAGATCGGAACAGCAATGGTTTGAGTTGTAACGCCTGGGTTAAAAGTGATTGTTCCGGTGCTGGCCGTGTAATCTGAACCCGCGATCGCGGTAGCGTTACTGGTAGCGTAATTGACCGTAACGGGTAGAAGACTGGCTGTATCTAAACCAACAACAATCAAGGCCTGATTGGGATTCCCAAATCCTTCGACAATGGTGGCATCGTAGATAGTAATATTGGGAGTCACGGTCGCTTCATCGTTCGTGATCGTTCCTCGTCCTTGATTATCGGCAATGGTTGCGCCCCCCGCATTGGTGAGGTTAACAAAAAAGCTTTCATTCGCTTCAACTGTGGTGTCACCCGTCACCGCCACCGTAATCGTTTTACTGGTTTCCCCTGGCGCAAAGGTCAGTAAGGTACTGGCCAAAGCGGTATAGTCGCTACCGGCGATCGCTGTGTCATTGGCAGTGGCATAGTTAACCGTCACATTACTACTGCTGGCATTAGAAAGGGAAACAGTAAAGGTTGCGTTAGTTGTCCCTGTATTGCCTTCGGTAACGCTAACATCATTGATGCTGATACTGGGAGGCAGATCATTATCGGCAATCAGTACCGTTGCCGTTTGCTTAGTGGTATCAATGGTGTAGCCCGTACCTGTCGCTAAGGTGAGGACTATTGTTTCAGGGATCGTACCTTCAAAGGTCGTGTCATTGGTAGGTGTAACCGTCAGTGTAGCTGTAGCACTATTCGCGGCAAAAGTCGTAGTTAAAGGAATGCTAGTATAGTCAGTCCCATTGGTCGCGGTTCCTGCAATGGTGTAACTGACGGTTAAGGCACTGGTTAAGACACCTGTGCGAGTTAGAGTGAAAGTTCCTAAATCGGTGTTACCAGAAGTTTCGCTGGCGATATTATCCGTTGCCACAACGCTGATCACTGTACCCGTGACAGTTCCATCGTCATTGGTAATCGTCCCCTGGCCTTGACCATCCCCAATGATGCCACCAACAGCCCCAGAGAGATTGACAAAGAAGGTTTCATCAGCTTCAGAGGTAGTATCGCCAGTGACGGCAACGGTGATAGTTTTGCTGGTTTGACCTGGGGTAAAGGTAAGGGCAGTACTGGTTAAAGCGGTATAATCGCTACCCGCAGCCGCAGTACCACTTGCTGTCAGATAATTAACGGTTATGTTCGTACTGCTGGGATTGGAAAGGGAAACCGTAAAGACCGCATTGGTTGTTCCCGCATTTCCTTCTGTTAGGGTGACATCATTGATACTAATAATCGGTTGACCATCGTTATCGAGCAGGGATACCGTTGCCGCTTGTTTGGTGGTATCGATGCTATAACTGGCATTGCTAGTTAAGGTCAGGGTTACTGTTTCGGGAATGCTACCTTCAGAAATGGTGTCATTGGTGGGAGTGACCGTCACCGTAGTAGTGGCACTATTGGCGGCAAAAGTAGCTGTCAGAGGAATACTGGTATAATCAGTTCCGTTGGTAGCGGTGCCAGTAATGGTGTAATTGACAGTTAAAGCAGTAGCGGTGCTACCGGTGCGAGTGAGGGTAAAAGTACCCAGGTCAGTGGGGGTTTCATTGGCAATGTTATCAGTAGCAACGACGCTAACCGTTGTCAAATTAACGATATAAAGATCTTGAAGATTATCGTTAGTGAAGATGACTTTATTGCCTGAAATAGCTGGATAATAGTTGGGAAAACTGGGATCGCTAATTACGGTAGTATTGATGCCATCGTATAACTTCATTTGGTACGGACTATTTTTCCAAATAACATTATTGCCAGAAACTAAAGGTTGGCCATAAGAATTATTGTTGTCATTGGCTATCTGGGTAGTAGTTGAGCCATTGTAGAGCCAGACTTGAGAACCGATTGACCAAACAACTTTGTTGCCATCAATCGCATAGTTATCTACTTCATAGGTGGTATCGTTTGTTAGTTGGGTTGTCGTCGTGCCATTGTAGAAGACGAGTTCATAGTCAGTCCCATCAGACCGTTCCCAGACAATGTTTGTACCAGAAATTTTTGCGTTGCGATCATCAACGGCATTATCACTCAAATTGACCGTTGTCGTACCGTTGTAATAAAAAATCTCAGTATCAGTACCATCATTCGCATTGCTCGACCAAACGACTCGATTTCCAGAAATAGAAGGAGTATTGTCGTAGTAGTTGGTATTGTTGCTTAGATTGATGGTAGTTGTGCCATTGTATAGATAAATCTCCTGATCGGTACCATCCCAACCCTGCCAAACAATGTTATTGCCCGATACTCTCGGAGTATATTGGTCATTGCTGTTATCGTTAGTGATTTGAGTAACACTCGTACCGTTGTAGCGATAAATCTCCCAATCTCGGCCATCGTAACCCAGCCAAACTAGATTACTGCCATCTAAAACAATCTGTTGATTCTGACGGCTTTGATCGGCATTAGTAACTTTGGTAGCAGTAGTGCCATTGTAGAAATAAATGTCATCATCAATCCGCCAAGCCGCATTATTGCCAGAGATCACAAACTGATCTTTCTCTAGATGGTCGGTCGTAATCTGGACGATGTTTGATGCACTGTCGTTGTCTAAGATATTGAGTGTTGCACTCTGATTACCAATTTTGAGAGTGACCGTTTCTGTTCCTTCTTTGTAGAGATCATCTAAGGGATTAATCGTCACTGTTGCTGTCGCCACCCCAGCATCAAAATGAATGTAGCCA
The DNA here is from genome assembly GCA_025370055.1 of Woronichinia naegeliana WA131. Lineage (NCBI taxonomy): Bacteria > Bacillati > Cyanobacteriota > Cyanophyceae > Synechococcales > Coelosphaeriaceae > Woronichinia > Woronichinia naegeliana. The sequence continues at coordinate 4,684,704 of CP073041.1, read as the reverse complement.
GAGTTTAGATAAGCAGCCGTATAATCATAGTCACGGCTATAATAAACGTTGTAGTTAGAACTCGTACCAGAAAGGTCAAAATATAAATCTAAGGCATCAGTCAACACACCACCACGAGTGATCGTAAATACACCCGAATTGATAGGCGCGCCAGGGACATTTTCGCCTGCTGTAGCATCGGTCGCCGTAATGGTTAAGGTCGGGTAGCCTGGATCAGTAATAGTGGCTTGTCCTTGTCCATCCAAAATTCCCGCATTAACCGCATCGTAGAGTTGAACAAAGAAAGTTTGCGTATCTTCGAGTCCGTCACTATTGTAAACAGGAACAGTAATCGTTTTAGTGAGTTGATTGGCCGCAAAGGTAACAGTACCACCCGTACCGTCATAATCATATCCAGATATAGCTGTCCCACTAACCAGTTGATAGAATACAGTCACAGGGACAGCACTCGCCGCCGATAGCGTAATCGTAAATGTCGCGTTGACGTTGGTTCCAGCAACCGTACTTTCGGTAACAGTAATATCATTAACAGACAGTTTCGGAGTCGTCGCCGTTGCTAGGGTCGCTAAATAGACTTCATAACTACTGTTATCAGCGTTATAGCCTAATGTCGCTACATTTGTACCAGAAATAGCTTGTTTCCATAAATTGCCAATCCCATAACCACCAGAAAAACCATCATTAATCGTCGTGACGGTTGCCGTTGTCCCGTTGTACAAATAGACGATGTTATTTTGATTCCAAGTAACATTATTACCCGAAATGAAAGGATTGGAAGCACTTGCAAAGCTACTACTGATTTGGGTAGTGGTTGTGCCGTTGTAGAGGTAGATCTTGCCATCACTTTCCCAGGTAATATTACTGCCCGATATCTGAGGAGCCGAATCATTGTAGATATTATTGGTTAATTGGGTGACGGTTGTACCATTGAAAAAATAGATCTCCCAATCATCCCCAACAGTGCTGTTATAGGCCCGCCAAACGAGATTATTACCCGAAATCTGGACATCACTATCAACAAGGGCATTATTACTGATATTGGTTACGGTTGAGCCATTCCAACGGAAAATATCCTGATCTCCACCGACAAGATCAGTGCCAATCCAAGCAATATTAGAACCCGAAACAAAGGGAATCGTGCCAGGCTGAATACTGTTATGAGCAACAGTGGTAGTGGTGGCGGTTGTAACGTTATAAAAGAACATCCTCCAACTACCAGTGAAGTTATCATAACCATTCCAAGCAATGCTAGTACCTGCAATACTCGGCCCATAATCAGAATTGTCATTATTGGTTAAGCGAGTAATCGTAGGGGTTGCGGGGGTTGCATCATAGAGATATATCTCGTAGTCGCTGTTAACAGTATCGAATTGTCGCCAGACCACCCGATTACCGTCAATCTGATAATCAATATCCTCAACAGCATTATTGGTTATCTGCGTTGTAACCTTAGTTGTACCATTATAAAAATAAATTTCATTATCCGTACCATCACTCACACCCCAAACAACATTAGCACCTGAAATTAAAGGATTGTACTCATTGACAGTACCAGTAGTAGTCAGTTGATTAATAATATAATTGGGCGTACTATTTTCAACAGCAATACTTGTCCCATTTGCTTGAATAATACTGTGATCATTTTCGACCTTTGATTCGGCCAAGTCTGTCGCACTAATACTATTGCCCTGTGCGAGTTGGGAGAAGATCCACCCTTCGTCTCCCGCACTATCTTGACTATTAATTTGACTGTCGATCGCGTGGCCAATTTCTTCTAGTAGTACTGCTACTAATTGCTGAGTATTGCCCGCATTGACAACAGCTTCACTCAAATAAATGGTATCATTACTGCTTGCGTAGGCTCCAAAGGCACTACCGAGTACTGTATTATTGACAACAGCAATATTGGGCAGAACAAAAGTTTTATTGGCTAGGCTTGCTTTGATGCTATTAGCCAAGGTTTGATTGTATTGAGTGCCAAAGGCCAATTCAAAGTCAGTCCAAAAATCACCACTTTTAGCAAAGTCAGCCAGAAGATCGTTGATGAGTTGTAAGGCGAATTGAATGTTATTGTTCATGGGAGATCAAGTGTAGTTAAAATTAATAGTAGATGGGTCTTAAAATTGATAAGATCCCCCTGCCCTACGGCCCCCCTTATCAAGCTATCCATTACACAGAAGCCTCTGAAACCCTTGCTGAGTCTAGATCCCCCCAACCCCCCTTGATAAGGGGGGAGAAGATGAAAAGCTTGCTATGTAAGGCTTTGAGTTTTTAGATTAGGAGATTTGCGTAACGAACAACTTTGAAAGGGAAAGACAAATTAAAGGTTTGAAGTCCCCCTTTTTAAGGGGGATTTAGGGGGATCAAGCCTCAAAGGGGTGTGACCTTTAGTTGATGAAGGAAAAGAAAAGTGTTAACATGGGATGAAAAGTGACAAAGAGGAAACAATGATGACAGCAAAACTAATTAATGTAGAGGGTTCAAAGATAAAAATAGAACTAACATTAGAACTCAGTCGTTCAATGTTGGATACAGAAATAAATATTCAAAAAGGCTTAAACGAAGTAGGTTGCATCGCCAGCAAAGAAGCCTTGAAATATTTAGATACAGATGGTTCACCCTTAAAAATCGGTGAAGAAATCTGGAAGAGTAAGGGAGAGCAACCGAAAGAATATCAAACACCTTATGGTGAGGTTATAGTGAATCGTCATGTATATCAGCGTTCAGTAGGAGGAAAAACGTATTGCCCCTTAGAAAGAGAAGCAAGGATAATCATAACATCAACGCCATTATTGGCAAAACAGGTATCCTCAAAAATGTCAGGGATGGCAGGCAAAGAGGTGAAAAATGATTTATTAGAAAATCATGGTAGAAAAGTAGCGCTATCCTATATCCAAAGATTGAGTGAAGCAGTAGGAAGTGTGGTACAGGCAAAAGAAGAAGCGTGGAGTTATGCCCCGCCCAAGGAGGATAGCCAAATTGCAACAGTGGGAATAGGATTAGATGGAACCTGTATGCTGATGTGTGAGGATGGCTACCGTGAAGCAATGGTGGGAACCGTTTCCCTATACGATAGTGAAGGCGAACGTCAACCTACAATCTATCTAGGTGCGGCACCAGAGTATGGAAAAAAGAGTTTTCTAGAAAGATTAGAAAGAGAAATTGAGCGAGCGAAAAACCGTTATCCAGAGGCAACATTGGTCGGGATAGCAGACGGGGCAGAATCAAATTGGAAGTTTTTAGAAAAGCAAACGGAAGAACAGATATTAGATTTCTATCATGCCTCTGGTTACTTAGGTGCCTTGGCAGAAGCGTTGCATCCGAATACCGTGTCAAAACAAAAAGAATGGTTGACTGAAAATTGTCGAGAACTCAAGCATGAAAAAGGAAAAGCAGGAGAACTGCTAAATCTGATGAAAGAAGTCAAAGAAGAAAAAAGTCATTCTAAGAATCTTACCGAGAAACTACAAGCGGCGATTACTTATTACGAGAATCATCAGCATCAAATGGATTATGCTGAATACATAGAGAAAAAGTATCCGATTGGTTCAGGTGTTACGGAAGCAGCTTGTAAGACGTTGGTCAAACAACGATTATGTTGTTCAGGGATGCGATGGAAGGAAAAAGGAGCAGGAATTATTTTGAGCCTACGAGCTTTGGTATTGACCAAGGAACGATGGAGTCAATTTTGGGCAAAACTTGATCAATATGGGTTCCCTGTAGAACCCTGATTACAACAGCTTTTATCAACTAAAGGTCGCACCCCCTCAAAGCGTGTCTTTTTCAAGATATATGTACACAGCAGACACCTGTGTTATTGAGCAACTGAGTGATCTCATCCAGTGGGGAAATTTGCTTTTAATCATTATATCATAAAACTAATGAATTTCTTGCTAAGGGGTACACAACTTAACAAATGTTCATAAAGTCAGTTCATTGGTAGGCGATCGCTGAATGAAACCTCTTAATCGTTATCCTTTAAGTGCAGCTCCGATGATGGACTATACCGATCGCCATTGTCGTTATTTTTGGCGACAGATTAGCCGTCGAACCTTGCTCTATACAGAAATGATTACCACCGCAGCCATTTTAAGGGGCGATCGGTCTCTTTAGCGGTTCAAAGTCCCCCAGTATTGTCTTTCGACATAATTCTCTTCTGTTAGACTAGGAAGACATTTTCAGACCTCAAATACTAATGTCCTTCCATAGCAAGACTTTTGAGCTATTAAGTTAGGAGGAAACACATATTTTATTTTACCCTCAGAAATAACGACAGAATCCTTGTTGAGCAAGGGTTATAGGATTTGAGATTTAAAATCATTTCCTAAAGTAACACAAGAGAGATAATCCGTTGTTTTTCCTTTTTTCTTATCCCCCGTTTCATCCACTATTACTTCTATTTCTTTTCCTTCTAATACTGTTAAAATTATTTCTAATCTTCTTTTTTTCATGTCTTCCACCTCCCAAGGCGATTCTGTTAAAAAGTTATGCAAACCTTGAGAATTTTCCAAGCCGACTATCTTGGCTATTTCTGGTAAACTTTTCCTTTTTACATCACTGATTAATCCTAGTAGTAAATATTTGAAATATTCATAGGCTCTCACTTCTGGAAATAAGTCTTTGCATAATTTACCGTAGCTATCTATAAATTGTACTGTTGGTTTTGTAGCTCTTGGCTTTGTCATATACCCCACTTTGCTACTAGCCTTTTCTCTTCATTATAGCTCTCTTGCTCTGACCAAAGAGATAGATTTACTGGAAGAATATCAGCGTAATCTTTAACAGGCAATTTCTGAACTGTCTTATTCTTGGAAACATTCTGATCTCGCTATCGTCATAATGGCAAGTGTGTGAGTAGTAAGAACGACAAAAGAAACTCTTGGGGTCGAAACAAGGCAAGACTCCCAAGAGTTTTTTATTTTTCAACTTTCGTTAATGCCTATCTGCCGCCCTTTTCTTCATCTCCAAAGATCCAAGCCGCTATTCCTAGGATCAGTATTCCGATGCAGATCTTGGCAAAGGTTTGCAGTCCATCCAACAATCCCAGGGGAAATATAATCAATAGGCCGTTAAACAGCCAATTGCCGAGAAAAATTAGGGTTAAGACCACAATAAAGGGCATAATTTTTTGAACGAGGCGATAATCATTAGCTTCGTAATTACCTTAAAAACGGCGTTTCAGTTGTTTCCAATGACTGAGATAGCGTGACCCTAGAATAACGACTTGGTGCGGATCAAGTAAACGATAGAGCCAGAGTTTGACCCAATCAAAAATTAAAAACCAGACCAACGTATAGCCCCAACTCGCTAACGTCCACATAATGCCGATGGGAGTCATTAAAATGCCAAAACAGGCCATAACGGTCGAAATGGCTACCGATAATCCTGTAGCAGCTAACATCTTATTGGCGGGGGGAATTGACCAGAAAGGGCCTTGAACACGAGTAACGTAAATAGTCATCATGCCACCTACCGCTAGATGCAAATAAATCAGAGTTTGCACCATCTCGTGAGGTAGCCCTAAATGCTTTTCAGTGAAGTAATAGAGCAAGAAAGTTTCAATCACGCCCACTAAACCAATCACGGTGGCAATACTGAGAATATGATAATAAATCTTGAACGAACTAGAACCTTGCAACTGCTCGTTCAGTTCTTTGATCGGACAAATTGGTACAGGAAAAGTGGCTCCACACTGTAAGCAAGTCAAGTAGTGGCGATCCTGTTCAATAACGCTATAGAGAATCTCTCCTGAGATACTAACACGGTGCTGAATCAAACCCGCTAATTTCAGAACATCTAAAGCTCGATATACTGTCGCTAATCCCAGAGGTTGCTCCTTTTGCATAAGGATAAAGAGGGATTGGGCAGAGATCGCAGCTTGCTGTTTTTCTAGTACGCTCAGTACGGCTTTTTGACCAGGAGTTAATCGGACAGTCGTAGAAATAATAGTCTGTATCGGCAATTCTTCGCTTTGGCTACAACAGTCACTATTCATTGGGAAGCTACCGTAAGAGAGGGGGACTTTTGATTGTTCCCTCCAAAGTTGGGGAGCTAGGAGGGCAAAACATACCGTTAATCAGTAAAGCCAGGACAAGAATTATTATCTTTTTTGTCACCTCAAAAATCAAGGGGCTAGACGTTTTGGTCAGTCTATTAGTTTTAGGGTGAAAGCAGAGTGTTTGACGGCGGAGCTTTGTTGGTGTAATTTGAGAATGATTATCATTCTTGAAAGAGGACTCTATGATTTCAAGCGATCGCCAAGCCCCCATTCCTGTGACCGTTCTGACGGGCTACTTAGGAGCAGGTAAAACAACCCTACTCAATCGAATCCTTACCCATGAGCATGGCAAAAAAGTTGCCGTTATTATTAACGAATTTGGAGAAGTGGGCATTGACAATCAGTTAGTGATTGATGTTGAAGAAGAAATCTTTGAAATGAACAACGGCTGTATCTGTTGTACTGTCAGGGGTGATTTGATTCGCATCATTGGGAATCTGATGAAACGACGGGATAAATTTGATCATTTAGTCATCGAAACCACTGGACTGGCCGATCCTGCTCCTGTTATTCAAACTTTTTTTATGGATGAAGATGTGCGATCGCAGACTTTTCTAGATTCGGTCGTTACCGTTGTTGATGCCAAACATATTGATCAACATTGGGAATCCGAGGAAGTCCAAGAACAAATCGCCTTTGCAGATGTCATCTTGCTCAATAAAACCGATCTGGTGACAACTCAAGCCCTGGAAAATCTTAAACAAAAGATTCAGTCCATGAATGTAATGGCTAAAATTTATCCGACTTACGATGCCAACATTGAGATTGATCAAATTCTGGGAATAGAAGCCTTTAGCCTGGATCATGCCCTCGAAATTGACCCCGAAATTTTAGGTGAAGATACCCACCAACATGATGAAACCGTGATTTCTGTCACCATTGTGGAGTCGGGTGATTTAAACGGTGAAAAGCTCAATAATTGGATTAGTGAACTCCTACGCAATCAGGGTCCAGATATTTTTCGGATGAAGGGAATTCTCAGTATTCAGGGAGAAAATAACCGCTTTGTTTTTCAAGGGGTTCATATGCTGTTTGATGGTAAAGCCGATCGCCCTTGGTATCCCCAAGAAACCCGCAAAAATGAACTGGTTTTTATTGGTCGTAATTTAGACGAAACGCAATTAAAAGAAGGATTTCGGGATTGTTTAGTATGAAAACCAAAACCGCTATCGATTTTCAATTACGGTGGCAGGGGCAGTTATCCGACTATGTAACCGCGATCACCCATTCCCCTGATGGCAAACTTTGGGCTGCCGCTTCGGGAGCAGGAGAAGTCAGCTTATTTTCTGCGACAACCTTTGAAGAAATTATTCATCAAGGAAAAACAGAACAATCAGTGGATTGTTTAGCTTTTTCCCAGGATAGCAACTTATTAGCCATAGCGGGTCAAAACGGGCAACTACAAATTTGGAAAATCAATAACGGGTTGCCCGAATTAATGACAACCTTGGAGTATCCAAAGATTTGGATTGATCGCCTAGTTTGGAATCCGAGCCAAAATCAGTTGGCCTATAGTCTGGGAAAAAGGATTCATGTTTGGGATGCCACGTCACAAAAAATAGTGATTAGCCGTAATTTTGAAGCATCTTCTGTCTTAGCCTTAGATTGGCGTAGAGATGGTCGTTATTTGGCGATCGCGGGTTATCAAGGTATGCAAGTATGGGACACATTAAATTGGGAGGCAGAACCCACTGTTTTAGAGATTCCTTCGGCCAGTGTCGCGATCACCTGGTCTTTTGACGGCAAGTATCTCGCCAGTGGTAACTTAGATAGCACCCTAACGATCTATGAATGGGGCAATCCTAATCCCTGGTTAATGCAGGGATTTCTGGGCAAAGTACAGCAATTAGCCTGGTGTCAAGTCCCCTCCCAAGGTTATCCGCTTCTCGCTGTAAGCAGTGGCGAAGAGATTGTTATTTGCCGACGGGAGCAAGACGATTTTGTGGGTTGGTCAAGCCAGATTACAGGACATAGCGAAAAAGTTACCGCGATCGCGTTTCAACCCCAAAAAACCCTATTAGCCTCTGCGGGTCAGGATGGTCGGGTTCATCTCTGGCATCGGGGTAAACAATTAATCCAATCATTAAAGGGCATATCCCAGGGCTTTTCCTGTCTCAGTTGGCATCCAAGGGGAGAGCAACTGATCGCAGGGGGCGAAAATGGAGAAATTCTCATTTGGTCACAGACAAAACGCGGTCAAGGTTTCAATCACACTCCTTAACGAAATCAGCCACAAAAGCGCAAAAAGATCGGTATTCTTCTGACAAATCAATATCATTGCTTATTCTTAGGGGTGAACCCAGCTCAAAAGCAAGGTTGCGGTTTTTTGTTTATCCTTCAACTTCCCTTTCGGAAATAACTGCGGTACGATAAGAATGATAATCATTCTCATTTCTCTTTTTATTCATGACCCCTAGTTCCCCAACCCTTGGAGTCCCAGTCCGTCAACCCATGTCGAATTCTGCTTCCCCGATAATCCAGCGACCCCGACGATTGCGGCGGACAGCAACCCTGCGACGTTTGGTGCGGGAAAACACCCTGGCAGTAGAAGATTTGATTTATCCCCTCTTTGTCATGGAGGGTGAAGAGTTAGAACAGGAAATCCCCTCTATGCCTGGTTGTTTCCGTTACTCCTTGGATCGATTATTGACGGAAATCCAAACCGTTTGGGAACTAGGTATTGGGGCGATCGCCTTGTTTCCCCTCATTGCCGATGCCAAAAAAGACAATGCAGGCACAGAAAGTTATAACCCCCAGGGATTAGTACCCAGGACAATCAAAGCTATTAAGGAGGTTTGTCCAGAGATCCTCATCATTACAGACGTGGCCCTCGATCCCTACAGTAGTGAAGGCCATGACGGCATTGTGGAAAACGGCAAAATCCTCAACGATGAAACCGTGGCAGTATTGGTCAAACAAGCTCTGATGCAAGCCGAAACAGGAGCCGATTTTATAGCCCCTTCCGATATGATGGACGGTCGCATTGGGGCCATTCGCTCGGCCTTGGATCAAGCGGGATGGATCAATGTGGGGATTTTAGCCTATGCCGCCAAGTATGCCTCCGCCTACTACGGCCCCTTTCGGAATGCCCTAGAATCTGCTCCCAAATTTGGCGACAAACAAACCTATCAAATGGATGTAGCCAATGTCCGAGAAGCCCTCAAGGAAGTGGATTTAGACATTCGGGAAGGGGCGGATATGGTGATGGTTAAACCCGCCTTGGCTTACTTAGATGTGATTTGTCAGATCAAAACACACACTCATTTACCAGTGGTCGCCTACAACGTCAGTGGAGAATACGCCCTGATCAAAGCGGCGGCGATCAGGGGCTGGATCGACGAAAAAAAAGTAGTGCTAGAAACCCTTACCAGCATGAAAAGGGCGGGGGCGGATCTGATTTTGACCTATTTTGCCAAGGATGTGGCTCTGCAATTACAAGCTAATCATCTTGAACATTAGATAATTTTTTTTGCTGATTTATTGATATTTAGACTATGAGCAATCCCTCACCATCAGATTTAGTAATTCCCAAAAGAGGTTTACCAGTCACTATCATCACGGGTTTTTTAGGGAGTGGTAAAACGACACTGCTCAATCATATTTTGAACAACCGTCAAAATCTTAAAATTGCAGTTTTAGTCAATGAATTTGGCGACATTGACATTGATAGCCAGTTATTGTCATCTGTTGATCAGGACATGGTTCAACTCAGCAATGGCTGTATTTGTTGCACCATTAATGATGGCTTGGTGGAAGCAGTTTACAATGTGCTAGAAAAAACAGAACGCATTGATTATCTAGTCATTGAAACCACTGGCATTGCCGATCCATTGCCGATTATGTTAACCTTTTTGGGGACAGAATTAAGGGACTTTACCCATTTAGATTCCGTCATTACATTGGTTGATGCGTCAGAGTTTACCTCGGAACACTTTGATAGTGAAGCTGCCTTAAAGCAGATTATTTACGGAGATATTGTTCTGCTCAATAAAGCGGATTTGGTCAATCCTGAAAATCTTTATCAGTTAGAATTTCAAATTAATGAGATCAAGGAAAATTCCCGCATTGTGCGTTGTCAAAATGCTGAAGTTCCCCTGCCCTTGATCTTAGATGTGGGTTACAACAAACCAGACACTTACCAAAGGTTAGTCGAGGAAGAAATTGAGCAAACCCGCCAGGATGTCCAAGATCCCGATCATCATCACCATAGCCATGACCACCATGATCACGAACACCACCATCATCATTCTTACCATTTAGACAATGATGGTTTTGTCTCTATTTCCTATCAAAGCGATCGTCCGTTTGTGTTAAAAGCATTTCAAGATTTCCTAGAAAGTCTTTCTGGTAATGTCTTTCGAGCCAAGGGGTTACTTTGGTTTACCGAGAGTCCCCAAAAGTATATTTTTCAACTGAGTGGTAAACGTTGCACTCTAGAAATTGAAGGCTGGTCTGGCTCTTTTCCCAAGAATCAAATCGTTTTTATTGGGAGGAACATCAGCCAGGCTGATATTTATCAACAGTTGGCTCTTTGCTATCCCAGTTAAACTGGTTTGGCAAAGCTAACCCAATTTCTTGAATTTCTCGTCTTTTTGTTACTCTAACCCTATTTTTTAAACAAATGACTGCTTTAATTTCTTCCCAAAAACTCACCGCTAATCAAGCAATCGCCGCCCTTCCTACCCAAGCTGCTCCGCCTGTTTCCGAAGCAGAAATGCAAGCTGCTGTTAGAACATTACTGTTGGGGATGGGGGAAGATCCCGATCGCGAGGGTCTCAGAGATACTCCCAAACGAGTCGTTAAAGCCCTAAAGTTTTTGACTTCTGGCTATCAACAATCCTTGGATGAACTGTTGAATGGGGCCATTTTTAGTGAAAACGCTAATGAAATGGTACTCATTCGGGATATTGACCTTTTTAGTTCCTGTGAACACCATATTTTACCGATTATTGGTCGGGCCCATGTGGCTTACATTCCCAATGGCAAGGTGATTGGGCTATCCAAAATTGCTCGTATTTGCGAAATGTATGGTCGGCGGCTCCAAGTGCAGGAACGTTTAACGGCCCAAATTGCTGATGCTTTACAGGGATTACTCCAACCCCAGGGAGTGGCCGTCGTGGTGGAGGCAACCCATATGTGTATGGTAATGAGGGGAGTCCAAAAACCTGGCTCCTGGACGGTGACGAGTTCGATGCAGGGCATTTTTGCTGATGATGCCAAAACCCGCGATGAGTTTATGAATTTAATTCGCCATAGTCCTTCTTTTCACTAGATTTTTTCCCAAGGGAGTAGCGTTTAGGTTTTGCTTCCTCCCTTTTCTCCTTGTCTTTTCTTGAACACTGTACTCTATGCGATCGCCTTCCTTAATTGCTGTTGCTGGGCCGTCCGGTGGCGGTAAAACCACTTGGATTGTTGAACAACTCAAGCATTCAACCCATCCAACTTTTTATTTTTCCCCAGGACTGGGGCCGATCACGGTTGATTTGGCCCGCATTAACTACACCTGTCCCACGGTGCAGGTCATTGTTGGAGACCCAGGGAAATCGTGGTTGACAAATTTACCTCTGAATGCGTTGGTTTACTGTGAACTGGGTGTACAGATTGATCTAAATTCAGCCCTGTTTGACCCTTGGCCCTGTCGTCATTTGGCAGTCTTGCCCCCCTGCTTAACGGATTCGGAATGGCATAGTTGGGCCGACGAAATTATCCCTGGCAATGATCTTTTTCTAGAAAATGCCGAGTCTTTGCCCAATTTGTGGCGATCGCCGTTGACAGGAATTGTCTTTGATCCCCCTAGTCTAGACATGATTCTCGCGGAACTAACTGGGGGAGCCTACGGAGAATTGCAACGGTTAAAGGGAATTTTTGAAATGCCAGACGGTCGAGCTTTTTACATTGATTTTGTCCAGGGACTGACGGGGATTGAATACACCGAATTACCCCTTGAGCCTTGGTTAGAGGGCCGTCCCCAGCGTTTCAGCGGCATTGAACTGGCTGGTTGGAACCTCAATCAAAAATTGATTGCCGATACCCTCATGGAAGGTTGCCTATCCAATGAAATCCTGACCCATTACCAACAACAGTACAAAAATTTGAATCCCCTAGAGGAGGCGATCGCTGGATGAAACTTGCTGTTATTTCCTGCATTCATGGTAATCTTGAAGCTCTTAATGCCGTTTTATCGGACATTGATCAGCACAAAGCAGATCAAATTTATTGCTTGGGGGATTTAGTGGGCTATGGCCCCCACCCCAACGCTGTGGTAGAAATGATTCGCTCCCTCGATATTCCCACCTGCCAAGGGTGTTGGGACGAAGATATTGTAGAGGGTCTGAATGCCTGCGAATGTAGTTATCCTTCTATACTGGCAGAAAACCGAGGTCGAGCGGCCCACGAATGGACTAATGCGGCTATTCACCCTGAAGTAAGGGAATACCTGTCCACCTTGCCCCTAACAATACGGGAAAGCAACCTTTGTTTTGTTCACGGTAGCCCCAACAGTCAGCACGAATATCTACTGCCCAGCATGGATGGTTTTGCCGCCTTAGAAAGGGTTTTATCCACCGAAGCCGATGTTTTATTTTGTGGTCATACCCACGTCCCCTATGTGCGAGATTTGAAGGGAGGAACGATTTCTGTGCGGGTGGCACAAGGAGGAGAGGGTAAAACAGATCGACAATTCACCATGCCCCTGAAACGGATTATCAACGCAGGATCGGTGGGGGAACCTCGCCACGGCCGCCCCAATGCCACCTATGTTTTATACGATACGGAGACAACCCAGGTGACCTTACGGGAAGTCCCCTACGACTATCAACGCACCTGCGCCGCCATTATCGAAAAAGGTTTACCACCTATTTTTGCTTGGCGATTGGCCCAGGGATTGGAATTTGCGGAACGGGCCGATGATCCTAGCCACGTCTGTCAGCGTTAGCAAATACTTATAGTTAAAAATAGAAGCTTTACGGAGAATTTTAAAGAAAAAATAATGATTAATAGTTATTGGGCTATTTGTAGTGGCATTGAAGGCAATTTGGCGGCCTATGAAGCGGTGTTAGCCTCCATTAAACAGCAGAGTGATACTATTAGCGATTTGTATATTCTGGGGGATTTTCTCGGTCTGCAAGGCAATAATCGGGCCATCATTGAGCGCATCCAGTCTCCCAAAGTTGGCGAATTAACCCCCCAAATTTGTCTGGGTTGGTGGGAAGAACAATGTTTGAATCTGCATGGCTTGCGGGGTTCCCTAGATGCACCAGAATTGGTCGCTAAGGTAGGTACTGATGGGGCTAAATTGCTCTGGGAAAGTATCGACTGGGAATTAGTACAATGGTTGAGAACGCTCCATTTTGGTTTCCATGAGTTGGATTGCCTACTCATCCACGGTAGTACGGTCAGCTATGCCGATGAACTGACCCTGGATACCCCCGCCATTCAACTTTGCGATCGCCTAATACGGGCTGATGCCAATAACCTCTTCTGTGGACGATCAGGGTTAGTTTTTGAATGTTGGGTGGAGCCGAAACAATTACAGTCCCAAATCACTACCCTGGATGGCCCCCAAACTCTCCAGGAGCAAGGAAAATCCCCCCGACGTATTGTGGGAGTGGGTAACGTGGGACGGACAAAGGGTCAGGGCAATTATGTTTTGTACAATCCCGCCACAGATACGGTTCAGTTCAAGACAGTTTTCTATTGACCAAGAAAATCGATAGGATCAAGACAAAGTTTATTCGCTCTGCTGATCTCGTTCCCTTGGACAGTTTTTAAAGTGATCGCCAGTTCAGGTTAAAGCAGGCACAATACAGCGACTAGCCATTCTTCCCCCCGACAAATTACGAGCGGCTGGCCCCACCCTTAAGGCGGTTAATCCTCCCATTAAAAATAAATCACTTTTTCCCCACCGTAAATCCTTTTCGAGAACGGGTAAGCCATTGACCAGAGGAAGGGGAAAGACTTTATTCATGGTAGATAATAGGGGTTCTGTCTCGGCATTTAAACGAGTGCCAGTCGCTAACCAAATGCGATCAAATTCTTGGGTTGTACCATTATCACACTGCACCTGCCAGTAAAATTCTTGCCATTGAGCCTGTACCACCCGACAACATTCTTGAAAGCTTAATTGTTGACAATGATTGGCCCGTCGTAATTGAGTCATCACGGCCATCGTCAGAGAGCCACCATCCCGCGCTGCCTGGATCATTTCCCAGCGATCGCCCCAATGGGGTTCATCCCAAAACGCCTTAAGATATTTTGGGCCTAACCAGCCTGGATCAGAATCAAACAATTTTTCTCGGAACTGACGGCGATGGGTTAATACGACTTTTGCTCCCCGCGCTAAAGCTCCTAATGCCAGATGTCCACTGGTCAAACCACCGCCCACAATCAATATTCGCTCGTTTTTAAGGTGTAAAGTCCGTAAATCAATCTGATTAGCATGAAGAAGACGGTCTTTCGGAAAATTAGCAGGAATTTCTTTTACCCACTCAGGAAGATTAGGCTGATGACTCCCAGCGGCCAAAACAACACGCCGAGCCAACAGCGATCGCCCATCTTTTAAACCCAGCAGAAAGCGTTTGCGGGAATGATGAACAATCGGCTCTAACTCCTCCACTGCCAAGGGGACAAGGCGATCTTGAAGTTGCCAACGTTTGACCACATCCTGACAGAATTCCTTGAATAAAGTCGTTCCTGGTAGCGAGTAGGGAGGATATAACTCCTGGGGACGCAATTCAGCAAAACGACGCAAGGCATAGGCATCAGGATCGGGATGATGTACGGCGGGCGATCGCAAATGGGGAATTTCTAAAGCGGCAAACTGATGATGCCAACGACTCATCCAGACACCACTGGCATCAAAAACCAAAATTTTTCGATGGAGGGATTTTTTCTTTTGGAGTAAGTGAGTGACTAGCGTTAGAGCTTGGGGCCCAGCACCAATAACCGCCAAATCAATGGCTTCTGGCAGATTTAAAGGGAAATCAGACATAGTTAAAAGAGGACAAAACAAGGTTCAACAAAATGATTAAAAGTGGCGATTCGTTGTAAGATAATTGGAATGATAATCATTCTCATTTTATTCCATCATAAATTATCCGAGCTTAAATATGTCGGCCCTCAAAACTTCCCGTTATCTTCGTCGCTGTTCTTTGTTGCTTGTCTCCTTAACTGCTATCGGTCTAGGAGGATGTGGAACGGGTTCTCCCATTATTTCTGCTTCTCCTAGCGAAGAAACCCAACGCTTAAAAGTGATTACAACGTTTATTCCCGTTACCAACTTTACGAAGGCTGTGGCGGGCGATCGCGCTGAAGTGACCCAACTATTGCCTACCAATGTCGGGCCCCACGATTATCAGGCAAAACCAGAAGATGTTCAAAAGCTCGCCAGGGGAAATGTCTTAGTCAAAAATGGTCTGGGTATGGAAGAATTTTTAGGAGATTTACTTAAAAATGCGGGGAATGCTAATCTGAAACTGATTGATTCTAGTAAGGATATTCAACCCATCGCCAATGAAGAAAAGCATGATCATGACCATGAAAAAACTTCGGAAGCAGGACATAATCATGGAGCCTTTAACCCCCATATTTATTTAGACCCCAAACGAGCCATCAAACAGGTAGAAAATATTCGAGATGGACTAATTGCGGCTGATCCAGAAGGTAAAACAACCTATAACACCAATGCCACCGCTTATATCGAAAAACTCAAACAACTAGATGGTGAAATTGCTCAAAAACTGCAACCCTTTGCGGGAAAAACCTTTGTCACCTACCATGACTTCGCCCCTTATTTTGCCCAAAGCTATAATCTCAAGGCAGAATTTTTGGTGGATGTTCCTGAAGAAAATGCTTCTCCAGAGGATGTTAAACGGGTTATTAATGCGGCCAAGCAATCTAACCTTAAAACTCTGCTTACTGAATCCCAGGCTGTAGGTAGTCCTTTTGCGGCTTTGGCGAAGGATTTAAAGGTAAAAGTTAGCACTTTCGATCCGTTAGAAACCAGTAATGGGGAAGCATTAAGGCCTGATTATTACCTAACTACCATGCGTCAGAATCTTCAAAATCTAGAATCCGCTTTTTCGGGTCAAACCCAGCAGTCGTTGTTGCCAATCATTTCTCCAAGAACATTATTGATGATACAGCCCCAATCTTTGCGGCTTAGTTTTTAGGGGGTATGGCTTGTCAAAAATCATCTTAGGGGTTGAAGGCTTAACGGTTTATCGTGAAAATCGGGCGGCAGTGCAGGATGTCTCTTTTTGTTTGGAAGCGGGGACGGATATGGCAATTATTGGCCCCAATGGTGCGGGAAAAAGTACACTGATTCAGGCAATTCTAGGGATTTTACCCCGAAAAACGGGCAGTATTAATATTTTAGGTCATGCTTTGAACCAGAAAGGCTATTTCCCTGCTCCTGTACGGGACGCGATCGCATTTTTAACGCCAGCTACATTAACAATAAGATCAAGATTTTTTTATAAAAGACAAGGGAGAAAATAAAAATTTGCTCCCCTGATTATAGCAGGACAATCTCACTCTCGGTATGCCCAAGAGTTACACTCTAAGACTAATTGGCCTTAAAGACTTGATCAAAAATACCTCCATCACTAAAGAATTTTTTCTGAGCCGTTTCCCATCCCCCAAAAGTGCTAATTGTAAAGAGTTTAGGAATGGTTGGATAGGTTTTGGCAAACTGTTTTGCTACAGTGGGATTAACGGGACGGAAACCTGTTTTAGCAAATTCTGTTTGGGCTTCAGGGGTGAAAAGATACTTCACAAAAGCAGTCGCAACTTCACGAGTACCATGTTTATCCACATTTTTATCCACCACCGCAACAGGCGCATCAATGGAAATATTAACCGGCGGCAAAATATAGGGAAGGTTTTCACCCTTTTGCTTTCCTAACAACACTTCATTTTCATAGTTTAAAAGTACGTCGCCTTGACCCTGTTTATAAAAAACATCGGTGGATTCACGGGCATCTTTGGGTAAAACGGGAACGTTATTGTAAACCTTGGTGGTAAATTCCCTTGCTTTCGCTTCACTTCCCCCTGTTTGCGTGACCGATCCCCATAAACCGAGAAAATTCCAGCGAGCAACTCCAGAGGTTTTGGGATTAGCGGTAATCGTTTTTATCTCAGGACGGGCTAAATCACGCCAATCTTTAACTTTTTTGGGATTGCCAGGACGGGTAACTAAAGCAACAACAGATTTAGTGACAATGCCATTATTGGGAACTTCTTTTTGCCAGCCAGCATTGATTAATCCACCTTTCTGAATTTTATCGACATCAGAGGCTAAAGCTAACTGAACAACATCGGCTTCTAAACCATCTAGAACGGCACGAGTTTGAGAACCTGACCCCCCATAACTTTGCTTAAATGTCACGGTTTGATTTTTCTCTTTCTGCCATTTCGCTACAAATTTGGGAATAATTTTGTCGTAGGCGGCACGAGTAACCGCGTAAGACACCAAAGTGATTTGTACGTCCTTCGCTTTTTGTTGACTCAGAGCAGGATAGGACATTAATCCACCGATGCCCAGACCCACAATTAAAGTGCCTGCCACGATCGCTGTTGGGGATTGGAGTCGTTGGGTCAGGGACGGAAAGGAAGGTAATAACGTTGGTTGGGTTGCTGTCTTAGCCTGGTTCCACATGGGTTGTTAAATGTGCTCTCTCTGTAAACTACAGTAATTATATCGGAGTGTTGTCTTTTTGGCAAGTAAAAAATATTTTTACTGGATTAACTTGTCAAGAAAGCGAGCAAGAGTAGGGGGTTTTGCTTAAAAAGTGCCATCGCAATGAAAGGAAAAAAGGATTAATGTTTAGAAAAAAAGATACATCTGTTACAAATTCAGTCCCTTTTTCTTGCCTTTTCCAATGTCCTATGGGATAGTGAACAAACTAAAATCCTATCGACTTGGTGTATTTTGTCTATGGCGATCGCAAATTGGAATCAATCTCGACCAGCAGTTTCTCTTTACCCTTTGCAACCGCAAGGACTTCAGCGTCTTTGGTGGCAGGCTTATGCCTATACAACCGTTTCGGGAATATTGCTTTTAACCCTCGTGGGATTAGGCAGTTTGTTTTTATATGAACAAGTCCTCAAATGGGCCAGGGTTTGTCGTCAGAACTCAACCTATCCGGTTCGGGCTAGTCTGGAGCGTCGCAAATCCCTCGGCTAAATCCCATTCATCCAAAGGAACTTCTTCCCGATCAGGCGTTTGAAATAGCGATGTACTCAGATAACGTTCCCCAAAACTCGGTTGAATAACGACAATCAGTTTGTCTGTATTTTCAGGTCTTTTTCCCACTTCGATGGCAGCAGCCAGGGCGGCTCCGGTAGAAATCCCCGATAACAGTCCTTCTAGACGAGCAAGATGGCGACTATATTTAATGGCCACTTCATCGCTAATTTGAATTATTTCGTCAATTAGATCTAGGCGCAAAACTGGGGGAATAAAACCGGCCCCAATTCCCTGAATTTTATGGGGGCCAGGAGAACCACCCGAAAGAACGGAACTAGTGCTCGGTTCAACGGCGATCGCCTGAAAACTGGATTTACGGGGTTTAAGGGCTTCGGCAATGCCGGTGATGGTTCCCCCCGTGCCAACACCCGCCACAACTATGTCCACTTGACCGTCCGTATCTTCCCAAATTTCCGCCGCCGTAGTTTCTCGATGGATCTTCGGATTAGCAGAGTTATAAAACTGTTGCAGCATAAAAGCGTTAGGGGTTGCGGCCACAATTTCTTCTGCTCGCGCGATCGCTCCTCGCATTCCCTGAACACCAGGGGTTAATTCCACCCGCGCCCCAAAAGCTTTGAGCATGGCCCGTCGTTCTACACTCATGGTATCGGGCATGGTGAGAATCAGTTTGTAACCCTTGGCGGCGGCTACCATTGCCAGGGCAATCCCCGTATTACCAGAAGTTGGCTCAACAAGAATCGTTTTATCTGGTTCAATGAGGCCCTCTGATTCAGCCACTTCAACCATACTGATGCTAATGCGATCCTTTACCGAAGCCGTTGGATTCATTCCTTCTAACTTGACGACGATTTGGGCTACCACACCTTCTAAAGCGGGAATGGTATTGAGTTGGATCAAGGGAGTTCGTCCCACCAGTTGGGTAATATTTTCGGCAATACGCATCTTGAAAAGTCCTAGATCTAAGCAGTACAGTATGAGGCAATATGAGGCGATCGCCTTGACTTATGGGGGATTAAGCAGGCGATTGGCCCAGACCTTGAATGGCCTGTTGGGCTTTTTCTAAGGCTTGATTAACGGGTGCGACCTTTAGTTGATAAAAGCTGTTGTAATCAGGGTTCTACAGGGAACCCATATTGATCAAGTTTTGCCCAAAATTGACTCCATCGTTCCTTGGTCAATACCAAAGCTCGTAGGCTCAAAATAATTCCTGCTCCTTTTTCCTTCCATCGCATCCCTGAACAACATAATCGTTGTTTGACCAACGTCTTACAAGCTGCTTCCGTAACACCTGAACCAATCGGATACTTTTTCTCTAAGTATTCAGCATAATCCATTTGATGCTGATGATTCTCGTAATAAGTAATCGCCGCTTGTAGTTTCTCGGTAAGATTCTTAGAATGACTTTTTTCTTCTTTGACTTCTTTCATCAGATTTAGCAGTTCTCCTGCTTTTCCTTTTTCATGCTTGAGTTCTCGACAATTTTCAGTCAACCATTCTTTTTGTTTTGACACGGTATTCGGATGCAACGCTTCTGCCAAGGCACCTAAGTAACCAGAGGCATGATAGAAATCTAATATCTGTTCTTCCGTTTGCTTTTCTAAAAACTTCCAATTTGATTCTGCCCCGTCTGCTATCCCGACCAATGTTGCCTCTGGATAACGGTTTTTCGCTCGCTCAATTTCTCTTTCTAATCTTTCTAGAGGGTGTGACCTTTAGTTGATGAAGGAAAAGAAAAGTGTTAACATGAGATGAAAAGTGACAAAGAGGAAACAATGATGACAGCAAGGTACTGGTATCGTGTGATCAAAGCTAGAAAAAGTTATGGTGTAAGAGTTTGAGAAAATAGAAAATAACTTACGACTGGACATATTCCCGTTTTTGTTATACTATTATTATTGTCATTATATTAAAGAAAGGGAAAACAGAAAGCAATGTCAACATTGAATAAAAGCTCAATTGACCTCCTAAGTGATATTGGCTTACCCCAAGAGAAAGAGGAAGCCTTATTTCAGAAAAACTGCCCTCATTGCTATAGTGAAAACGTAAAAATACATTCTCATTATCAAACGAAAGGTAATGGGGAACGTAAAATGTTCATTTGTCAAGAATGTAGTTCTTGTTTTGCTGAGACTTATGGTAGCGTAATCGCTGGCTTAGAAACCCCATTAAGTGAAATTGTAAAAGTATTAAAAGCCAGAATGGAAGGAATAGGATTAAATGCAGCAGCCCGAGTATTCGGCTACGCGAAAACAACAATATTGAATTGGGAAAAGAAATTATCAGGATTACAAGAGACATTATTTTTATACGCCTTAGTGAATGAATTTGTTAAATTAGTAATAGAAGGGGATGAACTATACACAAAAGTTGGAAAAAATAAAGAAGCAAGTGCCTCTGAGGGGTGGACAATCGTGCTCATGGACAGGGCTAGCCGCTTTATTTGGCATTTAAAATGTGGTCGAAAAGAGCAGAAATTATTTCTAGAAGCAATGATGACGGTAACGGAATTATTTGAAAGGAGTGCAGAATCTCTCCAGTTATTTACAGATGGAGAAAAGCGATATAGTCAACTGCTATTTAATATTTGTCACGAAGTATTAAGGATTGGAAAGCGAGGTCGTCCCACCAAAGTATTACCGAAGGGTCTTGTAGTAAGACTAAAAAATAAGAGTAGTAAACGTCGAGATTCTGAGGGTAAACTAAAGAAAGTAGAAACTCCGAAACCAGAACATCCAGAGACAACAGAAAAACCAGAAGAAAAGGACGTCCATGCCAACCACGTTGAGGCATTTAATAGTGCTATCCGACGCTATTTAGCCGCCTTTCGTCGTCGTACAAATACTTATGCTAAATCTGTTGTGGGATTACAGCGAGTCCTAGATATTTTCAGGATGGTTCATAACTTTGTTCGCAGCCATTTTACGACTAGAGAAGTTCCTGCTGTAGCTCTCGGTATAATTGAAAAAGGGTTAACTTGGGAGGACTTACTCCAAATTCGCCTGATTTCTTGAACCTCTCGTATTGCAACGTTTGTAGCTTCTAGCTAGACGATACCAGTGCCCAGGCAAAGAGGTGAAAAATGATTTATTAGAAAATCATGGTAGAAAAGTAGCGCTATCCTATATCCAAAGATTGAGTGAAGCAGTAGGAAGTGTGGTACAGGCAAAAGAAGAAGCGTGGAGTTATGCCCCGCCCAAGGAGGATAGCCAAATTGCAACAGTGGGAATAGGATTAGATGGGGTGTGACCTTTAGTTGATGAAGGAAAAGAAAAGTGTTAACATGGGATGAAAAGTGACAAAGAGGAAACAATGATGACAGCAAAACTAATTAATGTAGAGGGTTCAAAGATAAAAATAGAACTAACATTAGAACTCAGTCGTTCAATGTTGGATACAGAAATAAATATTCAAAAAGGCTTAAACGAAGTAGGTTGCATCGCCAGCAAAGAAGCCTTGAAATATTTAGATACAGATGGTTCACCCTTAAAAATCGGTGAAGAAATCTGGAAGAGTAAGGGAGAGCAACCGAAAGAATATCAAACACCTTATGGTGAGGTTATAGTGAATCGTCATGTATATCAGCGTTCACCTTTGAGGAAAAACGTATTGCCCCTTAGAAAGAGAAGCAAGGATAATCATAACATCAACGCCATTATTGGCAAAACAGGTATCCTCAAAAATGTCAGGGATGGCAGGCAAAGAGGTGAAAAATGATTTATTAGAAAATCATGGTAGAAAAGTAGCGCTATCCTATATCCAAAGATTGAGTGAAGCAGTAGGAAGTGTGGTACAGGCAAAAGAAGAAGCGTGGAGTTATGCCCCGCCCAAGGAGGATAGCCAAATTGCAACAGTGGGAATAGGATTAGATGGAACCTGTATGCTGATGTGTGAGGATGGCTACCGTGAAGCAATGGTGGGAACCGTTTCCCTATACGATAGTGAAGGCGAACGTCAACATACAATCTATCTAGGTGCGGCACCAGAGTATGGAAAAAAGAGTTTTCTAGAAAGATTAGAAAGAGAAATTGAGCGAGCGAAAAACCGTTATCCAGAGGCAACATTGGTCGGGATAGCAGACGGGGCAGAATCAAATTGGAAGTTTTTAGAAAAGCAAACGGAAGAACAGATATTAGATTTCTATCATGCCTCTGGTTACTTAGGTGCCTTGGCAGAAGCGTTGCATCCGAATACCGTGTCAAAACAAAAAGAATGGTTGACTGAAAATTGTCGAGAACTCAAGCATGAAAAAGGAAAAGCAGGAGAACTGCTAAATCTGATGAAAGAAGTCAAAGAAGAAAAAAGTCATTCTAAGAATCTTACCGAGAAACTACAAGCGGCGATTACTTATTACGAGAATCATCAGCATCAAATGGATTATGCTGAATACATAGAGAAAAAGTATCCGATTGGTTCAGGTGTTACGGAAGCAGCTTGTAAGACGTTGGTCAAACAACGATTATGTTGTTCAGGGATGCGATGGAAGGAAAAAGGAGCAGGAATTATTTTGAGCCTACGAGCTTTGGTATTGACCAAGGAACGATGGAGTCAATTTTGGGCAAAACTTGATCAATATGGGTTCCCTGTAGAACCCTGATTACAACAGCTTTTATCAACTAAAGGTCGCACCCTTTCTAGAAAACTCTTTTTTCCATACTCTGGTGCCGCACCTAGATAGATTGTAGGTTGACGTTCGCCTTCACTATCGTATAGGGAAACGGTTCCCACCATTGCTTCACGGTAGCCATCCTCACACATCAGCATACAGGTTCCATCTAATCCTATTCCCACTGTTGCAATTTGGCTATCCTCCTTGGGCGGGGCATAACTCCACGCTTCTTCTTTTGCCTGTACCACACTTCCTACTGCTTCACTCAATCTTTGGATATAGGATAGCGCTACTTTTCTACCATGATTTTCTAATAAATCATTTTTCACCTCTTTGCCTGCCATCCCTGACATTTTTGAGGATACCTGTTTTGCCAATAATGGCGTTGATGTTATGATTATCCTTGCTTCTCTTTCTAAGGGGCAATACGTTTTTCCTCAAAGGTGAACGCTGATATACATGACGATTCACTATAACCTCACCATAAGGTGTTTGATATTCTTTCGGTTGCTCTCCCTTACTCTTCCAGATTTCTTCACCGATTTTTAAGGGTGAACCATCTGTATCTAAATATTTCAAGGCTTCTTTGCTGGCGATGCAACCTACTTCGTTTAAGCCTTTTTGAATATTTATTTCTGTATCCAACATTGAACGACTTAGTTCTAATGTTAGTTCTATTTTTATCTTTGAACCCTCTACATTAATTAGTTTTGCTGTCATCATTGTTTCCTCTTTGTCACTTTTCATCCCATGTTAACACTTTTCTTTTCCTTCATCAACTAAAGGTCACACCCTGATTAACTGCCTCGATCTGGTTATTGATTTGAGTACGGAAGGCCTCTGTGGTATTTTTCTTGGCTTTTTCGGTGCTATCGGCCAGAGTATTAATCGTCTGAACAGCAGCATCTAAAGATTGTTGAAGATTTTGTGCCTGGATTTGTAGCTGACTTTGCAGTTCATTGGGAGCATCACCCACAGTCGCGGCCAGTTTTTTGTTCGCCTTTTGCAATTTTTCTACCAGGTCATCAATTTTATCGGCAGCATTCTCCAGATCATCCTGTTTATTTTCTAGAGACTTTTTAATTTGTTTCTGCACAACGACATCGGTAGTTGTAGCGGCTTCTTCCAGTTGGCTGGCCAGGTCAGCGATCGCCGTTTTGGTTTTGGTAAGAGCTTTATCGAAAGTAAGCTGAGTTTTTGTCACCCATTTGGATTTGGGAAGAGGGCTAGGGGCTAAAGATTCTGGCGCAGTAGTAGTGGGTTCACTGATATTTGCTGTTGTTGTCGAAGTAACAGGTTGGTTAGGGGACTCATTAATAGTGAGGGCTTGAGCAGGGAAATTAATGATCAGCAAACTAACAACCAATAACACTCCCGCCAAAATTTGGCCCAGCATTTTTGGGTTCAGTCGATTACTCCAGACAGGTATCTGCTTCATGGTTAATATCCTTATAATAGAACTGGACTGCATTCTACTTGAATTTTAATTCATTTGCAAATTATTCAAAAATTAAATTAAATTAAATTACTATTGGTTTTCACGGAAAGGTGTGTTATGGTGAGCTTGCCATGATGGCGAGATTAGTCAAACTGGCCCAAATGGCCTAAGTCCAGTGGATAACGTCAGAGGTAGTATGGGGATTCTAATTAAAGAAGTTTCTAAGCATTTTGGTCAATTCCACGCGCTTAAGAAGGTAAATCTTGAGGTTAAAGAGGGTTCACTGGTCGCCTTGTTGGGGCCCTCCGGTTCAGGGAAATCTACCCTACTGAGAGCGATCGCCGGTTTGGAACCCCCTGACAGTGGACAAATTCTGATTCATGGTCAAGACACAACTTATCTAGATGTCAGAAAACGCAATATTGGCTTTGTTTTTCAGCACTATGCCCTCTTTAAAGAGATGACCATTTGGGAAAATATTGCCTTTGGCCTAGAAATTCGTAAAATATCGCGCTCCCAGGCGAAAAAACGGGTAGGAGATTTACTCGATTTAATTCAATTACAGGGTCTCGGCGATCGCTATCCCAATCAACTATCGGGAGGACAACGCCAACGGGTCGCCTTAGCTAGAGCTTTAGCTGTTCAACCGGAAGTTTTACTGTTAGATGAACCCTTTGGTGCTTTGGATGCCAAAATTCGCAAAGAATTAAGACACTGGTTGCGCCGACTTCATGAGGAACTTCCGGTCACAACGGTTTTCGTAACTCACGATCAAGAAGAAGCAATGGAAGTCGCGAATGAAATTGTAATTATGAATAAGGGTGCAATTGAACAGGTCGGTACAACCGCCGAAATTTACGACAATCCGGCTAGTGCTTTTGTGATGGGCTTTATTGGCGCGGTCAATGTCTTACCACCCACAGCCCGTTTAGTTCAAGAAACCTTAGAACGACCGACAACTAAACCCGTATTTGTTCGTCCTCGCCAAATTCAAATCTTAACGGAGTCTATTCCCCAGACGGTTCCGGCCGTAGTTCAACGTATTACCTTTTTGGGAGCGGAAATTCAGCTACAGTTAGCCGACCCCGAAGGAATCGATTTTGATGTGCATTTGAATCGCCATCAGTTTAACGATTTGAGCATAAAGGTCGGTCAACAAATTTTTGTAAAACCCTTAGAAACTCGGTTTTTTAGCGAGGTTGCCTAATCTTTGTCTATGGAAATTCCCTTCTCTGATCGGGTGCGACTTTTAGTTGATGAAGGAAAAGAAAAGTGTTAACATGAGATGAAAAGTGACAAAGAGGAAACAATGATGACAGCAAAACTAATTAATGTAGAGGGTTCAAAGATAAAAATAGAACTAACATTAGAACTAAGTCGTTCAATGTTGGATACAGAAATAAATATTCAAAAAGGCTTAAACGAAGTAGGTTGCATCGCCAGCAAAGAAGCCTTGAAATATTTAGATACAGATGGTTCACCCTTAAAAATCGGTGAAGAAATCTGGAAGAGTAAGGGAGAGCAACCGAAAGAATATCAAACACCTTATGGTGAGGTTATAGTGAATCGTCATGTATATCAGCGTTCAGTAGGAGGAAAAACGTATTGCCCCTTAGAAAGAGAAGCAAGGATAATCATAACATCAACGCCATTATTGGCAAAACAGGTATCCTCAAAAATGTCAGGGATGGCAGGCAAAGAGGTGAAAAATGATTTATTAGAAAATCATGGTAGAAAAGTAGCGCTATCCTATATCCAAAGATTGAGTGAAGCAGTAGGAAGTGTGGTACAGGCAAAAGAAGAAGCGTGGAGTTATGCCCCGCCCAAGGAGGATAGCCAAATTGCAACAGTGGGAATAGGATTAGATGGAACCTGTATGCTGATGTGTGAGGATGGCTACCGTGAAGCAATGGTGGGAACCGTTTCCCTATACGATAGTGAGGGAGAACGTCAACATACAATCTATCTAGGTGCGGCACCAGAGTATGGAAAAAAGAGTTTTCTAGAAAGATTAGAAAGAGAAATTGAGCGAGCGAAAAAACGTTATCCAGAGGCAACATTGGTCGGGATAGCAGACGGGGCAGAATCAAATTGGAAGTTTTTAGAAAAGCAAACGGAAGAACAGATATTAGATTTCTATCATGCCTCTGGTTACTTAGGTGCCTTGGCAGAAGCGTTGCATCCGAATACAGTGTCAAAACAAAAAGAATGGTTGACTGAAAATTGTCGAGAACTCAAGCATGAAAAAGGAAAAGCAGGAGAACTGCTAAATCTGATGAAAGAAGTCAAAGAAGAAAAAAGTCATTCTAAGAATCTTACCGAGAAACTACAAGCGGCGATTACTTATTACGAGAATCATCAGCATCAAATGGATTATGCTGAATACTTAGAGAAAAAGTATCCGATTGGTTCAGGTGTTACGGAAGCAGCTTGTAAGACGTTGGTCAAACAACGATTATGTTGTTCAGGGATGCGATGGAAGGAAAAAGGAGCAGGAATTATTTTGAGCCTACGAGCTTTGGTATTGACCAAGGAACGATGGAGTCAATTTTGGGCAAAACTTGATCAATATGGGTTCCCTGTAGAACCCTGATTACAACAGCTTTTATCAACTAAAGGTCGCACCCCTCTGATCGTCCATCAAGTCCCAAGACAGCTTCTCGCAACAGGGATACTTCTATTGCAGGACGTATCATTTTGACTTTGCTTATTTTAGCGATTATCTCCACCTTTTTTGTCGTCATTCCCGCCGGAAAACGAGGCGTTTTGATGGAGTTTGGTCAGGTCAAAGAGGTGATCTTAGCGGAGGGTTTACATCCCCTTATTCCTGTCGTTAATACGGTTGAAAAACTGAGCGTTAGGGTACAAAAACAGGAAATTATTGTCCAAGCAGCTTGCCAAGATCTTCAGAATATTTCTCTAGAGGTGGCCCTGAATTGGCATCTGGATGCAAACAAAATTTATCTCATTTTTCAGCAAATTGGCAATCAAAATCAGATTATCGATAAAATTATTAATCCCTCACTTTCAGAAGTAATTAAGTCTGTTACGGCTCAATATACTGCCGAAGAAATGATCACACAACGCAGTCAGGTTAAAACGGAAGTCGATACCAAACTCCGCGATCGCCTAAAAATTTACCATATCTTAATGGATGATCTATCTTTCCTCAATATTCATTTTTCTGATCGTTTTCAAGAAGCGGTCGAAGCAAAACAAATTGCTGAACAAGAGGCTAGACGGGCTGGCTTTATTGCTCAAAAAGCACTGAAAAAAGCAGAGGCAAAAGTCAATCTAGCAAAAGGAGAGGCTGAAGCAAATCGTTTAATTCAAGCATCCTTAACCCCAGAAATTTTACAAAGACAAACCCTCAAAAAGTGGAATGGTCACTTACCCTTAATTGTGGATAGTGGCAGTCAAAAAATTTTAGATATTAATGAGTTAATTAAGTATTCTCAATATTCTCAATCCTATTGATTAAGTTTATGATTCTTGACAAGAATGGTTTGCCAGAATTTCTTCAAAGGCTTGAGAGATGCGGGTTTGGAAACGTTGATAATGCTTAAGTTTTAAGACAGGACGGACAATTTCGGCCGGGGTTTTGCTGTTGACTTCAAGTACATTAATTGCTCGAAGCGTATTTAATTTAATTTCTTTTTTGACCATAAGTTCCGGTAAAGCTGTTGCCCCGACACCACTTTCTACTACCGCTTTCACCATTTCACTACTATTAAAGACTAAAATAATCTCTAAATCTTGAGGTTTAATTCCCCAGTTTTGTAATGCCTGTTCAAACATTTGTTGGGTTCCCGATCCCGCTTCTCGCATTACCCAGGTTGTCGTTAATAAATCTTCGACTTGAATGACTTCTTTTGTAAACCAAGGATGGGATTTTCCGACCACAATTTTCAGGCGATCGCTGCCAACAACTTCCGATGTTAAGGTTTTTTGCAAAGGTATCTTAACTTCCCCAGCAATAATACCCAAATCAAATAGACCAGTGGCTGTCCCTCCACAAATATCATCTGCATTAGCCAAAGTACAATTAACCACAATGCCAGGATATTTACATTTAAACTGACTAATACGTTCCGGCAGCCAGTAGTTACCCACCGTAAAACTAGAACCAAGATTTAACTCTCCCCGTTGTAAATTATTAAGTTCTCGTAATCCTCGCTCTGTTAATATCACTTGTTCTAAAATTTTCTGCGCTTCAATTTGTAACATTTTCCCAGCCGCTGTGATTTCAATGCGCCGCCCAATCCGATGAAATAATTTAACGCCATATTCCGATTCTAAATTTTGAATGGCTGCACTGACGGCCGGTTGGGTAATATAAAGAGCATCTGCCGCATTCGTAAAATGTAAATGATCGGCAACCGCCAAAAAAATGCGTAACTGCTCTAGGGTCATGGATAAAGATCAAAGAATCAAAAAAAAATAATTACTTTAATTTTATCGGAAAACTGGACAAAAATTCAAAATAGACAAATTTACTGACTAATTAATAATTAACTTAATCTCTAAACAGGTGATGTTGTAAACCTGTGGATCGATTTTCTGAATTGTAGTCAGTTTGCCCATTAGAGAGAGAGCTAGTAGCCACAGATTCAGAACATTATCACCTGTGGATCGATTTTCTGAATTGTAGTCAGTTTGCCCATTAGAGAGAGAGCTAGTAGCCACAGATTCAGAACATTATCAATGTTTACAACCGCGATCACCCCTAACTCAAGATAAAAAAGCGATCACTTGTTAGGATAAGGGGAATGGAGATCATCATCTGCCCAGCAATCCGTTACCCTAAAAAGAGAAAAGGTGCGACCTTCTCCCTGTCTCTTCCTAAAATCTAAAGGAATGATAACCTATGCCTCCAACCATCGTTGAAACCAAGTTAGAAGATGTCCTAGCCAAAATTGACAATCGGTTAGAACGCATTGAGAATGAGTTAACCGATATTAAGGTATCCCAATCAGAAATCCGAGGCGATGTTAAAGCCCTTGACGAAAAACTCTCAGGACAGGTTAAAGCCTTTGACGAAAAATTCTCAGGACAGGTTAAAGCCCTTGACGAAAAGCTCTCAGGACAAATTAAAACCCTTGACGAAAGACTCTCAGGACAAATTAAAACCCTTGACGAGAAAGTAACAGGCTTTGGGAAACGACTGGAGAATCAGGAATTTGTGAATAGGGGAATCTTGACGGCTCTCATCATCGCTCTGATAGCAGGCGCGGCTAAATTTTTTGGGTTTATGCCTAATCTCTAAACTGTGATCACCCCTTACCAATTCCCTAAAAAGCGATCGCCAAATTTAGGAAAATTTTACAATACCCAAGCCTTAATCATCTCAGAGCAGAGAGTATATTTTTCATGGACAAATTTCAATTATTTGTGACTCAACTTTGGCAGTTTTCTCGTCCCCATACTATTATTGGCACTAGCCTAAGTGCGATCGCGCTCTACTGCTTGGCTTTAGCAACAATTGAGCCAAATTTAAACTCCAGCTTAAACTTAAATTTCATCTTTTCTAGTTTAGGAATCTTATTGGGAGCCTGGATTGCTTGTCTGGGTGGCAATGTTTATATTGTAGGACTTAATCAACTTTATGATGTGGAGATTGATCGTGTTAATAAGCCCCATTTACCCTTAGCAAGTGGTGAGTTTTCCCTTCAACAAGGACAATGGATTGTTGCCATAGCCGGTATTTTGGCAATGATTTTAGCAGCTATTTTAAGTCCTTGGTTATTGGCGACAGTAGGCATTAGTTTAGTCATTGGATCTGCCTATTCTGTTCCTCCCCTTCGTCTCAAACGTTTTTCTTTATTGGCCGCAATCTGCATTTTAAGTGTGCGCGGTTTGGTTGTGAATGTGGGACTTTTTGGTTATTTCACCCAGACTCTAACTAATCAGGTCATATTTCCCCCTAGTCTCATTGTCTTAACTTTATTTATTCTTATTTTTAGTATTGCGATCGCCCTTTTTAAAGATGTGCCAGATACAGAAGGAGATCAAAAATTTCAGATCCAAACTTTTACCTTAATTCTAGGCAAAGGAACGGTTTTACAGATTACTCGTGGTGTGATTACCTTGGCCTATGTGATCATGATGATTGCCGGTTTAACCTTTTTACCCAATGCTAATACCTACTTTTTGGTTGGTTATCATAGTTTCCTGTTGATTTTACTTTGGTGGCAAAGTCAGTATCTTAACTTAGAAGACAAAACGGAGATCGCTGCCTTCTATCAATTTATTTGGAAACTCTTTTTTCTAGAATATCTACTATTTCCGCTCGCCTTTTTTATCCCAACCTAGAAGAATAAAGACGCTTAAAAATGACGGATAAAGATTGGTATAATCCTCTACAAACTCCCCATAGTGGTTATCATTGGGATGGCAAAAGTGCCGATTTCTTTGAAGGCTGGTATTTTCGGATAACGTTACCACAACTGCAAGAATCCTTCGCTTTTATGTATTCCATTGAAGATCCCCTGGGTCAAACGGGAAAATCGG
Organism: Woronichinia naegeliana WA131; assembly: GCA_025370055.1. Lineage (NCBI taxonomy): Bacteria > Bacillati > Cyanobacteriota > Cyanophyceae > Synechococcales > Coelosphaeriaceae > Woronichinia > Woronichinia naegeliana. The sequence goes on along the minus strand of CP073041.1, from coordinate 4,653,884 downwards.
GAGGAGCCGCTCAAATTTTAGGTAAACAGGATCAATATTTCTGCCGAACCTTTCCAAATCTCCAGCGTTTTTGGGCCAGTCCAGACTATTTAGCCTTAGTCCATTGGGGTCAGCATTCTCCGCCTATTGCTCCCCAACTTTTGGACTCAGCACTTTTTGAGCAAAGGATTTCCCAGGGCTATCAAGTCACTGCCACTTTACACCAGGGATCTTTAAAAAATCCCTATTCGGGCCAATCCTGTCGCTGGTGTTATCGAACTCAACCGCTCTATGGCTGGGGCAATACTCACCAAAGTCAGCGATCGACAGCCGGTTGGCTTTCAGCCTTGCCAATATTTGAACCAGGTTGGCAAATTTTAATGGCTCATGGTTTAGCAACGGGTTGGATCGAATGGAATGGGGATTTAATTCAGTTTGAAAAGGCTCCTGCTTACAGTGAAAAAAACTGGGGTTGTTCTTTTCCTCAACAATGGTTTTGGCTTCATTGCAATGCCTTTGATCGGGAAAAAGATTTAGCTGTCACCGCAGGGGGAGGAAGACGAAAGGTGTTAGGAATTTCTGAAAAAGTAGGAATGATCGGTATTCATTATCAGGGTAAATTTTACGAATTTGCCCCTTGGAATGCTCAGATTTCTTGGCGTATTGCTCCCTGGGGTCAATGGCAATTACAAGCCCACAATCATCATTTTGAAGTGGAATTATTAGGAACAACGGAGTTAGCCGGCACATTACTTCGTGCCCCTACAGAACAGGGATTGCAAATTTGTTGTCGGGAAACATTGCGGGGCCAATTATCTCTAACTTTACGCGATCGCCCCAGCTGTCTGGGACATCATCAAGGTCAAATCATTGTTGAAGATGCTAGTTCTTTAGCCGGTTTAGAGGTCGGGGGAAAAGCCTGGGAAAGTTAGGGAAGATTGAGGGATATTCAATCATCTATTCTTGCCTTTTTTGTATGTCACATTAGTATATTATTTTTCTTGCGCTTACCATGATATAATCGGGCTTTGTGGACTTGACCTAAACGCGAAATGTGGGCTGTAAGATTCAAAGTGAGCGAAGTGTTTCTACCGCCGGAACGCGGGAGCCGCCTCTCGCTTTAGGGTAAGATCAATGTAGGTTCCTTCAAAGGCATCTTATTGAGTAGGAAGCCGATGCTATATAACTTTATATTAGCAATGGACAGTCCACTTGACTGAAATTCCGACCAACCAACCCAACTTAGTAATTATAGGAGCGTTATCAATGACGGAAACTGCTGAAGCTAACATCCCTAATCATTTTCTGGGTATTAATCCTGAAGAAATCAACAAAAAACTCGTCTCTTGGGGAGTTTCTCTTGATGAAATTGTTCAAAAACTTGCTTCTCTCGGACTACCTGGCATTGTTTTCATTATTGCTGTCAGTGCGTCCAGTGCGACTGCTTATCCTGCGATTTACGCACTTTTTGGATTAGGTGGCCCTCTTGGTCTAGTTGGTGGACTAGGAGTGCTAGGTATATCTACAATTATTGGTGATATTGTGACGGGTTATGGTATCGAGGCTCTGCTTAAAGCAGTCTATCTCAAGCGTCGTGAAACAGAAACCCAAGAATATCTCATTAAGGAAGTGGACGGTTTACCCATTTCTCAAGTTCTAAAGCTTAACCTAAAAAATGCCATTGAGGTGGAAATCGCATCTAAGGAACCCGTTACTCCCAGGGAAGTTGAAATCGCTGAAGAGTAAGTTCGGGTAAGCAATTTGTAACCACAAAAAAATACCGCAAAAGGTCTTGCCTCGGCTTGACTAATTGCGGCATTTGCTTTTTTGCTTGGGCTAATTAAACGTTACTTTAATTAGTAAGCCCATCTTAATTAACTGTCTTCCCAGTCAGAGGGCCACTTCCAAGTCCAAACAGGAGCGGGTTGAGAATCAGGGGATTCAGGTGTCGGAGCTTCTTCTTGATCGACGGATAAAAAACGAGCAAAGAAGGGGATTGCTTTAGTTTGTTGGGTGTTGGGATAAGCCATCGTTATTCCTCTTAGGTTCTGAGTAACAGCTTTAAAAACATAAACTGCTAGTAGCATATCATATTCGTCTTAAATTACCAGCCTCGAATTTTTTGCTTTTTTATGAGTTGACTAGTATTTCAGCGATCGCCTGAGAAATGGGAAAATGAGGTGGGTAAAGTTCTAGCCAGAAAAATTCGCCAACGGGATTAATTTCTAAAAAGATATAGCGTTCATCTGGTGTAACAATCATATCAATCGCGCCATAATTGAGACCAAAATATGTCATGAGTTCAAGTAATTGCTTTTCAATAATTTGAGGTAAATCGTAAGCTTGCCATTGTTGATGGAGAGCCCTGCCTTCTTTGCGCCAATCGTAGGTGGCTCCTTCTAACTGCTGGGAATTGATAGCCGCCGTAAATAGCTGTTTGCCCACGATGGTTATTCTTAATTCCAAAGCTTTAGGAATATTTTCCTGAAAAGTCATGGGGCAGAATTGTAAGCCTTCTAAATTATCTAGGTCTTCGTCGGTGACAGGACTGGTAAAAACAACCATTTCTTGTTTATTTTCATCATAAATCGCAAATTGAGAAAGCATTTTAGTCACAATTCCCGTTGCTTTAAATTCCTGAGCAAATTGCTTGACAGCTTCAGGATTATTAGAGGTTAAAGTCCCAGGAATTAATAAACCTAATTGTCGCGCTACTTGTAGTTGTAATTGTTTATGATTAGTGCGATCTACATTGGTAATAGGGTCAAGATGAAAGCCAGGTAAACTCGCAATCATGCCTCGAAGACTTAACCGACATTCCTTGAGAGAAGCTTCTCGAAATTGACTATCCATATCATTGGGTAATTTCTGCCCCTGTCTCATGCGCCGATACCAGACAGAAGAAACTTCGGATAGCTCTAATTGTTGTTCGCCATCGGTAATAATTCCTGCTTTTTGATCGTCTGAGTAGAGATCAATTTTGACTTCTGTGGGGAAGCGATCGGTGTCCAAACGAAAGGCTTTTTTGCCCATCGTTTCTAGGGCTTTGATTACTAGGGGAATACTTTCATTGTCGTGACTAAAAGTAACAATTAAAACGGTCATAAATCTCCTTAGAATTTAAAGTTAATACTTTTTAAGTAGCTGGTTGCAATTAAATACAAAATGTAGGATAGGCATCCTGCCTGTCCACAGGCTAGAAGCCTGTTCTACGATCTAACAATTAATTTTTAGCAGACTAAAAAATCAGCGATCGCCGTGGAAATCGGCAAATCTAAATCACGTTCTAACATTCCCCACTCACCAACGGGATTAACTTCTAAAAACACGTATTCTCCTGATGGCGTTAAAATCAAATCAAATGCGCCAAAATTCAACCCTAAATTGACCATAAAAACCTGAAGTTGCTTAACTAATAAATCTGGTAAAGTGTGATGTTGCCAAGCCCCTGGATCAATGCCAGGTCTGCGCCAATCTACGCCCGCCTTATTATACTGAGAAGAGTCTAAAGCCCCTACGAACGACTGCCCATTAACCATTACAATCCTTAATTCTAATTGTTTAGGAATTTCGGCTTGAAAAACCATTGGACAATAACGTAAAGATTCCAGTTCTTTGAGGTCTTCTTCTTTCACCCTACTGGTATAAAGGAAAAATTCGGGCGATTCCATACTGTGGGCGATCGCGGTTAACAATTTACTCACCATTTTCCCTTGAACCTGGGAAAAAAAATCCCTTGCAGCATCAGGATTATTGGTCACTAAGGTAGGGGGAATAATTAAGCCAATTTCTGAAGCTAAACGTAGCTGTAATAACTTATTTTTAGCGGTCTCAATTTTGGCTAAATGGTCTAGCCAACGGGCTGATCTTAAACTATCCCAAAAACCTGCTAAAGTCGCCTGGGATTCTCGCAAACAAGCCTCCCGAAACTGAGGATCTAAATCCGCCGTTAATTCAGGTTGCCAAATACGTCTTGTCCAAACGGATTTAACCTGTTCACTATCAATAGATTGATTATTATAAGTTAATTGGTGAAAGCTTTTTTTACCCTCAAATTGGGCTGTTAGTTGCACCTCTAAGGGAAATTTATCGGTATCTAAGCGAAAAGGGATGGCTCCTTTTTTTTCTATAGCTTCAGCTACGCAGTCAATGGTAAAAAAATCACCGCTATGGGTCAATAATAAAACAATGTTAGGGGATTCTTTCATAGAATGTGGAACTTAATAAAAATTATAGGTTTCGTCAAAGAAGAAGGACAATTAATTCGTTAAAAACACTTCTATATTTTAACCCTATTTTAAAGCTTTTAAGTTTTTATTTATCGTAACGTAACAAAACACTGCAAAAAGTCTTGCCTTGGCTTGACTAGTTGCAGTATTTATTTTTTTGAGTAATTACTAAAGTTATTTTAGTTACTCAAGTCATCTGAATTAATATTCTTCCCAGTTAGAAGGATTCTTCCCAGTCAGAAGGCCATTTTTTTGTGTTTGCGAAGGAAGGAGAATCAGGGGCAGATTCTTCTTCGCTTACGGATAAGAAACGAGCAAAGAAGGGGAGTAATTTACCTTGTTGATCTTTGGTCATAGTTATACCTCTTTTGGTATTGAGTAAACAGGTTTAAGACCTTAACTGTCATAAACTTAAAAAGTATTGTAGCATCCTGCTTTTTCTTTGTCAACCATAATTTGACCATAAAATTAAATCATCCTATCTAGGGCTTGCTGAATAAGTCCACAAAACGAACCTAGATGCCATAGGGCGCGAAAAATGGTGACTTCAGAGATCAGTTTCCCGTTCTACCCCACAATTTTCCAGTAAAGTGCATAGATTTTGAGCTTCCAAATGCCATAAACTTGCACCTGATCCTTTCCAAAATACCTGAAAGTATTGTCTAGTAAGGGTTTCAGCTTTTTTTCGGCAAGCCCTATCTACAACAATTCCAAATTCAGAATGTAGTCAAAAATACAAAAGCCCTGAACTGCTGAACTAAAGTTGCCATGACGGTTATAAAATTTTTGATCTGCTCAATTTCCACACCAAGATTTTCTCCCGTGCTTCTATCAAATCCATTCCTATTTTTTCTAAAACTCGCTTTGAAGCTATATTATTGGGATCGCATCCAGCAGTCACTGTTTGCATACCAGGTTGAGAAAGCGTCCAATCCATCATGGCTTTTGTCGCCTCAGATGCGTACCCTTGTCGGCGATATAACGACGCTACTTGATAACCAAGTTCTACAGCATCGGTTGGGAAACCTGTGGCATCAGGAATAATTTTGATCATCACATGACCAATAAGGGTATTTTCTGTTTGATGAATAATTAAACTCCCCCATCCCCACTCATTTTGTAAAGGGAATTTCAACAAAATATCTGCAATATCAGGAAAAACTTGAATAAACTCTTGATCAGCCCAGTCAGGAGCAACTTTTACACCCAAAGTTGTTGCTAATTCATCAATACCTATGATTGCCGCTTTCAGAAGTTCAACCTTTAAGGGTACTAAATATAATCGTTCCGTCACAAGTTTTTCCAGTGCTTTCATTTGATGAAATTCCTAACATACGGCTGATTTGAGATATAGAAATTGGCAAAATTCAAATAAATTAGCTAGAAAGTTCTATATCCTAACCCATTGTAAGATTTTTGGGTCTTTATCGTAACGATAATTAAAACCATCCTTAGCAGTAATTGTTTTGCCTAAACTAGCTCGATTCCGAACACTACCTAAAGAATAATCAGTGAGTGCTTGCATTTGTTTATGGGATAAACCCTCTGTTATTTCAGGCATTGCTTGAATTTCTGACTGATCCTCAGTTTTAAAGTCGGATAAAGTCTCTTCTATTTTTACCTCCTGGGAATTTCCTAAATTTGTTGATCTGACTTCTACGGTATTAACTTTTTTTTGCTGATAATCTGCGACGGTTGATAGTTGCCAATGGGAATTTTCGGTTAACTCTAAGACCCATTGATGGTAATTAAATAAACTTTCTCGATGACCCACACTAATAAAAGTGGTTTCAGTTTCTTGTAATTGTTGATATAAGCTGGCTTCGTTTGGTAAATCTAAGGCACTGGTTGCTTCATCTAAGATAGTAAAGGTAGGGCGAGTAATCAATAGTCGGGCAAAGGCTAATCTTTGCTGTTCTCCGAGAGATAAAACCTGTTCCCAATTAACTTCTCGATCAAAGCTATTTTTTTCAGTTAATAAATGTTGAAGATTGACTTTTTTTAGGATAATTTCTAATTCTTGATCGCTGATTTGAACATCTGCATGGGGATAAAGTAATTGCTCGCGTAAAGTGCCAAGAATAATATAAGGGCGTTGGGGTAAAAATAACATATCGGACAAAGGAGGACGGACTAAACGACCACTGCCCGCCTTCCATAAACCCGCGATCGCCCGTAACAAAGAACTTTTTCCCCTGCCACTGGGGCCGATAATTAATAGGCTTTCTCCCAACGGGACAGAAACCGATAAATTCTCCACAATCACCTTTTGATAATCGGGAGTTTGTAGGGTAAAATTCTCGAAAGCCAGACGATTATCTTCTAGGGTTGTAATACGACTTAAGTTTTTCGGTTCTTCACCTGCAACTTTTAAAGCATCGGCAAAAGCGGCTAACCGTTCAATATAATTCGAGACTTTACCCGATGTTCCCCATTCAGTAATTAATTGTCCCAGGGCATTGGAAAAAAGAAAACAACATAAACTGGCTTGACTAATCTCCCCATAATCAATTTCATTTTGAATAAACATGGGTGTCAAAATAAACATTGAAAATATACCAATCGCTGACTGATAACCCCGATTAAAAAGATTATTAAACCGTTCCCAATTAATGAGTTTTTCTGAGCTTTGGATAACCCGTTCAAAACGACGTTCAATCATTTTTGCTTCCTGCTCTTCTCCCTGAAAAAAAGCAATGGATTCCGCATGGTTACGAACATGGGTTAACGCATAACTATAATCTGCCTTATAATTAAGTTCGGATTGATTAATTTTGTTTAATTCCTGGGTTAGATAAATCGCCACTAAATTTCCTGCGATCGTGTAGATTACTAAATACACGGCAATTTGCTGAGAAATTGTCCAAAGAATAATTGAAAAAGTAATCATTTGTAACCCTTTTTCCACCAAGGTAATTAAAAACCTTAAGGTCATGGTGGTAATTGGTTCAATTTCTTGAGATAATCTTTGATCAGGATTTTTTAAATCTGAGGTGAAATTAATGTTATAATAAGCACGGTCATTGAGATATTTCTTAACGGTTTGTGTACTGAGCCATTTATACCAATCTAAAGCGACTTTGCGACGAATAAACTGAGAAAAAGCAAATAACCCTGTTACAACCACAATCAATAAACTGGATAGCCACAGGGTATTTAGATATTTAGAAAGGTCTCTATCTTGGATAATAATATCGAGGACATAACGATTCCAATAGCTACTAAAAGCCTCCACCCCCACTGTCGCCAAAACGGTTAGAATTATCAATGCTGACATTCCCCAGGAAATGATCACATCTCCAAAGGCTCGTCCATTTAACTCGGTTGGATACCAATAGGGTTGAGCTACAATTTTAAGATTTTTCCAAAATTGACCAAACAGTGAAAAGGGATTATTGGAGGACTGCTCAGATACAACGGGGGTTTGCATAGCGTAAAAAGTAGTATATTTTCGAGATTCCCTGGGTGAAGAACAAAACGGCTACAATTGGAATAAACCAGACTGTCTCTCACCACTTTACGATAAAAGTCTCTAGGGGTAAAGCTTGGGAACAATATTTTGAGCTAAATAGCCGCAAATACTGCTAGAATTGAGCAGAATGGGGCGAACAAAGTGCCAGTCCTCCCTAACTTTGATCAATTTTTCTAAGTTTTAACATCCAATTTAATCTATTTTTTAAGATGACTAACATGATTAATCATTTTTTAATCGCTGAAAATTACCAGGAGAAAATCAATGGCTGAACAACGATCCGTCTTAAGGTTCAATGGCATAGATGATCATATCGAGTTATCCCAAGGATTTTTCAATATTGATAATAGCATCACCATTGCATTTTGGGCAAAGGGAGAAAACAATTTAGCGACAGAAACGACTCTTTTAGAGGCTTTTAATCAGGAAAATAACCGCGTTTTACATATTACTCTTCCCTGGGGCGATCCAGTCACTCCTTCTATTTTTTGGGACGCAGGTAATGAAGAAGGTTTTGATCGGATTGAAAAAAAAGTTAAGCTCAAGGATTATAATCATTGGACTCATTGGGCCTTTGTCAAAAACGCGATCGCGGGTCGAATGTTGATCTATCGCAACGGTCTGATTTGGCATCGTGGCAACGGTCATAACCGTACCTTAACAGGCATTGAAAAAATAACCTTGGGAGCATCCGTTAAGCTCTCTCATTATTGGCAAGGTTATCTTACCGAACTGTCTATTTGGAATCAAGCGCGTAGTCAAGAAGAAATCCAAAAAGATATGTATCAATATCCTCTAGGAGATGAAATTGGCTTAGTCACTTATTTATCGCTCAATGGTAATGTGGAGGATCAAACCAGCTATAACAATAATGGTATTCCCTATGGGACAAGCTGGCAACTAGATAGTCTTCCTCCAAAATCATCCTTTGCCCCTAAATCCAAAACTCGAACCAACAGTCATGCTAAAAGTAAGACTAAAAGAACAACCATGATCAACGAAATTTTTGACTCCATTGAAGAAGAATCTCCTTTAGAAACTGATGAATTGACTGAAGTTATTACTACCGATGAAAATGCTGCCGAGGTGATAAATTCTGACTTACCGATTGAATCAGAGGCTATCACCATTAACCATCAAGAAGTATTAATTTTGGAAACACCAGAAATGCTCACTGAATTGGATGAAGTGCTTGAGCAGGATTCTCAACCCGAAAATCAAGAATCTTCTGTCATAGAAAATTTAGAACCAATTATCATTGCCGAAGAAACTGCTTTTTCTGATCAAACAAATGAAACTATTGAGGAGATTTCTGAAACTGCAATTCCTGAAACTACAACTTCTGAATCCATTCCCCTGGCTGACTCAATTCAGAAAAAACGGTTAATTATTTGTTGTGATGGTTCTTGGCAGGAATCTGCGGGGACTTATCCCAGTAATGTAGTTAAATTTGCCCAATCTATCAAGTATATTGCTGAAGATCAAACTCCCCAAATCGTCTTTTTATCAGGGTATGGCACAACTGAAGATAATGATTTTATTAAATGTTTAGAGAATGAAACTTTTGGTTGGGGTCTTGATCGCATGATTCAAGATGCCTATCGTTTTCTTTGCATTAACTATAATCCTGAAACCCAAGATGAAATCTATTTATTCGGTTTTAGTCGGGGAGCCTATGCCGTTCGTTGTTTAGCCAGTTTAATGGATAAATGTGGACTGTTAAAACGCTCCAAAGTTGGAGAGATACCCCAAGCTTATCAACTTTATAGAGACCATACCGTTCGTTCTGATAGTGCTAAAGCTCAGGAATTCCGTGAAGCTAATGCTCAAAAAATAGATACAGAAAAGGAATATCTTCAGCATCGTATTCCCATTAAAATGTTAGGTTGTTGGGATACGGTGGGAACTTTTGGCATTCCTGATTTAACCCCTTGGTTTCCCCTCGCTAAGTTTTATCATCAAAAATATGAATTTAGCGATACAAAATTAAGTCCCATTATTCAGAATGCCTTTCATGCTGTGGCCATTGATGAAAAACGCAAAAACTTTCCTTCAACTCCCCTAAAAACCAATCCTCAAAATCCTGAGCAAGTTGTCAAAGAAGTTTTATTTGCCGGTGAACATAGCTGTATCGGTGGCGGAAAAAAAGACTATCAAGGACTTTCCGATTACCCGTTACAATGGATGATTAATCAGGCTAAAAAATTGGGATTGGAATTTGACTCAACGGAATCTGAAAGTGAGGAATTCCAAATCAAACTAGACCCAACAATTAAGTTCGATAACAGTGTTAAGGGCTTGTCGGCTTTAGGGGGTGAAGAATGGCGATCTTTTAACACCAAAGTTGTCACTGTTCATCATAGTGTGGTCAAACGATTGAAGGCTTGTTCCGATTATCGCCCTAAAAATCTTGAACCTTTTCTTCAGGATTTACTCGACAATGATAAACCAACGGAGTAAGTCTAAACTACTCTTTACAACTAAGCTGTCACGAATTTAGATTGCATAATGATTTTGCTGAAAGTCTTGTAACAAGGGGCGATCATCTCCTTGCCTGTATGCGTTTTAAATAATTAACAGTTTCAACTTACTGGTGAGTGCGAAGTTTTCCGTCAGACATTTTGACAAAACACCTAAAAGCCTTGTCTTAAAAGCGTTTTAGCGATTGTGGGACTTAAGGAGCGTTGGGGGCTGAAACCCTAATAAACTCGTTGATTCTCCTAGAACTTCGCACTGTCCAGTAACAAACGTTACAAATTTTCAATGAATCTAGTATTGTTTCCCTGAGTTTCTATGCTACGATCCTCGGAAAATTCGCATGAATGCAGGTTTACCATGACAAGCCCCTCTGTTGCTACGGTTTTAACGACGGTTTACGATCAATTAGGGAGGAGGAAAGAACTATGCTTTTATTAAGTAATAGGTCACTTTGTGGTATAGAACGAGGTAAAGAAATTGGTAAGGAAATTGGGGCTTTACAAAATTCTCGCACTGCGATTAAAACGGTTTTACAGGCTCGACTTGGCAGTGTTACTTCAGATGTTGAAAATTCTTTAAGTGAAATTTCTGATTTGTCTATTTTAAATCAAATCTTAACAATAGCCGCAACAGTTAACTCTCTAGAGGATTTTCGACGATCTATCGGCGGGATACAATCCCAATTGTCAATCACGGGAAATTAATGAACTCCTTTACTGCCAACTATGACGAATCATGGAAAGAAGCATTAAACGAATATTTTGATGACTTTCTGTCCTTCTTTTTTCCTGAAATTTACCAACAGATTGATTGGACAATTCTTCCCCAATCGTTAGATAAAGAGTTGCAACAAATTACGGCTTCTTCGGATACAGAAAAATGTATTGCCGATAAGCTCTATCAAGTTTGGTTATTAGATAACCAGGACATTTGGATACTCGTTCATATCGAGGTACAAAGTCAGTATGATGCTGAATTTTCTAGGCGAATGTATATCTACAATTACCGTGCTTTTGATTTGTATCACAAGCCTGTGGTCAGTTTAGCTATTCTGGGAGATGAGCGGACTAATTGGCGACCGAATAGTTTTCGCTATGGTTTTGCTGGCTCTGAGGTGACAATCAAGTTCTTGATCGCTAAACTGTTGGATTATGAGTCGCGCTGGGCTGAATTGGAGTCTAGTCTGAATCCGTTTGCTATGATTGTGATGGCACACCTGAAGACGAAGGCAACGACGGGAAATCCTGAGCAACGGGAGGTTTGGAAGTGGTCTTTAATTCGAGGGTTGTATGATCGGGGATTAACGAGAGAAAAGATTATCAAGCTGTTTCAAATTATTGACAGAATGATGACTTTACCTAATCCTTTACAAGAAAGTTTAGATTTTAAAATTCAACAATTTGAGGAGGAAAGAACAATGCCTTTATTAAGTAATATGGAACTTCGTGGTATGGAACGAGGTATGGAACGAGGTATGGAAATTGGTAAGGAGATTGGTAAGGAGATTGGTAAGGAAATTGGTGCATTGCAAAATGCTCGTGATTATATCAAGGCAGTTTTAAAAGTTCGCTTTGGTGAGGTTTCTTTCGGCGTTGATAGTTCGCTTGAGCAGGTTTCTGATTTATCGGTGTTAGATGAGTTGCTTAAGTTGGCGGTGACGGTTGATTCTCTCGAGGATTTTCGGCAGTCTGTCGGCAGAATACAAGCTCAATCGTCAATCAAGGGAAATTAATGAACTCCGTTACTGCTAACTATGACGAATCTTGGAAAGAAGCACTAAACGAATATTTTGACGACTTTCTGTTCTTCTTTTTTCCTGAAATTTACCAACAGATTGATTGGACAATTCTTCCCCAATCGTTAGATAAAGAGTTGCAACAAATTACGGCTTCTTCGGATACAGAAAAATGTATTGCCGATAAGCTCTATCAAGTTTGGTTATTAGATAACCAGGACATTTGGATACTCGTTCATATCGAGGTACAAAGTCAGTATGATGTTGAATTTTCTAGGCGAATGTATATCTACAACTACCGTGCTTTTGATTTGTATCACAAGCCTGTGGTCAGTTTAGCTATTCTGGGAGATGAGCGGACTAATTGGCGACCAAATCGTTTTCGTTATGGTTTTGCTGGCTCTGAGGTGACAATCAAGTTCTTGATCGCTAAACTGTTGGATTATGAGTCACGCTGGGCTGAATTAGAGTCGAGTTTGAATCCGTTTGCTATGATTGTGATGGCACACCTGAAAACGAAGGCAACGACGGGCAATCCTGAACAAAGGGAGGTTTGGAAGTGGTCTTTGATTCGAGGGTTGTATGATCGGGGCTTAACGAGGGAAAAGATTATCAAACTGTTTCAAATTATTGACAGAATGATGACTTTACCTAGTTTTTTACAAGAAAGTTTAGATTTTAAAATTCAACAATTTGAGGAGGAAAGAACCATGCCTTTATTAAGTAATATGGAACTTCGTGGTCTAGAACGAGGCAAGGAAATTGGCAAGGAAATTGGCAAGGAAATTGGCAAGGAAATTGGGGCTTTACAAAATTCTCGCGCTGCAATTAAAACGGTTTTACAGGCTCGACTTGGCAATGTTACTTCAGATGTCGAAAGTCATTTAAGCCAAATTTCCGATTTATTTATTTTAAATCAAATTCTAACAATCGCGGCAACTGTTAACTCTCCAGATGATTTCTGGCAGTCTTTGGAAGGAATACAGTCAACAATTTGAGGAGGAAAGAACCATGCTTTTATTAAGTAATAGGTCACTTCGTGGTATGGAACGAGGTAAGGAAATTGGTGCATTGCAAAAAGCTCGTGACTATATTAAGGCGGTTTTACTAGTTCGTCTTGGTGAACTTACCTTAGAAATAGAAACTTATCTGATGGGAATTTCTGATTTATCGGTTTTGGATGAGTTGCTTAAGTTGGCGGTGACGGTTGATTCTCTGGAGGATTTTCAGCAGTCTATCGGCAGAATACAAGCCCAATTGTCAATCACGGAAAATTAGAGCCAAGTAAGAATGTTTCAAGTCACAATCTTGATGTTGCACTCTCCAATAATCATGTTTCGAGTCGCAATCTTAATGCGGTGTTCTCCAATAAGAACGTTTCAATCTGCAATCTTAATGTTGTACTCTGCAATAATAACGTCGCATTTTCCAATAAGAACGATTCAATCCGCAATCTTAATGCTTCACTCTCCAAGCGATTGGGTCTGGAATTAGGAGAGATGCAGAACGCTACAACCTCTGATGGAAAGGGGTTTGGGCTTATTTGGGTTGTCAGTATGATGGATTTTGTGCTAACTATGACTTTTCTATGTTGAAAAAATAGTTGGTTGTATTGTAAAATGTAAAGTAATTTTTCACACACAGGAGGAGTTTATGTCTAACGTTTCTGTTTCAAGTCTCGCGTCTGTTTATGCCCAACTTACGGATTTTGCTAATCTGAGCAATTTCTGGAGTCTTTTTAATACGGCTTTTGGCTCAAGTTATGATTCGGTAAAGGCGGCAAGTTTCCGCTCGCAATGGCAAAGTGGGGATTTTAGTTTGTTTCCCCAGATTGAAGTTGTCAGTGGAGATGTTCTGGGTACGGCGAATGGAGCTTATGCGATTAGTACGAATAAGATTTATTTGTCGGATGCGTTTATCAGTTCGGCGAGTCAGCAGTCTTTGGAGGCGGTGATTTTGGAGGAATTTGGGCATTTTGTGGATGCTCAGGTGAATGCAACGGATACGGCAGGGGATGAAGGGGAATTGTTTTCGGCTTTGGTGCGAGGAGTTAGTTTAAGTTCGGCTGAGTTGAGTCGGATTAAAACGGAAGATGATCATGCGGTGGTGGTGATTGGGGGAAAAAACGTCGCGATCGAACAAGCATTATCCCCTGATCCTGGCAGCACCTTCAACACAGCTTATAACATTGGGAATCTTGCGGGAACTCGAACTTTTACTGAATCTATTAGCACTACAGACATAAGTGATTATTACAAATTCTCCCTAACAGGAACAAACAATATCACCTTACAGTTGAGCGGAGTTACTCAAAACTATCTTTATGCCAAAATTTATTACGATAGCAATAATAATGGCTTGATTGATAGTGGAGATGAACTTTATTCTAATATCGCTGGCTCTGGTTATAATGCTCAAATTAACACAACATTAGGAGCAGGAAATTACTACATTGGCGTTTCACAATACTACAGCAACGTTAACTCCAACTATTCTCTACAATTATCAGCCACATCTGCACCTGCTTCTATTGCTTCTAATCCTGGTAACACACTCAGCACGGCATACAATATTGGCAATCTGACTGGAACTCAAACTATCACAGAATTTGTCGGAAGTGTAGATCTTTTTGATTACTATAAATTCTCTCTGACAGGCACAAATGATATTACCTTACAGTTGAGCGGAGTTACTCAAAACTATCTTTATGCCAAAATTTATTACGATAGCAATAATAATGGCTTGATTGATAGTGGAGATGAACTTTATTCTAATATCGCTGGCTCTGGTTATAATGCTCAAATTAACACAACATTAGGAGCAGGAAATTACTACATTGGCGTTTCACAATACTACAGCAACGTTAACTCCAACTATTCTCTACAATTATCAGCCACATCTGCACCTGCTTCTATTGCTTCTAATCCTGGTAACACACTCAGCACGGCATACAATATTGGCAATCTGACTGGAACTCAAACTATCACAGAATTTGTCGGAAGTGTAGATCTTTTTGATTACTATAAATTCTCTCTGACAGGCACAAATGATATTACCTTACAGTTGAGCGGAGTTACTCAAAACTATCTTTATGCCAAAATTTATTACGATAGCAATAATAATGGCTTGATTGATAGTGGAGATGAACTTTATTCTAATATCGCTGGCTCTGGTTATAATGCTCAAATTAACACAACATTAGGAGCAGGAAATTACTACATTGGCGTTTCACAATACTACAGCAACGTTAACTCCAACTATTCTCTACAATTATCAGCCACATCTGCACCTGCTTCTATTGCTTCTAATCCTGGTAACACACTCAGCACGGCATACAATATTGGCAATCTGACTGGAACTCAAACTATCACAGAATTTGTCGGAAGTGTAGATCTTTTTGATTACTATAAATTCTCTCTGACAGGCACAAATGATATTACCTTACAGTTGAGCGGAGTTACTCAAAACTATCTTTATGCCAAAATTTATTACGATAGCAATAATAATGGCTTGATTGATAGTGGAGATGAACTTTATTCTAATATCGCTGGCTCTGGTTATAATGCTCAAATTAACACAACATTAGGAGCAGGAAATTACTACATTGGCGTTTCACAATACTACAGCAACGTTAACTCCAACTATTCTCTACAATTATCAGCCACATCTGCACCTGCTTCTATTGCTTCTAATCCTGGTAACACACTCAGCACGGCATACAATATTGGCAATCTGACTGGAACTCAAACTATCACAGAATTTGTCGGAAGTGTAGATCTTTTTGATTACTATAAATTCTCTCTGACAGGCACAAATGATATTACCTTACAGTTGAGCGGAGTTACTCAAAACTATCTTTATGCCAAAATTTATTACGATAGCAATAATAATGGCTTGATTGATAGTGGAGATGAACTTTATTCTAATATCGCTGGCTCTGGTTATAATGCTCAAATTAACACAACATTAGGGGCAGGGAACTACTATGTTGGGATTTCACAATACTACAGCAACGTTAACTCTAACTATTCTCTAACTTTAGTCAATATTACGAATCCAAACCCAAGTATTACCCTAGCAGTAGCACCAACAAGTGTATTAGAAGACGGAACCAACAATCTAGTTTATACCTTCACTCGTACGGGCCCAATAACTAACGCCCTAACAGTTAACTATGGGATTACAGGAACCGCAACCAATGGCACAGATTATGCAACCATTGGAACAAGTGTTACCTTTGCCGCCAACTCTGCAATAGCAACCGTTACCGTAAACCCCACAGCTGATACCACCATCGAAAATAACGAAACCGTAGCCCTAACCCTAGCAACAGGAATAGGCTACACCATTGGAACCACAACAGCAGTAACAGGAACCATCACCAACGATGATGTTGCAACCTTACCGAGTATTACCTTAGCCATAACCCCAACAAGTGTATTAGAAGACGGAACCCCTAACCTGATTTATACCTTCACCCGCACAGGAGCAACAACCAACGCCTTAACCGTTAACTACGGGATTACAGGAACTGCAACCAACGGCACAGATTACGCAACGATTGGAACCAGTGTTACCTTTGCCGCCAACTCTGCAACAGCGACCGTTACCGTAAATCCCACAGCCGATACCACAATAGAAAATAACGAAACCGCAGTCCTAACCCTAGCAACAGGAACAAGCTACACCATTGGAACCACAACAGCCGTCACAGGAACTATTACCAACGACGATGGCCCTACCATTAGCCTGGGATTAAACTATAGTGCCATCAGCGAAGATAGCCCCAGTAATTTCATCTATACCTTCACCCGCACAGGAGCCACAACCAATTCCCTAACCGTTAACTACAGCATCGCAGGAACCGCCCTTAGTACCGACTATACAGGCGCAACCCCAGGCACAAGCAAAACCATCACCTTTGCGGCAGGTTCAGCCACCGCCACATTAACTCTTGACCCAACGGCGGACACCACCCTAGAACCCAACGAAACTGTCATCCTACAACTCGTCAGTGGAACAGAATACACAATCGGTACAACAGCTACCCAAACCGCCACGATCATTAACGATGACAACACTCGTAACCAACAAGGAACCAATGGCAACAGTGTTTTACTAGGAAAAAACTATAGCGACTACCTCACAGGAGGAACAGGTAATGACATTCTCAACGGTGCAGGCAATAGTGATTACCTCACAGGAGCAGCAGGAAATGATACCCTCACAGGAGGAAGCGGAGGTGATACCTTTTTCTTCGCTAATGCCAATCTCGGAATAGATACCATCACAGACTTTACCCCCAACGAAGACACCATTTTTGTCTCCGCTCAAGGCTTCGGCAGTGGTTTAATCGCAGGGAATCCCTTAACCCAAACCCAATTTATTCTTGGTTCCAGTGCGACCAGCGCGAGTCAGCGTTTTATTTATAACTCCACCAACGGAGCTTTATTATTTGATGCCGATGGAAACGGACTAGGAACTGCCAAACAAATTGCAACCTTGAGTGTCGGTTTAGCCCTAACCTCTGAGGATATTTTTGTGAATTAAAGATCAAGGCGATCGGTCTAGAACATTACCAATTTTTCGGACTTGTACAAGAGTTCTAATGCTAAACTAAAAGTCCGAACTCAATTAAATCAGGGTAACTCCACCCTCCACAGGTAAAATTACACCTGTCATATAGGGGTTGGTGAGCAAACTCAATACTGCCAGGGCGATTTCTTCGGGTTGTCCTAAATGTTCGACGGGCAAGGCAGCGATCGCCCATTTGCTAAGGTCTGAGCGTTCCGACTCACCTTGACTAGTCCAGATGCTGGTGTCCTCGATTAATCCAGGGGCAACAACATTAACGCGAATAGGAGCGAGTTCTAGGGCGAGAGCGCGTCCAAATACAGCTACGGCACTATTGGCGGCGGCGATGACGGAAATTCCGCCCATTTTGGAATGTTTAAACATACTGACGCTGGATGTCAGGGTGATAGAACCGTCCTTTGCCAAAGTTTTGAGCGCACCACGCACCGCTAAAAAGGTTCCCCAGAATTTCTCCATGCCTCCCTGGGCTGTTTCTAGGGTCATTTCGGTTAATAGCGATCGCGGCATATTTCTGTCACCGAGAGCCGTCACCACTAAATGGTCAAAGTTGCCAATTTCTTCAAAAAAAGCATTAACACAATCTTCTTGTAAAACATTAACCGTTTTGGCTTCAATCTCGCCTGAAATGAGGGCAACGGCCGCATCTAATTGCTCTTGAGAAGCGTGGGAAAGCACCACTTTTGCCCCCACTGCCAACATCTTTTCGGCGATCGCTAGGTCAATCCCTGAGCTTGCACCCATAATAACGACTTTTTTACCTGACAATGACTCAAACATTTTTTTGTCTCCAAAAATTCAAGAAAAATTTTAAATGATTACAGTATATTGACTGGTTTTTGGGCAGAAACTAACCAATAAGTTATTACCGAGGAACTTAGCAAACCATCCAGAGCAGTAATATTGAGATTATAGGTTTCTTCGTCTAATTTTTCTGATTGCAATTCCTCTGTCAACCAGGACTTGAGATGGCGAAAATGTCTGAACCAACACTCCTCCGTCACCTCCACAAATTCAACCTCTTTAAATCCTGCCTGTTGATAAAGATTTTGATAGTCTGCAATCTCTTTGACTGTGTTCGCCTGGGGAACTGTCCAATCTCCCAAAAGTTCTGTGGTGGCAAAACTCATATCTGAGAGAATTAACTTTCCCCCTGGTTTTAATACTCGCCACGCTTCTTGTAAGAATTTTTGCCTGGTATTAAAATAAAGAGCCGCCTCGACACAAATAATTTGCTCAAAAGAATTATCTTCAAAATTCATCTCTACCGCATCCATTAACAGAAACTTACCATCAGGAAAATTTAAGAGACTTCTTGCAATTTGTGTGGGAGAAATGTTAATCCCCACAATAGCTTCCAATGGATAATATTTGAGCAGATAATGAGTAGTTGCGCCTAAACCACAGCCAACATCAAGAATTGTTCCTTGCTTTTCGGGAATAAATTCTAAAAGTTTCTCCATCAGATTAGAAGAAGCTTCCTGTTGATTTGAGGTATGGGGAAGCCAATAACCGACATTAAAAAACTCTTTTTGGCCGTAAAACTCTCGAATCGAAGGCTCCAGAATTAAACCATCGAACCGACTAATCCATTCATTTTTATCCATTTTTAAACTCACTTTTTTTTGTGTAAATAATTCTGTACAGGCACTATTGTAACTCTGACCAAATTCCGCGACAGCGATCCACAATTAGTCCTTGAAAAATCAATTGGGTTGCGGGGTGAATATCCACTTTATACAGAGCAAAAAGACCTGTAGGACTATGTAGATTTAACTCCCTTCGAGTTAGGGATAAAGCCTTGGTTCGGTGCATTTCCACCGCTTTCAGTAGTCCTGAATAACTGATATTCCGCAGAGCTAATTGACCGTTTTTAGTGAGATAAATAGCATCATTTTGCAAGAGATATTCCAAACTAATCAAAGTAGCGTGGACATCCACATCTTTTTCTAAACCTCCTAAACGGTGAGCATCTAAACCAAAGCGAATGCAAAAATTAACAGCGACCAATTTTCCCGCTTCTTCGGCAGGTAAAGTACAGGAAGCAAATTCAAAGCCCAAACTATCGGATCGCCACTCCTCGACTCCCGCATAGGTATAGTTTTGAAACAGTTTATTTTTGAGTTTGAAGTCAAACCCTGCCCCGTTAGCATGACCCGCCTCGTGGACTTGCGTATCAAGATGGCGATAGCGTTCACCATTAACTTGATCCTCTAGGGGGGCTAATAGTAAATTAGCCGTTTTTGGTTCAAAAATTTTGCGGATACATTCGTGACTAGAACCCGTAAACCGCCGTTTTTGCTCACTGGCATTATTTAAAGCTGGCCCCTGAACACTGTGGGGAAAAGTCCATCTATGGGGAACGATAAAAGCCTCTCCCTTTTCACCGCTAACCGTGCCACAACTAGCAATTTCAGTAAAGGACAAATTTCTAGGAACAGGTTGTCTGAGAATGCCAAATTTTTCAAGACTCAAACTTTCTAATTGTTCAATGGAAGGTTCACTATTTTCATGAATTTTTCCGTAAATCGCACTCAAAGTGACTTGTTGTTTTCCCTGACGATTGATTCGATAGGGAGCAATCATTAGGAAATAACTATTTTTGCCGATAAAATTCAGATTAATAAAATCTTCGGATAAAATGCTCCAATCATCGGTTTCTAAAGCCTCTGCTGTTTTCAGAAGCCAGGGTGCAGGAATCTCACGGCTATCGGCTGCCTGTTGACGCAGTTTTTTGGCCGCGACGATAATTTTATTTTGCTCAATATCTTGGACGACTTCTTGTAATAATTCTTTTTCATTAACCAAAGTTAGAGTCATTTTTGCTCCTAAATTAATGTAGTGGTTTGACGTTGTTTTTACCTATCCCTGATCGGCTAAACTCTTAGCCATTTTAAGATTTTAGGATCTTTATCATAGTGATAGGTCAGTCCATCATTTCCTGTAATGGTTTTTCCTCGACTGGCTAGGCTTCTAATACTATTGAGGGAATAGTTGCTTAATTTCGTCATTTGTGCGTGGGAAAGTCCTTCTTCTGTCAGGATTGTTGTCGTTGGAGATTCAAGAGGGAGTTCTTTGGAAGAATTAATTTGAGGTTTCATTGCGGCTTGCTGATGAAGTAAGTTTTCGACTCTAGCCTGAGAATTATCGTCAGGAACACTACTAATTTCTTGAGCTTTTTGTCGGCGATAGTCCTGAACTGTGAGCAGTTGCCAATGAGAATCCTCGGAGAGTTCTAAAACCCATTGATGATAGTTAAAGAGACTTTCCCGATGTCCAACACTAATAAAAGTTGTGTTAGTTTTTTGTAATTGCTGATATAAATTCCCCTCATTTTTAAAGTCCAAAGCACTGGTGGCTTCATCTAGGATAGTAAAACTGGGACGGGTAATGAATACCCTGGCAAAAGCCAAACGTTGTTGCTCTCCTAGAGATAAAATGTTTTCCCAAGACTCTTCTGTATCAAAACCATTGATTCGATTGAGCAGATTTTGGAGATTGACTTGTTGTAGAACTTCTCTTAATTCTGTCTCACTTTTTTCTTGATTGCGATTGGGATAAAGTAACTGTTCTCGCAAGTTTCCTAATATTATATAGGGACGTTGGGGCAGAAATAATACTTCTTCTAGGGGGGGTCGCACTAATCGGCCTGTTCCTGCATTCCATAAACCAGCGATCGCCCGAAGCAAGGAACTTTTACCCCGACCACTCGGCCCGACAATCAATAGACCTTGCCCAGGCTGAACGGAAAGAGAAAGGTTTTCAACAATTACCTGTTCATAATCAGGAGTTTGCAAAGTTACATTTTCAAAGGCAAAATGGTTTTCTTCGATGGTTTTAATCGTGCTTACATTTTCGGGTTGTTTAACGACTTCTTCTAGGGCTTGAGAAAATTCCGATAGACGTTCAACATAACTGCTAAATCGTCCCGAAGTCCCAAATTCACTGATTAATTCCCCTAGCGCACTAGCAAACAAATTAGCCGCTAAACAGGCTTGCCCGACCTGTCCGAAACTAATGCCATCACTATTCATATACAAAGGCCCTAGAATGACAAAGGTAAATACTTGGATCGCCGCCTGATAGCCCCGATTAAATATTTCTGTGCCTCTCTCCCAATCAATTTTACGTTTAGCACTGTTCAAAAGATTATTAAATCTACGCTGAATAATACTTAATTCTTGGGTTTCTCCATCAAAGAAAGCGATTGATTCCGCATGAGTGCGAACATGGGTTAGAGCATAATTGTAATTAGCTTTAAGTTCTAATTCTTCTTGGGTAATTTTATTTAAGGCTTGATTTAGATAGATAGCAATGGCGTTACCGATGACTGTCCAAACGACTAAAAGAATGGCAACAAAAGGGGAAATTAACCAGAGAATCGCTAAAAAAGTGATCATCTCTAGAACATTTTCTAGGCAAACCGCAAAAAAACTGAGGGCGTTACTGGTAATTGGCTCAATTTCCTGGGATAGGCGTTGATCTGGGTTATCTAAATCGGATTTAAAATTAATTTTGTAATAAGCGCGATCGCTGAAATATTTTGCTAGAATCCAGCCATTCAGCCATTCATACCAATCCAGGGCGATTCTTTTCCTGAGAAATTTAAGCAATCCAACCAAAAGTGTGACCAAGAGCAGTCCAACAGCAAAAACCACCAAAGTTTTGACAAATTTATCAAAATCATCCTTGGCAATGATGACATCAACTAAATAATTACTCACAAAACTATTGAAGGCATTTAAACCCACAACGGCGAGAATTACCTCGATGAGTAAAATCAGCATCGCCCAAGCTTTAATCACATCGGAAAAAGCTCTTCCCCCCGCCATAGTCGGATACCAATAGGGAGCCGCGATCGCCTTTACACTGGCCCAAAATTGGGTAACATTGGAGATAAAATTAGTTGTCGCGTGATCTTGAGAGGCTTTGACGGACATATAGCACTTACATTTGAGTTGTGGGCATTTTAGGGTAGTAATTTTAGATTTTGGCTGGATTCGCGGAATTTATCCTGACGAAGGAAAGAATCACCACAAGCTTTGGATTAAGGTTCGTATGCTTGAGTTGTGATAAGGTACTCTCTACGCTTTATCTATTAGCATAGAGCGATGTTTCTCTCCGCCACCCCTGCTACTGCTTTTTAAACTGTCGTCATCTTACTACAAGTAACCGTTGTTTTGATAGCCAAAACTATTGTGTGCTTCTCAAACTACCACAGATTACCAAATTTCCAGCAAAAATAAATTCAGAACGATTTTGCGTTGTTTCAGCGATTGCCAAGATTATCAAGAATTGTTAAGTTCTCTTGGTGTAAGACTTTCAGAGGCATGAATTTTTGAATTTGGAATTGCTGATGACGAATCTACTTTCCCATGATAAGATGACTGGGTGCAGGTGCGTCTATGACCAGCGTGCCATGATTATCCCATTTCTTTGCTCCCGTTGACTTCTTTTTTGTCCCTCATCATCAGGTTATGATGTCAGAGTAATTCCGTGAAACCGCTATTTCTGATCGTTCATGTGTAATGTACGTTATTTCGTGGATAGCCGTAACAGTCAAGATTCCCGCACTACATCTTATTATTAATTAGACCAACCTATTGAGTAATACAAAGTCAATTCATAAACGAGTAGAAATAATGAGTAGAAATATCGAAACAATTTACCCAAGTTCATCTGGACTTTCACGGGGTCAAGAAGCAATGTGGTTAATCTACCAGATTGCTCCAGAAAACGTTGCTTATAATATATTTATTACTGCAAAAATTTATTCTTATTTAGAGATTTCTGTTGTCAATCGTGTATGGCAAAAAATCATTGAAAAGCACCCGATTCTGAGAACCATATATACCACTCATGAAGGCAAACCAGTTCAACAAGTTAATCAACAACTGAATTTTAGTGTTGAGGTAATAGATGCCAGCGAATGGAGCGAAGACCACTTAAGAGAGAAAATCTATGCTATAGCTGACACCCCTTTTAACTTAGAAAAAGATTCAGTTTTGAGGGTGAATTTATTTACTCTTTCACCAGAAGACCATATTCTCTTGCTCACAATGCACCACATCGCTGGTGATATGTGGTCTTTTAATTTACTGCTGGGTGAATTTCAAGCTGCATACACTAATGAAATCAAGCGAATTAGTCAAGGGCAGCCAGAAACAGTAGATTCTCTCAGTGAAAAAAAATCTTATGCAGATTTTGTCCACTGGCAGTCAGAAATGCTATCGGGTTCCAAAGGAGAAAAACAGTGGCAATATTGGCAAAAACAATTAGCTGGCGAATTGCCAATTTTGAATTTGCTCCCAGACAAACCCCGCCCCCCAGTCAAGACTTATGAGGGAGCCTCATACATTGTTAAGCTGGATGAACAGTTAATTGAAAAACTCAAGCATCTAGCTTTAGCATCTGGAACCAGCCTTTATCAGGTTCTGCTCACAGCATTTTACGTCCAACTTTATCGTTATACCAATCAAACAGACATCCTCATAGGCAGCCCGATGAGGGGTCGGACGGGTAAAGAGTTTAAAGAGATTGTCGGCTACTTTTCTAATCTGATCGTTTTAAGAGTTTTTGTCGAGGAGAATGCCACATTTACGGAACTTCTTGCTCAAGTCAGCAAAATAGTTAGGCAAGCTCAAAAGCATCAAGATTACCCATTTTCTCTGTTAGTAGAAAAACTCCAGCCACAACGCGATCCCAGCCGTTCGCCTTTCTGTCAAGTCAGTTTTACTTGGCAAGCACAAACTTGGTGTGAACAAAAGGAGAACTTATCCCCCAGTCAAGAACCAATGCTACAGATGGCTCCCTATTTACTTGGACATCAACGCGGTGCAGACTTTGATCTAAGTTTAATGGTAATGGAAGCAGCAGAAACCTTCCAACTAAACTGGCAATACAATACTGACTTGTTTGAGGATACTACCATCACACCCATGGCAGGGCATTTTGTGACTTTGCTAGAGTCAATTGTTGAAAATCCACAGCAACCAGTGTCATTGTTACCTTTACTCACACAGCGAGAGCAACATCAACTATTAGTCGAATGGAACAACACTAAAGCTGAATATCCCTCAAATAAGTGTATTCATCAATTATTTGAGGAGCAAGTTGAACGGACTCCTGATGCTGTAGCGGTAGTATTTGAAGGGCAACAATTAACCTATAATGAGTTAAATTGTCGAGCTAATCAATTAGCGCATTATTTACAATCTTTGGGAGTAAAACCTGATGAATTGGTGGGGATTTGTGTTGAACGTTCTTTAGAGATGATTGTGGGATTATTGGGGATATTAAAAGCGGGTGGTGCTTATGTTCCTCTTGACCCTGATTATCCGATTGAGCGTTTGAGTTTTATGTTAGAAGATGCTGCTGTTAAGGTGTTACTAACTCAACAGGAATTGATTGATAAATTACCTGAACATCAAGCGCAACTTATCTGTTTAGATGCTGACTGGACTATTATTTCCAAGTTAAGTAAGTCGAATTTAATTAATACTGTTACCTCCGAAAATTTAGCCTATGTAATCTATACTTCAGGTTCTACAGGATTACCCAAAGGGACTTTGATTCCCCACCAAGGACTGGTTAACTACCTTAGCTGGTGTACGCAGGCGTATAATGTCGAACAGGGAACAGGGACACTCGTTCACTCTCCCCTAGGTTTTGATCTGACGATTACTAGCCTTTTTTCGCCGTTATTGGTGGGTAATCAAGTAGAAATCCTGGCTGAAGACCAAGATGTTGAGACTCTAAGTAATTCTTTACGTCACCATTCTCACTTAAGCTTGGTTAAAATCACACCTGCTCATCTAGAGTTGCTTAATCAGCAATTATCGCCACGAGAGGCAGCAAGTCGAACCATGGCCTTCATCATCGGTGGTGAAAACTTGTTAGGAGAAAACATCGCTTTCTGGCAAGAATTTGCGCCAGAAACCCTGCTAGTCAATGAATACGGACCGACAGAGACAGTTGTAGGTTGTTGTATTTACCAAGTACCTATGGGGAAATACATTTCCGGTTCAATTCCTATCGGTCGCCCTATTGCCAATACACAGTTATACATACTAGACCAAAACTTACAACCAGTACCTATAGGTATCCCAGGAGAACTATACATAGGTGGAGCAGGATTAGCAAGAGGTTATCTCAACCGTCCCGAATTAACACAAGAAAAATTTATTCCTAATCCTTTTGACAATTCAAAAGTCAAAAATCAAAAGTCAAAATTATACAAAACTGGGGACTTAGCGCGTTATTTACCTGACGGTAATATTGAATATTTAGGACGCATTGACAGCCAAGTTAAAATACGAGGATTCCGTATTGAATTAGGGGAAATTGAAGCAGTATTAACTCAATATCCTCAAGTACAATCATCGGTTATTATTGCCCGGGAAGATACACCAGGAAATAAACGTTTAGTTGCCTATATTTTCCCCGAAAAAGAGGCAACACCTACCCCCAATGAAATGCGGCAATTCCTCAAGGAAAAGCTGCCAGAATATATGATTCCCAGTGCTTTCGTAATGCTCGAATCATTACCCTTAACACCTAATGGTAAAATAGACCGTCGCGCCTTACCTGCACCCGAACAAAATCACGAAAGAACGGATAAGTTTATTGCACCCCGTAACCCTATTGAAGAAATACTGGTAACAATTTGGACTGAGGTTTTAAAGGTCAAACAAGTAAGCATTAATGATAACTTCTTTGAACTAGGAGGAGATTCAATCCTCAGTATTTCCATCATCAGTAAAGCCAAACAAGCTGGATTAGAAATCACTCTTAAACAATTATTTGCCCATCAAACTATTGGCGAATTAGCAACAGTAACAGGGACAACAAATGCCGTCGGAGGAGAACAAGGATTAGTCACAGGTACAGTCCCCTTAACCCCCATTCAACACTGGTTTTTTGAGCAGAAACTGGCAGCAAAACACCACTTTAATCAAGCATTTTTGCTCTCAATACCATCTCACTTTCAACCAGAAATCTTGGAAAAAGTCTTTAGCCACTTACTAAAACATCACGATGCTTTACGCTTAAGATTTACGGAAACTGAGTCAGGTTGGCAACAGATTCACTCCTCTCCAACTGACAGCATTGCTTTCTCCTTAATAGACTTATGCACAGTCCCAGAAAGGGAACAACAAGCAGCAATTGAAAACACAGCTAACCAACTACAAGCGAGTTTAAATCTCTCAGAAAATCTGGTACAAGTGGACTATTTCTTCTTGGGAAGTAAGTTAGGAGCACGGTTACTAATTGTGATTCATCACTTAGTAGTTGACGGTGTTTCTTGGCGGATTTTATTAGAAGATTTACAGACAGCTTACCAGCTTATTAATCAAGGACAAACCCTTCAACTTCCAGCTAAAACCACCTCCTTCAAAGATTGGTCACAACGACTCACAAAATTTGCTCAATCAGAGGAATTAAAATCCGAACTAAGTTATTGGTTGAATAACGCTAATTCCTCAATTCCTAGCTTACCAGTAGACTATCCAGAAGGAGTGAACACAATTGCCTCAGCATCTCAGATAGTAGTATCATTAAATGCAACAGAAACTCAGGCATTATTACAAGATGTTCCTCAAGCTTATAAAACTCAGATTAACGATGTTTTACTAACAACATTGGTACTAGTTTTAGCCAAATGGACTAACTCGAAATCAGTCTTATTTAACTTAGAAGGGCACGGGCGAGAAGACATTATTAATGGTGTAGATTTAGGTGTGGACTTATCCCGCACTATTGGCTGGTTTACCACTATTTTTCCCGTAATTATTCACCTAGATAGCCTTGATGATTTTAGTCAAATTCCTGATAATTTAGGTCAAATTTTAAAAGCTGTTAAAGAACAATTACGGGCAATTCCTAACAAAGGGATTGGTTATGGTTTATTGCGTTATTTGAATGTTGATGAGGAAATTTGTCAGCAACTAGGGAGAGTGAAAGAAGCAGAAATTAGCTTCAATTATCTGGGTCAATTTAATCAAGTTTTTTCTCAATCTTCAGCGATACAATTAGCTCCAGAATCCAGTGGTCAAACTTGTAGTTTGCAGGGCGAACGTTCACAATTATTAGACATTAACGCCGTTATTACTCACGAAAAGTTACAAATAGATTGGACATATAGTAAGAATATTCATCGGCAAGAAACTATTGAGAATCTTGCCCAAGAATTTGTCGAAACTTTGCGAGCAATAATTGCCCATTGTTTATTACCTAAAAGCGGTGGTTATACACCAACAGATTTCCCCTTAACAAAAATTCACCAGTTAGAACTAGATAAATTGTTAGCAAATCTAGCCCTCAAATCCGAATTGGGGACAACTAACTGGCGAAATGTTGAGGATATTTATCCCCTATCTCCCATGCAAGGGGGGATGTTATTTGAGAGTTTATTGAAGCCTGATTCAGGGGTCTATTTTGAGCAAATGATTTGTACTCTTACAGGTAATCTGGAGGTGTCAATCTTCGAGCAATCTTGGCAACAAATAATAACAAAATATTCAATCTTTCGCACTGGTTTCCTCTGGGAGTCTTTAAGTCAGCCGCTTCAAGTGGTATATAAACAGGTTAATGTTACGCTTAAAATTGATGATTGGTGTTCGTTATCTGAAGAAGAACAACAACAGGAATTAGAGAATTTTCTAGCTGCTGATAGACAACAGGGATTCTCACTTTCTCAAGTACCGTTAATGCGTTTGAATCTCTTCCGATTGGGGGGGAATAGTTATCAGTTTGTTTGGAGTCATCATCATTTATTGATTGATGGTTGGTCGTCACCTTTAGTGTTTAAAGACCTGTTAGAATTTTATCAAACACTAGCTCAGGGAAACAGTTTAAGTTATCAACCAACTGTTAACTATCGTCATTATATTGCTTGGCTACAGCAGCAAAATCAAGATACAGCTAAGGAATTTTGGCGACAAAAACTACAAGGTTTTACCGCACCAACTCCTTTAAGGATAGACCGACTTTCACCTCAAGGAGAAAGAGGTGAAATTAGCTACGGAGAAGAGGAGATTAGGTTAACAGTAGCAGCAACTGCTGCCGCTCAATCTTTTGTGAAAAAGCATCAATTGACCCTGAATAATTTGGTGCAAGTAACTTGGGGATTATTACTGTCTCGCTACAGTGGGGAAGCCGATGTGGTTTTCGGTGCAACCGTTTCTGGTCGTCCTTCAAAACTGGTTGGTGTAGAATCAATGGTAGGTTTGTTTATTAATACTTTGCCAGTTCGAGTTCAAATGTCTTCTGAGACTGAATTGTTAGGTTTATTGAAGGATTTACAGACGCAACAGGTCGAGTCTGAACAATTTGCCTATAGTCCTTTGGTAGAGATTCAGGGATTAAGTGATATTCCGAGAGGTATGTCTTTATTTGACAGTATTGTTGTGTTCGAGAATTATCCAGTGGACACTCAAGTTTTAGAAGATAATAGTAATTTGACAATTTCTAATTTTCGCGGAGTTGAACAGACTAATTATCCTCTGACAGTTGTAGTTATTCCTGGTGAGCAATTGTCGGTAAGGTTGAATTATGATGGGAGTCGCTTTGAGCAGGATACAATTAACAGGATGCTGAGTCATTTTGTGACTTTACTTGAGGGGATTATTGCTAATCCGAGGGAGCGAGTTTCTCAATTACCTTTATTAACAAAAATTGAACAACAACAGTTATTAATTGACTGGAATAATACTCAAGTAGATTATCCTGCTGATAAGTGTATTCATCAGTTATTTGAGGAGCAGGTTGAACAGACTCCTAATGCTGTAGCGGTGGTATTTGAAGGTCAACAATTAACCTATGGTGAGTTAAATTGTCGAGCTAATCAGTTAGCGCATTATTTGCTTTCTTTGGGGGTTAAACCCGATGAATTGGTGGGGATTTGTGTTGAACGTTCTTTAGAGATGATTGTAGGATTATTGGGGATATTAAAAGCAGGTGGTGCTTATGTTTCTCTTGACCCTGATTATCCCCAGGAACGTCTAAGCTTTATGTTAGAAGACTCTCAAGTGAAAATATTAATAACTCAAGCAAAATTAGCCGAGTCTATTCCTGAACATCAAGCACAACTTATCTGTTTAGATACAGAATTGGAAAAAATCGCTCAAAATATCACGTCAAACCCTGAAAATAAGTCAGAACCAGAGAATTTAACCTATACAATCTATACATCAGGTTCTACGGGTAAACCGAAAGGGGTTTTAGTTAATCACGCTAATGTCGTGCGACTGTTTGCCGCAACAGACTCCTGGTATCATTTCAATTCCCAAGATGTCTGGACTCTATTCCATTCTTACGCTTTTGACTTTTCCGTGTGGGAAATGTGGGGGGCTTTACTCTATGGTGGACGGCTGGTAATAGTCCCTTACTTAGTGACTCGTTCTCCCGAATCATTTTATGAGTTATTGTGTCAAGAAAAAGTAACGATTCTCAATCAAACCCCTACCGCTTTCCGTCAGTTAATTCAAGCTGAAGAATCCTTATTAAGGGAGGTTGGGGAGGATTCAGCCACAGATGATGATTTAGGTTTACGTTTGGTGATTTTTGGGGGAGAATCTTTAGAAATCAACAGTTTACAGCCTTGGTTTGACCGACACGGCGACCAATTTCCCCAATTGGTTAATATGTATGGGATTACGGAAACTACTGTCCATGTTACCTATCGCCCCTTAAGCATGGCTGATGTCAATAGTACCGCCAGTGTCATTGGTCGCCCTCTTCCCGATTTACAGGTGTATTTACTCGATCAATATTTACAACCCGTACCCGTTGGTGTGCCTGGGGAGATGTATGTAGGCGGTGCAGGAGTGACAAGGGGTTATCTCAATCGTCCTGAATTGACCACAGAAAGGTTTATTTCTATTCCTTTTGATCCCCCCCTACCCCCCCTTGATAAGGGGGGAACTCAGGCGGGGGCAAGCCTTAATCAGGGAAAGACTCAAGGAGGAGCAAAATTGTATAAAACGGGGGATTTAGCCCGTTATTTGCCTAATGGCGAGTTAGAATATTTAGGGCGCATTGATAATCAGGTTAAGATTCGAGGATTCCGTATTGAATTAGGGGAAATTGAGGCATTATTGGCATCTCATCCCCAGATTTGGGAGACGGTGGTGCTAGTTTGGGATGATACGACGGGGGATAAGCGTCTTGTCGCCTATATCGTGCCCCAGCCCGAAATAACCATCATAATTGACGAAATCCGCCAATTTCTGAAAGCTAAATTACCTGATTACATGGTTCCTAATGCTTTCGTTATCTTAGCAGCCTTACCCCTCACTGCTAATGGTAAAATAGACCGTCGGGCTTTACCGCCACCTGAATCAGGTAGTGAAGCATCAGACAAATATGTTGCTCCTCGTACCCCTATGGAGGAAATACTGGCAACAATTTGGTCAGAAGTTCTAAAGGTAGAGAAAGTAGGCATCAATGATAACTTCTTTGAACTGGGAGGACATTCCCTGCTGGCGACTCAATTAGTAGCACAGATACGCGATCGCTTGGAAATTGAACTTCCCCTACGTCAGTTATTCAACTCAGCAACCCTAGCTGAATTAGCCCAGGAGATTGAACAATTAAAACAGAAAAAATCAGCCCCCATCGTTCCAGCTATTTTACCGAGGAAAAGAAAATGAATTACGAAGAACTACCCCTATCCTATGCCCAACAACGTTTATGGTTTTTAGATCAATTAGAACCAAACAGTCCTTTTTATAACATTCCCTTAGCCCTGCATTTAGAAGGACAACTCAAAGTAGATATCCTAGAAAAAAGTTTACAAGAAATTATTCAGCGTCACGAAGCCCTCCGCACCAATTTCCTCACCATTGACGGAAACCCTGTCCAAATAATCAAACCTGAAAGCAATTGGAAATTAACAATCGTCAACGGGAAAGAAAGCCAAAACTATCAAGAAGATAATGCGCTCAAAAAATGGCTAGAAATTCACAGCCATCAACCCTTCGATTTAGCCAATGACCCCCTAATTAGAGCAACCCTACTTAAGTTATCAGACACAGAACATTTCTTGCTGATTTGTCTGCACCATATTGTCTCTGATGGTTGGTCAATGGGGGTATTTATTCAGGAATTGACAACTCTTTATAATGCCTATACTAAAGGTTTAGAGCCTCATTTACCAGAGTTACCGATCCAGTATGCCGACTTTGCAATTTGGCAGAGGGAGTATTTACAGGGAGAAATTCGCCAAAATCAGTTAAATTACTGGCAAAAACAGTTAGCAGCAGCACCTGCCTTATTGCATCTACCGACAGATCGTCCAAGGCCGCCAGAACAACGTTTTGAGGGAGATCGAATCAATGGTATTCTTTCCCCAGAACTTAGTCAGGGGTTAAATAGGCTGAGTCGTGAACAAGGTGTCACCTTATTTATGACCCTCTTGACCGCATTTAAGGTTCTACTCTATCGCTATACGGGACAAACAGACATTTTAGTTGGTACTCCCATAGCTAACCGTACTCGTAGCGAATTAGCTGGGTTAATCGGCTTTTTTGTCAACACCCTAGTCTTAAGAACAGATTTAGCAGGAAATCCCAGTTTTAGCGAGGCATTAAAACAGGTACGAAAGACGGCAACGGATGCTTACGACCATCAAGATTTACCCTTTGAAATGTTAGTAGAAGCATTACAACCTGAAAGAAATATGGGTTATACTCCTCTATTTCAGGTGATGTTTGGACTAGATAATGAAGTTCTAAATGAAATGGATTTAGAGGGAATAAAAGCCACCCCTCAGCCTTTGGAATTTAAAAAGACTAAGTTTGATCTAAGTTTGTTTATACGGGTAAAAGAAGCTGGAATGACTGCAGATTGGGAATATAATACTGACCTATTTAATGGTGAGACTATTGAAAGAATGAACGGTCATTTTCTGACTTTACTTGAGGGAATTATTGCTAATCCGAGTGAGCGGATTTCTCAATTACCTTTGTTAACTAAATCTGAACAACAACAGTTATTGATTGACGGTCATAATACTGAGGTAGATTATCCAGTTGATAAGTGTATTCATCAGTTATTTGAGGAACAAGTTGAACGAACTCCTAATGCTGTAGCGGTGGTGTTTGAAAATCAACAATTAACCTATTCTGAGTTAAATTGTCGTGCTAATCAACTAGCACATTATTTGCAAAAACTAGGCGTAAAAGCTGATACTTTAGTCGGAATTTGTGTTGAGCGTTCTTTAGAGATGATGGTGGGATTATTAGGTATTCTCAAGGCAGGCGGGGCTTATGTACCGCTTGATCCTGAGTATCCCCAAGAACGCCTGAGCTTTATGTTAGAAGATTCTCAGGTGGAAGTGTTGCTGACTCAAAATAAATTGGTCAAGCTTCTAGCACAAAACCAGGAGTATATTGTCTGTTTAGATAGTGATTGGCAGAATATTAGTCAAGCCGATGAGAATAATCTTAACATTACGGTCACTCCCAACAACTTAGCTTATGTGATTTATACCTCTGGTTCTACGGGGCAGCCTAAAGGAGTTTATTGTAATCATCTTGGTGTTGTTAATCTATATACGGATTTTCAAACAAAAAAACCTTTATGTGTTGGCGATCGCTGTAGTTTATGGACTAGCTTAAATTTCGATGTCTCAGTCTATGAAGTCTTTTCAGCATTATTATCAGGAGCTACACTACACATTACTCCAGAATTTATTCGTTCTGATGCTTTTAAATTTATTAATTGGTTGTATTCTGAGCAAATTTCTAGTGCTTACATTCCACCTTTTATGCTAAACAATTTTTCAGATTATTTAGAGCAAGCAGTTAACCATATTTCTTTACGGAGATTGCTAGTAGGAGTTGAACCAATTAACGAGAAGTTGTTAATATCAATAAGTCAGAGGATTTCTGGACTGCAAATCATTAACGGTTACGGGCCGACAGAAACGACGATTTGTTCAACATTGTATTCGATTAAAACTGAAAGGATCAGCAATGGAAATACACCAATTGGTAAGCCAGTACAAAATACCAAGATTTATCTGCTGGACAACCAGATGCAACCCGTACCAATCGGTGTACAAGGGGAGTTACACATAGGTGGTGCAGGTTTAGCACGAGGTTATCTCAACCGTCCGCAGTTGAACGCTGAAAAATTTATTCCCAATCCCTTTGATAAGGCAAAAGGGAGTAAATTGTATAAAACGGGGGATTTATGTCGGTATTTACCTGATGGCAATATTGAGTATTTAGGACGGATTGATAATCAGGTAAAAATTCGGGGTTTCCGCATTGAATTAGGAGAAATTGAAACCGTTCTTAGTCAGCACAGCACAGTCAAAACTGCTATTGTTATTGCGAGGGAAGATGAGACAGAGCAAAAACGTTTAGTTGCCTACATTGTCCCCCAAGCAGAGGGAATTTCTGCCCAACAAGAGCAAAGTTTGCTTGCTGTTAATGAATTGCGGCAGTTTCTGAAAACTCAGTTACCAGAGTATATGATTCCTAGTGCCTTTGTCATTTTGGAATCCCTACCCTTAACGCCGAATGGTAAAGTTGATCGCCGTGCTTTACCTGCTCCAGACTTCCAAAGCGAAGAACAATACGTTGCGCCGCGTAATCCCATTGAAGAGATTTTGTCCGCTATTTGGGTAAAAGTCCTAAAAGTTGAACAGGTGGGTATTCACGATAACTTTTTTGAATTGGGCGGACATTCATTATTAGCAACTCAACTGATTTCGCACATCCGTAAGGCTTTTCAGGTAGAAATGCCCCTACGCGAGTTGTTTGTTGCCCCGACCGTCGCCGCATTAGCTCAGGTCATAAGACGAGTTTCGGAACAGGAAGAACGAACAGAACTCCCTATTTTACCCAGGGAAAAAGATGCAGAATTACCTTTATCTTTTGCCCAGACTCGTCTTTGGTTTTTAGATCAATTTGAGTCCAATAGTTCTTTTTATAATATTCCCCTAGCATTGCGTTTAGAGGGAAACCTTAATCAAGACGTTTTGATCCAGAGTTTAGAGGAAATTTGCGATCGCCATGAAGCCTTACGCACTAACTTCATTACCGTTGATGGTATCGCTACCCAGGTTATACAAACACGAAGCTGGACAGTGACGGTTGTTGATTTACAGCATTTATCTAGTAGCGAACAGGGAATTGCCTCCCAGGAGTTAACCCAAAACCACGCCATTCAACCCTTTGACCTAGCTAGTGAACCCCTAATCAGAATCAATTTAGTCGTGTTATCTGAAACGGAACACCTCTTGCTAGTCTGTATGCACCACATTGTCAGTGATGGCTGGTCAATGGGGATATTTCTTCAGGAATTAACCGATCTCTATAACGCATACATTCAAAATCAGCCCTCATCTTTAAAGCCGTTACCGATCCATTACGGTGATTACACTCTTTGGCAAAAACAGTGGTTACAGGGAGATATTCTGCAACGTCAATTAGATTACTGGCAAAAACAGTTAGCAGAGGCTCCCGCCTTATTATCCCTGCCCACAGACCGACCTCGACCTGCTGTACAGAGTTTTGCTGGTGCTCATCTTCCCTTTACCCTTTCCTGGGAATTAAGCCAAAAGCTCACCCAACTGACTCAAGAACAGGGTGTCACCTTATTTATGACCCTGTTAACCGCTTTTGATGTCTTACTTTATCGTTATACGGAACAGGAAGACATCTTAATTGGAACGCCTATTGCTAACCGTAATCGCAGTGAATTGGAAGGATTAATCGGCTTTTTTGTCAATACTTTAGTTTTACGAACTGACTTGTCAGGGAATCCTAGTTTTAATGAGTTATTAATTCGCGTTCGAGAAATGGCAATGGATGCTTATACTCATCAAGATTTGCCCTTTGAGATGTTAGTAGAAGTCCTACAACCAGAACGAGATTTAAGCCATGCTCCCCTCTTTCAAGTGGACTTTTTACTGCAAAATGAACCTCCATCTCAGTTAGAATTAATCGGATTAACTGCCAATCCCTTGTTAACAGAAAATGCAACGGCTAAGTTTGATTTAACGTTGGGAATGGAAAATACCAATACAGGATTAAGGGGAGTGTGGGAGTATAATACAGACCTGTTTGAGCGTAGCACCATTGAACGATTAGCGGGGAATTTTGTGACCTTGCTAGAAGCCATTGTTGCTAACCCTCAACAGCAAATTTCCCAACTGCCCTTGTTAACAGAGGTAGAGTCACAACAATTATTAAAAGATTGGAATGGGACGGAAAAAGATTATCCTTTCCATCAATGTGTTCATCATTTATTTGAAGAACAAGCAGAACGAACACCGAATGCCGTAGCAGTGGTATGTTCAGGTCAAGAATTAACCTATCAACAGTTAAATATTCAAGCCAATCAATTAGCCCATTATTTACAATCTTTGGGGGTAGGTTCAGAAGTTTTAGTTGGCATTTATCTAGAGCGATCGCTGTTAGTAATTGTCGGATTATTGGCCGTTCTCAAAGCAGGGGGAGCCTATGTCCCTTTAGACCCCGATTATCCCCAGCAACGGTTATCCTACATGGCCGAAGATGCCAAAATTTCCCTACTGCTAACCCAACAAAGTTTACTCAGCTCTCTACCCGTAGAAGATGTAGGGGTAATTGTATTAGATCAATCTGCCGAGATACTGACAGTTCAAAGTCTGGAAAATCCCGTCAGTGAAGTAGTACCAGAAAACTTACTCTGTGTGTTATACACTTCTGGTTCAACGGGTAAACCGAAAGGAGTGATGTTAACCCACGAAGCCTTAGTTAACCATAGTTGGGGCATTAGCGAAGTATTTGGTTTAACGGCAAGCGATCGCGTTTTACAGTTTGCGTCCTTTGGTTTTGATGTCGCGGCGGAAGAAATTTTTCCCACCTGGTTAAAAGGTGGCACAGTCGTCCTAAGACCCTCGCAAATGTTCCCAACCTTGACAGATTTTGCCGATTTTATCGAACAAGAAAGCCTAACGCTCTTAAATATTACTCCCGCCTATTGGCATGAATGGGCGATCGCCATTTCACAATCTTCTGCAACCGTGCCATCCAGTCTGCGGGTCGTCGCAGTGGGAGGAGATGCCGTGTTACCCGAAACCGTCAATATTTGGCGGCAATGGGTCGGAAAACGGGTTCAATGCATTAACGTCTATGGCCCCACAGAAGCGTCTGTAACAGCGATTGTTCACGATTTGCTGGATTCTCAGTCAGAAAAAATGAATTCAGTTCTGATTGGTCGTCCCATTGCCAATACAAAGGCTTATATACTGGATCAAAATCTGCAACCTGCACCCATTGGAGTTAAGGGAGAACTGCATCTCTGCGGTCTTCGTTTAGCGCGGGGTTATCTGAATCGTCCAGAATTGACGGCTGAAAAATTTATTGACAATCCCTTTGCTGATGCACCTTTCAATCGTTTGTATAAGACGGGAGACCTAGCCCGTTATCTGCCGAATGGTAGCATTGAATGTTTTGGGCGGATTGATAATCAGGTTAAAATTCGCGGTTTTCGTATCGAATTAGGAGAAATTGAGGCGATACTCAACCAACATCTTGATGTGCAGACATCCTGTGTGATGATTCGGGAAGACCTTCCAGGACAAAAGTATTTAGTTGCCTACATCGTGTCTCATTATGAACGGATACCGATGATTAGTGAACTACGTCAGTTCCTGGCGGGTAATTTGCCTCTTTACATGGTTCCTCAAGCTTTCGTTTTTCTGGAATCCTTACCCCTTACCCCTAATCGCAAGGTCGATCGCCGTGCCTTACCTGCACCGAATTTAGAAGGCAATCGCCGTGATCAATATGTCGCACCCCGCAATGGCATCGAAGAGATGTTGGTGCAAATTTGGACAGAGGTACTAAAGGTAGGGCAAGTGGGAATTTATGATAACTTCTTTGAAATTGGGGGACATTCCTTACTGGCAACTCAATTGGTGTCCCGTATTCGTAGTTTATTTAAAATAGAACTGCCTTTGCGGAGCTTATTTGCGGCGGCGACGGTGGCGGAATTAGCCCATCTCATTGGACAATTACAGCAACAAAACCTCACCTTAGCTGTTCCCCCCATTTTACCCCGAACGAAGGATGGAGAATTGCCCCTATCCTTTGCTCAACAGCGTTTGTGGTTTTTAGACCAGTTGCAACCCAATAGTGCTTTGTACAATATACCGATGGTATTGCGTTTACAAGGAAACCTCAACCAAGGGGCCTTGGAACGAAGTTTATGGTCAATTTGCGATCGCCATGAGGTATTGCGGACTAATTTTGTCACGATTGATGGACAACCGACTCAGGTTATTCAAACAACAAAAGAGAAAATATCAGTAGTTGAGTTGCAACATTTAAGCCTAAATGAGCAAGCAGAAAGAACACAGCAATTACGGCAAACACAAGCCAATCAACCCTTTGATTTAGCCCAGGAATCCTTAATCCGAGCGACTTTAGTGGTGCTATCCGAGACAGAACACCTCTTGCTAGTGTGTATGCACCACATCATCAGTGATGGTTGGTCAATAGAAGTATTTATCCACGAACTGACCACCCTATACAATGCCTATGCTCAAAATCAGCCCGCAAATTTAGCTCCCTTACCGATTCAGTATGCAGATTTTGCACTCTGGCAAAGACAATGGTTACAAGGGGATGTACTGCAAACTCAATTAAATTACTGGCAAAATCAACTAGCCGATGCCCCTGCTTTATTATCTCTGCCCACAGACCACCCCCGACCTGCGGTGCAGAGTTTTGTCGGAGCCTATCAAGAATTTTCCCTGTCCCCCGTACTCAGCAAAGCCTTGACTGAATTGAGCCGCCAACAAGGGGCGACATTATTTATGACGCTATTGGCTGCTTTTGATGCGTTGCTTTATCGTTATACAGGGTCTAGTGATATTTTGGTGGGAACTCCCATTGCTAACCGTAATCGCGGTGAAATTGAGGGTTTAATCGGCTTTTTTGTCAATACTTTAGTAATGCGGGCGGATTTAGCCGATAATCCAAGTTTTAGTCAGTTATTAACCCGTGTTCGGGAAGTGGCAATGGATGCCTATGCTCATCAAGATTTGCCCTTTGAAATGTTAGTCGAAGCGTTGCAACCCGAACGAGATTTAAGCCATTCTCCTCTCTTTCAAGTCGCTTTTGTCCTACAAAATACACCCAAGTCTGAGATTGGAATGACAGGGTTAACGGTGACAGATTTGCCCTTGGAAAATACAACTGCTAAGTTTGATTTAACCTTAGCGATGGTTAACACGGATGATGGCTTAAAAGGTGTCTGGGAATATAATACTGATTTGTTTGAGAGTGTCACTATTGAGCGATTGTCAGAGCATTTTCTTAATTTATTAGGGGGAATTGTGGCCAATCCCCAAGCTCAGATTTCCCAATTACCCTTATTAACAGAAGGTGAACAACAGCAATTATTAATTGAGTGGAATAATACTCAAGTTGATTATCCTCAAATTAAATGTATTCATCAGTTATTTGAGGAACAGGCAGAACGTACACCCGATGCGATCGCGGTGGTGTTTGAAAATCAACCATTAACCTATGCTGAGTTAAATGGTCGTGCTAATCAATTAGCCCATTATTTACAGAAATTAGGCGTAAAAGCTGATACTTTAGTCGGAATTTGTGTTGAGCGTTCTTTAGAGATGATGGTGGGATTATTAGGTATTCTCAAGGCAGGCGGGGCTTATCTACCGCTTGATCCTGAGTATCCCCAAGAACGGCTACAATTTGCGATCGCTGATGCCCAACTGTCATTATTGCTAACTCAAGAGCGATTACTAGATAAATTACCTGAATGTCAAGCACGACTAATCTTGTTAGAGCAGGTTAAGGAAGAAATTAACCAAAATAGCCAAGATAACCTAACAGGAGTAGTAACGGCTAATAATTTAGCTAATCTCATTTATACCTCTGGTTCAACAGGAAAACCCAAGGGGGTGATGGTGGAACATCGGGGATTATTTAACCTAGCCCAAGCACAAATTAAAACATTTAACTTAGATTCCGACTCTCGCATTCTCCAGTTTGCCTCCCTGAATTTTGATGCTTCTATCTGGGAAATTATCATGGCAATGGGAGCAGGCGCAACCCTTTATTTAAGCAAAAAAGACGCTTTAATGCCTGGGTTGCCATTAACAGAGCTATTAAAAAATTATGGGATTACCCAGATTACTTTACCGCCCTCAGCCTTAGCCGCTTTGCCCCTTGAAGAAATCCCAGAGTTACAAACCATTATTGTCGCAGGAGAAGCTTGTTCAGAAGAATTGATCAAGCAATGGGCTACGGGTCGAAATTTCTTTAATGCTTATGGGCCGACAGAAACCAGCGTTTGTGCAACAGTAGAAAAATGGACAGATGAGACGGAAACAATCACTATTGGTTGTCCCATTGCCAACACACAAGTTTATATCTTAGACTCCCATTTACAATCTGTCCCGATTGGTGTTCCAGGAGAATTACATATTGGCGGTATGGGATTAGCGCGGGGTTATTTGAACCGCCCAGAATTAACCCAAGAAAAATTTATCCCCAACCCGTTTGACAAAATAGGAAAAAGTAAATTATATAAAACTGGTGATTTGTGTCGATATTTACCCGATGGTAAGATCGAATACTTGGGACGGATTGACAATCAAGTAAAAATTCGCGGTTTCCGAATTGAATTAGGAGAAATTGAAGCCCTACTTAACCAAAATGAGTCGGTACAAGGAGCTTGCGTTATTGCTCGCGAAGATAAACCAGGAGATAAACGCCTAGTTGCTTACGTTGTCCCCCAACCCGAAATAATCCTGACCATTGACGAAATACGGCAATTTTTGAAAGCTAAGTTACCTGATTACATGGTTCCTAATGCTTTCGTGATCTTAGATGCTTTACCCCTTACTCCCAATGGCAAAATAGACCGCCGAGCCTTACCTGCACCTGATTTACAGGGCAAAGGTGAATATATCGCCCCCCGTAACCCCATTGAGGAAAAACTAGCGCAGATTTGGGCTGAGGTACTGAAATTAGAACGAGTCAGCATTGAGGATAATTTCTTTGAATTAGGGGGACATTCCCTCTTAGCGACCCAGGTGATCTCTCGCTGTCAGGAAGCCTTTGAAATTGCTTTACCCCTACGTTATCTGTTTGAATCCCCAACCATTGCCCAGTTAAGTGCGGTGATTTTAAAAGAACTGCAAACTGGCTCGCGGCTCAAACTTCCAGCTATAGTTCCCCTCAACCGACAGGATGACATCCCCCTCTCCTGGGCTCAAGAACGTCTCTGGTTTGTCAATCAGTTAGAAGGAGAAAGTGGAGCCTACACCATTGATTTAACGATGCGTTTGCTAGGAAATCTCAATGTTAAAGCCCTAGAAAAAGCTTTCCAAGCAATTATTCAACGCCATGAACCCCTACGGACTCAGTTTAAACTCAAAGATAATAAACCAATACAAGCGATCGCCCCTAGCGTCAACTTTACGCTACCCATAATACAAAGCCAGCCTTTGCAGGTAGAGAAACTGTTGACAGAAGCGGCCTCCGAACCCTTTGATTTAGCCAATGGTTCAGTATTACGAGTCAAATTATGGCAAGTCGGGGCGGATGAATATGTACTATTATTAGCTATTCACCATATTGCGGCGGATGGTTGGTCGCTAGGGGTTTTAATTGATGAATTATCAGCCTCTTATCGCAGTTTCAGCACAGGAACAAAAGCCGATTTACCGACCTTACCGATACAGTATGCAGACTTTGCGGTGTGGCAGCGTCAATGGTTAACCAATGAAGTATTAGAACGGCAATTAAACTACTGGAAACAACAGTTAAAGGGAGTTCCCCTACTGCACCAACTTCCCAGCGATCGCCCCCGTCCAGCCATACAAACTTTTCGCGGTGGAACGGAAAAACTACAACTCGATAGTCAACTGACGCAACAGCTTAAAAAACTCAGCCAAGAGTCTGGTAGCACCCTATTTATGACCTTACTGGCAGGTTTTGCTGTGTTGCTGTCTCGCTATAGTGGACAAACCGATTTAGTGATTGGTTCACCGATCGCCAACCGCAACCGCACCGAAATCGAAAAACTCATTGGCTTTTTTGTCAATAGCTTAGTCTTAAGATTTGATTTGTCCCAAGAACCGACCTTTGAGGATTTTCTAGCGCAAGTCAGACAAACGACTCAAAACGCCTACGACCATCAGGATTTACCCTTCGAGATGTTAGTCGAAGAATTGCAAATTGAACGACATTTAGACCGCAATCCTTTAATACAGATCGTTTTTGCCCTCCAGAATGCACCAACGGAGCCTTGGGATTTGCCTGGGGTGAAAGTTGAAGAGATGTCATCGGGACTTGATTCGGTTCGGGTTGACCTAGAGGTTTATCTGTGGGATGTTCCCGAAGGATTGGGCGGTTTTTGCTCCTATAACAGGGATTTATTTGATCCAGCGACCATTGCCCGCATGATGACTCATTTTAAGGCTTTGTTAGCGGCCATTGTGGCAAATCCACAGCAACCCGTGGCCTTACTTCCCTTATTAAATCCCCAGGAACATTATCAACTGTTAGAGGAGTGGAATGAGACAAAAGCCGATTACTCCTACGACAAATGTATTCACCAATTGATTGAAGAACAAGCAGAACGCACTCCTAATGCGATCGCCGTAGTCTTTGAAAATCAACAATTGACCTATGCACAATTAAATAATCGGGCCAACCAATTGGCGCACTATTTACACTCTCTGGGCGTAGAAACGGAGGTAATAGTCGGTTTATGTGTCGAACGCTCCCTAGAGATGATTGTCGCCTTAATCGGCATTCTTAAAGCAGGTGGGGCCTATCTACCCCTTGACCCCGAATATCCCCAAGCACGCCTACAATTTATGCTCTTTGATAGCCAAATCCCCTTACTGCTCACCCAACATTCACTAATTGATAAACTTCCCAATCATCAAGCCCAAACAGTCTTTTTAGAGGAAATTTGGGAAAAAACTGACCAACCTAGCCAGGATAACCTGACGGCGAAAGTAACCCCCTCTAATTTGGCCAATGTGATTTATACCTCTGGTTCTACAGGTAAACCTAAGGGGGTGATGGTTGAGCATAAAGGGTTGTGTAACTTAGCTTTGGCTCAAATTCAGACTTTTGGTGTCTATTCTCAGAGTCGCGTTCTCCAGTTTGTTTCCCTAAGCTTTGATGTTTGTATATCAGAAATCTTAATGGCACTGGGGTCTGGGTCTGGGTCAACACTTTTCTTGGCAACAAAAGACTCTCTAATGCCTGGTCTGCCCTTAATTAAGCGATTAAGCGATTATGCCATTACCCATATCAGTTTACCTCCATCAGCTTTGGCGTTTTTGCCTTTAGTCGAATTATCAACGTTGCAAACAATAATTGTCGGGGGTGAAGCTTGTTCTCCTGAATTGGTCAAACAATGGTCGAAGGGACGAAATTTCTTTAATGCTTATGGCCCAACAGAGGGGAGTGTTTGTGCAACGATCGCAAAATGTACGCCTTTTGACGAAAAAATAACCATTGGTCGCCCGATTGCCAATGTGCAGGTTTATATTTTAGACCCTCATTTACAACCAGTTCCTATCGGAGTGGCAGGGGAATTACATATTGGCGGTGCGGGGTTAGCCAGGGGTTATCTGAATCGCCCAGAATTGACCGCCGAGAAGTTTATCTCTAACCCGTTTGTCTCCCTTGATCCCCCCCTAACCCCCCTTGATAAGGGGGGAGAACAGCCGTCAAAATTATACAAAACGGGAGATTTAGCCCGTTATTTACCCGATGGTCAGATTGAATATCTGGGACGGATTGACAATCAGGTTAAAGTGCGGGGTTTCCGTATTGAGTTAGGGGAAATTGAAGCCGTTTTGAGCCAACATTTATTAGTACAAGAAGCGGTTGTGATTGCCCGTGCTGACCATCAGGGCGATAATCCATCCGCAACTGAACTGAATACTAATTTAGTAGGATATTTGGTTCCTGCTCTCCAGGGTCAAGTTTTACCCGAACAGCTTGCCCAATGGCAGAGTGAATATGTGAGTGATTGGCAACAGCTTTATGAAGAATCCTATCGTCAATCCCAGTCTGCAACTGATGATCCCACCTTTAATATTAGTGGTTGGAATAGTAGTTATACGGGGCAAGCGATGACCGCCTCCGAAATGCGAGAATGGGTTGAGCATACCGTAAGCCGCATTCTGGTCGGAAAACCGCAACGAGTGTTAGAAATTGGTTGCGGGAGTGGCTTGTTGCTGTTTCCTGTGGCTAAACATTGTCAGGAATATTGGGGAGCCGATTATTCCTCTGCCACCATTGACAACCTAGAACGGTTATGCGGCACAATTGAGGGTTTAGCGGGGAAAGTAAGATTATTGCACCGAACAGCCGATAATTTGACAGGGATTCCCCAAGCAGCTTTTGATACGGTGGTTATTAACTCCGTTGTTCAGTATTTCCCTAGTGTGGATTATCTATTACAGGTTATCGAAGGAGCAGTGAAGGCGATCGCGGCTGAGGGAAAGATTTTCTTAGGTGATATTCGTAGTCTGCCCTTACTAGAGCCATACCATGCCGCCGTACAGTTAGCCCGCACCGAAGCCAATAAAACCCTTGAACAATGGCAAAAACAGGTAAATCAGAGTGTCGCCACCGAAGAAGAATTGCTCATTGAACCTCAGTTTTTTATCGCTCTTAAACAACGTTTTCCGCAAATTTCTTGGGTAGAGATCGCACCAAAACGGGGTCAAGCTGACAATGAGTTAACCCAATTTCGCTATGATGTGACCTTACATTTGGGTAAGGATGTTCAAAGAACGGTTATTCCTTGGTTAAATTGGCAACGAGATGGGTTTTCCTTAGCAAAACTGCAAGATCAACTGAAACTGGAACAGCCAGAATGGTTAGGCATCAGGGATGTCCCCAATCAACGAGTACAAGAAGCCCTACAAATTTTAGACTGGTTAGAAAATCCGCCGGTCGTTTCGACGGTGGGAGAATTGCGGCAATT
Organism: Woronichinia naegeliana WA131; assembly: GCA_025370055.1. NCBI lineage: Bacteria > Bacillati > Cyanobacteriota > Cyanophyceae > Synechococcales > Coelosphaeriaceae > Woronichinia > Woronichinia naegeliana. The sequence continues at coordinate 4,609,405 of CP073041.1, read as the reverse complement.
GTTAAAAGAAAAACCCAGGATGGGGATTAATCCTGAGCAAATGTGGCAATTGGGAGAAAAATTCGGCTACACCGTTCACCTCAGTTGGTGGGAAGGGAGTCAAGACGGTTCTTTTGATCTGGTTTTCCATCGCCAGAGTTCAATCCTAGAATCTGCAATGAGCGCAGTTGATGGCCAACCATACCCCAGTTTTTGGGACAATGAGACGGTTATTCCTAAATCCTGGACTGATTACACGAATAATCCTCTGTACGGTAAGTTAGTCCAGAAGCTAGTACCGCAGGTGCGGGAATTTGTCCAACAAAAGCTACCCAGTTATATGGTTCCCCAGGCTTTTGTGCTGCTCAATGCTCTACCTTTGACTCCCAATGGCAAGATAGATCGGCGGGCTTTACCGACACCTAATACAGCTACGCGCAATCTGGCCACGAGCTTTTTGGCACCGCGTACCCCCATTGAAACCCAAATGGGCCAAATTTGGAGTGAAGTTTTGGGATTGGAACGGATTGGCATTAAGGATAATTTCTTTGAACTTGGAGGACATTCTTTGTTAGCGACTCAGGTTATCTCCCGTTCCCGCGATCTTTTCTCGGTGGAATTGTCTTTACAAAATTTGCTAGAATACCCAACGATCGCTAATTTAGCCCAAATTATTGAACTTCTTGCCGTTGCACAGCAGGGACAACCAGCGATTACTGAAACCTTAGAAGATTATGAGGAGGGTGAATTATGAAAACAGTTGAATTTTTAGCTCATCTCAACGGGTTAGGGATTAAAATTTGGGTTGAAAATGATAAGCTCCGCTATCGTTCACCCCAGGGAATAATGACGACCGAACTTTTAGAACAGTTAAAGGAGCATAAAGCGGAATTAATCACTTTTTTGCGCCAACAAGCTGAAGAGTTAAGTCAAGCAGATGTCTATGATGTTGTCATTTGTGGCGGTGGTTTAGCGGGTTTAACCTTAGCAAGACAGTTAAAACTGCAAAAGCCAAATATTTCGGTCGTTGTTCTCGATAAAATGGCTCGTCCCTTACCAGAAGCAAGTTTTAAGGTGGGAGAATCCACAGTTGAAGTGGGTGCTTTTTATTTAGCCAATACGCTTCAGTTAACTGATTATTTTGAAGAGCAACATTTAGTTAAATTGGGATTGCGATATTTCTTTAACAATACTGCTCCTAATTTTCAAGATCGACCCGAACTAGGTTTATCAGAGTTTCATCTTCCTAATTCCTATCAAATTGATCGGGGTAAATTAGAAAACGATTTACGTGCCTTTAATGAAGAAAAAGGCGTAGAATTACGGGAAAATTGTGCGGTTAATGAGATTGAACTTGCGGTTGGTTTACAGCAACATCATAAAATTGTTTATACTCAAGGCCAAGGCGATAATAAAAAAACTCACTTCATTCAAGCCAAATGGGTCGTTGATGCAATGGGTCGCCGTCGTTTTCTGCAAAGAAAATTAGGCTTAGATAAACCTAATAATGATCAATTTGGTGCTGTTTGGTTTCGGGTTGAGGGTCGCTTTGATATCAGCGATTTCGTCCCTAGTAGTGAAGAAAAATGGCATAATCGCGTTCCAAATAAAAACCGTTACTATTCTACCAATCATTTATGCGGTAAAGGTTACTGGGTTTGGACAATTCCTCTAGCCACTGGTCATACCAGTATTGGTATTGTCGCTCGTCAAGATATTCATCCTTTGGAGAATTATTATAACTACGAACTGGCTTACCAATGGTTAGAGAAAAATGAGCCGATTTTGGCTTTTCACTTAGCCGATAAAAAACCAGAAGACTTTCGGAAAATGCCCAAATATAGCTACTCATCTAAACAAGTATTTTCCCACAATCGTTGGGCTTGTGTGGGTGAAGCAGGGACATTTCCCGATCCTTTTTATTCTCCAGGGACAGATAATATTGGTTTTGGAAATTCCTTAACAACCCAGTTGATTACGCTTGATCTAGAAGGTAAACTTACCCAGGAAAAAGTTCAAGATGCTAACTACTTTTATCTAAGTTACAGCGATGGGGTAACGTTTAATATTCAAAATGCCTACAATTGTCTAGGTAATGGTATGGTGATGGCAACAAAATTCATCTGGGATACGTTGTCAGGTTGGACATTTAGTGGTTTGATGATGTTTAATTCGATCTACCTTGACCAAGCATTTAGAACGAAAGTTCAACAGATCAATAGCAAATTTTTCCCCCTTTCCTATCGAATGCAACAGTTATTTAAGGATTGGGCGAATCAATCTTTACATCGGGTTAATTTTGAATTTATTGACTATTTAGCAATTCCTTTTGTTGATGAACTGCGATCGCGGAATTTAAAATATAACCAAACCGAGTCGGAAATTATTGAAGATTATCTCAGTAGCTTAACATTATTGGAGGAAGTGGCACAGGTTATGTTTCACTTAGCTCTAGAAGATACCATGCCAGAGATATTAGCAAAAGTTAGCTCTCATTCTTGGTTAAATGCTTGGGCAATTAGTCTAGATGCTAGTAAATGGGAGGCTGATGGACTTTTTAATCCTAAGAGCGAACCCCGCAATTTAAGTACAATTAAACAACAACTTTGGGAGGCAATTGGTAAGTGAAAGTAGTAGAATTTTTATCTTATTTGAAGGGTTTAGAGATTAAACTGTGGATTGAAGAAGAAAAACTCCGTTATCAAGCTCCCAAGGGGGCCATGACGACGGAAATTAAAGCGGCGATCGCGGCTCAAAAAACTGAAATTCTGGACTTTTTAAAAGCCGCACAAATCCCGACTAATACGGTTGAGTTAGAGATTATTCCTGTGTCACGGGATCAGGACTTACCCCTTTCTTTTGCTCAACAGCGACTCTGGTTTTTACACCAACTTTCCCCCGATAGTCATTCCTATAATTTGTTAGAAGCTCTACGGTTAGAAGGAACCCTGAATCTGTTGGCTTTAGAACAAAGTCTCAGTGAACTGATTCGCCGTCACGAAGTTTTAAGAACCACTTTTCCGATGGTAGAAGGGCAACCGATTCAGCGCATTGCTCCCCCTTCACCCGTTAGTTTACCCCTTCAAGATTTACAGGATTTATCAACAGAAAAACAAACAGAGCGTCTGCGGGAAATTGCGATCGCCCTTTCACTCAAACCCTTCGATCTAGCAGAGGAATCATTAGTTCAATTTAGGTTACTTAAACTGAGTTCTCAAGAGTATGTATTGCTGTTGAAGATGCACCATATTATTTACGATGGTTGGTCTCTGAGCATCTTTTTCGGTGAATTATCTCAACTTTATGCGGCCTTTGTCCAGGGTTTACCTTCCCCTCTCGCTGAATTATCTATCCAGTACGCCGATTTTGCGGTGTGGCAACGTCAATGGCTCACAGGTGAAGTCTTGGAGCGTCAACTTAATTACTGGCGAGAACAATTGACCGATGCGCCGACTGTCTTAGAACTGCCGACGGATTATCCCCGTCCCCCTATTCCTAGTTTCCGAGGTGATGGAGCGGTTTTTCGACTGGATCGAGATTTAACGCAACGTCTTAAACAGTTAAGCCAAGATTCAGGGGCAACCCTATTTATGACTTTACTGGCGGCTTTTTTTGTCCTAATTTCTCGTTATAGTGGTCAATTGGATGTGGTGGTGGGTTCTCCGATCGCTAATCGGAATAGTTCCGCGATCGAGAAATTGATGGGCTTTTTTGCGAATACTTTGGCTTTAAGGGGCGATCTATCGGGAAATCCCAGTTTTCTGGCGTTATTAGAGCGAGTAAAGCAAACGACCCTATCAGCCTATGCTCATCAAGATTTGCCCTTTGAAATGTTAGTAGAAAGGTTACAATTAGACCGTGATTTAAGCCGTAATCCTTTGGTACAGGTGATGTTTTCTCTGCAAAATACTCCCCAATCAGAGGGCAGTTTGTCGGGCTTAAAAATCGAGAATTTGCCTTTACCGATTGATACTAAAGCTCGATTTGATTTAGAAGTCAATTTTTGGGAAGTTTCTGATCGTTTAGAGGCGGTTTGGTGCTACAGCACGGATTTATTTGCTGCCAGCACTATTACCCAAATGGGGCAACATTTTCAAAATCTCTTAACCGCGATCGCCGCTAATCCCAGCCTCGGAATTTTTGAGTTACGGATGTTGAGTGATGCAGAACGTCATCAACTGTTGGCATCGTGGAACGAAACTCAAACAGATTATTCCCATTATAAATGTATTCATCAGTTATTTGAGGAACAGGTAGAACGCACCCCTGATGCGATCGCAGTGGTTTTTGAAGGTCAACAACTGACTTACGATGAATTGAATAGTCGTGCAAATCAATTAGCCCATTATTTACAATCTTTGGAGCTTAAATTAGAGGACAAGATCGGGGTTTGTATTGAAAGATCTCCTTTAATGGTAATAGCAATTTTAGCCATTCTTAAAGCAGGGGCAGCTTATGTTCCTCTAGATATTGCTTATCCCTCAGAAAGATTGGCTTTCATGATCGAAAATGTACAATGTTCTATTATCCTCACTCAAAACCATTTATCTGATCGACTCCCAGTTAATAACAGTCAAAGGCTGGTAGATATTGAGTCAAAATGGGAAAGTATTACCCAATATTCGCCAGAAAATATCGCAAGTAAAGTTACTCCAAACAACTTAGCCTACATTATCTATACATCAGGTTCGACGGGAACCCCCAAAGGAACGGAAGTCATCCATCGTAACATCATCGGTTTTATATTTGGGGTTGATTATGTCCAGCTTGATGCTCACCAAATTTGGCTACAACATTCCTCAATTTCTTGGGATGCCTTAACCCTAGAATTATGGACTCCCTTACTTTTGGGGGGGCGTTGTGTGCTTTATCCTGGTAATGTTATTACACCTGAAGACCTGAGTAAAATTATCAAAGAAGAAGGGGTGAACATTCTCTGGCTAACTTGCGCGTTATTTAATCTAATGATTGACACAATGCCAGAATCTTTATTAGGCGTTAAACAACTAATAACTGGTGGAGAAACTCTGTCTGTTGCTCATGTTCGTCGCGGTTTAGCCTTATTACCTAAAACCCAAATTATTAATGGTTATGGCCCATCAGAATGTACTGTATTTACCTGTTGTTATCCTATTTCTAAACAACTAGATGAAAATCTAGCTTCTATTCCCATTGGGAAACCCATTGGAGACAGAAAAGTTTACTTGTTTGATCGCAATTTACAACCAGTACCAGTTGGAGTTTCTGGGGAAATTCATGTAGGAGGAGCGAGTGTCGCCAGGGGTTATTTAAATCAGTTAGCTTTGACCCGTGAAAAGTTTATTTCTAATCCCTTTTTGGCAGGGGATACCCTTTATAAAACGGGAGATTTAGCTCGTTATTTGCCTGATGGTAATATTGAATATATCGGGCGGATTGACAATCAGGTGAAAATTCGCGGTTTTCGCATTGAATTGGGGGAAATTGAGGCTATAATCGGTCAAAATGAAGATGTACAGTCGGCTTGTGTGATTGTTCGTGAAGACAATCCAGGAGACAAGCGGTTAGTTGCCTACATTGTGCCAAAACCAGGGGTGACAATCACAAGTGGCGATTTGCGTCAGTTCCTGACCCATAAATTGCCTGGTTACATGGTTCCGAGTGCCTTTGTGATGCTGGAATTTTTGCCCTTAACCGCTAACGGAAAAATTGATCGCCGTGCGTTACAGGCTCCTAGTAACCCCAAAGATTCAGACAGATTCATTGAAGCGCGTAATCAGTTAGAATTAAGCTTAGTACAAATTTGGTCAAAAGTTTTAAAAATCGACAAAATTGGCGTTCGGGATAACTTTTTTGACCTTGGTGGTCACTCCCTTTTGGCTCCCTATTTAACGACCCAAATTAAAGAACAGTTTGGCAAAGAAATTGCCTTAACAACACTGTTTCAAAACCCAACTATTGAACAGTTAGCGACCATTCTCCAAACCGATTCAGATAACTCTAGTGAGTCTTGTTTAGTCCCCATTCAACCCAATGGTTCCAAGCCACCTTTTTTCTGTGTTCCAGGGGCTGGAGGACGACCCTTTTATTTTTACCATCTAGGACGTTATTTAGGAAAAGATCAGCCTTTTTATAGTTTTGAAAATGATCTCTATCAACAGTTGGGAGAAATCACTCAGATTGAGGTGATCGCTAGTATTTATATTCAAGCCATCCAAGATTTACAGCCCCAAGGCCCTTACTTTTTAGGGGGACATTCCTATGGGGGCAATGTGGTTTTTGAAATGGCTCAACAGTTAGTTAAGCAGGGTCAAAAAGTGGCATTACTAGCCATCATTGATTCCTCAGCCCCAACTTATAAAGATAAGCAAATGTTGCTTGATTATATTAATTGGGATCATGCGAGGTGGTTAGCGGAAGTAAGCAAAGGTATAGAAATTTATTTAGATAAAACTGTAGATATTTCCTATGAAACCCTTCAATCCTTGACTGTGGAGGAACAATTAAAATACGTTTTAAACTTTTTTAAAATGGCGAATATGCTTCCTCCTAATGCGAAAACTACGCAACTTGAAAATATTGTACAAGCCTATAAAACTAGCTGTTTATGTTTAGTTGATTATCTCCCTAAACAAATTTATCCCAGCAAAATTACGATTCTACGCGCTAACGAGGATTTACCCGATGATCCCAATCGTGAGTTAGTTGCTGAGTGTTCTGAGGATTTATCCTTCGGCTGGAGTGAGTTTTCTACGGAAGCAGTGGATATTCATTTTGTACTGGGTAATCATGTTACCATTATGGTGGAACCCCATGTCCAGGTTTTAGCCGAAGAGCTAAAAGTTTGCCTTGAGCAGTCACAAGTAAACATTTAAGCCCCATACTGTGCTATTTTTTGGCTAATAGTTGAATAACCTGAGAGGCATGGAGGAGAACCATCTACTTAGTGTGGTGAGACGATTGAAGGCTTGTTCTGATTATCGTCCTAAAAGTCTTGAAATTTTTCTTCAGGATTTACTCGACAAGGATAAACCAACAGACTAAGCTCAGATTATTCGTTACAATTAAACTTACCACCAGCTAAAGATTTGAGGTGATTTCAATGGAACTTGACAACATTATTAAAAAGGTGACAGGTACTTATCTAGCTTCTGCTATTTTTGCTGTCATTATTCTGATTCTAACCCTCGGACAACCCTTTGTTATTTTTATGGGGATTGGGGCGATGGGGTTGGTTTCTATTTTGGGAGATGCGATCGCCCAATATGGGATTGAAGCGGTTCTGAATGCCCTTTATGTGGAGCGGAGCAAAAAAGAATCTCTGGAAAGTCTATTTGCTGAAATTGATGGTTTACCTCTTACGAATGACCTCAAATTTAAAATTAAAAAACACTTGACTGATCATCAAAACCAGACAGTACAGCCAGACAAAACAGCGACCGAGCCAACGCCCGAAGTGCCTCAAACGGTTGTTATTGAAAATGTTTAGAATCTATTACCCCCTTTTCAAAGACGATGAGGGGGTAGTTAAAATTTTTGTCTGCTTAAGATAGCTATGTTAACTAAAAATCCTCAACAGTTAATCACCTATAAGAAAATTGCTATCTATGAGCAGAGCTATCAATTGCCTGTTTTTCAAAATAGACGTTTAAAAAATTTTCAGAAAACGATTAAGGAACGTCGAAAATTAATTCAAGAAGGAATTCGCTACTATTATTATTTTGGCAAGATCGTTAAACGAAAAGAAAAAATTACTCAACAGGAAATTTTCCTTGAGACTCAGTTATTAGTTAAAGACTATAGTTTTTTAATTAATGGACTAGAAACCTATCAAGACAGTTATTATCATTTTTTGCTCAAACTCAGTGATAATCTCAAAGCTCTCTTTGCTCAAAAGTATCAGGAGTTGAAAATCTTAGACTATGAACGGATTAAACTAGAAATTAAAAATAACAATAATCAAAAAATTCTTCATCAACTCAAACTCGAAAAACAGGAAAATTTTCGGGCAATTGTGCTATTAGGTAAAACTTCATTTTTGATGTTGGAAAAGACCAAATTATTGGGGGAAGGTGTTAAAAAATTAGCGGAAGATACTCAAAAACAAAAGGAAATTGTGCAGGCAATTATTCAAGAACTAAAAATTTATGAAGAATTAAATCATTATCAACTTAAATCCCAACGGGTTCGCCAAGAAATTGCTGATCTTGCTCAAAATGCTACTAATTTTGAAACCTATCTACAGAACTATTTTGCTCCTTTTCAATTACTGATAGAAGAAGTTATTAAGGTAGATCAAGAATTTTATGCAACGGTCGGAGAAATTAAATATCTGGTAGATAATATTTTTCAAACTCAACCTGATAGCTTGGAAATGGAAGATTCCGAAATTGCTTCTGAGTTTTTTCTCAATTTTATGGTGGCAGGTTATGAGAAAGAAACGAGATTAAAAGACGCTTTTTTATATTCCCAATTAAGCGATCGCCTATTAAATGAAAGTGAATGGGTAGAACAATTTATTCCCCTAGAACAAACGATTAATAAATTATCCAACTATCTAGGAGAACAACTTGCCCATCAACAACAATTTATACCGAAAATTATACCTAAAAAACCCTTAGAGATAGTTGTCTCTCAATCCAATCAAAAAAATACTCAGAAATTTTATCCTCCAAAAAATTCTCAAAATAACCACAATTCCCCAAATAGCTTAACTCAAAAATTGGCGGATTCTGATTATCATCAATTACAAGATTTGCTTAAAAAGCATCAGTGGCAAGAGGCCGATCGCCAAACTACTAAACTATTATTAAAAATTTTAAATAAAGCTTACTGGAATGAGGTTTATCCCGAAGATATTGCTCAATTCCCTTGTTTAGAACTCAAAAAAATTGATCAACTTTGGCTTCATTACAGCAATGGTCATTTTGGTTTTAGTATTCAGCAAACTATTTGGTCTAGCCTCGGTGGTCTGGTAGATTATGAAACTAAAAAGAAACTCGGCGATCGCCTGGGCTGGCGTAAAGAAGGTCAATGGCTCAATTATGAACAACTAAACTTTGAGCTAGAACCTAATGCCCCCCTGGGTCATTTACCCGTTCATTGGCTAATTTTTGAAGAAAATTGTTGTCACTCATCCTTCCCACTCTCTGACAGTCAAAAGTCCCTGGCTTGCTGGCGGGTCGGCCATTGGTTATTATGGCAACTTCATCTCGTTTTAACCAAAGTTCAAACTTGTGGCATCATTCCTCTGTCTGATTTTTAAAACTGTGATCGCCTATGGAGCCATTTGAAGAACTTCCTTCATACCTTTAATTAAAGCCTGATTATCCGCAGGAGTACCAATCGAAATTTTAAAACAATATTCATCTAAACCAGCTTGCAAACCACAATCCTGAACAAAAATTTGCTTGTCTTGAAGTGCTTGAACCAACTGTCTTGATGGAATCCCTAATGAATGGGTTCCCATAAACAAGAAGTTGGTAGATGATGGATATACAAAACAACCCAATTGCGCTAGATTCTTTGCCATAATTTCTCTTTCTTGACAGATTTTTTGAATATTGGAACTTACATAATCTATGTCTTTTAAGGCAACAACAGCAGCAGCAAGGGCGATCGCATTGACCGAAAATGGTTTGGCAACTCGATAAAGATAATCAATTATTGTTTCATTAGCAATACCATAACCTACCCTAAGTCCAGCCAAACCAAAACTTTTTGAAAAACTACGCAAAACGACCAAATTAGGATATTGATCAACTAGGTCTATTACCGTTTCTTGGCAGAATTCATAATAGCATTCATCCACAACTACAATGCAATCCACTTCATTAAGGATTTTGAGAATAATCTCTCGTGAGACATAATTAGCGGTAGGATTATTCGGATTAGCAATAAAAATAAGTTTTACTTCAGGGGTAACTTTCTGTAAAAGACTAGGAACGTCTAATCTAAAGTCATCTAATCTATTAACAAAAATTGGATTACCACCAACAATTTTCGTTGCGTATTGATAAACAAAAAACGTTGGAATCGGAATTAAAACATTCTCGCCGAATTTAACAAAAATCTTGAGCAATAATTCAATGATAGCATCTGAGCCATTTCCTACAAAAATTTGTTCCTTTCTACTATTAGTATAATTAGCGATTGCAGCCCGCAGAGAATGATGCAAAATTTCTGGATATCTGTTAACTGTCGTTGCGGCCTTGATCATTTCTTGGATGACGAGAGGAGACGGGCCATAGGGCAACTCACTTTTGTCCAAAAAAACGCCTCTGTCGTGATTCAATAAGTCAGCTTTAGGAGGATTTAATGCTCTAATATGTTCGTTGATTAGATGCTTCATTTTTAAAATTACCTCATGAAAATTTTGGGATTAATCGGACAAGAACTTGAACAAATTGAGATAAGTAAGTGGGCTTAATTAATTGTTAGAAGTGGAACAGGCTTCTAGCCTGTGGACAGGCAGGATTTGTACTGGGCAGTTCGACAGGCTCACTGTAAGACTTGTCGAAGTTGTTACTGAGCTTGTCAAAGTATGCCCATCCCACATTTTATATTTAATCACCCAGAAACGGGAGAAATTTTCCAAGTTGAATCTGGCAACAGTTCTAAAAACGTTTGATGATAATCAAATAAACTTTCTCGATGTCCCACACTAATAAAGGTTGTTTTTGTTTCTTTTAACTGTTGATATAAATTCTGTTCATTGATCAAATCCAAAGCACTAGTTGATTCATCTAAGATAACAAAATGAGGATGGGTCACTAATATTCGGGCAAAAGCCAAACGTTGTTGTTCCCCTAGTGATAATATATTTTCCCAAGGGACTTCTTGATCAAAGCCTCCGACCCTGGTAAGCACATCTTGAAGATTCACTTGTTGTAAAACTTCACTGAGTTCTTGATCGCTTACTTGACGATCCACATTCGGATACAGTAATTGTTCGCGTAATGTTCCGAGAATGATATATGGACGCTGGGGTAAAAATAGAATTTCTTTTCCTGGTGGTCGTATTAAACGTCCAGTGCCTGAATTCCATAAACCGGCGATCGCCCTTAAAAGAGAACTTTTGCCCCGTCCACTCGGCCCAACAATTAATAAACCTTGTTCTGGTTTTACGTCCATTGTCAAGTTTTCAACGATTACTTTTTCATAATTAGGCGTTTGTAAGGTAACATGATCAAAAGCAATACGGTTTTCTTCAATGCTTTTAATCGTGCTTACACCCTCAACTTCCTGGGTAATCGTTTCTAATGTTTCTGAAAAATTTACTAAACGCTCAATATAACTAGAAAGTCTTCCTGAAGTGGCAAATTCAGCGATCAATGTCCCCAAAGCTGTGGCGAAAAGATTGGCAGCTAAACTAGCCTGATTTACCTGTCCAAAATCAATTTCATCTCTAATGTATAAAGGGGCGACGATTAAAAAGGGAAAAACGTTAATAATTGACTGATAGCCCCGATCAAAAAAATTCTTATTTCTTTCCCAATCAATTTTTCGTAAAGCACTTTGAATCAAAGCCCTAAATCGTTTTTTAAGAATATTAAATTCTTGATCTTCTCCCTGAAAAAAAGCAATAGATTCAGCATTATTACGAACATGGGTAACGGCATAATTATAATTAGCTTCAACTTCGAGTTCTTCTTGATTAATCTTATTAAATTGTTGGCTTAAATAAAAGGCAATCAAATTACCTATAGTGGTATAAACAATTAAAACTATGCCAATAACATGGGAAATCTGCCAGAGAATTACGAAAAAAACGACCATTTCCAACATCTTCTCAACACAAGTTGCAAAAAAACTGAGGGTTGTTTTGGCGATGGGTTTAATTTCTTGGGTTAGACGTTGATCAGGGTTGTCAATGGTTGAGTCAAAGTTAATTTTATAATAGGCACGATTGCTAAAATATTTCTGCAACGTATAGTTGTTAAGCCACTCATACCAGTCAATGGCGATTTTCTCCCTCACAAACTTAGAAAGTCCCGTTAAGAGAGTGATAAAAATAAAGCTAACAATCAAAATAGAAAGATTGTTAGTAAACCCAGATAAATCTTTCTCATCAATTACATTAACCAATTCACGCAAAACAAAACTATTGAAGGCATTAACAGCCACTAAACCGATGATTAATGACAGCAAAAGTATCAACATTCCCCAGGATTTAATAACCTCGGAAAAAACTCTACCATCTGCTTCCATTGGATACCAATAGGCTTCCAGCACTAACTTCAGCTTATTCCAAAATTCCAGAAAATTAAGCTTTGAATCAGAGTTTTTTTTCGCTTGCTTAGGAATAGATTGTGATTGCATAGTTATAAATTAAGTAAAGGAATTTTTCCAATAGGTTAGTTGATTAAATTACAGATCAGCAAGCAAAACCTTGCTTTAGGTTTCAGGTTGATTAAAATGCTCTTGTATGGATTTTTTAAGTTGATCAGCCAAAACTTTGACATTGGGTTCATAGAGCATTTGTCCATGATTTCCTGGTACGGAAACCACCTGTACAGGTTTGTTACTATAGGGTTGCCATCCCCAATCGGATTGCTCGTAATGGGACATAGCTTGATGTTCTTGCACCACGATTTCTTTGGCATCCTGAGCGCGAAATAAAACAATCGGGGCGGAAATTACAAAATTGGGTTGGTAAGCCGCATAATTAAGAGTAACTCGTTTCATCACCTCAAGATTAGTTTTGAGCAAAGATAGGGTAGAATGTTCGGGTAACACATTGTGACGATATAAAGCCTCCGCCGCAAGCTCCCAACGGTTTTGATCATCGGATCGGGCGGCCAGTTGCTCATAGTTAAGGCCCAAAGAAATCCCTTTAACCGCTTCAATTCGTTCAATCATATGCCAAATCCAATCTAGATCGCTTCTTTGGGTAATATGATCAGGGTTTGCCACCAGCCCCGCATCAAATATACCCAATAAACTGATCGTTTCTCCTTGTTGTTCTAGTTGGAAAGCCATTTCTAAGGCAACCGAACAGCCTGATGAGTATCCTATTAAAATATAAGGGCCTTTTGGTTGTTTTTGTCGTAAGGTTTCAATGAGGGAACTAGCATGATCTTCTACTGAAATTGGGAGGGGATGAGAACCATCTCTGCCTGGTGTTTCTAGTCCATAAACAGGATGTTCATCGGCAAAATTTATGGCTAAATCGCGAAAATAGAAGGCGTGTCCATTCGACCCAGCTACACAAAATATTGGTATTTTTTGTCCCGAAGGTTGCAATACTAATAAGTCGGAAATGAATTCTTGTACCTCAACTTGAGACAGTTGTTGCGCCAATTGAGCAACGGTGGGATTCTGAAACAAACTGGTTAAAGATAGTTCCTGATTAAAGCTTTTTTGAATCTGATTTAGGAGTTTAATCGCTAGTATTGAATGTCCGCCCAAATCAAAAAAGTTATCATGAATGCTAATTTTTTCACATTGAAGCATTAAAGACCAAATTTCAGTTAATTGTTGTTCAATTGTGTTACGAGGAGCTTCATATAGATTTTTGGATTCATGATTAGGAAGCGGTAAAGCTTGACGATCAATTTTGCCATTGGGGGTTAACGGAAATTCATCTAACCTGATAATTTGGTTAGGAATCATATAATCAGGTAAATAAGTTTTGAGGTGTTGTTTTAATTGTTGAGGAAGATCATCAACTTGTTCGCCTGTAACATAGGCCACTAATTGCTGATTATTTTCGGTTTTATGTAAGTTAACAATTGCTTCTTTAACAGCAGGATATTCCACTAAAATTGACTCAATTTCTCCTAATTCAATGCGAAAACCTCGCAATTTTATTTGATGATCAATCCGTCCCAAAAATTCAATATTACCATCATTTCCCCATTTTGCTAAATCTCCTGTTTTATAAATTCGTTCTATTTTTCCGAATAAATTAACTTCAATAAATTTCTCATCTGTTAAGTCAGGACGATTCAAATAGGCGATCGCCAACCCAACTCCTGCAATACATAACTCACCTGGAATACCAACAGGAACAGGTTGAAGGTATTGATCTAAAATATAAATTCTGGTGTTACTGATGGGTTTTCCAATCGGAATAGTTATTGCTGTTTTCAGTAATTTCTCGACCAAATACCAAGAAGAAAAGGTTGTATTTTCTGTTGGCCCATAGACGTGCAGTAAGTTCTGCGGTGAACCTTTGTCTAAGACTTCTTGTACCCATTTAGGATCAACCGCTTCCCCACCAAATAATAGATAACGAAGAGAACTAAAGGTTTCTGGAACTAATGAGGCCAACTGATTGAATAAAGCCGTTGTTAAGAATAAGACACTAACTTTTTGAGATTGAAGACTAGCGGCAAATTTTGATGGCGAAAGCAGTATAGATTTAGGGATAATAACGAGCTTTGCTCCATTCAGTAATGCGCTCCAAATTTCAAACGTCACAGCATCAAAAGCAATATTTGCGGCTTGAGCAACTCTGTCTTCAGGAGCTATTTGTATGTAGTTAGTTTTTAATACTAAGCGATTGATCGCTTGATGATTTACCGCAACTCCTTTTGGTTTTCCTGTTGAACCAGATGTATAAATGATATAAGCTAAATCATTCGGCTGATTTTCGATACCTAAGTTCTCCTTTGATCCGAGTTCAAAATCACATTCATCTAAGCAAATTAGATGGTCAAGGTTCTTACCTTGGGATGACAAAAATTTATCTTGAATAATACTTTGTGTTAATAAAATTGAAAGTTCACTATCGCTAATGATATAATCTATTCGTGATTCAGGATAGTTCGGGTCAATGGGAACATAAGTGGAGCCTAATTTAAGAATACCTAATAACCCGATAATCATTTCTAAAGAAGGCTCGATACAAATACCAATTAAGATATTGGGTTCAATCTGATAGTTTTCTCGTAAATAACGAGCTAACTGATTAGCTTTTTGATTGAGTTCTTGATAAGTTAAACTTTGTTTTTCAAAGACTAAGGCTATGTTGTTAGGATAGCTTTTGACTTGTTCTTCAAATAAATTAACTAAAGTTTTATCTTGAGGATAATTCGTATTTGTTTGATTCCACAGTTCTAATTGTTTTTGGTCAACTTTGGTTAGCCAAGATAGATTATAAATTGTTTGCTGTGGGTTAGTGACAATTTGTTGTAAAAGAATTTCCCAATGTTCTGCCATTCTTTGAATGGTTGTTGTTTCAAATAGATCAGTTGTATATTCCCATATACAATTTAATTGACCATCAGATTCTAAAGCTAAAAGGGATAAATCAAACTTAGCAAAGGGATAACTTGAGTCTAACCATTCAATTTTTAATTCTGGTAAATCGAGAGCTTCACTGTCATTATTTTCTACCGCAAATATGACTTGAAAAATAGGATTATAGCTAAGGCTACGAACAGGCTTTAATTGTTCGACAAGAAACTCAAAAGGAATATCCTGATGCTGATAAGCTTCTAAACAAGTTTGACGAGTTTGCTGTAAAAATTCTTGAAAAGTTTGCTCTGGTTTAATTTGATTTCGTAGCACTAAAGTATTGGCAAAAAAGCCGATTAATCCTTCGGTTTGACGGTGAGGACGATTGGCAATGGGGGAACCAATACATAAATCATTTTGTCGGCTATAACGAGAGAGTAAAAGATTAAAAACCGCCAATAAAAGCATATATAAACTGACCCCTTCTTGTTGACTGAGACTGTTTAATTGCTCAATTAATTCAGGGGTTAAAGTATAACTATAATGAGCACCTTTATAACTTTGTATTGGAGGACGAGGATGATCAGTGGGTAATTCTAATCGTGGTGGTGCGTCTTTTAGTTGTTTTTTCCAATAGTTAATCTGAGTTTCTAATATCTCTCCCTGTAACCAATTTCGTTGCCAAGTTGCAAAGTCACTATATTGAATTGGTAAGGGTTCAAGGGTTGGTTTTTGTCCCTGGGAAAAGGCAAGATAAGCATGGCGTAATTCACGAATAAAGATACCCATTGACCAGCCATCACTGCTGATATGGTGCATATTTAGTAGCAAAATAAATTGATTGTCTTTTAATTGTAGTAATTTAGCTTTAAATAAAGGGCCAGTCTTGAGATTAAATGGTTCTTGAACATGATTATTGATTAATGTTTGAACCGTTACAGACTGAGTGGGTTGATCAAGATTGCTTAAATCTTGTAGGCTCAACACATTGAAATTTTCTATCTTTTTAATCCGAATCTGGGGTTGTCCTTCAACGGTCGGAAAATACATCCGCAAACTTTCATGACGATTGATGACATAGGCTAAACTCTCAGAAAGAGCATTAACATTAAGCTTTCCCTCTAATTGTAAACAGATTGGCATATTATAGGTGGCATTAGAGTTTTCCATTTGCCCTAAAAACCAAAGTCTTTGTTGAGCAAAAGAAAGCTGTTTTAACGCATTTTTGGGTAATTTAGGAATATCTTTTTGAGATGTAACGGCTTGGTCTTTAGCTGTATTTAAAAAAGCTAAAATCTCGGTTTTATTAATTTTTATTTGTTGGATTAATTCAGCAGGAATGTCATTTTTTGTCTTCCGAAGGCGTAACTTGTCTCCATCAGCAGAAATTCGACATCCAAGTTGTCGTAACTCTCCCATTAAGTTGATAATTTGTTGATCATTACTCATAGTTCAATTTCCTCTTCATCTAAATCTAAGGGTTGAGAATCTTCTGGAGCATTAACCCATAAACAGGTATCAAGATAGCCCGCTAATTCCTTGAGAATGGGATATTCAAATAATTTACTTACAGATAATTCGATTTGAAATTGCTCCCGAATACGGCTAATTAATTGAGTTGCTAATAAAGAATGTCCTCCTAGGTAAAAGAAATTATCTTGGCGAGAAATCCCTTCGTATTTAAGCAATTTCGACCAGATAGCGGCCAGGAGCACTTCTGTGGTTGTTTGGGGTAATTCAATATCCGTTGAGACAATGAATGCTTCAGGTGCGGGTAAGGCTTTGCGGTCTATTTTTCCATTAGGAGTTAGGGGTAATTTCGACTGTTGAATAAAATGGCTAGGAATCATATACTCAGGGAGAGTTTGCCCTAAAAAATCTCGCCACTGGTTGCTTAAAACTGGATCAATAGAATTAGGATTAACAGTTAAAGGTTGATTTGCATAATCTTGCCAAGATTGGGAATTTAAGGTCTGTTTTAAAGCAAAACGAGGCTGACTAAAAGGATAAGTTGTATTGCGTTGAAAAATGACTTGATAAGTGGAAAATTCGCGATCGCTATATTGAATAAATGGAGTATAGGGTAAGTTCTCCGTTAAGGTTCGTAATGCTTCAGGGTTGATACCCGTTTCCATCTGACTTAAAAAGGCTTTTAACTGTTTAACCGTTCCCTCAAACTCAGGAATTTTTTCCAATAATACCATTTCTGAAATCAGACGAATATTGGGGATGTATTGAATCCCTAACAAATCAGGTTTTTGAGTGTCTAAAATGTGTTGAATCTTTTCTAGATTAAGTTGTTCTAATTCCCAGTTTAACCATTGCCATTCTGTAACAAGGGTTTGAGGTTGATCTAGGTATAGGACAACATCATAACGAAAACGATTCATTTCTGTTTGATTATAACCCCGTTTTAGTTCGATTTGAACTTGACTAATCCGAGGATATTTTTGTTTTAGGGCAATAAAGAAATCGGGATCAATCAGTAATTCTTCTTCTGTCCTCAGACTGTTTCTAATTCGTTGACGTAATTCTTGAATCGCTAGGTCATCATCCCCACGATAGAATTCAACGGCTGTATGGAAAGCCTCTAGAAGTTTAAAGTTTCTCACATCTCCGATTAAAATTTTCCCCTCTGTTTCTAGAGAATTGATTACTCCATCTAAAACCTCTAATAAGTAATCAATGGAAGGGAAATATTGAATGACAGAATTGAGAATAACTAAGTCATAACTTTGGGGAGCAATTCCTTCAAACTGATTCGCTGGACTCTGTTTTAATGTAACCTTTTTCTCCAGATTTTGTAATCTTAAATTTTCCTGAACATACTGTAAAGCTTTGGTTGAAAAATCTGTTCCGATAAAAGTTTGACAATGGGGCGCGATTTTAAATAATAACATCCCTGTTCCACAGCCAATTTCCCAAACTCGTTGAGGTGCTAATTCTAGAATTTGTTCAACCGTTTTGTCTCGCCATTCTTCCATCTCTGTCTTAGCATAGGGTTGTCCTGTGTAGCTATCATTCCAACCTGTAAAATTAAGTGTGGGGTCATCAATTTCAGTATCTTGCTGATAGTAGCCATCATCAAAAATACTCTGCCACAGTTCTACTTGTTGCCCTGCTAGTTGTTTTACTTCTGAGTCTTTTCCTGTTTCACTGGGAACAATATAGGCGACTAAACGGGGGTCGAAACCTGTATCTTCCCGCAAAATTACAACAGATTCTTTAATGTTAGGATGTTGGGCTAAGGCAGTTTCGATTTCCCCTAATTCAATGCGAAAACCTCGCAGTTTTACTTGTTGGTCAATGCGTCCTAAAAATTCCAAATTGCTATCAGTTCGCCATTTAGCTAAGTCTCCTGTTTTGTAAATTCGTTCGGTTTTTCCCAAGAGGTTAACTTCAATAAATTTTTCTGATGTTAAGTCTGGACGATTCAAATACCCCCTCGCCAAGCCAACTCCTGCAATAGATAATTCTCCTGGCATTCCTGGGGGTAAAAGTTGCTGATTATCATCTAAAATATAAACCCGAATATTATCTAATGGTTTACCAATATTGGGTTTTTGACCATTCGCTTGACAAAGAGAAAGTGTCGCTGTTACCGTTGCTTCTGTAGGGCCATAGCAGTTAAATAAACGTCTTTGATTTGCCCATTTTTCTATCACGTCAGTAGAACAGGCTTCGCCCCCCACCGTTATATTTTCTAAATGGGATAAGTTTGCCTGGGGTAAAACCGATAAGGCGGAAGGAGATAAAAAGCTATGGGTGATTTTGTTCGTTTCTAGAAAATTGACTAAGGTTTGGGTGGGTAGTAATGTTTCTTTTTTTGCTAAATATAAACAAGCACCATGACTAAGATTAGTAGCGATTTCACCAATGGATAAATCAAAACTAAAAGACCCAAATTGAAGTAAACGACTTTGCGGTTTAACGTGAAACAGCTTGCCCCAGTTTAAGCTAAGGTTAACAATTGCTTGATGTTCAATCATCACCCCTTTTGGTTGTCCCGTTGAACCCGAAGTGTAAATCACATAAGCTAAATTATTTGGCTTACTGAGAACATTGGGATTATTAATCGGGTATTGGGCAAATTTATTTTCATCTAAACACAAAACTTGAGCAGTTTGAACCCATTGCTCTAAAGGTAATTTGTCTTTAAGGTTACGCTGGGTTAATAAAACTGTTGCTTGACAATCTTCTAAGATTAAACGAATGCGATCGCTGGGATAATGGGGATCAATGGGGACATAGGCGGAACCTGTTTTAAGAATACCCAACATTCCAATAATCATGTCTAGGGAACGTTCAACACAGATACCCATTAAAGTATCTGGTTTAATGGCGTAATGTTTCAGTAAATAATGAGCTAATTGATTCGCTTTGGCATTCAGTTGTTGATAAGTTAAACTTTCTTGTTCAAAAACTAAGGCTAAATTATTAGGATTTTCCTGGACTTGTTGCTCAAATAAATCTACTAAGGTTTTGTCTTGGGGATAAGGAGTCTCTGTTTGATTCCATAATAGTAACTCTTGCCGATTAGTTTCTGTGAGTAAAGGTAGGGTATTAATAGACTGTAGTGGGTTGCTAACAATTCCCTCTAGCAACAATTTAAACTGTTCTGCCATTCTTTGAATAGTGCTGGCTTGAAAGAGATCGGTGGCATATTCCCATGTACAGTATAGTTGACCATCTCTTTCCACTAAATCTAATAATAAATCTACTTTAGAAAAGGGATAAGTTTGCTCCAGAGCTTCAACTTTAAGCCCAGTTAAGCTTACATTTTTTCCCGATTTTTCGATATTTTGTAACACAATAACCACTTGATATAAAGGGTTATAACTTAATGTGCGTTCTGGTTGTAGTGTTTCGACCAAATACTCAAAAGGAATATCTTGATTACCATAGGCATCTAAACAGATTTGACGACTTTTTTGTAGTAATTCACTAAAGCTGTGTTCAGGATTAACTTGACTACGCAAAATCAAAGTATTGACGAAAAAACCGAGAGATTTTTCTGTATGACTATGGGTACGATTGGCAATCCCAGTTCCAATACATAAATCCTCTTGGCGACTGTAACGAGACAGTAAAATACTAAAAGCCGTAAACAGAGTCATAAATAAACTAACTCCCTGTTTTTGACTCAAATTTTTTAATTTTTCAGTCAGTTCTTGACCTAATGTATATTCTTCTCGTCTTCCTTGATAACTAGGTTTGGCAGGGCGGGGATAATCTGCGGGCAAATCTAACAATTGAGGAGCATCTTTTAGTTGTTTTTTCCAATAATTTTCTTGACTTTCCAGGACTTCCCCCGTTAACCAATGACGCTGCCAAATAGCATAATCACTGTATTGAATGGGCAAAGGGGCTAAGTTCGGCATATTTCCAGCCACAAAAGCATCATAAGCTTGTTCCCATTCGCTTTTGAACACTCCCATTGACCAGCCATCACTGATAATATGGTGCATATTCAAGAGTAATACGTTTTTCTCTGGATTTAATTGCAGTAATTTGGACTTAAACAGCGGCCCGTTGCTTAAATCAAAGGGATATTGAGCATCGCTATCAATCAGTTCTTGTACCGTTTTAGCTTGAACTTGGGGATCAAGTTCTTGTAAGTCCAGGATTTCCAGTACGCTAATGTCCTCCACATTATGGACAAAAATTTGTGGTTCTCCCGACTGGATGGGGAAAGAGGTACGCAGAATAGTATGACGTGAGAGAAGATAGGCAAAACTACTACGCAACGCTTCTAGATTTAAGTTACCCTCAAGTTGCAATGCACTGGGCATATTGTAGGTCAGTGAAGTCCCATCCCCTTCTAATTGGGCCATAAACCAAAGTCTTGATTGAGCAAAGGATAGCACCTTCGGTTCCTGGGAGGGCTGGGGAGTGAGAGGAGGTAAGGCGATCGCTCTATTTTCCTGTTCAATTGCTGTTGCTAACTCAGCTAAAATACTCTGCTCAAATACTTTACGAACGGCTAATTCTACCCCAAAACTGTTACGAATACGGGTGACTAATTGAGTGGCTAATAATGAATGTCCTCCTAATTCAAAGAAGTTATCCCGACGACCTACAGATTTGATTTTCAAGAGGTCTTGCCATAAACTGGCTAATAATTCTTCTGTGGGAGTAACTGGCATTTCGCCATCGGTGAATGTTTTTAAATCAGGGATAGGTAGGGCTTTTTTATCTAATTTTCCATTAGGGGTTAGAGGAAAAGTCTCTAAGACCATAATCTGATTGGGAATCATGTAATTTGGCAAATGGCTTTTCAGTAAGCTTTTCAGTTCATCTCTGACATCACAGTGTTTTTCTTGCGGGATAATATAAGCCACTAATTGCTGATTATTTTCAGTTTCATATAAGTTAACAACCGCTTGTTTAACCATGGGATGCTCTAATAAAACTGCTTCAATTTCCCCTAATTCAATGCGAATCCCCCGTAGTTTTACTTGATCATCAATACGTCCTAAAAATTCTAGATTTCCATCAGTTCGCCATTTAGCTAAGTCTCCTGTTTTGTAAATTCGTTCGGTTTTTCCCAAGAGGCTAACTTCAATAAATTTCTCTGATGTTAAGTCTGGACGATTTAAATATCCCCTTGCTAACCCAACTCCGGCAATACATAATTCTCCTGGGATTCCTGGGGGTAAAAGTTGCTGGTTCTCATCTAAAATATAAGCCTGAATATTAGCTAATGGTTTGCCAATATTGGGTTTTTGACCATTGGCTTGACAAAGAGAAATTGTCGCTACTACCGTTGTTTCTGTTGGCCCATAGCAGTTGAATAAACGTCTTTGGTTTGCCCATTTTTCTACCACTTCAGCAGAACAAGCTTCTCCCCCAACCGCTATATTTTCTAAATGGGATAATCTGGCTTGGGGTAAAACAGACAGGACTGAAGGGGGAAAACAACTATGGGTGATTTGGTTCGTTTCTAGAAAATTTACTAGAGTTTGAGTTGGTAGTAATGTTTCTTTTTCTGCTAAGTATAAACAAGCACCATGACTAAGGTTAGTGGCGATTTCACCAATGGATAAATCAAAACTAAAAGACCCAAATTGAAGTAAACGACTTTGAGGATTAATAGATAAGAGTTTCCCAAAACTTAAGGCAAAATTAACAATTGATTGATGTTCAATCATTACCCCTTTCGGTTGCCCTGTTGAACCCGAAGTATAAATCACATAGGCTAGGTGATTAGGCTTAATTGGAGTTGTTAAATTATGGCTTGGCAATAAATCATAATCAAACCGATCTAAATCAATGAACTGACTTAACGATTTTAATTGCGATAGGGATAATTGATATTGAACAAAACCCTGGGTTAATAAGACTGAAATTTTACTATTTTCTAAAATAAATTTAATTCTATCTTCTGGATAATTGGAGTCAATCGGAACATAAGCAGCACCCGCTTTTAAAACCCCTAATAAACCGATAACCATTTCTAATGAACGTTCGGTACAGATGCCCATTAAGCTATCTGCTTCAATCTGATAGTTTGCTCGTAAATAGTGAGCTAATTGGTTAGCTTTTTGATTGAGTTCTTGATAGGTTAAGCTTGTCTGTTCAAAGACTAATGCTATATTACTAGGGGTTTGATTAACCTGTTCTTCAAATAAATCAACTAAAGTCTGATCTTGAAAATAGTTACTATTCGTTTGATTCCATATTTTTAGTTGTTTTTGGTTAGATTCCGTCAGTAACGGTAAAGTATTAATTGACTGTTGAGGATGATCAAAAATTCCCTGTAATAAAACTTCTAAATGTTCTGCTATTCCTTGAATAGTCTTGGCTTCAAACAAATCTGTCCGATATTCTAATTCTGCGATTAACCCCTGGGGAGTTTCCCGACAAATCAACCCTAAATCAAATAAAGTTGTTTTGTTTTCCCAATCAAAATTACTGATGGTTAACTCTGGTAATTCTAAGGTCTCTTGAGATCCATTTTGTAAGGTAAAAAACACTTGAAATAAGGGATGATTACTCAGTGATCGCTCAATTTGTAATTCATCAATTAATTTCTCAAAGGGTAAGTCTTGATGATCATAAGATGCTAGGGTTCTATCCTTAACCTGTTGCAACAATTCCAAAAAAGTAAGATGTCCTTGTAAATTAGTTCGTAAGGCTAAAGTGTTCACAAAAAAGCCCATTAACGGCTCTAATTCCTGACGGTTTCGATTGGCGATCGCCGTTCCAATGACAATATCTTCCTGTCCACTATAGCGATAAAGTAGCACCGTAAAAGCAGTGAGAAGAGTCATAAACAGAGTTGTTCTTGATGTTTGACTTAATCCCTTCAATTGCTGTGTTAAAGTCAGGTTGAGATGTAGAGATTGACTAGAACCCTCATAGGTTTGTACAGAGGGACGAGGTTTATCAATGGGAAATTCTAAGATAGGGGGAGCATTTTTTAACTGTTGCTGCCAATAATTGAGTTGGGTTTCTAGTATGTCTCCCTGTAACCATTGTCGCTGCCAATGGGCAAAATCAGCATATTGAAGGGCTAATTTGGGCAAAGAAGCAGGTTTGTTGAGGGAAAAAGAGGTATAAAGAGTGGATAATTCTTGACGGAATATATCAACTGACCAACCATCAAAAATAATATGGTGAATAACTAATAATAAAACATGAAATTGAGGGTTAATTTCGAGTAATTTTACCCGCAATAAAGGACTTGTGGATAAGTCAAAAGAGGTTTGCAGTTCTTCGGTGGCTAATTGTCGGGCTTTCTCTAATTTAATATTTTCTGTCTCTCCCTCTAAGTTAATCACTGGTATGCTTAACTGATAAGGAGGATTAATAACCTGTACAGGAGACTCCTTAACCACAGAAAAAGTCGTCCGTAATACTTCATGACGGTTAATCATTTCGGTGATCGCCTGCTCTAGTGCCTTTACATTAAGACTTCCCTTAATTTGCCAAAAAATCGGCACATGATAAGGGGAATTTTCTTGATCAAATTGCGCTAAAAACCAGAGTCTCGTTTGAGCAAAAGAGAGAGGAATATCTTCTTCTCTTGATACAGGAATCAATGATAATTTTTGTTGCTTTTGATTATTCCCAGGCTTTGATTGTTGCTGCCTCAGCTTTTGCAGCACTAATTCTCGTTTTTCAGGGGAAAGATTTTCTAAACGTTTTAGTAGATCACTCATAGGATTTGTAGAAGATTAGTTTTTAAAGAAATAGAAGCAAGAAAGAAAAACTTTTAGAAGTTATGTAGAATTACTAAGTAGCTGATTGCAATTAAATATAAAATGTGGGATGGGCATCCTGCCTGTCCACAGGCTAGAAGCCTGTTCTACGATCTAACAATTAATTAAGTCCACTCGCTTATATGGTCTATTTTGATTTATACAGTATTAGTAGTCATATTTAGGAGTTTAATAGACTTATCCATATTTGGTAGCCCTCATTTCTAGTTGCCATTATAACAGTAGTTGAATTGAAAATCACAAAACTAACTGTTGTGCCGCTTCATCCTCAGATAACTCGTCAATCTCCCCTAAGATTTGAGCCAATTCATCAGCTTTTACTAGTTCAATCCGTTGGTTAACAACTTTCTCTGCTAGTTGGCTAATGGTAGGATTTTCAAATAAGTAGCGGAAGGGAAACTCAATTTCAAAGGTTTCTTTTAATCGAGAAATCAGTTGAGTTGCGAGTAAAGAATGACCTCCTAATTCAAAAAAATTATCATATATCCCTACCTTTGTCAACTGTAGAACCTCAGTCCAGATTGTTGCTAATTCCCGTTCTGTAGAAGTTCGAGGAGCAACAAATTCAACCCCTAAATTTTGCCGAGAAATATCGGCTACGGGCAAACCAAGACGATTAATTTTACCATTAGGTGTGAGAGGAAATTTGTCTAAAAAGACAAAAGCATTCGGAATCACATAGTTAGGCAACTTTTGACTCAGAAAATTTCTGACATCATGGGCAGTTAATTGATAATTCTGGGGAACAATATAGGCAACTAGAGATTTATTCCCAGGAACATCTTCTCGTATTGTAACAATGGCTTCTCGTATTTCAGAATGATTCGTTAAAATCGTCTCAATTTCTCCTAATTCAATGCGGAAACCGCGTATTTTTACCTGATTGTCAATACGCCCCAAAAATTCTAAATTTCCATCGGTCAGACGACGTGCTAAATCTCCTGTTTTATAGAGAGTATCTCCAGCTAAAAAAGGATTATCAATAAATTTTTTATGGGTTAACATTGGCTGATTTAAATAACCTCTGGCAACACCTTTTCCGCCTATGTAAATTTCTCCAGCAACCCCCATTGGAACCCGTTGTAAATTGTGATCAAGTAAATAAACTTTTCTGTCTCCAATTGGCTTACCAATGGGAATTGAATTGACATTCTGATCAAGTTGTTTAGGAATCCCATAACAAGCAGAAAACACGGTACATTCCGAAGGGCCATAACCATTAATAATCTGTGTTTTAGATAATAAAGTTAAAGCACGACGAACATGAGAAACCGATAAAGCTTCTCCTCCTATTATCAATTGTTTGACTTCTAATAAAGCTTCTGGCATTGTATCAATCATTAGGTTAAATAAGGCAGAAGTCAGCCAGAGAATATTAACCCCTTCTTCTTTGATAATTTTACTCAAGTTTTCAGGACTCGTAACATTGTCTGGATACAGTACACAACGTCCCCCATAAAGCAATGGTGGCCACAATTCCAAAGTAAAAGCATCCCAAGAAATTGAAGAATGTTGTAGCCAAATATTGTCAGCGTCAAGCTTAATATAATCAACCCCAAACATAAAACCGATGAAGCTACGATGGGGAACTTCAGTTCCTTTTGGCGTGCCTGTTGAACCTGACGTATAAATAATATAAGCTAAGTGATCAGGAGTAACTTGGGTTAATAAATTTTCAGAGGAATATTGACTAATATTTTCCCATTCTGACTCGATATTAATGACCTGTTTAATATTATCAACTGGTAATTGATTAGATAAATGAGTTTGAGTTAAAAGTATGGGACATTTTACATCTTCGAGCATGAAAGCTAATCTTTCCACTGGATAAGCAGCATCTAAAGGAACATAGGCTCCTCCTGCTTTAAGAATTCCTAAAATTGCGATCGCCATTAAAGGTAATCTTTCAATGCAAACGCCAATTTTATCCTCTAATTTGATGCCTAAAAATTGTAAATAATGGGCTAATTGATTCGCTCTTTGATTTAATTCTTGATAGGTTAATTGTTCATTTTTATAGGAGATCGCGATCACATTAGGAGTCTTCTCTGCCTGTTTCTCAAATAAGCGATGAACAGATTGATAGTCAATATTTTTGATGAGAGCATCATTTTGATTTTCTGCCAATATTAATTGTTCTTCTTCCGCTTTAGTTAATAGTGAAAATTCATAGAGAGAGAGTTCTGGGTGATTCGCCATTGCTGCTAATAAGGTTTGCAAATGTCCAATCATACGCTCAATAGTTTCTGCTTCAAAACGACGGGTATCATAGACAATTCTGCCTGATAATTCTCTATTAGGAATAATCACAACCGTCAAAGGGTAGTTTGTTCTCTCTAAACACCGAATATCAGTAATCTCTAAGGTTTTTTCCGAAGTATTTTTCGAGGAATTGACTGGATAATTTTCAAATACCAAGAGACTTTCAAATAAAGACATATTGGGCGGAATATCACTATTTTTTTGAATATCAGCCAAGGAATAATAAGTATAGGGTTCTTGTTCAAATTGCTGACTTTGTAATGTTTTTAACCAAGGAATTAATTTCTCTTGTCCAGAAATTTGTAATCGCACGGGTAAGGTATTGATAAATAGCCCTACCATTCTATCAATATTGGGCAAGTCACTAGGGCGACCAGATACCGTTGCGCCAAAAACAATATCCGTTTCTCCACTATAACGAGAAAGCAGTAAACCCCAAGCTCCTTGCACTAGATTATTAAGGGTTAAATGATGTTTTTGTGCCAATGATTGTAATTGGTTGGTAATCTCAAAAGATAACTTAAAAGGTATTTCTTGATAAATGTCTTGTTGGGGTTGATTATTGCTCAATTGCTCAACAACCAGAGGTGTCGGTGCTTCAACCCCCTTAAGTCTTTGTTGCCAAAATTTCTTAGCTTGAGAACTATCTTGTTCCTGTAACCAACTAATATATTCCCGATAGGGATGACAGGATTTTAATTGTAAAGATTCCCCGCGATTATAACTTTCATAGCAGTCAAAAACCTCTTGAAGAACAATTTGCATTGACCAACCATCAAGCAGAATATGATGATGACTCCAAATAAATTGATAACTGTCGGTTTCTAACTGTATTAAAGCAAAGCGCATTAAAGGGGCTTGATCAAGTTCAATTCCTGAAGCGCGATCGCTTTTCAATAACGACTCTAAGGCTGCTTTTTGTTGTAAATTATCCCAATGTTTCCAGTCATAAACCATCCAGGGTAACTCTACTTTCTGGCTGATCATTTGCAGAGGTTTTTCAATTTCTTCCCAATGAAAAGAACTTCTTAGTACGGGATGTTTGGCCACAACTGTTTGCCAAGCTTCTTGAAAAAATGAAAGATTTAATTCTCCTTTTAAAGTACAAACTAGCTGTTCAAAATAAACCTCAGACTCTGGGGAATAAAGGGTATGAAAGAGCATCCCTTGTTGCATGGGGGAAAGGGAATAAATATCTTCAATGTTGTTCATCAAACTGACCCCTTTTTAGATTTCTTTTGATTAATTTTTGACAAGAATTTATCTAGCTGTTCTTGACTAACTTGAGCAGCAGAAAAGTCTGATGGTGTATAACCTTTATCCTGGGATGACTGGCAGTGAATAATTAGGCTTTTTAAGGCACTCATAAATCCATTTGCCAATCTTTCAATGGTATCTCGTTGATGAACTTTCTCACTATAAACAAATTGCATTTCTAATTTTTGGGAACGAATTAATCCACTAATTTCTAAGAGATGACTGCGATCGCCGACCAGGCTTCGTTCCGTTTTCCACTCTTTAACTTCTCCTAGAACCCCTGATGCTGATAACACCTGATCAAATTGACCTAAATAATTAAAACTAACTTGTGCTTTGGTTAAGTTCTCAAATTGCTGGTTAATCTCACCATTTTTAGACAAATACTTCAAGACACCATAACCGATGCCACGATTAGGCAAGCGACGCAGTTGCTCTTTAACTGACTTTAAGGTTTCTGGCAGTTGTCCCGTTTGACTCCCTTCTAGTCGCACTGGAAATAGGGTGGTAAACCAACCAACAGTACGAGACAAGTCTATTACTTCAAATAAATCTTCCCGTCCATGGCCTTCTAAGTCAACAATTAAAGATTTTTCTCCTGTCCATTGGCTAAAACTTTCCAGTAAAGCAGTTAACAAGACATCGTTAATTTGGGTATTGTAAACCCCAGGAACATCTTGCAACAAGCTACGAGTTTCTTCTTCATTCAAAAATAGTTGAAACGCTTTAGCTGAACTTAACTGATTACTCTCTTGTGTCCAAGGATAATCAATCGGTAAAGAAGCAATTTCTTCGGTTAATTGAGATAGCCAATAATTCCTTTCCTGTTGTAATTTTTCAGATTGACTATAGATGACTAACTGGTTAGACCAATCTTGAAATGAAGTCGTTTTTAGCGGTAATTTAATCTCTTGAACTTGGCTAATTTGTTGATAAGCGGTAGCCAAATCTTCAAGTAAAATGCGCCAAGAAATTCCATCGATCGCCAAGTGATGAATGACGATGAGTAATTGACTGGGTTGTTCATTTCCTAAGTTAAATAAAACAACTTTGACAATCTCTCCTGTGGTTAGGTTTAGACTCCTTTGAGTTTCTTCATCTTTGGCTATAATTGCTGTTTTTTGTTCGTTTGGAGACAGCTGTGATAAATCAACTACGGTCAAAGGGACTACATCTTTGGCTGGATCATTAACTTGAGTTAGACTTTCGTTTTCTTGAATATAGCGCAACCGCAAAGCATCATGATGATTTAATAATGCCTGTATAACTTGCTTTAATAGTTCTGGGTTTACTGTTGAGGGAACCTCCATTAATGCGGATTGATTAAAGTAATTAACATCAGGTAAATCTTGCTCAAACAACCAATGTTGAATAGGTGTTAAAGGAATCATTCCTGTCACCAATCCTTGGTTCGCTTTTATTTGCTTATCTGTGCCGACAACGGTAGCTAATTCTGCGATCGTTTGATACTGGAAAAGTTGCTTAGGACTTAATTTTAATCCCATTTGATTCGCTTTGGAAATCATCTGGATACTAATAATTGAATCTCCTCCCAGTTCAAAGAAGTTATCATGAATACCAACTTTTTCCAGTCTTAAGACCTCAGCCCAAATTGCGGTTAAATGTTCTTCGATGGGGGTTTTAGGCGCAGTAAACTCACCAGCTAACGAGGGAGTCATTTCTGGAATAGGTAAGGCACGATGGTCAACTTTTCCGTTAGTCGTTATGGGAATTTCTTCCAGGAAGACGAAAGCAGAGGGAACCATATAGGGCGGTAGTTTCTGCTTAAGGTAATAGCGGATTTCTTCGATTGTGTTTTGATTTTTATTGCCGACGAGATAAGCAACTAATCGCTTAATCCCTGGATTATCCTCCCTGGCAATGACGACTGATTGCTTGATAGCTGGATATTGATTTAAAACTGCTTCAATTTCCGTCAACTCAATGCGAAAACCTCGAATTTTAACTTGAGAGTCAATGCGTCCTAAAAATTCCAAATTACCGTTGAACTTATAACGAACTAAATCCCCTGTTTTATAGAGTTTTTCTCCTGCTTTAAAAGGATTATTGATAAATTTTTCAACTGTTAATTCTGGTCG
This sequence comes from Woronichinia naegeliana WA131, assembly GCA_025370055.1. Lineage (NCBI taxonomy): Bacteria > Bacillati > Cyanobacteriota > Cyanophyceae > Synechococcales > Coelosphaeriaceae > Woronichinia > Woronichinia naegeliana. The sequence continues at coordinate 4,579,422 of CP073041.1, read as the reverse complement.
GTTTAAATACCCCCTTGCTACCCCTAAACCTCCAATATGAAGTTCCCCAGGGACACCAACTGGCATCAGTTGTAAGTATTGATCCAAGATGTAAACTTGGACGTTATCAATGGGTTTTCCGATGGGAATTTCGGGTTGATTAACAGGGATTTCTTCTAGATAGTGGAGAGTGGAGACAACAGTGGATTCTGTCGGCCCATAACTATTCACTAATTGGGGATATTGTCCCACATATTCCTGCCACATTTTTACCCTTTCTGGTAATAGTCGCTCACCCCCTAAAATTACCAGTCTCAAAGATGGCGGTAATTGGAGATTTTCTTGAGTAATTTCACTGACTAATAAATGCCAGTAAGCAGTGGGTAAATCCCAAACGGTTACTTCTTTTTTCTGAGATTCTTGGATAAATGCTGAGACAGATTTCATCATTTCTTCGGTTCTCAGCACCAAGGTTCCCCCACGACTTAAACAGGGGTAAATTTCTTCAGCCGCCGCGTCAAAATTGATAGAGGCAAATTGTAAGACCGTATCTTGTCCCGTTATTTCATATTTCTCTATCGCACTTTTAGTAAAGTTAATTAAGGATTGATGTTCAATCAAGACCCCTTTGGGCTGTCCCGTAGAGCCTGATGTATAGATGACATAGGCAAGATTTTTGGCTTCTATTGCAACATCCATATTACTACTACTTTGTTGAGCAATAATATCTTTTTGACTATCTAAGCAAACCCAGTTAAGTTCCTGTTGAGTGGCTAAATTTGCCCATTTTTCCAAAGTAACAATCGTGGAAATTTGAGCATCATTAACCATATAGGCTAATCTGTCTTCTGGATAGGTGGGATCTAGGGGTAGATAGGCTCCGCCTGCTTTGAGTATTCCCAATAGTCCAATGAACATTTCTAGGGAACGTTCTAGAAAAATTCCGACTAAGTTGTCAGGTTCAACCCCTAATGTTTGGAGATAATGGGCAAGTTGGTTTGCCTGTTCGTTTAATTGTTGATAGCTGAGGTATTGATCCTCAAAGATAACAGCGATCGCCTCTGGTGTTTTTTTGACTTGTTCTTCAAACAGTTGATGAATGCCCTTAACCTTCGGATACTCAGCTTGAGTATTATTCCATTCTACTAATAACTGATGTTTCTGTTGTTCTGTTAACAGGGAATATTGAGATAGTTTTTGATTGGGATTCGCCAAAATTCCTTGTAATAGGGTTTGATAATCTTCGACCATTCTGTTGATAGTAGATTCATCAAAGAGGTCAGTATTATATTCCCAAACCATCGTAATTCCTTCGGTCTCAATGCCCTTTGTTTCTGTGGCCGAATTACGTCCAACCCGTTGCTCAGAACGCGGAATAACCACAATATCTAAATCGAATTTTGCCGAATTATTAGTAAGGGCTTCGTTCTGTTTAATAGTCAACCCAGGTAAATTCAAATCAGGCAATTGAGCATCATGGAAACTAAACATTACCTGAAATAAGGGGTTATAACTTAAGTGACGAACGGGTTTTAACACTTCGACGACTTTATCAAAAGGTAAGTCTTCATGGGCATAGCCTTCCAGGGTAACTTGACGTACTTGCTCTAACAGTTGCTTAAAGGTGGGATTTCCCGAAACATCAGTACGAAGGACAATATTATTGACAATCATGCCAATCAGTCCCTCTGTCTCTCGCAACCGTCGGTTAGCCACTCCAGAACCCACACAGATATCTTCTTGCCCTGTATAGCGATAAATTTGCGCGACAAAGACGGCAAACATACTCATGAAGAGCGTTACCCCCTCTCGACGACCCAGGCTTCTCAGGGGTTGGCAAATATCTAAGGGAAGATCCACCCGTACCCTTCCGCCCCCATAGGTTTGCTCAGTGGGCCGAGGTCGATCATAGGGTAATTCCAATAGAGGGGGACTTCCCGCTAATTTTTGGTGCCAATAGTTGAGTTGTGTTTTTGCTTCCTCTGTTTTTGTCCATTCTCGCTGCCAATGGGCAAAGTCCACAAACTGTAAGGACGGTTCACTTAAGGGAGAAGGTTTTCCTTGAGAAAAGGCTTGATAAAGAGTGACTAATTCCTTTAAAAATAAATTAAATGACCAGCCATCATGAACCATGTGATGTTCGACATGAATTAACACCCATTCTTGTTCATTTAATTTTAATAACGTCCAACGTATTAACGGTAATTGACTAATATCAAAGGGTTTATGAACTGCCTGTTCAGTCAATTTTTCGACTTCTTCTTCCTGTTTATCTTTGGGAATATTTTGTAAGTCAATGACTGGTAATTTAACAGGTTCAGGTGGATGAATAACTTGTACCAGTTTTCCCGCTATAGCTGGAAATGTGGTGCGAAATATTTCATGACGACTTAAAATTTCACTGATACTTTTTTCTAAAATAGAGACATCTAAAAATCCTTTAATGCGTAAACTTTCTTGAAATTGATAGGCGGTGACAGATGGGGCTAACTGTTCAATAAAATAAACCCTTTCTTGAGCAAAAGAAACTGGCAAATAACCGTCCCGTGCAATGGGTTGGATTGTTTTAAAGCTAGTTGTTTTCTTAACTTGTTGTTGCTGTACAATTGTTTGACTTAAATCACCAATGGTAGGATTCTCCAATAACTGTTTAAAGGACACTTCAGCCTGGAAAATATCCCGTATTCGAGATAAAATTTGTGTGGCAATGAGGGAATGTCCCCCCAAGTGAAAAAAGTTGTCGTTAACTCCAATTTTTTCTAATCCAAATACCTGATGCCAAATATTTGCTAATTTTTCTTCTTGGTGATTACGAGGAGCAATAAAGGGGGTTTGACGATCGCTTCCGTCATAATCGGGTATGGGTAAAGCTTTGCGATCAATTTTTCCATTGGGAGTAAGGGGTAACTCATCTAATACCACGAAAGTTCCAGGAATCATATAGCTAGGCAGCTTATCTTTCAGAAATTGTTGCAGAGTTACTGTTAAATTTTCCTCAGTTGCATGGGGAACAAGATAAGCCACTAATTGTTTATTTCCCAGAGTATCGGCTCGATCAATGACAACGGTTTGAGCGACTTGATGATGTTGGAGTAAAACGGTTTCAATTTCTCCTAATTCAATCCTAAAACCATTGATTTTAACTTGATGATCGATTCTTCCTACATACTCTAAATTACCATCGGCTAAATACTTGCCTAAATCCCCTGTTTTATACAATCTTTCTGAGGGGTTAAAGGGAGCTTGAATAAATTTTTCAGCCGTTAATTCGGGACGATTCAAATACCCCCTTGCCACCGCAGCACCTCCGATATAAATTTCTCCTGGTGTTTCAGTAGGAACGATTTTCAAAGTTTCATCTAAAACATAAATTGAAATATTTTCCCCTAAACTTTTTCCAATAGGAATTTCCGCCCTGTTGCGTTGACTTTCTGTCAGTTGTTGTAGGCGACAAATGGTTACTGCAATTGTCGCTTCTGTGGGGCCATAACCATTAACTAATTCAGGGAAATTTCCTATATTTTTAAACCACATTCTTACCAATTCTGGTTGAACTCTTTCGCCGCCGATAATGACTAATCGCAAGCTATCTGGTAATGCTATTTTACTCTTAACTAATTCACTAACTAATAAATGCCAGTAGGCGGTGGGTAAATCCCAAACAGTTATTTGCCAATCTTGAGATTTTTGAACAAATAAGGGAATAGAACTGATCATTTCTTCAGTTCGCAAGACCAAGGTAGCACCAGAACAAAGACTTACATAGATGTCCTCTGCTGCCATATCAAAACTAATAGAGGAAAATTGAAGCCAGCGATCGCTTGTCGTCATCTGATATTGGGCGATCGCTAGTTTAATAAAGTTTACTAAGGATTGGTGTTCAATCATTACCCCCTTGGGTTTTCCCGTTGATCCTGATGTATAGATGACATAGGCTAAATTCTCAGGATTTACCGTATTAACCAGATTCTCTTGACCATAACTGGCAATTTCTTCCCATTGACTATCTAAACAAACCACCTGCCCTTCATAGTCAGCCATTAAGTTAGACCATTGGGCTTGCGTGACTAACACAGAGATTTGAGCATCCTGCACCATGTAAGTCAATCTTTCTTTGGGATAAGCTGGATCTAGCGGCACATAGGCTCCCCCTGCCTTAAGAATCCCCAATAAGCCAATGATCATCTCTAGGGAGCGATCAACACAAAGTCCCACCAATGTCTCGGACTTAACCCCCAAGGTTCGCAGATAATGAGCTAGTTGATTCGCTTTGGTATTTAACTCCCCATAGGTTAACTGGCCTTGTTCTGAAAGGATAGCCACTGCTTCGGGTGCGCGTTCAACTTGGCTTTCAAATAATTGGTGGATATATTGCTTGAACATTGGTGAAAATACTTAGAGAATTCGGTACCTAGAAGTCCTAGTTTTAAACAGTAACATGAAGATCGCTAGATTAAAAGGCGATTTCTTAAAAAGTTTAGTAGCTAATAGGGTGACAGGCCCCTCAGATCAATTTACTTCTATTAACCTCAATTGTCAACATTCTACATTGGAAGTAAGATTAAGGCTGTAAGTCATTCGACTTATCGGCAGGAATTTGTGGCAATTCTTATGAATTAGAGGAAAAATGCAAACCCTTCCCATTAAAATTTCAGATACGACCCTACGAGATGGAGAACAGCAAGCCGGATTGTTCTTCTCCTATGAGATGAAACAGGAATTTGCCCATTTAATTGCTAAAACAAAGGTATCTGAGATCGAAATAATGCCCTGTGTCTGTGATCAGGAAGCACAATTAGTCAAAACTTTAGTAGCACAAGGACTAGGACATGATATTATTGCTGCCACTCCGATTAAAAAGCACTTAATTGATAGATCAAAAGACTGTGGTATTGAGAAGATCTCGCTCTTTAAAGGGCTTTCTGATCGCTTACTCTTTCTACGCGATCGCGAAATCTCTCAGATGAAGGAGTTTCAAGGAAAGACCATTGATGATCCCATTCCTGCCCGCATTATTAACCGAATCCGTGAAAATGCCATTGATGAAATTGTTGAGCATTTACGCTATGCAACCCAGGAAGCAGGATTAAGGGTAAAATTTGCGATCGAGGATGCGTCAAGGGCTGATTTTGACTTTTTGGTTGAATGCTTGCGTACTTTCAGTCCTTATGTTGAACACTGTTACCTTTGTGATACCGTTGGGGTTCTCAGTCCCGAAAAAAGTTATATCTGGATTAACGATCTCTTGCAAAGTACCACAGGGGTTAATCTGGGAGTACATTACCATAATGATTTAGGCTTGGCTTTAGAAAATACCCTCCAATCAGTGATGGCAGGTGCGACCCTGGTTTCGGGAACCTTTGGCGGCATTGGTGAGCGGGCTGGGAATGTTGCCATTGAACAGGTATTAAACGGCTTAAAAGTTCGCTTTGGTATTGAAGTCGAAGGCATTAACTATGAGGCGATCGCCCCAGTTCTGGATTATATGCAACAAAAAGGCATTCGTCCCGCCGCTCCTTACTCCCAACAGGCCCAACGCCATGAATCTGGTATTCATGTTAATTCGTTGTTAGCTGATCCCAAAAGTTATGCCGTGTTGCCCCATAATACAATTGATATTCTTTTTGGGAAATGGAGTGGTGCAAGCAATTTCCGTTATTTATTTGAGAAAACCTTGAATCTTCCCCAACCCAAGGAAAAATATGAAAAAATGTGCGCTGTTATCAAAACCTTAGCTCTAGAGCAAGAACGGTATTTTACCGCCAATGAGGTGGTGGAGTTATGGAAAAATGGCATCTTTGAATAAATCATCCTATCGTATCGTCGCCATCCCAGGAGAAGGCATTGGCCCTGAAGTTGTCGGAGCGTCCTTAACCATTCTGCGCCAAGTTGCCCAACTCGAAGGATTTACCTTAAAGATAGACTACGCTTTGCTCGGTGGATTGGCCTTAGAAAAATTAGGTAGTCCTTTTCCCCCAGAAACGATCCAACAGTGTGAAGGATCTGATGGCATTGTCTTTGGTGCAGTAAGCCAAGGGGGACTGCTAGAACTACGGCGGCACTTCGACTTTTTTATCAATCTGCGACCCATTCGCAGTTGCCCAAGTTTACTGCATACCTCTAGTCTGCGACCTGAGAAAGTAAAAAATCTCGATATCCTCATCGTTCGAGAACTGGTCAGTGGTATCTATTTTGGCCCAGCAGGTCGGAGTACCGATGAAAAGGGGGCCTACGGATATCACACCATGTGCTATTACGATCAAGAAATTCGTCGTATTGCAAAGATCGCCCTCCAAAAAGCCCAGGAACGTCGAGGTTTACTGACCGTTGCCCACAAAGAAAATGCCCTACCTCAGATTCCCTGGACTCGACTGGTACAAGAGGAAGCTACTAATTTTCCTGATGTGGTAGTGTCTCCGATGCTCGTTGATAATTTGGCCATGCAACTGGTTCTTAATCCCCAACAATTTGATGTGATTTTGGCAGGGAATCTGTTTGGGGACATTCTCAGCGATATTGGTGGAGCGTTGGTCGGTTCCATTGGGTTACTGGGATCGGCCAGTCTCAATGAGCAGGGTTTGGGGATGTATGAAGCCATTCATGGCACTGCCCCAGATATTGCTGGCAAGGGTATTGCTAACCCCCTGGGTACTCTAGCGGGTTGTGTTTTGATGCTACAACAATGGGGAGAAATCAAGGCAGCCCAACGGATTCTTAAGGCCCAAGAACGACTCTTAAGTAAAGGATACCGAACCGCCGATTTGTCTCCTCAAAACCACGAAACTTTGGTCAATACTGCCACCCTCGTTGACCTATTGCTTGAAGAAATTTCCCTTGAACAACCTACTCAATAAGGAGTCTAATCCATGACTGATGCCAACAAAATCCTAAACCTGGGAAATGATATTAATACTGACGATATTATTCCAGCGAAAAGGGGGACTAATGATGATCCAGACCACTTAAAACAATATGCTCTAGAACACATCATTGGCGTGGGAGAACTACTCAAATACGATGAGATCGAAGCCGGGGATAATTTTGGCTGTGGATCAAGTCGAGAAATTGCCCCCATTGCCCTCAAAGCGGCTGGCATCAAAAAAGTTAAAGCGCGATCGTTCGCCGAAATTTTCTATCGCAATAGTATTAATATTGGACTCCCCTTAGAAATTATTGGGGAGACGGAACAAAACCCTGTGGTAGAAGCGATCGCCACTGCTGGGGGATTAATGGCCTTTAACCAAAAGCGTCGTCAAGGAGAAGTTAATATTCCTCGGAGTGTTACCCCTGCCCGTCCCATGACCAGGGTAGAAAAGATGTTAGCAAAAGCTTCGGGCAATGATTACGTTAAACCAGGGGAAGGAGTGTTTGCCAAGGTTGATCTGGCTTTATCCCATGATGCGGTGGCTAGTTCGGTCGCAAAGGTATTTTATGACAATTATGGGAAAACTGCCCAATTATGGGACGCGCAACGGGTGGTGTTAGTCGCGGATCACTTTATTCAAATTAATGACATTCGCCTTGATAACAAAGCCCCTGTTATGTACGAGCAGATGGTTAAATTTGCCCAAGCTCAAGGCTGTCATCTATTTGATCTGGTTTCCCCAGGGGAAGCGGCGGGTATCTGTCATGTTTTGTTGCCAGAAAAAGGATTTATTCGCCCTGGCATGATCATTGCGGGAACAGACTCCCATACCTGTACCTATGGAGCTTTAGGAGCTTTTTCCACAGGGGTGGGAACCACAGATATGGCCAATATTTTTGCGATGGGAGATATGTGGATACGAGTCCCGCCCACCCTGGTGTTTGAGTTATCGGGAACCCTGCCTGCTCAGATTAGTGCTAAGGATATTATCTTGTTTATTCTCGGAAAATTGGGCTGTGGGGGAGCCACCAGTAAAGTCATGGAATTTCGCGGTTCTATCATTGAACAATTGCCCTTAGATGAACGCCTGACCTTGGCTAATATGGCCATTGAATGTGGTGCTATGTGTGGTTTAATTGCGGCGGATGAGGTGACAAATGATTATGTTACCAGTCGCACATCAATTGAGTTTGAAGACGCTATCGCTGATCCCGATGCCGAGTATGAGGCTGTTTATCAATTCGATCTGAGCCATTTAGAACCCCAAGTTGCCCGTCCCCCCAAACCAGATCAGGTAGTCAACATTAGTCAATTAGAAGATGTTCCCATCACCAAAGCTTTTATCGGCTCTTGTACTGGCGGAAAACTCTACGATCTCGCCCAAGCGGCGGCTGTATTAAAAGATCGTCAGGTTGCCCAGGGGGTAGATTTATTTGTAGTGCCAGCTTCGATGGAGGTACGTCAAAAAGCCGAAGAATTGGGCTATCTTGCCATTTTTGAGGAATCTGGAGCGCAAATGCTCAAATCTGGTTGTGGAGCTTGTATTAATTCAGGAAAGGGAGTATTAGAGAAAGAAGAAACGGGAGTCTATGCCACCAATCGTAATTTTAAAGGACGTAGTGGCGACCCTACCGCTAAAAATTATTTGGCTTCCCCTAGAACAGTCGCAATTTCAGCTATCAAAGGTAAAATTACTGCCAATCTTGATTAATACTTTTCTGATGATTGTTACCTATGACTATTAACTATGATGATCTGCAAGAACCCTTTAATAAATTCTCAACCCTAGTTGAATTACTCCGTTATCGGGCCAGTAGCCAACCTGAACGCATTGCCTATATTTTTCTGCGGGACGGAGAAACCGAAGAAGCTCGTTTAACCTATGGGGAACTGGATCAAAAGGCTAGGGCGATCGCGGCTCTTTGAACTAAAGTTGGTTTTTCTTGTGTTAAGCAAAACTATGAAATGGCGATCGCACTCGCTGGCAAGAACACAATTTTAAGCTTGGCAGGGATCATCTGGTGTAGGATGCAATCCAGTTTGTATCCAAAATCGTCTTGTTTCTCGGATGGAATCGTTCTCTGGATAACGGGTATCGTTTAAATCAAGTCGAAGACAAGTTGCGCGACCAATGGGTGTAGTTCCTTCTATTACAATGCCGTGATCCTGCCAAACAAAATGCTCTGCCCACTTCTGTTGACGAGGATTAAAAATAGGGACGATTTCCTGAGTTTCGGGATCGATACCAGCCACAAAATTGTAGCGTCTCTCGTTGCAACGACGACAAGCAAGTGCAAGATTGTCGAGTGCGTCAGAACCACCCAAAGATTTCGGAATAACATGATCAATGGTGAACCTATTGGCACTCAACCGTTCTGGAGAATGACAATATTCACAGATATATTTTGCACGCTCTCGAATAGCTTGCTTCAGTTCATCACTAATTGGCATTTTGAGCAGCAAGCATTGCGTTGATACGAGTAAAAATACGATCTAACTCGCCGATCGCATCCAATTCAGAGATTTCATCAGGAGTGATTTGATCTGCTTTTTTCTGTTCTAGTAGGCTCTCCATTCGCAGTTGAAGAGATTCACTGAATTTGAATAAATTCCAGTTGCCAACTTTTTCAAGTTGGATTTCATTGATTAAAGAAGATGGCTTGTTAAGAGTTGTAACCATTTAGCCTCTATTATGCGTTATACACAAATTATCATTCTTTATGTGAAACCAATAATTGTTTAGTCGAATTGTCATAGGCTTGACCTCGATTTCAATGTTGCTTCTCCATTTTATCCTTTAGAAAGACAACCCCGCCAAAAAAGTTGCGATCGCTATTTTGAACCGACTCCCTCGGTAATTAATTGTAGTATTTGTCCCTATTCAGTTATTTGTGAAAGCAGTGTCAGCTAAGGATCGCGCCTCTTTGAACTAAAGTTGGGGTTCCTTGTGTTAAGCAAACCTACGAAACTGCGAAGCGGCGATCGCACTATCTTGAGGTGCCAGGTTAGAAAAATAAAGCTATAATTCCAACATAAATATTTTCTACCGTATTTAAGCTATCACTACAATCTGTTAATTGTGTCTAACTCTTAACTCCTTTACCAAGGTAATCATCAATGGATACTCAGCCTCTAGACCATAGTTTTCACTCTGCCGATGTACCCAACTTACCAAGCGATTTGGACACGCCCCAAGACTTATTGAGTGATCCAGCCATTGGAGTCCATCATGATCCTTTCGATCCAGCTAGTATTGGGGTTTATGAGCCGAATCATTTTCACAGTGGGTTTGATAGTCATAATTTAGCGGACTATCAGCCCCATAACGCAAACAATTTTTTAGATCATCAATATTCTCAAGTTGATTATCCTTCTCATTTGGATCATTCCTTTGAAAACCAGCAGTTAGCGGATTATCAGCCCCATCATGCTAATAGCTCGCTCGATCATCAGTATTCTCAAGTTGATCATTCTTCCCATTTGGAGCATTCTTTTGAAAACCAGCACTTAGCAGATTATCAGCCCCATCATGCTAATGGCTTGCTTGATCATCAATACTCTCACATTGATCATACTTCTCATTTGAATCATCCTTCTCAGCGATCGGGTTCTGAGCAGGCTTCTGAGTTATTGAGCAAAGCTAATGAACTAGAAAAAAAGGCTAATGAAAGTAAAAGTAGTTCTGAGTATAACACTAAAAACGCTGATTGGCATCGTGACCATAACAACCCGTCAAATGCCGCTAGTTATGATGAAAATGCTCGGAGTGATATGGCTAAATCCGAAAAATATCAGGCAGAGGCTCAAAACTTAAGAGAACAGGCTAAAAAAGTTTAAGATTTTATGAAATGTGGTTTCTATGCTATCAAATAGTAGAACAGGCATCTTGCCTGTTTCTTTCGTTCTTAATTGGACAGGCTGGAAGCCTACGGGGGAATTTTTAGGTAATTTTGCCTATAATCAAAGGATCGCGTTGTTCTGGTCTGGATTACTGGGATTAATTGGGATCAAATTAAATTTACAAAAAATCATTGTGGAGAAATTAAAACTATGTCTTGGATGTATGGCTTAAGTTTATTAGCATCAAGTGGAATTAATGCTTGGCAAGCAGGAAAAAACCGTCAATCATCTGAAAAGATCAGTTCTTTAAATCGGGACTCATCGGAAGAGGTTGCGCTGTTAAGTAGAAAGCATTCTGCTGAATTGCAATATAATCAGATCAAATTTTCGATATTGCAACAACGGGAAAATCAAGATTTTCAAAAAGAATTGGCCGAGCTTAGTCACGAAAGACTAAAAGAAATTGAGGTATTTCGAGCAGAAGTTAATTTTGCGATTAATCAAAAAAATCTGGATTTTCAAAAGTGGAGTTTTGAACAAAGGAAAAAGATTGAGCTTGAGATATTGCAATTACAGCAAGATTTTCAACGTGATTTAGCTCGTTTGCAACATCAAAATGCGGTGGAGTTGATGCGGGAAAGGTTGAGATCGGATAAATCCCCTATTCATAATCAAGCTTTTGATTTATTAGAAAATTCTTTTGCTCATCGGGTGATGCCTTTACAGGTGTTAATTTCACCACCGCAACTAAATTATGATCCCAAAACAGGCAAACCCTATCTTTCTGGCTTTGAAGATACTTTAGCGGAAGAAATTCATCAGTTTCTTCGCCAGGGTTATGCTGGTAATCAAGAATGGCCTGTTCAATTCTTAGATGGAAATTGGATTTCTAATAGCCAAGGTGGAAATGCGGCTCTATTGTCTCTGCATTCACAGTTGAAAAGCATTCCTATTTTAATCTTAGATACGAAAATTCCCTTGGAAGAACTAAATTTCAGCGTGGGATATTGGTTTAGTGGGGATGTTTCTTTTAGTCGCTCTTCCATTTTATCGGGTCAATCCTTTTCTGACTTGCTTTACGAATCTGCTAAAAAAAGAGCGTTGGAATGGGAGAAAAAAAGAGAAAAAATTAAGGCTAGTGGTAAAGATGAAGCTTATATTAAGGCTTTAGGCAAGGTTGATGAGGAAAATTTACAGATTTATTACCAAGAGTTAGCAGAAATTGCTGAATTAAAACAAACTGGTGTTACCGATTTACCCATTCGCAAGAAATACATAATTACGGAGGAAGACTATAAAACATTTTATCGATATTTAGCGGTATGGCATTGTTTGACCATCGGGCTTTATGCGGACATTCTCTTTTTGGGTAATTCTTGGGAAAATACTCCTTTATTGCCTAGTTTAATTCCTTACTTATTAGAAAAATATCGGGATAATCCTCTGTTAACTTCGGAATTTTGGCAGGAAGCTATTTCCAGCATTGTGAAGGTTTACGGAAAGTTTTATGATAGCTTAAAGTCGAATTTTGCCTATTGTGCGCCTGAAATTCGGATGAAGTTAGCATTGTCTTTGGCTAATTTACCTAGTGAGTATAAATACTTGGCTTTAGAACAGGGAAATAAGGCTTTTTCTGATTGGCTAGAGGTTAATCGTATCCCCGCAGATAAGATTTTTGATGTTAATAACGATGATGATTGTCAAGTATTAAAACGGATTATTTATCAAGAGAATAAACTCTTTTTAGAGTCATTAAATTCGTTATCAGAGAAAATTCGGGGGGCTGAAGGGATTGATGAAAGTAAAACGACTGGAATTAGTGGCCTTTTAGTTGGTTGGGAATTTCTGATCCACCTTGGTAGTATTCTCGATCTGCCAATGATAGAAGACGAAAAATCACCAGTGATCATTGAGACAAATACTAAAAAATCTGGTATGATGAGTCAACCAAGCGTCATTAGTCAAACAACCACGAGGAAAAATCCCATGAGTAATCAAACTTCTTCCGTTAATTTAGAGGCAACTGAAGTTCGTCTTTGGTTTGCCGATCAACTGGATCAAATACGTCAAACCTTAGTTACATCAGAGAAACAAGCGGCAGAAGCATCGGGAGAGTTGGCACTATCGGCTCTAATAGATAATTTGCGTAGGGAAGTTGATAAATTGAAAAATGCAAAGTTTCGTTTCTTGATTATTGGAGATTTTAATCGTGGTAAGAGCAGTATTTTAAACGTTTTATTTGGTCAAGAATTGCTACCAATGGGAGTCACTCCTACTACGTCTATTCCTACTTTTATTCAATACGGTGAGCAAGAAAAAGTTATAGTTTATAAAAAAAATGGCACACAAGAAAGTATGAGCTTACGGGAGTATCAAGAGAAATATACCTTTAACTCAAAGCAAGTAAAAAACAAAATCAAGGATTTTTTTAAAACAGTTGAGAATTGGCTAAATTCTTTAGAAAAAGCTGAAATTTATTACCCAATCGAATTGTTATCGAGGGGGGTAGAGTTTATTGATACAGCGGGACTGAACAGTTCGGAGGCTGAAGATAGAAAAACGTTGTCGTACATTCCTGAATGTCATGCAATTCTATTTGTTTTAAGTGCTCACCAGCAGCTTACTGCCAAAGAGCAAGCTTATCTAAACACGCATATTAAGGATAAAGTAGGATCAGTATTCTTTTTGATAAATCAATGGGAATTAGTCCCAGAATCAGATAAAGAAGAAATACATGAGGCTTTTGTTGAAAGATTATCTGACTGTTTAACAGCAAAAGAAGAAGAAATCGAACAAATGTGGGAGGATACCATATTTGATGTATATGCTCGTACAGCGTTAGAAAAACTAAAAGAAAGAAACTCTCTCGATGGAACTGGGTTTATACAATTCAGCACGAGGCTTGATCGGTTCTTGATTCATGAACGATTAATTGCTGAACTATTGCCATCTCTCCAAACGGCAACATCTGTTACGAATACAGTAACTAAGACTGTTGAGGAGAGATTAATTGTTCTTGATGAGACGGTAAAGTCTTTGGAAGAAAAAATCAGAAAAGTTAATCCTCATATTAAGTTAATGAAGAAAATTGCCAAAGGGTTAAGAACCCAGGCTACTAATACAAAAAATTCTTGTATTGCACAAGTTGGGGGAGACTATCAGAGTTACTTTAGTCAAATACTAAGCAAAATTGAGAATGATTTCACAATGCCCCCAGTAGCTGGTCTCGGAGAGAATCAGAAAGAGAACTATAAAAAACTGTTAGAGAAAAAATTCCAAGAATACCAGCAAGAGAAACTTGATGGATGGAAAAAAATAAGTGCGGGTATAGTAGCCAATACTTATCTTGAGTTGACTGAGTTGTTTAATGAAGAAAACAAAGAATACGATAAGGAAAGACAAGAAATTAAGGAAATTCTTGAAGGAAAAGACCTTAATATTCAAAATCAATCTCAACTATCAACCTATCAAACTGGTTCTACTCCAGAAAGTTCCCTAAAGGCAATTGATGGTAACGCAACTAAAAAAATGATTTTAGCTGGATCAGCCGCTACAGTCGGTACAATCACAGCAGGTGTTGGACTGGCTACAGCTGCAAATGTTTATCTTGGCACTCACATACTATTAATGGCTGGGTTAGCTGTGACACCAATAGGAGCGGCTTTATTAGCTGTTGGTGTTGGAGGTGGTGCATTGGCGGCTTGGTGGGGAAAACGTTCGGAGGTCGAGAAATTTCAAAAAGCAATGCAGAAACAATTAGTGCAAGAATTCCAAAAATTGCTTGAACCTGAGCAAATATCGGGTATTAAGGAAGCTATTGGGAATTTATTTGTTGGTTTTGAGAGTTATGCCGATCAGTTAAAAGATGATGTTGAATCTTTGGAAAGTTCTCTGAATAACTTACTGGAATCCAAAAGGAGTAAAGAAGTTGATTCTCAAGCTGAAGCAAAACGTTTAGAAGCCTTGAAAGCATATATTTCCGCCCAATGGGAAGCTATCAATGCTAAATATACAGAGATAGCTACCGCTAAAACATAAGCGTATTTTGGTGACTTTTTAAGCGTAGTTTACTAAAATAATTATTTAGTGGACTACGCTTTTCTCTATTAATTTAATTAAGGACTTAAATTCAAAAATGAAATCCGTAGTTACTATTTCAAACACTCTTAAAACAGCTTGCCAATTTCTCGATCTCCAAGAACATCAACAACTTATTAAAGACGTAGAATTGGTCTGCGAACAACTCGTTAATCCTAACTTTAGAATAGCTGTGCTTGCCCCCTTTAACTTTGGCAAATCCACCCTAATTAATGCTCTCTTAGGTCAAGATATAATGCCTGTCAAGATGGTCAGAACGACGGGTACAGTCATCAGAATTAAATATGGAAAAACTTTAACTACAATTATTACCTTAAAATCAGGTGAAATCATTAGAAGCAATGACACAGAAATCCTTAAAGAATTTGCCGTCCTAAACCGAAAAGGACAACGAAGAGAAGATGTTAGCTCTGTGGAAGTTTTATACCCTCATTTCTTATTAAAGAACGGAGTAGAACTGCTGGATTTGCCTGGGACAAATGATAGAGAAGCACAAGATATTTTAGTTCGTGACCAATTATTACAAGTTGATTTAGTTATCCAAATATTAAATGCAAGACAACCCTTTACTCAAGGTGAACAAGACACTTTAAATCAATGGTTAATTGAGAGAGGAATAAAAACAGTTGTTTTTGTACTTAATCGTATGAATGAAATAGAAACCCAAAAGGATAAAAGCGAAATATATGATGATGTTGTCTCAACAATTAAATTTTTCAAACCTGATTTACCTAATGGGTTAAAAAACCTATACTGTGTTGATGCACTTCCTGCCCTAGAAGCAAAACAAAAAAACAAAAAAAGGAAAGTCTTCAAAAGTGGCATTATTGATTTTGAAGTTACTTTATTGACTATTATTTCAATACAGAAAAAAAGAACAAGTCATACTAGGTTACTCCGTGTACTCCCTGTAGCAAGTAAAGTAAAATACATATTGCAAGAGTTAGCTAATGACTTAGCTATGGAAATTTTAAATGCTGAAAATGTTAGAAATCTTGCTATTGAGAAAGGAAAACAAGAAGAAAAATCACTAAAAGAAGAATTTTTAAAAAGAGTAGAAACTTATAAAAATTGGCTATCTTCAAATACCCTTGTAGCCAGTTATCAAATGGATGCCGCAAAAGCTTTAGAAACTCAAGCTTTTTATGGATGGCAAGATAGCAAGTTTAAATCTATTATTATTGGTTATACTCAATCTATAGAAAAATGCGTTAGCAAGGCCTGTAGAAAACTCAATAAAAGTAATTCTAGTAGCATTAATATTTCATTTCCTAACCTCCCAAATGTCTCATTACCTAGTCGTCAAGATCGAAATGCGGGACAGTGGATTGGTGATATTTTTAACGGTGGTGCAAATCGAAAAAAATTAGACCAAGAATATGAAAATAAGAAGTGGCAGGCTTATAAAGATGCTGCCTATAGCTATCTATCCGAATTTAGTAAAAGTACCTTAGCTTCTATAAATGAATATGAAAAAAATATTTATCCTTTAATTACTTTTTCTATACCACCAGAATCTCGTGAAGTTATTCACAAACGTAATGACTTGAATTCTGTAAATTCTTCTATTGATTCAATTCGATATATAAAATTGCAAAAAGCTGGAATAAATAGGCATAAGTTAAAAATATTGGAATCTTTTAAAGTATTTATGATTTTTTGGAAAAATTATTTTTTACATTTTTTAAGGTAGTTATTAAAGCTCTCCCCATAAAAAAGGATAATTTTTAGGAAGTTCTGTCAAACCAGTCTTAACAAGATTTTGTCGAATATATTCCCAAAATTAAACCCAAGAGAGATTAAAAAGTTAAACGATCCCGTGATCGCCCCAGAGAACAGCATCAGGATGAGGACGAGGTCTGCGATCGCGGTTTTGTAGATAATAAGGAGCGATCGCGTTTGAGACTGAGAAATATTGATAGCGCGATCGCGTTTGAGACTGAGATAGACTGATTGGCGATCGCTTTACTATTTATGTCTTAATCAATATCGGTTCAAGAGGAATAGTTTCTCCATGTTTACGATAACTCTCCTTAACTCCTTGCCAAGCTAATTCCAATTCATCAATAGCTCCTTGAGGAGTATCCGCAAAAGCAGAAACCGTTGGCATCTCTACCAAATGAGCCAACCAATCTCCATCTTCATCTTGAAAAAGATTAATCGTAAAACCATCAAAAATATTTGTTTGAGTCATAGGATTAGTCCTGTAAAGATAAAAATTGTCTAACTTGATAGGCTTTCGCTTCTCCATTCTTAGTCGGTTGAATAGATAAACGTACTTTAGTTGTCGAATACCAAATACGGTGACTGCCTGTTTGATGATCAAAAACCCAATCACAAAGACTTAATAATGTCTCAAATTCGCTGAAACGTAAACCTTGAGGATTATTTATGGCTTTTTTCAGTAGCTTGTCTTTTTTATCCATTATTGGTAATTTTAAACCTCAAGCCAATTTTAGCTTAGGCTTGTGAAAGTGATCGCGTTTGAGACTGAGATATATTGATCGGCGATCGCAACTTTAACCCAACTCCTTCTGTAACCAATTGTAAATTTTCTATTTAGCTATTTCTGAAAACCTTATCAGCTAAGGAATAGAGCCATATCTAACGGCGATCGCCCTTCAACAACTTGCCCAAAAATATCCAGATACATTTGAATTACTAGCCATTGAAGGAGGCGGAGAAAACAATCTTAAATTTCATACTAAAGTTACTGAAACTGAAACTCCTTTACAACTTTCTGATAAATTAAATAAAATCTACCGCCAGATTCAATTATTGCCAGATACAACAAAAGAACAAATTTTATTAGAAGAAAAAGATCGATATGTTGATCGGTTAGAAAACTTGTTAACTAAAGCCATTGAGAAACCCAACTATTATTTTGAAACGGAAGGAAATGTAACCATGACTCAAAACAAAGGAAACGTCAACATCAGTGGCACACAAGGAAATATCAGTAGCGTTGTAGCTGCGGGTGAAAATCAAACCATGACAGGCGTTGCCATTGGTGCGATTCGTGGTGCAGTTACCAACACCATTAATCAATTACCTGAAACATCCCAATCAGAGCAACCAAACCTTTAAAGAATTGCTGACACAACTACAAAAAGCCATTGAGACAGAAAGCGAGTTACCCAATGAAGATAAAGCGGAAGCATTAGAGCAAGTAAAAACCCTGGCTGAGGCTGGTCAAACACCTGAAGATAGTAACCTGCAAAAAGCAGCCAAAACTGCCATGAAAATTCTCAAAGGAACAACTTCTGGACTTTCAGAAACAACAAAACTCGTTTTAGAGTGTAGCAAATTATTACCTGCGATTTCTGCTTTACTCATGCTTGAATCATTAAGGGATAACGTTGATCGAGGTTTTGCCCGTATCCCCTGCACTTCAAAATAATTAATCTCAAATAGCAAAAAACTCCAGTATCCTAGAAGGTATCTTACGCCAACCAAATACTCGGAGTTTTTGTGCCTGACCAACTCAATATCGGTCAAAAATCTAATGTTCCCATTGTATCTTTTATTCATCAAGATGGATATACATTCTTAGAATCCCTCTCTGAAAAAGATAAGCCTTGGGATAAGCATCGGAAAAATGCCGACATCATCTCTAATTATTACAAGCAAGGGGGAATGGATTCTCACGCCGAGAGGGTTTCCCTTTGCTCTCAATTACTAGAATTCAAACTGGTTCCCGATAATAAGACAGGTCAACAGAGGTTAAAGTTGGCTTCTGCTAAATTCTGTCGGGTTCGCCATTGTCCGATCTGTCAGTGGAGACGATCGCTCCGTTGGAAGGCAAAAGCCTACGAGAATCTACCAAAGGTAGTTACTGATTATCCTGATGGGCGTTGGATTTTTCTGACGTTGACCATGAAAAATTGTGAGTTGACCGATTTAAGAGAGACATTGCATCATCTTAATCAGTCTTTTAGACGGTTAACCCAGTTGAAGGCATTCCCTGGGATAGGTTGGATAAAGTCGGTTGAGATTACAAGGGGACGCGATGGGCAATCAGCACATCCTCATCTCCATTGTCTAATCCTGTTGAAGGATAGCTATTACAAGGAAGATTATCTATCCAAGACTGATTGGATCGCTTTATGGAAACAATGCCTTCGAGTTGATTATTCTCCAATTCTGGACGTAAAAGCTGTTCAGGCTGAAAGTTCACCAGTGGGGTTGATTGCGGAAATCTTAAAGTACCAGTGCAAGGAAAGTGACCTTGTGGCTGATTGTGATTGGTTTTTGGAGTATGTTAAACAGGTACATGGTACAAGAGCAGTCGGGGTTGGCGGTGTTCTTCGGGACTATTTCAGAGAATTAGAAGAGGAGCCAGAGGATTTAATTGGCCATGATGAGGAATCAACGGAAGAGACTGAAGGCCCGTCTCTCTATTTTCGATGGAATAGGAAAATCAAAAAATATGTCATGGTTACGGCGACCGCGATAGGGATTGTCTGTAAGATTCCCGAAAAGGGATATGACGACACCACCTAACACCACTAAAACATGACTCTTTCTATACTCTAAACGGCTAAAAAATGGACTTATAAAAAAGGACTAAAATCCATTGCTAATAAGGCTTTTAGCCATTTTGAAAAAGTTAAGTTCTAACCCGTTCAGAGTATAACACTGGCTTTATCCATGTATTTCATGGATAATTTTTGCTATACTTTACCATGTATTACATGACATTTTCCATTACTTATGATAATGATGGTGTAACATAGTCAATATAGGAGAAAGAAAATGCCTAGAGGTGGTAAGCGTGTTGGCGCAGGAGGAAAGTTTAAGTGGAATCACGGGAAAACAAGAGTTATCAGGGTTCCCGATTCACTCGCTAATGATATTTTGGAGTTCGCTAGGCGATTAGACGCAAGCGACTATGATTGTGTTACAGAGACAAAAATCATTGATTTGTCAGGGGTGTCAGTTTTCACAAAGAATGGCAAGTCCTGTATATTTCTCAGTGATCTACTATTTTTGGGTTATGAGATTAAGCCAGATAAATTAACGGAAAGAATTATCTCTGAAGCTTATAAAGACCAGTTAATCAAAGGAATTTAGAGTATGAACACTAGAATTAAGACTATAGAGCGCAAAATTGAGGGAATTGCCATATATCAGCGAGAAACAGATGGATATGTCAATGCAACCCAGATATGTAAGGCACATCTGGAGATAACGGGAGAGAGAAAAGATACGTCCAATTGGCTACAAACAAAAATGGCACAGTCCGCCATCAATAAGCTTTCTCTCGTTACAGGAATTCCTGTAACGGAATTAATAGAGGTAAAGCAAGGTGGCAAATATCAGGGGACATGGATACATCCCCGTCTTGCTGTTCGTTTTACGATGTGGGTCAACGATGATTTTTCTTTGTTCGTAGAAGACTGGATTCATTCTTGGTTGGGTTCTGGCTATACTCCTGCTCAGATGGAAGCAGATATAGACAGGATTGCTATGCGTGATAAATTGAAAAATTCTAGCAGGACAGCACTGACAGATCAGGTAAAGTCGTTTTTAGAGGCATCCAACCAATACAACCCACGTTCTAAAGAAACAGGGATATTCTTTGGACGAGTCCACAACGAAGTCAATCTTGTTCTTACAGGAGAGAAGGCTTCTGACATGAGGCAAAGGCTGGAGTCTTCTTTAGGTAAGCCTGTTAGTGAAAATGAATTACTTCGTGATTATTTTCCTATTACTGATTTGGCTGATTATGCTGCGATTTGTCAGACAGCAGCAAACAACATAGAAAACGGGATGCACCCCATAAACGCCATAAAAATGGCCGCCAAGCAAGTTTTGCCTCCGAACCATGTTCCAAATCCAATTGACTTTACTGAAAAAATAAGTTTTGCAAGGTATCGCTTAGAGCAAGCTAGACGAGGACGGTTCTATCTTGAAGATGAAAAATAATAAATAATCAAGTAATACATGGATAGTGCTATCCTTTCGGTAATCAATCCTCTGACTTTCATGTATTACTCGGTATGACCCGCATTCGTGGTGACAACGGTAAATTTATTCAAAAGTCTAATGAGCTTCGTCCTGTCAGAAGCATTCGGGCGACAGATTCAACATGGGAAATGCTAGGAAATATAGCCGACAAACAGCGTATTACAAGGGCAGATTTGATTGAACATTTTGCATTAAACCATGTATTACATGAGAGTTTGGAAAAAGAAAACGAGAAACTGAAAGACGAGATGGCAGTATTGCGACTTCAGCTATCGGACATGGAGGGTAAGACTTCTTTCTCTAATCATGGAAATCCTCAACAACTAGATATGTTTTCAGGTATTAAGCAACTTGATCGTGATCTGCTACATCAGCTTCGAGATCGGGTTCTTGGGATGAAGATTTTGTCGGTTGGGGAACAATCCAAGTATTACAAGGAGACCGTAAAGGTGCTTAATAAGTTTATTAGCCTCCTGTTGAAAGAACTCTAGCCTTTTGCCATGTCTCTTTGATGCGGATCGAGACCTGTTTAAGTAGTTCGTTTCTCGTAGTCAAGGGAGTGTTGTAGTGAAGTCCTAGACCTTCAAAAGTCTATTCTGGTAGTCGCCAAGCTCTGTACTTCCCCCGATATGTCGGTTGGAAAACTCATTCAGGAATCTGCGATAATCAGGACAATACGCTCTGGTGGAGACCAACGTAGGAACCGACATAGAGCCTCCATAGTCCGTAGCCACTCGGCAGGAGGCTTGTCAATATTTGCTTCTTTACCGCCAAATTTACACCGCATTTGGCGGCCTTTAGCGCGTCAGCGCGACTAGTATAGTCATACCAATTTAAATCTATCTGTAAATAATTCGTTGATAGATTATCCTGGGTCACGGTACGATAGGGCCTTCGAGATCGCGTCAGATGTAATCAACGAAAATTTTACAGCAAGATTTATGCTGTTCAAGAAAATGCTCTTGGGATTTGTTATTCTGAACTTCAATATTCATAATTTAGATTCCTTTACCTTGTTGATGTACGAACTAAATAAACTTTAGCAAAGTTTTACCAGTTTTAGATATTGTTCAAAAGAAAAAGAGTTAAGCTCTAATGAAAATATCAAACATTACCTCGATTATAGATAAATGTGGGGAAAAATACCAGATTCTCACAAAATTGGCTATAACCATAAAAAATCTAAACTGACCGAGAATTTGCGTAGCACCGATTCCCCTGTTAATAAAATCGGTTTCTGCAAAACTTCACAAGCCTGTTGAGGCCGATAAACTTCCACCGTTTGATTTTGAATATCAATTAACCAGCCCAACTGTAAACCATTCTCTAAATACTCCTGCATCTTATCCTGCAAATTTTTCAAAGAATCACTTTTAGACCGTAACTCCACCACAAAATCAGGACAAAGCGGCGGAAAATTATCCTGTTGTTCAGGGGTCAAACTCTGCCATCTTTCCCGACTTACCCAAGCTACATCAGGCGATCTATTACTCCCATCAGGTAATCGAAAGGCGGTTGACGAATCAAATACTTCTCCTAACTTATTCTTGTCATTCCAATTAACAAAATAAGTGATTAGCTTGGCATTACGTCGGCCTGTATTTCCACCCGTTGGCGGCATAATAATTAACTCTCCCGTCGGCGATCGCTCTAAGCGTAAATCTCGATTAGCAGTAGCCAAAAGTTCAAATTGTTCTTGGCTAATAGTTAGGGTGGGGGGAATAATTAAAGTAGATGTCATAGAAGATTGACCATTTGTTAAATTTTAGCATCAGGTAAAGCAGCTTTCATTTTACTAAACCATTCAATTAAATTTTCTAATTGTTGCTTCGGCTTAACTAAACCTAAACCCCGCACAATGACCTTTTTAGGACTATAGACAAAACGCGATCGCAGATGATTAGGGAGATTCTCAGCGAGTAAATTCCAAGCCGGTTCCTCCATTGGTGTTTCCAAAACAATATTTTGCTTACCCTCAACTTTAATGCGTGAAAAGCCAAGAGAACGAGCTAACTGCTTTAACTCAATGACCTTAAATAATTGCTCTACAGGGGAGGGAATAGCTCCATAGCGATCGCTCCAATCGGCAGCAATCAAAGCTAATTCCTTAGAAAATTCTACCGCTGTAATTTGTCGATAAGCAGCCATTTTTTGCTCTAGATCGGGAATATAATCGGAGGGAATTAAGGCCGTAATTTGTAGATCGATTTGTGTTTCCTCTACTTTAGGAATTTCTTGACCTTGAATTTCCCTAATAGCTTCCTGTAACATTTCCATATAAAATTCAAACCCGATCGCTTCCATTTGTCCCGATTGTTCGGCCCCTAAAAGACTACCCACACCCCGAATTTCCATATCACGAGTCGCCAGTTGATAACCCGAACCTAACTGAGAAAATTCCTGTAATGCTTTTAAACGTTGCCGTGCCGTTTCTGTTAACTCTCGTTTACTGGGATACAGTAACCAAGCATGTGCCTGAATCCCGGCCCGTCCCACTCGTCCTCGTAATTGGTAAAGTTGCGCTAACCCAAATTTTTGAGAATCTTCAACAATAATCGTATTCACCCTGGGAATATCTAAACCCGCCTCAATAATGGTTGTACAAACTAAAATATCGGCCTCACCATCGTTAAAGGCTAACATCGTACTTTCTAACTCCGATTCATCCATTTGTCCATGGGCGATCGCCAGCCTCGCACTAGGAACCATTTCGCGTAATTGTCCCCCCACTTCTTCAATGCCTTCAATGCGGGGAACTACATAAAAAACCTGTCCACCCCGATCTAATTCATTCCGAATGGCGGTGCGAATTACCTCAGGATGATAGGAAGATAAATGGGTTTTAATGGGACGACGAGAGGGTGGTGGTGTGGTAATTAAACTCATCTCTCGAATGCCCGATAAGGACATATAAAGCGTGCGAGGAATGGGGGTAGCCGTGAGGGTTAACACATCCACTTCAGTTTTCAAGGTTTTAATTTTTTCTTTTTGATTAACCCCAAAACGTTGTTCTTCATCAATAACTAATAAACCTAAATTTTTGAATTTTACCCCCTTGCCTAAAATGCCTTGAGTTCCTACTAAAATGTCGAGTTCTCCCGATGCTAATCTTTCTAAAATCTCTTTTTTCTCAGAAGCAGTCCGAAAGCGATTTAATAAGCCAATATTAATCGGATAGGGGGCAAAACGTTCTTTTAAAGTATGGTAATGTTGTTGCGTTAAAATGGTTGTAGGAGCTAATAAGGCCACTTGTTTATGACCACTGGTGACAGCCTTAAAGATAGCCCGCACTGCCACTTCTGTTTTACCAAAACCCACATCGCCACAGACCAATCTATCCATCGGGCGATCGCTTTCCAAATCCCGTTTAACATCTTGAACGGCCTTAAGTTGATCGGGGGTTGCTTGATAGGGAAAGGAATCTTCTAACTCGCTTTGCCAAGGCGTATCAGGTGGAAAGGTGTAACCATTTTGTTGGGCGCGTTTAGCATAAAGATTAAGCAAATCTACCGCTAATTTTTTGATAGCTTTACGAACTTTATTTTTGGTTGCCTCCCAAACTTTACCCCCCATTTTATGGAGTTGGGGGGCTTCACTTCCCGTATGACGATAGCGCGATAAACTATCAAAATTATCCGCCGGAACTCGTAAAATACCATCCGCATATTGAATGACTAAATACTCGCGGGTTTCTAAGGCTTCTAATTTTAAAAATTTACCAATCCCATGACTTTTATGAACAATAAAATCACCAGGCGAAAGTTTATTAAGATCAACCTGTTTAGATGCCGCTCGACGACGTTTGCGAATATATTCTGGGGTAGCTAAGGATTGTTGCCCAAATAATTCTCGATCCGTGACAATCACTAAACGAAAAGTCGGAAGGATAAAACCCTCTAATTCCGCAATCCCTGCATACTTTAAAGCGATCGCTGTTTTTTGGATCTGGAATTTTTCAATAGCCGGATAGTCCCTCGGATTGGGAATAAATTGTACAACGCAATCATGTTCTTGTAAGAGGGAAACAGTACGTGACGGTTGGGCTGAAATTAACCAAGTCGCATAGCGTTCTAAGGTCATCCCATGATAGATTTCCCGTTTACCACGTAAAATTTCACTGAGTTTGGCAAATTGGTGAGGCGTGGTCGGAATCGGACGACTAGAAAGATCTAAACTTTCCTTGTCTGTTGCATCGGTTAATTCCGAAAAATAGAGGGTTAAAAATTGACTTTTAATAGTAGCCAAAGAGGTTTGAAAAGCTCGATGAATTTTAGGGAAATTGACATCGCCTAAACCGACCCAATCCTGTTCCACTAACTCACACCAGCGATCACTATGACTTTCACATTGCTCAACTTCATCAAAAACCCAAATCGTCTGTTCTGGTAAATAATCCTTTAAAGAAGCCGGTTGTTCAAAGGCAAAGCCCAAAAATCGTTGCATTCCCTCTGAGAAAATTTCGGTTTGTAATTGCTCTTTTTCGCGTGTCGATAAATAGGGTTCAAGAATTTCTTTTTCGACTGATTGAGAGGTGATCCAGTCGAAGCTCGTAGGGGTTAAAATTAACTTCTCAATATTGTCCAGGGATCGCTGAGTTGCCGGATCAAATTCACGCAACTTTTCCAACTCATCATCAAACCATTCCAAGCGCACTGGCAATTCGGCTGAAACCGGAAAAATATCGACAATATCCCCTCGTCGGCTCCACTGGCCTTCCGTTTCCACAGAGGCAACCCGCTCATAACCCAATCTCGCTAAGGTTTGATCCAATAATTTACTACTGTGGACTGCTCCCACCCGCAAATTGAGACAGTAAGATTGAAAAACCTCTAGGGGCGGAAGATGGGGCTGCAAAGCCTTTTCGGTGGTAATGATGACGAACCCTGCACGGGTCTGTCCCAAATTGGCTAAAACCTGCATCTGGCCCCAAACCATTTCCGACTCTTGATTGGCCGGTTCATAGGGAGAGGCTTCTGAGGTGGGGTAGAAATTGACACTTGGCCAACCCATGATTTCCAATTGCGCTGCCCAACGCCCTGCTTCTTCTAAGGTTGCTGTCACCACGACTAAATTCTGATTTAGGGATTGAGCCAACGTTGAAGCAATTAACCCCTTCGGCAAACGAGAAATCCCACTGAGGGAAAGCGATCGCGTTTTTTCCAGTTTTTGGCGTAGTTCTGCCGTCAATGGCAATTTTTCAAGATGGCGAATTACAGACGAAAAGGTCATGACCAGAAATTAGAGGGATCGTTAACCAATCTTAACCTGTTGGCTTGCGATCATCTACTCTCTGATAGGCTACAAGCCTAGTCCGACTGAGGGGGTTGTAGTTCACCCAGTCAGGATTACACCGGCAAAGTAAGACCTAAGATATTTGTCTATGGTTTTTCTTACTATCTTCTCTCTAGCCTAACAGTCAGGCTGGCTAGAAAAAATTATCTATCCTTCATTAACTGCCTAAATCCCCTTCCATAATAGAGGCGATCGCCGCTTGAGCATTGGCCTTAAACTCGCGGACACTAATCCGATTCAATAACAAAACGGCACAGACAAGACCCACTGATTGCAAGGCAAACACCAAACCATAGGCAAGAACCGGACTGACAAAGAGAAACTTTCCTAAACTTAAAAACGCGCCTCCCAATACCGTGGCCAAACCCCGTGACATAGCCTGAGCCAGACCCCAGGCACCAATAAAGGTTCCAGCCGTTTCGGCCGCCGTTAAATCCAACATTAAACTAGTGGCTCCGGCGGTAATCATGCCAGAGGCTAAACCAAACAAGAGTAAACCCGATTTTAGTAAGGTCTGATTTTCTAAAAATCCTGCCAAAATTAAAACACTAAAACAAGTGGCCGCCACTAAACAGCCCCATTTCGTTGTACGTTGATTGCCCAGCTTTGGTAAAACTAAAAAGCCCGTTGTAGCAATACCGATTAGGGTTCCCATGCCAAAAAAAGCATTTAATTGGGTGGTTTGAGCAATGCACATACCAAACACTTCCCCTCCGTAGGGTTCCATAATGGCATCCTGCATAAATAGACTAATCGTTAGTAACAACAGAAAGGTGAAAAAAAAGCCTGTTTGCCGACTCGCTGTTAGCACTTTTAAGGCTCGACCCAAGGTAATTTGATCCTCTCGTTCAATGTATTGAGAACGACTCGAAAAACGAGAATATTTGGTTTCTACCCCGAACGTTGCTAGGATGCTAAATAATAAAACGATCGCCGGCATGATCACAAAAACGGGATTGATCGCCTGTTGAAGCTGGGGAATATTGGCGTTTTTTGTTACCTGGTTTGGATCATAGCTGAGGATAGCGGCCCCGCAAATATTGGGAGTATCCAACAGTTTCGAGCTAACAATTGCCCCTACCACAATGCCCACCATTAACATCGACCAAACAATGCCCACTAATTGAGAACGGTTATCCTCATCGGAAACATCCACCAGAAGAGCTGCAAAGGGAACCGAACTGGCACTGAGAGCCAAGCCATAGAATCCAAAAACGATGGCTAAAAGCCCTGTCCAGAGGTAAGTCACCGTTGTCCAACCATTATTTTGCACCGACCAGCCCAACTGCCAAACCACTTGTAAAGCGAGAAAGGCAATGACGGTAAAGAAAATCGCGCCAAGCCAAACATAACCAGTTCGATGGTAGCCAAATAATCTTTTACTGTCCGATAGCTGCCCGAACCATACCCGCACCGGACTGACAAATTGATAGGTGGCGATCGCGGCGGCAGCAATTCCAGGTAACACGGCCAACTCATCAATAAGCAGACGATTCAGGACACCTAGCGTCAATAGAGACATAATGCCCAATCCCATTTGGAATAAACCCAAACGGAACATCGTTAAGAGCTTTAATTTGGGAAGCGTCCCTGGCGGGTGGGATAAAGTAGAGGCATTCATAATGTTATGGTTAATTAATTAAAGACTAAGAACCTAAAACATAATTCCCTGTTCTGGTCTGTTTTCGGGATGACAAAGATCCATAATATAAGAAAATGTCCGATCAACTAGAATTTCGATTTTTTCTTGACTTAACGAAGGCTCAGAAAACATAAAATTTAAAATCATGGTGTCTTGAAAGGTTGTCACTGCCGCACTAAAAATACCACCAAAAACTGCCTGAGCACGAATAAAACTAATTTCCTCTAACTTAAGTAATCCATAATCACTAGGAATGTCTATACGACCTATATTGGTAAGAGCAACGGTTACAGGGGCTTCGTTAGGACGGGATAACAAGGATTCAACTACTTTTTGGTCATCAATGCTAAACAGAAAATATCGTACTGGCTAAAGAAACATTTAATTGTCGTCTCACGTCCCGTGCCAAATTCCCAAAAGAGGTATTTTCCTCAAGGGTATGTAAAGTTTACTTTTTTAACTTCTCTTGCTGTTTTTTTGTTAATTCTTTTTCATTTTTTTAGTAAACTTGATTTTCAAAACGAGATGCGCCACTATTCAATTTCCCATCAATAAAATCATCAGAAATATTCAGTTTTTGCATGATCAAATCCCTAATTTCTGCTGGAGTTCCTGAATTACCCAATTCTTTTAATGCTGCTATAACAGGTTCAAAATATTGAACGAACTGAGGGCCTTTTTTTGAGTTTTGCATTTTACCAAAAAAAACGTACTTATTGCTCGTCCTATATCATCTACTAAATTGTACAAAGTCGGACTACAATTATAAAGAAAAGTTAAGCCTGATCGCCCATGACTGACCAAAACACCATCCGCATTCGAGGCGCGAGACAACATAACCTCAAAAACGTTGATCTGGATTTACCCCGCGATCGCCTGATTGTCTTTACGGGAGTTTCGGGTTCAGGAAAATCTTCCTTGGCCTTTGATACCATCTTTGCCGAAGGTCAACGGCGGTATGTGGAATCTCTGAGTGCCTACGCTCGCCAATTTTTAGGACAACTAGATAAACCGGATGTGGATGCCATTGAAGGTCTAAGCCCCGCTATTTCTATTGATCAAAAATCCACCTCCCATAATCCCCGTTCTACCGTTGGTACTGTCACCGAAATTTATGACTATTTACGCCTACTTTTTGGTCGGGCAGGCAGTCCCCATTGTCCCCATTGTGACAGAAATATCGCGCCTCAAACCATTGATGAAATGTGCGATCGCATTATGGCTTTACCAGAGCGCACCAAATTCCAGATCTTAGCTCCAGTAGTACGAGGCAAAAAGGGAACTCATAAACAATTACTTTCCAGTTTAGCCTCCCAGGGTTTTGTGAGGGTGAGAATTAATGGTGAAGTGAGAGAATTAACGGACAATATTGAACTAAATAAAAATCATCAACACCATATTGAAATTGTCATTGATCGACTGATTCAAAAACCAGGACTACAAGAGCGATTAGTCGATTCTTTAAGCACTTGTTTAAAACAGGCAGAAGGCACAGCCATTATTGAAATATTGAATGATCTAGAATCGGAAAAATCATCTCAAAAAACCTTAATAGCTGCCGAAAAACCAGGAATCTATGCCTTGCCCGATAGCAAAGAAATGATCTTTTCTGAAAATTTTGCCTGTCCTGAACATGGGGCTGTCATGGAAGAATTATCGCCCCGTTTATTTTCCTTTAATTCTCCCTATGGAGCCTGTCCTGATTGTCATGGCTTGGGAACCCATCGCACCTTTTCCCCCGAATTAGTCATACCTGATCCCACTCAACCTTTATATTTAGCGATCGCACCCTGGTCAGATCGAGATAATTCCTATTATTTATCATTATTATATAGTTTAGGGCAAGCCTTCAATTTTGAGTTGCAAACCCCTTGGCAAAAATTAACACCTGAACAGCAAAATATTCTACTGCATGGTAGCGAAGAAGAGGTGTGGTTTGCCGAAGATTCTCGTTATCACCAAGGCAAGGGCTACTATCGTAAATTTGCTGGTATTTTAACGATGTTAGACCGCAATTACCAAGATAGTTCCTCTGATGCCATTAAACAAAAGTTAGAAAAATATATTGTTAATCAAATTTGTGAAACCTGCGCTGGTAAACGCTTAAAACCGGAAGCTTTAGCCGTGCGTTTAGGACAATATCATATTGATGAGTTAACCAGTGCTCCAATTCGAGAAACCTTAGAACGAATTCAACAACTAACCTTAACGCCTCGGCAAGCCTTAATTGGGGAATTGGCCCTGAGGGAAATTCGCGCTAGATTGCAATTTTTAATGGATGTTGGCCTAGATTATTTGAGCCTAGATCGAGCCGCCATGACTCTATCGGGAGGTGAAGCCCAACGCATTCGTTTAGCCACCCAAATTGGTTCGGGTTTAACGGGAGTTCTTTATGTATTAGATGAACCAAGTATTGGTCTTCATCAACGGGATAACGATCGCCTCTTAAATACTTTAAAAAGATTGCGAGATTTAGGCAATACTCTGATTGTGGTTGAACATGATGAAGATACCATTCGTCAGGCAGATTATTTGGTGGATATTGGCCCCAAAGCAGGTATTCATGGTGGTGAAATTGTCTGTGAAGGGGATTTAGAAACCCTATTAAGCTCAGAAGAATCGTTAACAGGAGCTTATTTATCAGGAAAAAAGGCGATCGCAACTCCAGAGACTCGAAGAGTAGGCAATGGTTGTATTTTAAAACTCAAGAATTGCGCTCAAAATAATCTGAGAAATATTAATGTAGAAATTCCCCTCGGTAAATTGGTTTGCATTACAGGAGTTTCAGGGTCGGGTAAATCAACTTTAATTAATGAGTTATTATATCCTGCTTTACAACACCATTTAACCCGTTTAACCCCATTTCCTAAACATTTGGAAGAGATAAAAGGTTTAGAAGCTATTGATAAAGTGATTGTGATTGATCAATCTCCTATTGGCCGTACACCTCGTTCTAATCCGGCGACCTATACCGGCATTTTTGACCCGATTCGAGAAATTTTTAGCCAAACTATTGAAGCTAAAGCCAGAGGTTATAAGCCTGGACAATTTTCTTTTAATGTTAAAGGAGGGCGTTGTGAAGCCTGCGGAGGACAAGGGGTTAATATCATTGAAATGAATTTTCTGCCGGATGTTTATGTGCAGTGCGATGTTTGTAAAGGAACTAGATATAACCGTGAAACTTTACAAGTCAAATTTAAAGATTATTCCATTGCTGATGTCTTGGAATTAACGGCTGAAGAAGCTCTCAAAGTCTTTGAAAATATTCCCCGTGCGGTTACTCGTTTACAAACATTAGTGGATGTGGGTTTAGGCTATGTCAAATTAGGTCAATCGGCTCCCACCCTATCCGGCGGAGAAGCGCAACGGGTGAAATTAGCGACGGAATTATCACGTCGGGCCACGGGGAAAACCTTATATTTAATTGACGAACCGACAACCGGTTTATCCTTTTACGATGTTCATCAATTATTAAATGTTTTACAAAGATTAGTTGACAAAGGTAATTCGATTTTAGTGATTGAACATAACTTAGATGTGATTCGCTGTAGTGATTGGGTGATTGACCTGGGCCCGGAAGGCGGCGATCGCGGTGGAGAAATCATTGCCATGGGAACCCCTGAAACCGTTGCCCAGAATCCGCAATCCTATACGGGTCAATATTTAGCCCAGGTCTTACAGGTGCATTCACGCTCTTAAAGATAGCTTAATATTGTCTGCCTCGCCATTGTTTCGGTTGCTGAGAGGCTGACAAAAAAATCCGTATCACAGCGATCACGTCGGCTAGGGGAGATAACCAAAAACAGAGGGCTGCTAAAGATTGTTGCTCTCGGTAATAGGAAGGATAAACGGCGAATAAAAGGGCGAAACGAATCAAAACTAAAACCCCATTGACGGCGATCGCTGCTTGTAGGGTTAAAAAATGATTACCTAAGAGCCAAGCCAGACCTAACATTCCCAAAAGCCATAGGGGTAAACCTTGCACTAGGGTTAATAGGGCTAAATCTCCCCAAAGTTCTGTTCGAGACGTGGCATCCTTAAGATCCAGGGATCGCCCCCATTCCCGCCACAATTCCGCCATTCCTGCATACATTCGCACGCGAATAACCTTGGCCCCATCCAAAAATCCGACTTTGTAACCCTGTTGAGCGGCATAACGAGCTAGGGTGACATCATCGCAAAAGGAACGGGCGGCCACTTGATAGCCATCCAAGGCGGCTAAAACCGTACGACGACAGAGAAAACATTGGCCATTGGCCATCACCCTGGTCGGTGCTTGATTGCGAACTCCCGCCGAATCAAAACGGTATAGCAATGTCATTAATAAAGCCGGTTGCAGCCACCATTCCCCTGGGGATTCCAAAATAAATTGGGGTGCAAGAGAGAGCAGATCATAACCCTCTTGATCAGCAGCCTTGAGCAAACTGGCAACCAATCCTGGCTGGGGCTGGGTATCAGCATCAATGCCTAAAATCCAATCACTGGCAGAGGAACTATGACGAAAACCATAATTCAAAGCCCAGGGACGACCGACCCATCCCAAGGGTAAGGGATCATCGGTCAATAACTGGAAACGCGGATCTACTTTGATCGCCTCTGTCACCCGTTCTCTGGTGCCATCATGGGAATGACTATCAACGATTAAAATTTCCCGAACTTCCCCCGTTTGTCGTTGTAATCCCGTGAGACAGGGAGTAAGGCGATCCACTTCATTGAGGGTCGGAACCACAATACTGACCGCACCTAGCATTTCGGGAGTGGGTTGGTCAGGTAGTAGGGGAGGCCGACGAACGGCCCCTTTGAGCAGACGAGACAGCAAAATTAGCGTTGCCGGAATTTGCAAGAGCAATAGTAAAAAGCAGACAAAAGCCAGGAATTCAGTCACTTTTCCTACTTAACAGCAGCTAAATCAGTTTTGTCTCGCTCAATCACGGCTTGCAAGCGTTCTACGGCAATGGAACGAGATTCAGGGCGGGCCAGACGGTAAAAGAAAAGGGCTGGCAATACACCCAGGATTAAACCGAGAATAATGGGGGGATAGATGGCGGCTCCCATACTCATCAGGGTGGCAAAGGCAAAATTACTCAGATAAATAGCCAAGGGTAAGCCAGGTTGTTCTTCCGATAAGTTCAGGGGCTTGACTCGCCAAAGCAGGGTGGCCAGGGTCATAAAGACGGTTCCTGTACCAAACCAACCGGCAAAATTTTGATAGGGCATTCCAAAAAAGGCTCCAGCTTGCTCCCAGATCCAAAAGGGGACTGCGGTTTGACTCATGGCTGGATCGAGTACAAAGTCCCAGGACATCAGCAACAGTGAGCCAAAGGCGATCGCCCCAAATTCTTGCAGCCAGGTCGCTAACAGGGTTTGTTTTAAGCCCATGCGTACAATCAAATAGGCACTAAAACCAAGGTAAAACCAGGAGAGAGGAATGGTAAAAGGCACTAAACCGGCAATTTTGTAACCTAGGCCCGATAGGTAACGGTAATGGCCAAAGGGAAAACCGGTGCTAGTTCCCAGTAACTCACTACTCAAGGAAACGGCGATCGCAGCCGCCATAAAACTGAAGGTATGCCAAGCCCCTAAACGACGATAGGCATAGGTTGACACGGCTCCCATCCCTAACAACATATAAACCACCCCACCGCCGGCCATTGACCAACGAAAGGCAGTCTGGCCAAAGTCCGGTAAATTAAGAATAAAATCAGGGTTAGGCAAGACCCAGAGCAGGCCCGCTAATCCAAAAGCCATTGATGCAATGTGACTTATCAGGAGCAAACGTTCAATACGCATTAGTTTATCCATTCAGTGCTTACAAAAATCACCATCATGTAAAGAGAGTCAGTCTATAGTTTACAAATCTTTACGAAAAATGATCAGAACTCAGGAAAAAATCTTGGCTAAAAGCCGTTTACTAAGCCTCGTCTCATCAATGCCTGAAAAAATATTAAGAAAAACATTAATATAGAAACCGTAGGCAATTTCCCCTAACCACCATGACCACTGCAACTGACGCTCCCCCACTTTTGATCCGCTCGGTACAGTATCGCGATCTGGAAGGGATTGCCCGTTTAGCCGCGACCACTGAGACAGAAACAGGAACATCAGATTTGCTGCTGTCGGAACAGCTAGAACGCGCTCGGTCATGGTACGGACTGCTCAAGTTCTTAAGTTATTTTCCCAATCCCTTTCAGCATTTCTTTTCCGGTTTTGTGGCAGAACAGGATAACCTCAATCATTTGCGGGGTTTTGTTCAAATTGCTCCTTTTAATAAAAGTCGTAGCACCTGGCGAGTTGAGCGAGTCTTAGTCGAGCAATCTGCTATTCAGCCTGAACTCGTTACCGATCCCAAGGGGATTGGTTCCCAACTATTGCGTTACTGTTTTCAAACGATTTGGGAAGCCCGAACCTGGCTGTTAGAAGTCAATATTCAAGATAAAAATGTTCTAGCTCTCTATCGCCAAAATGGATTTCAACCCCTAGCCCAGATGACCTATTGGTCGTTGTCCCCTGAGTTATTACAAGAATTAGCTAAAAATAACCCCGATTTACCCAATCTTCTCCCCGTCAGTAATGCGGATGCCCAGTTGCTCTATCAGTTGGATTGTGTTTCCATGCCTCCTTTGATGCGGCAGGTGTTTGACCGTCATACCCAGGATTTTAAATCGCGTTTTTTAACTGCCCTGGCGGATCGTTTTCAAAATTGGCTCCATCAGCGCAGTGTTTTTAGTGGTTATGTCTTTGAACCTCAACGCAAAGCGGCGATCGCCTATTTTAAATTGACTCTTTCCCAGGATGGTTGTCGTGCTCACCAAGCTGAGTTAACCGTTCATCCAGCCTATACCTGGCTCTATCCCAAGTTATTATTCCAGATGGCCAATTTAGTTCAGGGTTTACCCCCCCACCCCTTAGAACTGATTTCAGCCGACTATCAGCATGAGCGAGAAGAATATTTGGAGCAATTGGGGGCAGAGCGAGTCGAACATACTCTACTGATGTCCCGTTCGGTTTGGCACAAACTCAAGGAAACTAAGCCGGAAAGAATCCAACTATCGGAAGTTTTGCAGGGATTACAACCCGTGCCCCGTACCCCCATTCCCAGCCGCATCTCTTGGTTCCAAAATTCCCTAGAATCCGATGAGTCTAAGGTTGTTAAACCTCAACCAGAAGAGATTCCAGAAAATGGCCATCACACTTAAATCGGTTAAGATTTGGCTATCCAGTTAATAGTTACTCACTCTTTGGAGGCAATTCCTGTCTCTCTACCCGTCCAAAAAAGCAAACTATGAGAACTCTATTTACAATTTTTTTAATCGGTCTATTGTCCTTACTGGGGGGAGCGATCGCGGCTCCGGTTTTAGCCTTAAGTGAAATTCCTTTAACGCAAGTTAACTATCGAGACTGTCCCCCTGAAATCGCCGAGGGAAGTGTGACCAGTGGCTCTAATGATCCAGCCAATTGTTTTTTAGTCACGGGCATTGCTAACAATAAGACAGGAAAAACAGTCTATGATGCAGATGTATTTGGCCGTATTTATGATGCCAATAATGAACCGGCTATGCAGAATCGTACCCGTGTGGGTTCCATCGCTGAAATTCCCCCTGGCAATAGTGAATTTGAAATTCGTATTAGTGTCCCTGCCAATCAACCGACTCCTTTACAGTTAGAGCAATTTAGAGCCAGGGGTTTTACGGGCAAAGTTCGCAAATATTAATGGGTACTTGCCAAAAAGCGATCGCCGTTTTTAATTCTGAAGATGAGACAGCCAGCGATCGCCATTTTAAACCCTGAGCAGTTGAGAGAAGTTACCACATCCCTCGAATCGGTTGGATGGGCGGTCGGGGAATAACTGGAGCCGATTGTTTCCTTGCTGGCATAGGCGGATTGAGGAAATTGGCCTCAGCCGTTGCCCCCCCAAAGGAATCTTCCTTGGCTATTACCGGACAGTCCGTTGTTTGCAATCCCACCGTTTCTGCAAAAATCGGTTGAGAAGCAGCGATCGTGGGCGTAGCAATGGGGGGTTGGAACGCATCTTCTGTTTGAATAGCCAAACCGTCCAGCTGTAAACCCGTATTAGCCCTTAAGGGAGCAAAGAAAGGATCAGTAGCAACCCAAGCCGGTAAGTCAAAGGATTTAGGTAAAGATAATTCATTCTTCGTCACGGAAACATATTGACCCCCACTAGCACGGAAACGGCATTCTTTTCCTAGGGGCGCAACGCTCGTTCCTTCAAAGGTTGCAGCTTGTACGGGATCAACACAAGCCACATTACTATTGAGTAACATTCGGGTTGAACCACCACCACTAAAGACAAAAATATCCGTTCGTTGTTGGGCTAGATCTCGATTGACTAAATAAATTGTTCCAGGTGTAAAGACAATACCTTCATTGGTGACAACAGATACCTTAGATTGGTTAGAGGGGGAAATCACCAAAATTGATCCAGAGCGCAAACAAAGAATCGGAGACGGTTGGCCCGGCAAGGATTCATAGAGATTATTCACACCACAGGAATTGCCGGAACTGAGGGCGATCTGACTATCCGGTTTTGTCCAAACCAGGGAACCATCACTGAGTTGTAGATCGGCCCTGGCATAATTGGCCGTTGTCAGCACATTAAAAGCATCCTTGTCGCTAAGGTCTTTCCGTAAAAGGGTCTGGGTGGGTGCAAAATTAGCAAAAGTTCCAATTTTTTCTTCCGATGAGGTGTTAACGGGTAATTGTCGGCCACCTAGATTGAGTTTGACTCGCTCTGGGGTAGCACTATAGACTTCTGCACAGCTTATTTCACGGGCTTCACGGGCATTGGCGGGGGGGGGACAAGCCGGCTGGGACTTGGCCGAGGGAGTTAGGGTCAAGGTCGCACCCAAAATTCCTAAAATAATGGCTGGAGTCAGGTTATAAATTTTCATATCGTTAAATTCAATGTTACTTAACTTGCAAAGTTGTCGTTAATGATAGCGAAATTCGAGGACAGGAGAATCAAATTTTCGGGTGGTCAAGACTGACTTAAGATAATTATTATCTTGACTTTCGAGTTTTGTGACTTTTCATCATGAATTTTTTTCACAAACTGAACGAGGCGATCGCCCTTAATCGCAGTTTATTGGTCGTTGCCCTAGATCCCAATCCAGAGATGATGCCAGAGGGAGACATAGAAGATCTAGATGTCCCCCTAATAGACCGACTGGAAAGCTGGTTAGGTTCCATCATCGAACAAACCAACGGCCAAGTCTGTGCCTACAAACCGACCCTCGGATTTTATACGGCCTTGGGGGCGGCGGGAATGGATTTGTTGAGCAGAATTCTCCGGCGTATTCCTCCTGAAATGGTCATTATTCTAGATGCCAAGCACGGGGACTTAAATACGAGTACTGTTTTGGCCAAGACCGCTTTTGAAGATTGGCGGGTGGATGCCATTACCCTCAATCCCTACGCCGGTCAGGATCAGAGCGCGCCCTTTTTGGTCTATCCTGACAAGGGGATATTTATTCTCTGTCACACCTCTAACCCTGGGGCCACGGCCTTACAAAATTTTCCTAGCTCGGATAATCCCTTTTATTTGCAGGTGGTCAAGGAAATGCAGACCTGGGGAACGCCCGAACAACTTTATCTGGAAGTCGGAACCACTCAAGCTGAGGTGATCCAACAAATTCGGTTAGCGGCTCCAGAGCGAACTATCCTGCTGCGGAGTATTTGGGAAGAAGGCAGTGATCTAGAGAGTTTATTGCGATCGGGATTGACGACCAACGGGGATGGACTACTTGTACCAGTTCCTCAGGATTATTTTCAATCCTCCCAACTCAGTGAGAAAATTCAAGCTCTCAATCTTCAGATTAATAATCTTCGCCAACAGGTGATTAGCAATCAATCCCATTGTGAACTGTGGACACCAGATCTTTGTTTTCTGAATCCCCATCCTCATCAAGATTTAATTTTGCAATTATTTGATATTGGTTGTTTGCTTTTTGGGGATTATGTACAAGCATCGGGTGCTACTTTTTCCTACTATATTGATCTGCGACGAATTATTTCTAACCCCCAAATTTTTCATCAGGTGCTTCATGCCTATGCAGACGTTTTAACGACCCTGACCTTTGATCGGATTGCTGGAATCCCCTACGGTTCACTACCGACAGCGACAGGTTTATCGTTATTACTTCATTATCCGATGATTTATCCACGCAAAGAGGTAAAGGCTCATGGAACTCGTCGTTTGATTGAGGGCAATTATCATCAGGGGGAAAAGGTGGTGGTGGTGGATGATATTTTGATTTCGGGCAAGAGTGCGATCGAGGGAGCAGAAAAGTTACAATCGGCAGGTTTAGCAGTGGAAGATATTGTCGTTTTTATTGATCATGAGAAGGGGGTTAAAGATAAATTAAAAACCAAGGGCTATAATGCCTATTCGGTGTTAGGGATTTCTGAAATTACGCAAACTCTTTATGAAGCGGGTCGGATTACGGAGAAGCAATATGAGCATTTGAGTCATGCTGATCAGTAGGGGATGGGGAGATGAGGGGGACTGGGAGATGGGGGGACTGGGAGATGGGGGGACTGGGAGACTGGGGAGATGGGGGAGACTGGGGAGACTGGGAGACTGGGAGACTGGGAGATGGGGAGACTGGGGGTTAAACTTTTTTTGAGGCTTTTCTACGGTCTTGAGGAATCTATGCTCTGCTATATTTTGGTTTCCAAATCTGGTTTATATTGAGATTCAATTACTTAAATTTCGTTGAAATAAGAACCTTTTAAAACAATGGTTGTTACTCAAGTTCAAACTTACCTGATCGCCGAAACGTTTCATTCTCTTCAAGGGGAGGGAGCTTGGGCTGGCACCAATGCGTTTTTTATTCGCCTGGCGGGTTGTGATGTCACATTCTCCAGGGCAAACGCATCTAAATTCTAGACTCCTTATCTGATAAGACTTTCAGCGTTTCATAAAAAATCAATCATGATCTCGGAAGCCCTTATCCAGCCTACCTTTCAAAAAGGGTGCGACCTTTAGTTGATAAAAGCTGTTGTAATCAGGGTTCTACAGCTTACATCTTGCACCAAAACTCATGTTCTAAGTTGTGACAGCAACTAACTGAAGTTGGAGTCCAAAAGATTGCAAAAGTGGACGTAATCGCTCGACTTGAGAAAAAAGGGAACAAAGAGCAACATCAGGAAAAAGTGTCTGAAGAGCAGAAGCAGAAGCTTGACCCCAATCAGGTGGTTTAGAGGAGTCAGTAGAAAGATAAACCCAATAGACATCTCCAAAAACTGGAAAGCCTAGTCTAGCAAGCAGTGTAGCTAAATCTAGACTCAGTAGACTTCTTGGTACATAGACGAGTTTACAGGGCTTTCAGACCTCCAAATTCAATTCTGGCAAAAAACAATGACTCATCTTTACCTCAATTACCTGCCCTGATTCGCTACATTTTATAATGCTTAATATCAGCGCATTTATCCTTAGTCTCACCAATCCACATACTGTTGAGATTAATGACTTATATCTTCCCTTTCTTAGTCTAAATTTTTCTTGCATCACTTTGAATACTTTGAGCAATCGAATCATATGTTCAACCACTACTCGTCGAGACGATAACCAACTATTTCTTTCTTTTTCTTCTGGTTCTCCTGAACAAAGAGTGATAATTAAAGCTTATCATGAAAAGCAAGCTAAAAAACGATTTCGCATATTATCAAAGTTCATAAATCCATAAGCTTGACGCTTGATTAGTTTAAGACGATTATTGATGCCTTCCATTGCCCCATTCGTCGTTCGACTCAAAAAGTAGTTACAAATAGAGTCCAAATTCCTACGAATTGTGCTAATTACATCTGTATAAATGCTCTTTGCATTCTCTAACCATTCTGTAAATTTTAATCTTCCTTCTTCCTTATCATTTACTTTTTCATATATCTCTCTAAATGACTCTTTATATTCATACGCTTTACGCAAACGAGCAGATTGCTTTAACACCAATTCTAGTTTTTCTAACTCTTCCTCTTTTAGGTCTTTTTTATTTTTTAATAATAGCCACTTTTCTCCCTTGATTTTTACATTCAATTTTGTCTGTTTACGGATTTTATTCAATTCTTCATTCAACGCCTTCATTACATGAAATCTATCTGTTACAATTACTGCATTCGGAAATACTTTTTCTATTACTTTAGGAAATCCTCCCCACATATCTACACTCACTTGTTCTACTCCTTCCCTCACCTCTAATTCTTTCTCCATCAGCACTTCGATGATTTTATCTTGTTGATGACTATCTATCACTTCTATTAATTCTCCTTTCTCTATATCTCCTAACACTGTTACAAAATTCTGATGACCTTTTCGTTTCGCTATTTCATCCATCCCGAGGTGTTTTACTCCTTGCCAATCTTTTTTTTTAGCTTCACATTGACGTTGGTAAATTCCATTCACTTGATCCCATGATAGAGATTCCTCTCTACCTACTTGTTCCACACTGCTCACATTTACTCGTCCATAAATATATTCTTCATACCTCACTGTGTATTTCCTACGGGCTTCCATAAATTCTAGATTTTCTGTAAAAAACCTTTGACAATCTTTACAGTAAAATTTACGACGAGGGACTTTCAGATATACCATTTGACCAGAGATAGACAAGTCCCTTACTAATACACTGTTCGTCTGATGTAATTCATCCGTTAAGCTACCACAATAATTACATTTGACTTCTTCCTCTTGACAACTCAGTATTAAAAACGCTTGTTTTCCCTCTTGAATCACATTTCTTATGTTTACCTTTGGCAAATCTACCAGATTTTCTAGAAAAAATAACATTGATGCCATCCTCATATAGTGTATCTTATTATACATCTTCTACCGCAAAGCCAGAAGAACCTTTCTTCTTTGCTTAATTCTCGCCCCTTTGGTTTCTTTTTTGGTGTTGTTAATTGGAATTCTCCCTCGTAGGCTTTATCACCTAGAAAGCCTTGTTCTTGATGGAATTTAGCCAATCTTTGACGTAATATTTGTACATC
This sequence comes from Woronichinia naegeliana WA131, assembly GCA_025370055.1. Taxonomy (NCBI): domain Bacteria; kingdom Bacillati; phylum Cyanobacteriota; class Cyanophyceae; order Synechococcales; family Coelosphaeriaceae; genus Woronichinia; species Woronichinia naegeliana. The sequence goes on along the minus strand of CP073041.1, from coordinate 4,538,734 downwards.
GCTCTTTGAACCTATTTCTCCTATCACAACATCCACAATCTCCTTGATTTTTGGGCAAATGATTATTTGGCTTTTTGAGGTATGCCTTTTTTGTTTACCTGAGTAGTATGGTTTTTGTGCCTCCTGCCCTAAAGGTCTTTCTACTGGTTGTTCTGTCGCATCCACTATTAGTTCATGTTGGATTAGCTCCTCTTTAACTTTTTCTATTTCTTCTGGCAACTTTTTTAGTTGTTCAAATAGACTTGCTGGTAAATTTTCTCCGAATAGTGACTGCCAATAATTGAATATATTATGGGCAGACGATTCACTTATTTCAAACATTATTCCTAGTAGCTGAAAGGTCGGATAATGCCTTAAGTAAACTAGCATTAAAACTATTTGCTCCTCCTCTGATAATTTCGGTTTATTTCCACCACCTGCTTTAATCAGTGTGGTTTTGCTTTCTTCAAATTCTTTTTTAAGTAATTTGCCATAGGTTATAAGCTCTAATAATTTTGGGTACTCTATTCCTAACAACCTCTTTGTTTCTTGAGGCTGTTTTTGAATATAAGCCCACATATAGATGTATTCAGGCATAGTTACTCCTGTCTAAATTTCTATGATTATAGCATATTTGTCGATTTTATAGTATTATGGAGATGTCTAATGGGCAAGAAGAAAACTAATCATCGAAAGAAGCAACCAGCGATAAACCCCCAGAAGAGTTTGTTGACCAAAACGATGTAAACCAAAACGATGTTTTACGGTCTTGAAAAAGCCCTCAATACTCCATCTTCGCCGTCCCCACCAGATAATGGTACTGGACTTAAGAGGACGAGTCGATAAGACGAAGCGTTTTTCGAGTTTGCCGTTACGTTTGAGGTAGAACCAAGAGATAGTAACAGGGAAAGATAATCCATCAAGAGTGACCTGTTGTCCTTTTTTGAGCAAATCACGAAGCTGACGACCATCAGCTAATTTACGGTCACAACGCACACCGACGATAACCGCAAGACGGCGTTTTTTCATCGCTTGAAGGAATTGCACACTACTAAAGGCGGTATCGGCTAAAATGACAACCCGAAAAGCACTCAGGAGTTCTTTAGGTAGGCTATCCACTAATCGCACCGCGAGTTGAGCGGGACTTCTTGTTTCTTTACCTCTCCAAACTCGAAATCCCCAGGGGACTCGAAATTCTCCTATCACCAGATAAATCACCAAAAGATGTAAACCCCTCTTCCCGTGAAGAACATGAATTAAATGCTCAAAAGCCTTAAATTTTCCGCATTTCTCCAGTGTCGTTAAGTCCACAATCACCTGCAACCAAGGTCGTCTTCCTCTTGGAGCATAGGTAAGTAGTTCTTTGAGAATTGCTTTTCGCACTGCTCGGATAATTTGGCGAGTACCCCAATCATACTGATTCAAAAATCGGCTTAAGGCCGAGGGTGATTTTGTTTGACTATGTTGGGGTAGAGGATGACCTTGAGCTTCTAGGAATAGCCCCAACATTGCCTGCAAACTATCGCGTTGATAGGAGGTCGGCATCAAACCTAGCAATGTATAAACTAGGGTCTGGGCTTGTATAAGAATGGTTTCCATTGTTTTGCTGTTTTTTCACTTCTACTCCTTTTTCCACTTTCTTGACCCTTTCCGCCAGTCGTTCTTTTGTTCTGCTGCAAGATGTAAGACAGGGAACCCATATTGATCAAGTTTTGCCCAAAATTGACTCCATCGTTCCTTGGTCAATACCAAAGCTCGTAGGCTCAAAATAATTCCTGCTCCTTTTTCCTTCCATCGCATCCCTGAACAACATAATCGTTGTTTGACCAACGTCTTACAAGCTGCTTCCGTAACACCTGAACCAATCGGATACTTTTTCTCTATGTATTCAGCATAATCCATTTGATGCTGATGATTCTCGTAATAAGTAATCGCCGCTTGTAGTTTCTCGGTAAGATTCTTAGAATGACTTTTTTCTTCTTTGACTTCTTTCATCAGATTTAGCAGTTCTCCTGCTTTTCCTTTTTCATGCTTGAGTTCTCGACAATTTTCAGTCAACCATTCTTTTTGTTTTGACACGGTATTCGGATGCAACGCTTCTGCCAAGGCACCTAAGTAACCAGAGGCATGATAGAAATCTAATATCTGTTCTTCCGTTTGCTTTTCTAAAAACTTCCAATTTGATTCTGCCCCGTCTGCTATCCCGACCAATGTTGCCTCTGGATAACGGTTTTTCGCTCGCTCAATTTCTCTTTCTAATCTTTCTAGAAAACTCTTTTTTCCATACTCTGGTGCCGCACCTAGATAGATTGTATGTTGACGTTCGCCTTCACTATCGTATAGGGAAACGGTTCCCACCATTGCTTCACGGTAGCCATCCTCACACATCAGCATACAGGTTCCATCTAATCCTATTCCCACTGTTGCAATTTGGCTATCCTCCTTGGGCGGGGCATAACTCCACGCTTCTTCTTTTGCCTGTACCACACTTCCTACTGCTTCACTCAATCTTTGGATATAGGATAGCGCTACTTTTCTACCATGATTTTCTAATAAATCATTTTTCACCTCTTTGCCTGCCATCCCTGACATTTTTGAGGATACCTGTTTTGCCAATAATGGCGTTGATGTTATGATTATCCTTGCTTCTCTTTCTAAGGGGCAATACGTTTTTCCTCAAAGGTGAACGCTGATATACATGACGATTCACTATAACCTCACCATAAGGTGTTTGATATTCTTTCGGTTGCTCTCCCTTACTCTTCCAGATTTCTTCACCGATTTTTAAGGGTGAACCATCTGTATCTAAATATTTCAAGGCTTCTTTGCTGGCGATGCAACCTACTTCGTTTAAGCCTTTTTGAATATTTATTTCTGTATCCAACATTGAACGACTGAGTTCTAATGTTAGTTCTATTTTTATCTTTGAACCCTCTACATTAATTAGTTTTGCTGTCATCATTGTTTCCTCTTTGTCACTTTTCATCCCATGTTAACACTTTTCTTTTCCTTCATCAACTAAAGGTCACACCCTTCAAAAATAAGATGCGTTCGCCCTGCATTCTCTCCTAAAACCTATAAATTGCCCAAGTTGAGTATTTATGAAAAAGTTAATGAACTAAAGGTTGTTATTAGCAATACTGCTGATTTTAGTTGGGCAGAACAACAGGCTCTCTGTATTCCGTCAACGGCGTTACAATATCTGCAACCAGAATGGAATTGTCCTGAAAGTCAAGCATTGATTGTTAACTATATTTTGCAGCATCCTCAATGGCGATTAAGTTTGCAAAGTCATAAATATCTAGGGCTTGCTGAAAAAGTCAAAAAACGAAAGAAATGTGGGTTAGGGAAGTATGGACTGAAAAAGCATAGATAACTTATCCTTATGGAAACAAATCAAAATACAGATTTTGTTTAATCTATTGTTCCTTTCTGTCTAAAAAGGTCAACACAAATCACTCCTCACAAAAGAGAGGAAAATTAACACCATTTTTCACAAGAAAAACGACTCTACAACTTTTTACTTTTTGTCTTCTGAAGTAGAGTAGAAAGATTCATTACCAAAAAGTTCATCGCAATTACCGTTTCCGAGGTCTCAGGTAGTTTGGCCATCACTCGACCAAGACTAAATTTCCTCTTTCCCTGTCCGAATTTACCCTCAATGGCATTACGCACTCTTTCATCTGAGCGTGCCTCTTTCTTTTTTTCTTTGCTCACCTCTTTCGGCGGTCTTCCCAATCGGGGACCACTCATTCTTATATCCCTTTCTTTACAATAAGCTCGATTCGCTTTTGTTCGATAGATTTTATCCACATGAACCGATTCCGGATAACATCCTGTTTCCCTTTTATATTCTTCTATTCGCGCTTGTAAATCTCCCGATTCGTTGTAATTATCCCAACTTAATTTGTCTAAGAAGACAAAGCCATTCACATTACTTGCCGATATTTTAGCTCCAAACTCTACTGCTTTTCCCGCTTTTCCACGCACTATTGGACGCACGTGAGGTTGGCTTACACTCACAATTCTGTTTTCTACTTTATTTGTCTTTTTTTCATACATTTCTAACTGTTGCTCATACACTTTTCCTATCGTTACAAGCTCTTCTTGCTCTTTTTTCGTTAGTTTTTCTAACTTTGCTCCCTCTTCTATCATTTTTTCTATATCAGACAAGTTTCTTTTTATATATCCTAGTTGTTTTTTTGTTCCTTTTCTTCTTTCTTTTTTTGACACACGACGTTTTTTTGCTATGGCTAAGTACTCTTTTCTTGCCACTTCCCTATAAGTCCTCGGCTTTTCTTTCCTTTTCTCTTTTATTTCTTCATACAGCTTATCTATTATTTTTTCTGTTTTTTCTCTGGCATCATTCAATATTCCTATATCCGTTGGATATTTTATATCTGCTGGTGTACAAGTCGCATCTAACAATAACTTTCCTTCATTTTCTTTTTTTCTGACGCTACACCCGTCGCTTTTTTTTCTATTTCTTTATTAATTTTATTTATTAATTCCATTCCTATTTTTTTACGAAAATGAACCATCATTGACGCATTAAATGCTTCTTTGCTACTATAGCTTTCCATTCCTATAAAGTACTGTAAATAAGGGTTCTCTTTTATTTGTTCTACTGTTTCTCTGTCACTTTTTCCTGAAATTTCTTTGATAATTAATGCTCCTAATGCCATTCTAAATGATTTGGCTGGGGCTCCTTTTTTTTCTGTGAAGTTTTTTGCATATTCTTCCTCATATGGGTGCGACCTTTAGTTGATAAAAGCTGTTGTAATCAGGGTTCTACAGGGAACCCATATTGATCAAGTTTTGCCCAAAATTGACTCCATCGTTCCTTGGTCAATACCAAAGCTCGTAGGCTCAAAATAATTCCTGCTCCTTTTTCCTTCCATCGCATCCCTGAACAACATAATCGTTGTTTGACCAACGTCTTACAAGCTGCTTCCGTAACACCTGAACCAATCGGATACTTTTTCTCTATGTATTCAGCATAATCCATTTGATGCTGATGATTCTCGTAATAAGTAATCGCCGCTTGTAGTTTCTCGGTAAGATTCTTAGAATGACTTTTTTCTTCTTTGACTTCTTTCATCAGATTTAGCAGTTCTCCTGCTTTTCCTTTTTCATGCTTGAGTTCTCGACAATTTTCAGTCAACCATTCTTTTTGTTTTGACACGGTATTCGGATGCAACGCTTCTGCCAAGGCACCTAAGTAACCAGAGGCATGATAGAAATCTAATATCTGTTCTTCCGTTTGCTTTTCTAAAAACTTCCAATTTGATTCTGCCCCGTCTGCTATCCCGACCAATGTTGCCTCTGGATAACGGTTTTTCGCTCGCTCAATTTCTCTTTCTAATCTTTCTAGAAAACTCTTTTTTCCATACTCTGGTGCCGCACCTAGATAGATTGTATGTTGACGTTCGCCTTCACTATCGTATAGGGAAACGGTTCCCACCATTGCTTCACGGTAGCCATCCTCACACATCAGCATACAGGTTCCATCTAATCCTATTCCCACTGTTGCAATTTGGCTATCCTCCTTGGGCGGGGCATAACTCCACGCTTCTTCTTTTGCCTGTACCACACTTCCTACTGCTTCACTCAATCTTTGGATATAGGATAGCGCTACTTTTCTACCATGATTTTCTAATAAATCATTTTTCACCTCTTTGCCTGCCATCCCTGACATTTTTGAGGATACCTGTTTTGTCAATAATGGCGTTGATGTTATGATTATCCTTGCTTCTCTTTCTAAGGGGCAATACGTTTTTCCTCAAAGGTGAACGCTGATATACATGACGATTCACTATAACCTCACCATAAGGTGTTTGATATTCTTTCGGTTGCTCTCCCTTACTCTTCCAGATTTCTTCACCGATTTTTAAGGGTGAACCATCTGTATCTAAATATTTCAAGGCTTCTTTGCTGGCGATGCAACCTACTTCGTTTAAGCCTTTTTGAATATTTATTTCTGTATCCAACATTGAACGACTGAGTTCTAATGTTAGTTCTATTTTTATCTTTGAACCCTCTACATTAATTAGTTTTGCTGTCATCATTGTTTCCTCTTTGTCACTTTTCATCTCATGTTAACACTTTTCTTTTCCTTCATCAACTAAAGGTCACACCCCCTCATATTCTTCCCAAAGAATCATTTTTGACATTTCTATCCAACGATTTTCTTCGTCTAACTGCCCGCCGAACAGATTTTTCAAGTTTTCTGGTGTTTCAATTGAGTACTGTTGCTTTCGGTACATCTGCTTTCTCTCTTCTTAATGCAATGGTTTTGAGGCATTCTACCCTATTTTCGTGCATTCTAGCGGTTCTTAATTCGCCTACTATTTTTCTCCGTAAAGGTTTCAGCTTTTTTCAGCAAGCCCTATCTAGGTTTGAGGTAAGTTCCTGCTAAATTTTTACTAAATTTCCACTGTAAAAATGGAACCTTGAGGGAAATTGTCTGAAATTTTTAGGCTTCCTCCCTGGGCTTCAACGGCCATTTTGCAAAAGGCTAAACCTAAACCAATTTGAGAGATATTATTCTTCAATGTCCCAATTTCAAATTTTTCAAAAATCTGTTTTCGTCTATTTTCATCAATCCCCGGCCCCGTATCTGTCACTCGAACTCTGACTCGATCCTCTGGTAAACACTCTAGACTTAATAATACTTGGCTATTAGCTGGGGCAAATTTAAGGGCATTAGAGATAAGATTATCAATAATTCGCCGTAAAATAGTGGCATCAAGGTACTGGTATCGTGTGATCAAAGCTAGAAAAAGTTATGGTGTAAGAGTTTGAGAAAATAGAAAATAACTTACGACTGGACATATTCCCGTTTTTGTTATACTATTATTATTGTCATTATATTAAAGAAAGGGAAAACGGAAAGCAATGTCAACATTGAATAAAAGCTCAATTGACCTCCTAAGTGATATTGGCTTACCTCAAGAGAAAGAGGAAGCCTTATTTCAGAAAAACTGCCCTCATTGCTATAGTGAAAAAGTAAAAATACATTCTCATTACCAAACGAAAGGTAACGGGGAACGTAAAATGTTCATCTGTCAAGAATGTGGTTCTTGTTTTGCTGAGACTTATGGTAGCGTAATCGCTGGCTTAGAAACCCCATTAAGTGAAATTGTAAAAGTATTAAAAGCCAGAATGGAAGGAATAGGATTAAATGCAGCAGCCCGAGTATTCGGCTACGCAAAAACAACAATATTGAATTGGGAAAAGAAATTATCAGGATTACAAGAGACATTATTTTTATACGCCTTAGTGAATGAATTTGTTAAATTAGTAATAGAAGGGGATGAACTATACACAAAAGTTGGAAAAAATAAAGAAGCAAGTGCCTCTGAGGGGTGGACAATCGTGCTCATGGACAGGGCTAGCCGCTTTATTTGGCATTTAAAATGTGGTAAAAAAGAGCAGAAATTATTTCTAGAAGCAATGATGACGGTAGCGGAATTATTTGAAAGGAGTGCAGAATCTCTCCAGTTATTTACAGATGGAGAAAAGCGATATAGTCAACTGCTATTTAATATTTGTCACGAAGTATTAAGGACTGGGAAGCGAGGTCGTCCCACCAAAGTATTACCGAAGGGTATGGTGGTAAGATTAAAAAATAAGAGTAGTAAACGTCGAGATTCTGAGGGTAAACTAGAGAAAGTAGAAACTCCGAAAACTGAACATCCTGAGACAACAGAAAAACCAGAAGACAAGGATGTTCATGCCAACCACGTTGAGGCATTTAATAGTTCTCTACGACGCTATTTAGCCGCCTTTCGTCGTCGAACAAATACTTATGCTAAATCTGTTGTGGGATTACAGCGAGTGCTAGATATTTTCTGGATGGTTCATAACTTTGTTCGCAGCCATTTTACGACGAAAAAAGTTCCTGCGGTAGCTCTCGGTATAATTCAAAAAGGGTTAACTTGGGAGGACTTACTCCAAATTCGCCTGATTTGTTGAACCTCTTGTATTGCAACGTTTATAGCTTCTAGCTAGACGATACCAGTGCCGGCATCAACTGAGATTGTTTGTCCTTGGGGGGGCAGTTCACTGTATAGCTTAATATGATGGGCGATCGCAATTAATTCAAAATCTGCCATAATCGTTACTCCCAACTGATATAAATCTGTCTTAATGGGATTAAATAGTATTTTGCCTGCTTCAAGTTTGGCCATAAACAACAAACTATCGATCATCTTTTGCAGACGCTGACTAGCATCTAGAATTTGCTCTATTTTGTGGAGAATGGTCTCTGTTTTATCGGTTTGATTAATATTTCTTTTGATAATTCCTGCTGCCAGGATAATGGTTGATAAAGGATTACGGAGATCATGAATAATCATATTAGACATATCTTCCCGTAAAGTTAGTGCTTCTTCCCGTAGGGCTAACAAGTCCTTTAATTTGTCATGTTGTTGTTTAATTCGCAGCAATGAACGAACCCTTGCCCGTAACTCCAAACTGTCTAAGGGTTTACTAATAAAATCATCGGCTCCCTGTTCTAAACAACGGGCTAAATCGGCCTTAGAGGTAAGAGCCGTTACCATAATGATAGGAATATGTTGATATTGAAGATCGGCTTTGAGACGAGAGCAAATTTGTAAACCATCCATCTCTGGCATCATGACATCTAGCAAAATCAGATCGGGACTCATACTTTCCAGTAAAGAGAAAGCTTTTGTGCCGCTAGAAGCATAAAATAGTTGATAATTTTCACTTGCTAATAAGGCTTCCACCACATCAAAATTATCGAGCTGATCGTCAATGACCAAGAGTTTAGTTTGATTCATTTTTATCTTGATTCCTCATCATAATTATTGCAAGACTTTTTCTAGTTGATGCTGTTGCCAAAGGGTTTGATACAAGCCCGATCGCTGTAGCAGTTCTTCATGGGTTCCATTTTGCACAATTGTACCCTGCTCCATCACTAAAATACGATCCGCTTGGGCGGCGGCGGATAATTGATGGGAAATAAAAATAACGGTTTGGTGGCGTTTCTGGGATAACTGTCGCAGAATTTGCGTGGCGGTTTGATTATCTACACTGGAAAGAGCATCATCAAGAATTAAGACGGGGGCATCCAGAATCAAGGCCCTGGCTAAGGCAGTCCGTTGCCGTTGACCACCGGAAAGGGTAATACCCCGTTCTCCCACCAGAGTTTGATATTGTTGGGGAAAGTAGCGAATCTCGGCATCTATATAGGCTTGTTGGGCTGCCATTTCTACTAATTCTTGACTCTCTAGGGGTTGACCATAGCGAATATTATTGGCAATTGTTGTACTAAACAAAAAGCTGTCCTGGGGAACGTAGGCGATCGCGGTGCGTAAATCCGTTAGCTCTAGTTGGGTAATGTCCAAGCCATCGAGGAAAAGTTGTCCTGACTCTATGTTTAAAAGACGGGTTAAGGCATTGGCCAGAGTGGATTTGCCACAGCCGATGGGGCCCACAATAGCGACCATTTCCCCTGGATAAATGGTAAAGTCCAGATTTTTTAGGGCTGGTGTTTTAGTATTAGGATAGGAATAGGTCAGGTTGGCTGCGGTAATTTTCCCACTCAGTGGTTGACCTTTGAGAGCAATAGGGCGAGGTACATTTTTAATCTTTGGAATAGCCTGAAAAATGGCTTCAATACGATCAATACTGACTTCTCCCCGTTGATAGGCAGTGATGGTAAAGCCTAGTAAAGTCGTCGGAAAGACTAAACGTTCTACGAGAATGAGTAGGGCAATAAAGTCTCCAATGGTAATTTCTCCTTTTTGAATCGCTGTCGTGCCAAAGGCTAATAGTAAAAGCAGGCTAACATAGGCCAATCCTTCCACAATGGGAAAGAGTAAATTGCGTGTTTTTGCTAACTTTAAATTGGCCTTAAGGAGTTGGTGGTTTTTCTCTCGAAAAGCATTGCGTTCGTTTTCTTCCTGGGCATAGATTTTGATCAAACTAATGCCGCTAATATCTTCTTGCAGTAATTCACTTAGATCGGCGAGTTGTTCCTGAACGGCTAACTGCTGATCCCGTAATTTTTGGCTGAATAACTGTACACTCAATAACATGAAAGGATAAATTGCGATCGCCATCAAACTGAGGGGAATATGAATAGCCAACATCGCTGGCAGGGTTAACACATAGGCAAAAAAAGTATTAATCAAGCTAAGAACAGCAAAACCAACCAAACGACGCACATTATCCACATCACTGGTGGCTCGGCTCATTAAATCCCCAGAGGTGTTCACCGCAAAGTAGGCCGGTTCAAGGGTTAAAAGATGCTGAAAAATACGCTGCTTGAGATCATATTCTACTTGTCGTCCGACTCCGAAGATGGTAGTCCTGGAAAGCATCCGGGTAACCCACATTAAGGAGGCCAACACCAACATCCAGAGGGCATAGCGAACCACTTGCTCAAAGCTGAGGGTGGAATGCAGGTCATCAATACTGTCGCGGATCAAAAGAGGAATATAAACTCCCAGGGCGTTGACGATCAACAGCGCGATAATACCGCCGGTGATTAGCTTCCAGTGGGGCGCAAGATAGTTCAGTAGGATACGAAAGCGAGAATTGCCCATTAGATCACATGATCAGAATAAATCGATCATAGTCAATGGAGGTTAATTATTCCAGAGAGAAGCGGCGATCGCGGTTCTTTTCCCTTTGTTTTAAAGTACAGGAAATCTTGGTGTTAGCGTCATTGAGTTTGTTAAGATGCTGACAGTCCTTTTCCTCCTTGACCTATGCTGACTGACTGGATTCCCTTCACCATTACCATCGATACTGTAATGCTTACCAGTAGTTGTCTCTGGTCTTTGGGATTATATTTAGCCTCTGTTACCGTTAAGAACTGGTTGATTGAACAGTTGCAACGCTGGTTTAATTTTGCCGAGCGATCGCTGTATCCTTCTGAAGCCGAATTTGAAAGAACCCGTTCGGCCAGAGAATCCCAAAATCTTTTTTATGCCTCACTGTTTAGCATTATTCCTTTTTTAGTGCTAGGAGGAATTTGTAATTGGTTAGTAGAATGGATGCTGGGCCATAACTGGGGCATAAGTATGGGGTTAATTGTGGCCATGAGTGGGGGAATTTATGCCATGGGCAGACAAGACTCTCTGTCTTAAAAATTGATTATGAAAATAAAAATGTTATCTAAAAGAATTATAAAGTTTGCTGGACTTGTTTTGAGTCTCGGCTTAAGTTTAATGCTGTTCGTTAGTTGTTCCACCCCGATTGTAAAGGAGCAAGTTGTTTTTTCCGTTTTAAGTGATCCCAAAACCTTTAATGCGGTTTTATCGGCAGAATCTCCCAATATTTTTGGTTTAACCTATGAAGGCTTAATTACCGAGAATCCGATTACGGGCAAAAAGGAACCAACTTTAGCCGAATCCTGGACAATTTCTGAGGATAATAAAACTATCGTCTTTACGCTTAGAGATGGTTTAAAGTGGTCAGACGGTCAGCCACTAACGAGCGAAGATGTGATTTTTAGCTATAATAACCTGTACTTAAATCCCAAGATTCCTAATAATTACCGTGACAGTTTACGGATTGGCCAAAGTAAAGCTTTTCCTAAGATTCAAAAGTTAGATGATCGTCGTATTCAATTTCAAATTACTGAACCCTTTGCCCCCTTTTTAGATGCGGCGGAACTCCCCATTTTACCAGCCCATGTTTTACGGGAAACCATTGAGAAAAAAGATAAAAATGGCAACCCCATCTTTTTGACTGTCTGGGGAACCGATACACCGCCCCAGGATTTGATTGTCAATGGAGCTTATAAACTTAAAAGTTATGTGACCAGTCAACGTCTTATTTTTGAAAAAAATCCCTATTATTGGAAAAAAGATAATCAAGGCAATGCTTTACCCCATATTCCTGAAGTGGTGTGGGCGATCGTGGAGTCAACCGATACCTCTTTGTTACAATTCCGTTCAGGTAGTCTTGATTCCGTAGGGATTTCTCCTGAATATTTTTCTTTGCTTAAAAAAGAGGAAGAACGGGGCAATTTTACCATTTATAATGGTGGGCCTGCCTATGGCACTAGTTTTTTGAGTTTTAACTTGAATCAGGGTCAGCGCAAAGGTAAACCCCTAGTCGATCCGATTAAATCAAAATGGTTTAATAATCTCAATTTTCGGCAAGCGATCGCCTATGGCATTGACCGCGATCAGATGATTAATAATATTTATCGTGGGTTAGGGTCAAAACAAAATTCTCAAGTTTCTGTCCAATCTCCCTTTTATAATAAAAATCTTAAAGGTTATAACTACGATCCTGAAAAGGCCAAAAAACTTTTATCGCAAGCTGGTTTTCAATATAATGCTAAAAATGAATTATTAGATTCCAATGGCAATCTTGTCCAATTTGTCTTGAATACGAATGCCGGTAATAAAATTCGAGAAGCAATGGGAACGCAGATTCAGGAAGACTTAGGTAAAATTGGCATCAAAGTGGATTTTAGTCCCATCAGTTTTAATGTTTTAGTTGACAAAATGAGTAATAGTTTGGACTGGGATGCCATTATTTTAGGGTTAACAGGAGGAAATGATCCCCACGCGCCGAATGTTTGGTACGTTGATGGTAATTTACATATGTTTAATCAGGAACCTCAGCCTGGAACCCAACCTATTCAAGGACGAGTTATCTCCGATTGGGAAAAGCAAATCGCCGCTCTTTATCTTCAGGGTTCCCAGATTCTTCAGTTTGATGAGCGTCGCAAAATCTACGATCAAGCTCAAGTTTTAGTCCAAGAATATTTACCCTTTATTTATTTAGTTAACCCCTATGCTCTTTCTGCGGTTCGTAATCGTTTTTGTGGCATTCAATTTTCAGCCTTAGGGGGAGCTTTTTGGAATTTAGAACAGTTGAAAATATGCGATCAAAAACCTAATCAGAATAATAGTGGTTCGCGATCATCCTCAAGTAGCTAATTGCATACTTTTACAAAAGTATATGACACCTAAATTGTTTGATGGTACGATAGTTGTGTACTTTGCGTTGGTACGAATTTGGATCTAACTAAAGCCTGACTTTTTCGGATTTTTTCCTAATTGACGGGGATTTTTTTATTATGTAGTATTTTTTATCAACTTATATATTTAATAATTTTTATCAACTTATATATTTAATAATATTTAATAATAACGATTAATTACCTGAATGTAACTCCATTTGTGATTTGTCTCGGAATCGTGCTCAATAGTATGGGACTAGGCTCTGCACTAGCCGTTAACTTCCTTCTCGCGTACCCATGAAAGGTTTATTGTAAAGGCATCTTTCCTGAAAAAAAAGCGATCGCCGTGCCTTAAACGTTATCTAGATCATCCTGGATCAAGGTTAAGAAAACTTTATGGCAAGATTTAAAAAAATAGGTAAAACTTAAAGCTCATTATCAAGTAGTCCACAAATAAATACTCCAACTTGTTTGATAATTTGGAAAAAGGGCTATTATGGGTCTTGGAATGTCTTTCTTACCGTTACCTGTGGAGAAAATCAGAGTTATGAAACCCAAAGTGGCGATCGCTTGTCAGGGAGGAGGCAGCCAAACGGCCTTCACTGCTGGTGTAATGAAAGCACTTTTTGAGAATCACATTCAAGATCATTTCCATATTGTCAGCTTGAGTGGTTCTTCAGGCGGTGCAATTTGTGCCCTGTTGATTTGGTATGCACTGAAAAAAGGTGACACTCCAGTATGGAAGCGACTACTAGATTTTTGGGAAGATAACACAGCCCAAAGCTATCAAGAAAAACTATTCAATGATTTTGTTATTAAATCTTTGGAATTAGCGAGTAAAGGGATTATTCCCCAATATAATCTCAGTCCTTCTTCCCCTCTAGTAAAAACTTGGTTTTCCATGGCGACCCAAGGTTTACGGCAACGTTTTACCGACCTCAACGAATTGCTGAAGACCCATGTTGATTTCTCAGACTTAGCCCAATGGGGTGCTCAACCCAATTCCCCTATTTTAGTGTTGGGGGCTTGTAACATCCTCACTGGAAAATTGAGTAAATTCAACTCCCGTAATGAAGCTATTAGAATCGAACATCTCCTCGCTTCTGCCTGTGTTCCTAACATTTTTCCGTCTGTAACGATTGAAGACCTGGCCTACTGGGATGGATTATTTTCTGACAATCCCCCCATTCGTTCTCTGATCCGGCGTGATTTTGTCGGAGTGGAAAATATTCCTAATGAACTTTGGGTCATCAAGATTAATCCAACGACCACTGAGCAGATTCCAGTGGCATCCGATGATATTGCTGATCGCCGTAATGAACTTGAAGGTAATGTCTCCTTATTTCAAAGTCTGGATCAAATTGAATTTCTGAATGACTTGTTTTTAAGAGGAGCCTTTAAAGAGGAATTTTTAGCAGAGCTTGATCTTACTGAACCCTTTAAAATCCCTAAATCTTTTTCGGAAGATCTGGATAAAGACTATCATATTCCTATGATCGAAATGTCTGAGGATTTAGCTAAAAGTCTGAACTACGAAAGTAAACTTGATCGTTCCTCTGAAAATATTCGTCGGCTGATTGAAGATGGAGAAAAACAAGGAAAACAATTCCTCGAAACCCGACTCAAGCAACTGGGAATTGGTTAGTATATTCTTGGGAATACTATTATCAATTGTTATCAAAAAAATTGAGGAAAAACTTAATGGTTAATCGTGCTGTCTTAGTGGGAATATCCGCTCTTTTGTTCAGTGTCCAACTACCAACCCACGCTGAAACTTGCACTCCGCTTTCCCTCGTGGGGGGTCAAGGAAGCGAAGTCACTAAGACGGTTTCTGGACCAACGCTTCCCGGCCCCTTTGGGATTAAAATTAAGCGCAATAATTGGAATACCGATTGGGCTGTGCCTGGCGGCAGGAAATTTAGCCGTTTTGTGGCGACCATTGTTGCTGAAAATGGAGGAACCTTTGACATTCGGATGTTTCTTAAGTACAGCGACCAAACTGCCGAGGAATTTTTTAACCAAAATGGCAAGCGATTGGAACCCGACCAGCCATTAACGATTGAAGCAACACCGCGACCGGAAGATAATCCTTTTCAGGTCAATATTTTTGTCAATGGCTTGCCGGCGATCGGTCAAACCTATAGGGCCTCTGTCGTGGGCTGCTTGTAATTTAATTGAACTAACTTTTGAGCGATCGCGACATTCGAGATAAAACTAGGCTACGACCCAATAAACTCGTAAAATATGCTTGCTTTTCTGCAAACTTTGACAATATCCGTTAAAAAAATTTACGGAGAAATTAAGGTTGAATTTTGCGGTTCGCAGTAAACTGAAGGGGGTTCTGGCTTCGATAGCCCCAATTTAACCTGAATGGAACCAGGAGAGACGTTTTCATGTCGGATCTGAATCGTGGCATCATGAAATTTGACGGGGCAGATAAACCGAAGTTGGTCTTTATCTCTTCAATCCTCGTTCTCGGTAGCATTGTAGCTCTGATTATTTGGGCCCTTAAAGTTGCCTATGTCATTGGCTAAAATTGCTCTAAAAGTTTCAATGTGAATAAAGGGTCAGGAGTTAACCATTTTTGAGGATTAAGACTTCTGACCTTTTCTATTATTTGTTGATTTTATTGGCTAAAACTGTCCCTAGCTAATTCCAGCTTCCTTTAGTATAGGTTTATTTTCTAAAATGAGGCTCTCCTGAATAAAGAGTTATAATCAAAACTTATCACGAAAAGCAAGCTAAAAAGCGACTTCGCATATTATCAAAGTTAACAAATCCATAAGCTTGACGCTTAATTAGCTTCTGACGATTATTAATTCCTTCCATCGCCCCATTCGTTGTTCGACTTAAAAAGTAATTACAAATAGAGTCTAAATGACTCCGAATTGTGCTAATTACATTCTGTATAAATGCTTTTAGCATTCTCTTGCCATTCTGTGAATTTTAAACGTCCTTCCTCCTTGTCCTTTACTTTTTCATATATCTCTCGAAATGATTCTTTATACTCATAGGCTTTTCGTAAACGATTTGATTGCTTTAACACCAATTCTAGTTTTTGTAATTCCTCCTCTGTCAGGTCTTTTTTATTTTTTAATAATAGCCACTTTTCTCCCTTAATTTTTAGAGTAAAGCTTGTCTGTTTACGGATTTTATTTAATTCTTCATTCACCGCTTTCATTACCTGAAATCTATCCGTCACAATTACCGCATTAGGAAACACTTTTTCTATTACTTTTGGAAATCCTCCCCACATATCCACACTCACTTCCTCGACAGCTTCTCTTACCTCTAATGGTTTCTCCATCAGGGCTTCAATTATTTCATCTTGTTGATGACTATCAATTACTTCTATTAATTCTCCTTTTTCTAGGTCTCCTACCACTGTTACAAAATTCTTATGACCTTTTCGTTTCGATATTTCATCTATTCCTACTTTTTTTATCCCTTGCCAATCTTTTTTTTTCTTTTCACATTGACGTTGATAAATTCCATGAACTTTATCCCAAGATAGGGCTTCTTCTCGGCTTACTTGTTCCACACTGCTCACATTTACTCGATTATACACATATTCTTCATACCGCACTGTATATTTTCTACGTGCTTCCATAAATTCTAGATTTTCTGTAAAAAACCTTTGACATTTTTTACAATAAAACTTACGACGAGGGACTTGTAGGTACACCGTTTGACCAGAAATGGGCAAATCCCTTATGAGTAGATTGTTGGTCTGATGTAATTCATCGGTTAATCCTCCACAGTAATTACATTTGACTTCTTCCTCTTGACAACTCAGTATCAAAAAAGCCTCTGTTCCTTCTTGAATAACATTTCTTATTTTTACCTTTGGCAAATCTACCAGATTTTCTAGAAAAAATAACATTGATGCCATCCTCATATAGGGTATCTTATTATACATTTTTCAACGTCAATCCAGAAGAGCCTAAAATGACTACTTTAAATTCCGACAATTTAGCACCTGAAAAGCTGCGTCTAACGACTAAATTAGCCTATGGAGCCGGAGATTTTGGCCCAGCGATTACAGCTAATATCTTAGTCTTTTATCTTCTCTTCTTTTTAACCGATGTGGCCGGTTTGCCCGCCGGATTAGCGGGTAGTGTGTTGATGATCGGTAAAATTTTTGATGCTATTAACGATCCCTTTATTGGCGTACTCAGCGATCGCACCCGGAGTATTTGGGGCAGACGTTTACCTTGGATTTTAGGGGGGATTATTCCCTTCATTCTTTTTTATGGTTTGCAATGGACAATTCCCCACTTTAGCGAAGAGGTAACAGTCAATCAATGGGGACTTTTTGGCTATTATGTGGCGATCGGCATTGTTTTTAACCTTTTCTATACCGCCGTTAATCTTCCCTATACGGCTTTAACCCCCGAATTAACTCAAAATTATAATGAGAGAACGGGACTGAATAGTTTTCGTTTTGCCTTTTCGATTGGGGGCAGTATTCTCTCTCTCATTCTCTATATTTTAATTGCGGCGGCTCTTCCCAACCGACCGAAAGAACAATTTTGGCAATTGGGATTAATGTGTTGTAGTCTTGCTTTAGTGGCTCTATTGTGGTGTTCTCTGCGACTTCAGGAACGGGGGCGATCGCCGATTCTCTCAATTCGTCAAAAACGTAGTCTAGGCAGATTTTTAGAAATTGTTGGTATTACCTTAATTAGTTTAGGCATTCTCCGAGCCTTACCTTTCAGTGCGACTTGGTTCGGAGGCAAAGGCGGGATCGATTATCTCGTCTTTTTTGAAGTTTTGTTGGGCTTAATGCTTGGAACTTTTGGTTTTACCTTGATGGATACCATTGTCGAACCCCACTTAATGAGTAATCCTAGCGAACAGAAAAGTCAGGATGAGGTTAGCAATTTATCCTACCTACAACAACTCAAGATTGTCTTTAGTAATCGCCCTTTTTTATTCGTAATTGGCATCTATCTTTGCTCCTGGTTAGCGGTGCAATTAACGGCTTCTATTTTGGTCTATTACGTAGTGAGTTGGATGAAACTCCCAGAACAACAATCCGGCACGGTTGCTTTAGCTGTACAGGGAACGGCCCTAATAATGCTCTTTTTTTGGCAATGGGTTTGTCAACGCTTGGATAAAAAAATTGTTTATTTACTGGGTATGGTGATTTGGATTGGAGCGGAAGTGGGGCTTTGGTTATTGCAGCCAGGTCAAGTTAGCTTAATGTATGGACTGGCTATTTTAACTGGCTTTGGGGTTTCTGTGGCCTATCTCATTCCCTGGTCGATGATTCCTGATGTGGTCGATCTAGATGAGTTAACAACGGGCAAACGACGGGAAGGAATTTTCTATGCGTTTATGGTTTTATTACAGAAAATTGGTTTAGCTCTAGGCTTGTTTCTAGTGGGTATTACCTTAGAAGCGGCTGGATTTATGCCTCGCATTCCGGGCCAACCAATTCCAATTCAGCCTCCCTCGGCTTTATTTGCCATTCGTTTTGCGATCGCCCCTTTACCGGCTGCTTTTTTAATTATTGGTTTAGTGCTGGCCTATTTTTATCCGATTACGAGAGAGGTACATGGAACCATTCGTTTACAATTACAGGAACGGTATCTCAATAATACACAATCTTCAGATTAAAGTTTTTGTCAATCATTGACTGTCTGTTGAAATAGGCGATCGCGGTTTTAAAGCGGCTTTAAATTTGTCTGAACTTCATTATTTGTTGAGAGGGGATCTGTTTTCGTCATTTGCTGTATATCGAGGGGAGACTTATGCAATCATTTTTAATTTGGCTATTAGTGATCTTCTGTGGAGCTTTTTTTACGCTTTGCGACTCTCTTAGTGCTAATTGGGGTAAAACGGGGGATTGGAAAAGTATGGCCATTGTCTGTATTTTATCACCGTTCACTTACCTATTTTTTGGCTTGCTTAATCAAAAAGTTAATTTAGGCATTGCCGGTTCTTTGGTTAATTTAATGATTGTCATGGGGACTGTTTTTGTTGGTATCTTTTATTTCCATGAAACTTTGACTTCTGTTCAATATATCGGACTATTCCTTGCTTTGGTTGCGATCGCTTTACTGAACACTTAATCAGGTTTTTTAATGGTTAT
The DNA here is from genome assembly GCA_025370055.1 of Woronichinia naegeliana WA131. NCBI lineage: Bacteria > Bacillati > Cyanobacteriota > Cyanophyceae > Synechococcales > Coelosphaeriaceae > Woronichinia > Woronichinia naegeliana. The sequence continues at coordinate 4,519,703 of CP073041.1, read as the reverse complement.
GCTTTCTAGATAAAGTGTATCGTAACTGAGGTCAAGGCCGTTTGGCCATTCAACGGAACCTGCAACGACTGGTGCTGAAGTACATAAAGAAACATTTTTTAATTGACTAAATATGCCTTTGTTGAGGTAGGGTTTTAGATCAAATATTTTTTGTTCTTCGTTATCAAACCAAAGCATTAAACAATAATTTTCGATGGGTTTAACTTTCTTGACGTAGGGGTTCATCACAATTTCATTTTTAGAACGAATTGTAAAAAATTAGTTATACTTTATCCATGAGCCTGTTCTACTTGATTTGACGTTAAAAGGAGTATTTAAGGAGTATTTTGATTATGACAACAATTAGTTTTAAGGAAAAAGTTCTTCAATCAGTTCAGGAAATGCCTCAAGATATTAGCATTGAAGATATTATGGAACATCTTTATTTTCTTCATAAGATTGAGTAAGGTTTAAAGCAGGTCGAAGCGAATGACGTGATTTCTCATCAGGACGCAAAGCAAAACTTTAAACAATGGCACAAATAAATTGGACATCTTAGGCATTACAAGATTTAGAGTTAATTGTTGAGTTTAAAAGTCTGAGTAATTAATAATCCCATTTTCTTAAAATACTAGATTAAGAATCATCCCTCAATAAAGCATTAAAACATTCCTGTTGAAAATGACGATCAAATGTCAAGACATCTCTGATATTTTGCTGTCTCATAATCAACATAGAAGCACAATCGGTCAAGCTATAACTTTTATCTTTTCTTTGACGATAAAAAGCTAAGGCTTCGGCAAATAATTGAGGTGTTTGGGGAACAATTACAACGCTTTTATTTTGTTGTAAACCATCCACAATACTCAGCCCCGCTTGACGAAAATACTCACCTCTTCCGCATAGAGCATTGAGTAATTTCGTTAAGACTATTTCACTTGTCACCGAAAGAAACCCACCTAAAGCATTTGTCATTTCCAACGCTTTTTGATGGGCATTATCTTGGTAATCGGCTAAGGCTTGAAGATAAAAAGTATCCAAAAAAATCTTTTTCATTCTTGGTAATCTTCTTCTTTGGGTGCGCCGTACATATAGTGTTCAGCATTGCGAGCAAAGTCTTTCTACCTGTAAATAATTCGTTGATAGATTATCCTGTGAAACGGTACGATAGGGCTTTCGATCTCGCGTCAGATGTAATCAACGAAAATTTTACAGCAAGGTTTATTTTTTACTTCCTCTTAATCAGTACGGAATATGGGTTGAAACCCTTTTTGGCATCTTTAAGACTCGGGGCTTTTGCTTGGAATCTACTCACTTTACTGACCCCAAGCGTCTTCGCAAGCTTTTGGCTTTACTGACTTTGGCTTGGTCTCTCAAAACCGGTCTAGCAATTCATCATCTTCATCCCATTCCCCTCAAGAAACATGGTCGCCGAGCGCAGAGTCTTTTTCGTCTTGGTTTTGACCATCTTAGTCATCTTGTTCTTAATCCTTCTCTACCCAATTTTTCTCTTTTTCTCGACTCCCTACATTTTTTGTCCTGTACTTAGGTACACCCTACGATCCCCAAAGAATCTTATGTAGGGGGCGAATTGCGTTCGCCCTTAAACGATATAAAATAAATCTATTACCCCAATTCCCAGAGAGAGCAATCGGCTTGTGAAACCTCACTATACCTAGCTTTCTTCCATCTGTTTGAGTCTCTTTTTAGGACTGTAATAGCGATTCCTGTAATAATAATAATTGTAATAGTAGCCACTACCATACCGCTTGGCTCCATTGGCAACCAGACCTAATAGGTTTAAATTCCCTAAATTCAACTCATGCAGGGCTAAACGAATACTATCTTTAATAGTTTGCTCAAGTCTTACCACTAAAAGAACGCCATCCGTTTTACTGGCAATCAGTTTAGCGTCCGATATCCCTAAGATTGGTGGCGTATCAATGAGAATGATATCAAAGCTGGCTTGCCATTGTTGGATTAAGGTAAATAAGCTGGTCGATGACATTAACTGTTTGGGTTCCATTGCGTCATCTTTGGTCTTGAAATAAAGCAAGTTATTAGCCAAGACTTCAAAATTATATTGCTGTAGCCTTGAATCTTCTGATTGTACTTCGGGAAAATCTAAATCTGCATTAAAAGATTCTGCCAACTGTTTCCAGATCTTGCCTTGAGGAAAATAGCGATCGCCATCAATGAGGAGAACACGCTGTCCTAATTTTGCTGCTGCCAGCGCCAGGAAGAATGAGACAGTTGACTTGCCATCTCCAGAAGTGGCTGAAGTAATAATAAAACTACGACAGGTCTGCTTTTGACCCAGAAAAAATAGATTAGAATAGAGGATGGAAAAAGCCTCTAAAAAATTAGTTTTATCATTTTTAACCTTGCTTTTTTGCGTGATCGCCTTAAGTTTACCTTCAAAAGGAATTACCCCCAACAAGGTTTTATCAAAGTCTCTAGCCAGATCTTCAGGATTATGGTAAGTTCTATCTAAATTTTCTACCAACATTGCGACCGCTCCCCCAGCCAATAATCCCATCAAGATAGCCTGTAGAATATCCTTCGGTAAATTATTTTTGGGTGATTCTGGCGGTTCAATAACAGAGACGAGTCGCCAAGGAACAAAACGTTTAGCACTTTCAACTTCTAGGGCCTGTTTTGAGGCAGATAGACGGTTCAAACTTTCCGCCGAGAGCTGAAGTTGTCGCTCAATATTAAGATAACGATTGACAATATGGGTAAATTTTTTAAGATTATTACGAGCATTAGCCTCCGTCAGAATTAAGTATTGCTGCTGGGCTTGTAGTTCCTTTAATTGAATCTTTGCATCCAGTAATTTTGCCGTCAAACTAGTACGAACAGCATTCGGAGCCGTAGTTAATAGATCGGGTTTAGAAATATTATCTTGAACCGATTTAGGCAGAGAGGAAGAATATTGATCAAGCAAGCGCAGGATACTCTCTCTGTCTGCTTTGAGTTGCTGAACAACCACGTTATCATCTGTTAATCGGTTTGATTGTTTAGCCAACTCTAGATTGATTTCATTCAGTTTGCTAATAAGCTGAAGATATTGGGGAGATTGAGCAAGAGTGTCAAGGGCAAGAGCTTTATTCTCGGTCGTATTTAATTTTATTTCCAGTATATTAATAATACTTTCTATTTGTTGAATTTGGAGAGTAACTTCTCGTTTTTTCTGGCTCGTGATATTTAAGTCATTTCCATAAAATTGACCTTGCTCTTCGGGATTATAGAATTCATATTTTTCTTTTAAGCGAAGTAGTCGATCCTGTAGAGTGATAACCTGTCTTTGCAATAGAGGAATTTGTTGATTGACGAATTTCAATTTTTCTTGGGTTTTTAAATCCTGATCTTCTTTCGTATAATCTAGGAAGGCTTTGGCAAGGCTTTGTAAAACAAATTCAACTCTTTGAGGATCGCTGTCAATATACCTAACGGTTAAGATTTGTCCTTTTTCAGGACGGGAAATAGAAAGTTGCCGCAAGAATTCATCATAGCCAAATGTGTGTTTATTGAAATCAGGGTATTTCTGATATATTTTTTGCAGAACAGGATTCAGTAATTTATTCCCGAGCAGAATAGTCATCTGAGTATTATAGTAATCGTCATCTGATCCACGTCCTTGACCTAGAATAGCGGCTCCTTCTAACGGATTGGTGATATCTTGTTCAGGACGTTGTATTAAAAGCTGAAACTGTGCTTCGTACACCGGTGGAGCTTTGAGAGCTTTGGATAGCTGAAAGGTGAAAACACTCAAGCTGACCAACGATAGGACTAGCCATCTCCGACGCAAAATACCAATCACGTTCTGGATACCTGCTTCTGAGGAGTCAGCCTCAATCATCGAAGGCGACATTGTTTGCCCTGGAACCGGAGGCTGATAGGTTATCTTGGTCAGATCTTGCATGGGATTAGCTGGCTAAATCATTAATCTAGAGAGATGTTACTTAGAATAACACCAATGCCCAGAATCGCAAGAAGGACCATACCAAGGATCGTTCGCAGGAAGTAAGGTGATAGGTCGCTTTGAACCTTGAATAGTGTGACATCAACGATCAGGGGTTCGGCAAAACCCAAATTGGTTATTTCTCCAATGAGATAAAGATTTGTAAAGAAAGATTACAATAAAACTCAGATAACCTCTAGGCTTACCGAGATGACCCCCGCCAATCTGCGTGAACAGGAACTCATGAAAACCCTTCTAGAGCCGCTTTTAGAAGACTTTCAATATTGGTTTACCCGTGCTAGAACTTTATTAGAATCCGAAGCCATTCCCTTTCTTTCAGAGCAAGAACAAAAAAACTTGCTAGATCGGGTGATCGAACAACAAAAGGAAGTGACTTCTGCCCAAATCCTCTTTCAGACCATGGGACAACAGGTCGGTATCGAGATGAAGGCCTTAATGCCCTGGCATCAACTGGTAATGGAATGTTGGCAAGTTTCTTTGCGCCTCAGGGCCAGCAAGCAACAAAATCATCCACTGCCCTAAACCTTGTTAAGCTATAAATAAGGACTTAGATTTCATCAAACATTTTAATAGTCTTGTTTCTACTGATTTAACAGTAACTACACCCGATGGAGGAAAGCTAGTGCTACAACTACTTTATATTCTTGCTTTTACAATTATTGCTTTTTTAGCCGTTAGCAACCTAATACGCAGTCTGATTACGGTGAGTTTGGGCAGCCAACGCCCTTTTCGAGCTTCGCCTGCCAGTTTACGCCAACAGAGTTACCATCCTGAATTGTTTGATGATAACGGTAATCCCATCAATGAACCACTACTGGTAATGCGTTCCGTGAATGTGGAAGATGCTCGGCAACAACTCGATGCTCTTTACCATTCCTCTCCTAGCAAACTACGGGATCTGGAGGAAGAGACTTAACATCTTGAACATGAATCGTTACAAAACATGAAGTAAGTCGGCATAATTATCGGCGATCGCTTTAGACTGGTGGGTTTAGTGACCCGATCTGAATATCCTTAAAGATTATGTTTCCGATTACTCGTCCTCGCCGCCTCCGCCAAACTGACCCCCTACGCCGCATGGTACGGGAAACGATTTTAACCGCCAGTGATCTGATCTATCCGCTTTTTGCGGTACCAGGAGAACGGGTGGCGAAAGAAGTTAAATCAATGCCAGGGGTTTATCAGTTGTCGGTGGATAAAATCGTTGAGGAAGCGAAGGAAGTTTATGATTTAGGGATTCCAGCCATTATTCTTTTTGGGATTCCAGAAGTTAAGGATATGGACGCGACAGATGCCTGGCATGATTGTGGGATTGTTCAGCAGGCTACGATGGCGGTCAAAAAGGTAGTTCCCGAATTAATCATTATTAACGATACCTGTTTATGTGAATATACCAGTCACGGCCATTGTGGCTATTTGCAAACAGGGGATTTAACGGGACGAGTGTTGAATGATCCGACCCTCGAATTACTCCAAAAAACGGCCGTTGCTCAGGCCAGGGCTGGAGCTGATATTATTGCCCCATCGGGAATGATGGATGGTTTTGTGCAAGCGATTCGAGAAGCTTTGGATGAAGCCGGTTTTACAGAGATTCCGATCCTTTCCTATGCCGCTAAATATGCCTCGGCTTACTATGGCCCTTTTCGAGATGCGGCAGAATCTTCTCCTCAATTCGGCGATCGCCGTACCTATCAAATGGATCCAGGTAATGGTCGAGAAGCCCTCAAGGAAGTAGAGTTAGACATTCTCGAAGGAGCCGATATGTTAATGGTCAAACCGGCATTATCCTATATGGACATTATCTGGCGTGTCAAAGAAATCACCAATTTACCAGTCGCTGCTTACAATGTGTCAGGGGAATATTCCATGATTAAAGCGGCCGCCCTCAATGATTGGATTGACGAAAAACGAGTCACCCTAGAAACTCTCACCAGTTTTAAACGAGCGGGAGCCGATTTAATTCTCACCTATCATGCTAAAGACGCGGCCCGTTGGTTACAGGAAGGGTCGATTTAATCAAGACGCTTTTAGGGATAATAGGGGAAGTGATTGTATTTTTGAGTCCTTTCCATGTCTCTTATCTCGGTTGATCAAATTGCCGCCCATCAAACCCTAAGCCTGAATCCAGTCAATACGCTGTCGCTACGGGGAAGGATTCGCATTCCAGGCGATAAATCTATTTCCCACCGTGCCTTGATGTTAGGGGCGATCGCTGCGGGAGAGACGGTGATTGAGGGTCTGTTATTAGGGGAAGATCCTCGCAGTACGGCCCATTGTTTTCAGGCTTTGGGAGCCGAGATTTCCGAATTAAATAGCGAAAAAGTAACCGTCAAGGGGATTGGGCTGGGAAATTTACAGGAACCCCTTGATATTCTCAACGCGGGCAATTCGGGGACAACGATGCGCTTGATGTTAGGTTTATTGGCAGCCCATCAGGATCGCTTGTTTACCGTGACGGGGGATGATTCTCTGCGATCGCGGCCCATGTCCCGTGTAATTAAACCGCTACAACAGATGGGATCGCAAATTTGGGGACGGAAACACAATTCCCTGGCTCCCCTCGCCATTCAAGGGCAAGCCCTGAAACCCATTCACTATATCTCCCCGATCGCCTCAGCCCAGGTCAAATCCTGTATTCTCTTAGCCGGATTAGCGACCACAGGCCAGACAACTGTATCGGAACCAGCTTTATCGCGTGATCACAGTGAACGGATGTTGCAAGCCTTTGGGGCAGAACTGAGCATTGATCCAGAAACCCACAGCGTCACCGTCACAGGGCCAGCCCAGTTAAGCGGACAAGCGGTGATTGTGCCAGGTGACATAAGTTCAGCCGCCTTTTGGTTAGTGGCCGCCGCTATTATTCCCGATTCCGAGTTAGTGATTGAGAATGTGGGCATTAATCCCACCCGCACTGGTGTGTTAGAAGTTTTAGAACAAATGGGAGCCGATATTCGCCTCGAAAATCAACGCCTAGTGACGGGAGAACCGGTGGCCGATTTGCGGGTAAAATCCAGTCCCTTGAAGGGTTGTACCTTTGGCGGTGAGATTATTCCCCGTTTAATTGATGAAATTCCCATTTTGGCTGTGGCGGCGGCCTTTGCCCAGGGAACCACTCGTATTCAAGATGCGGCCGAATTACGGGTTAAAGAAAGCGATCGCCTGACAGTAATGGCCACGGAATTGGGCAAAATGGGGGCCAAAATTACAGAATTTGCTGATGGGCTAGAAATTACAGGTGGTAATGGCTTGATTGGGGCTGAAGTGGATAGTTATACCGATCATCGCATTGCCATGAGTTTGGCGATCGCGGCCCTAGGAGCCAAAGGAACTACCCAGATCCATCGAGCCGAAGCGGCCAGTATTTCCTACCCCAGTTTTATCGCCACCCTAGAGCAGGTTTGCCAAGTTACAGCGAGTTAGTCATCTGTGAATCAAGAAAATTGTCCTAGCTATTCCCTGATCATCCCAATTTATAACGAAGAGGATAATATTTCTGAACTCTATCGTCGAGTGATGGAGGTTGTGGAGACCTTACCCGGCGCGAGTGAATTGATCTTTGTGAATGATGGTAGCCGCGATCGCTCCCTGTTCCTGATTCGAGAACTTCAGCAGCAGGATGAACGCATTTGCTATTTGAGTTTAGCCCGTAACTTTGGCCATCAAATTGCCGTCACCGCCGGTTTAAATTTTGCGCGGGGCAAAGCGGTGATTATTCTAGATGCCGATCTGCAAGATCCACCAGAGTTAATTCCAGAGTTAATTGAACAATGGCAACAGGGTTATCAAGTCGTTTATGCCCAACGTACAAAACGCAAAAAAGAAGGTTGGTTTAAACGTTTAACGGCCTATATTTTCTATCGTTTATTACAACAATTAGCGGATGTTAATATCCCTACCGATACGGGCGACTTTTGTTTAATGGATCGGCAAGTCGTCGATTTACTGAATGCGATGCCTGAACAAAATCGTTATATTCGAGGACTGCGTTCCTGGGTCGGATTTCGGCAAACAGCCATTAAATTTGAGCGCGATCCCCGTTTTGCTGGAGAAGTTAAATATACTTTTCGTAAATCCTTTACCTTGGCCATCAATAGTTTGGTTTCCTTTTCTAAAGTGCCTCTTCGACTTTCTACCTACCTGGGTTTGTTATCAGCCCTTTTAGCCCTACTCATGGCTTGTTTAGTGCTTTATTGGCGTTTATATCAGCCCCATTCTCCTGTAACAGGATTAGCTACCATTATAATTGCTATTTTATTTTTGGGGTCGGTGCAACTGGTTTGTATTGGCATTTTGGGGGAATATATTGGCCGTATCTATGAAGAGGTGAAGGGAAGACCATTATATACCTTGGCTGAAGTTGCCGGTTTTGAGAAGACGCATCGAAAAGCAAACTCTCCAGAGATTTTTTCTAATCTGTAGTTAGGGGTAGAAAAATAAGGATTTTCCTGTTCTCACCTTTTACTCCTCAAAAAGGAGAAATATTCAAGAGTCCCGACTGATTAGGGTACAATAAAAGGCCTATCAGACAATAGAAAAGACTTATGGGCAACACCTTTGGACATTTATTTCGAGTTACCACCTTTGGCGAATCGCATGGGGGCGGAGTAGGGGTAATTATTGATGGTTGCCCGCCTCGTTTAGCAATTTCAGAAGCAGAAATTCAATTTGAATTAGATCGTCGTCGTCCAGGTCAGAGCAAAATTACCACACCCCGACAAGAAAGTGATATCTGCGAGATTTTATCAGGTGTTTTTGACGGTCAAACCACTGGAACCCCGATCGCCATCCTGGTGAGAAATAAAGATGCCCGTTCCCAGGACTACGACGAAATGGCGGTCAAATATCGGCCTTCCCATGCGGATGCCACCTACGATGCTAAATATGGAATTCGCAATTGGCAGGGGGGGGGACGTTCTTCAGCCAGGGAAACGATTGGTCGGGTGGCCGCAGGGGCGATCGCCAAGAAAATCCTGCAACAGGTGGCCGGGGTTGAAATTATTGGTTACGTTCAACGCATTCAAAATCTAGCGGCGATCGTGAATCCTGAAACCGTTACCTTAGCCGCAGTGGAAAGTAATATTGTGCGTTGTCCCGATGGAGAATGTGCCGAAAAAATGATTTATTTAATTGATCAAATTCGTCGGCAAAAAGATTCGATTGGTGGTGTCGTTGAATGTGTAGCTCGCAATGTACCAAGGGGTTTAGGGGAACCAGTTTTTGATAAATTAGAGGCAGAATTAGCCAAGGCAGTAATGTCTTTACCGGCTAGTAAAGGCTTTGAAATTGGATCGGGTTTTGCTGGAACCTTATTAACGGGAAGTGAACATAATGATGAATTTTATTTAGATGAAAGCGGCAATCTTCGCACTCGGACAAATCGTTCTGGTGGGATACAGGGCGGCATCAGTAATGGCGAAAATATTATTATCCGTACCGCTTTCAAACCCACTGCCACGATTGGCAAGGAACAAAATACCGTCAGTAAGGCTGGCGAAGAAACCACTTTAGCGGCTAAAGGCCGGCATGATCCCTGTGTTTTACCCCGTGCTGTGCCAATGGTGGAAGCAATGGTGGCTTTAGTATTGTGCGATCATCTTTTGCGTTTTCAAGGACAATGCAAGACTTTAACTTAGCTGCTACATAAAACTCTCATGAACACTACGATTCTCAAACTGGAACCGGCGATCGCGCTTAGTGAAAATCAATTTTTTACGTTATGTCAACAAAATCCTGATCTGAAAATTGAACGCAGTGGCCAAGGAGAATTAATTATTATGCCGCCGACGGGTGGAGAAGCGGGTCGTAAAAATGCCACTTTAATTGCCCGATTGGTAATGTGGAATGAAACCGATAATCTTGGTGTGGTCTTTGACTCTTCTACCTGCTTCCGTTTACCCAAGGGCGGCGATCGCTCTCCTGATCTTTCTTGGCTAAAAAAAGAACGTTGGGATAGTCTGACTCCTGAACAACAGCGTAAATTTCCGCCCCTTTGTCCTGATTTTGTCTTAGAATTGCTTTCTCCTAGCGATAATCTGAGTTTTACTCAAGCTAAAATGCAGGAATATCAGGCTAATGGTGTGCAACTAGCTTGGCTTTTGAATCCCCAGGATCAACAGGTAAAAATTTATCGATTAGGTTGTCCTGTTGAAATTCTTTTCCGTCCTAGGGAATTATCTGGCGAAAATGTTTTACCTAATTTTGTGCTGAATCTAGCTTGGTTCTGGCTATAGTGTCAATAATTTCTACTGTTTGCAAACTATGAATACTACCCTTAAACTGGAACCGGCGATCGCGCTTAGTGAAAATCAATTTTTTACGTTATGTCAACAAAATCCTGATCTGAAAATTGAACGCAGTGGCCAAGGAGAATTAATTATTATGCCGCCGACGGGTGGAGAAACGGGTCGTAAAAATGCTGAACTGATTGCTGATTTTATCATTTGGAATCGTCAATCTAAATTAGGGATTGTTTTTGACTCTTCTACCTGCTTTCGTTTACCCAAGGGTGGCGATCGCTCTCCTGATCTTTCTTGGCTAAAAAAAGAACGTTGGGATGGCCTTACCTCTGAACAAAAACGCAAATTTCCACCCCTTTGTCCTGATTTTGTCTTGGAATTGCTTTCTCCTAGCGATAATCTCAGTCTTGCTCAGGCTAAAATGCAAGAATATCAGGCTAATGGTGTGCAACTGGCTTGGCTTTTGAATCCCCAGGATCAACAGGTAGAAATTTATCGTTTAGGTTATCCCGTTGAAATTCTTTTCCGTCCTAGGGAATTATTTGGCGAAAATGTTTTACCTAATTTTGTGCTCAATATTGCTTGGCTTTGGCAATAAAATCCGATCAAAAGGTAGGGGTTTGGTTTCCAAATCCACCAGCCTATTAAATTAATCAAAGGAGGAACAAGTAATGATAGAATATATACTAATTTGGGAAGGGGCAAAGGCCGCAGGAAACGTTTTCTGGCCAGTTTTAAAGAGTTTAGTGGAAGATTCAGCCAAGGATTACGCTAAGGATTTTTTCAAAGATTGTCTGAAAAATGTGTTTCGCTTGCCTGAGAAAGATGTTCAAAAGGAAGCCTATTTGACGGCATTAGAAGCATTTTTACAGTTATTTCAGCAGGAATTGAAAAATGCTGATTATCAGGAAGGTCAGATTAAGCAATATCTTGAGCCGATCCAGAAATTTATTGAACAGCCAAAAGTTGCGGCCATTTTAGGTAATGCTTTTGAAGCGAATTGTAAGAGTTTAGATACATCTTTTTTAGCGAAAACTTGGCAAGAGATGAATTTGCCTTTTTTGCCAGAAGATTTTGATTGGGAGTTGATCGGAAAACTTTATATCCGAGGTGTTAAACAAATTATTGCTAAGTCTGAAAAGTTGCGCCCGATTTATGATGTTCAACTCCAGGCGAAACAAGCTGAAGGTATCCAGGAATTGGTGGGAATCTCGCCTGATTTTGATTTGGGACGGTATGCGGAAGGATTGCGAGAACAGTATGGCAATCTGAAGTTAGAGTCTTTGGATACGACGGGAGTTTATTACAATGAGTTAAAACTCTGGAAAATTTTTATTGCCCAAAATGTACGGGAATGTCAGGAGTTATTGCCGCCAGAAATTCCAAAGGAAATTGAACAGAGATTAGTGAAGGAGGGACAGTTAGAAAAAAGCCAGTTAACAGATGAAGAACGAGACAAACGCCACCATGCCTATATTAATCAGCCGATACGTTTGGTGTGGGAACTTTTGGGCGATCCTACAGAGGAATCGAAATCGTTATCTAAGCCTGTCCAGTATGCGGTGATTTTGGGCGATCCTGGTTCAGGAAAATCTAGTTTGTTGCAATATTTGGCACTGAGTTGGGCGCAACGTCCGACCCGTGATTTGTCTTTATTTCCAATCCCGTTGTTGATTGAGTTACGATTTTATGGACGGGATAAGCAGGCGGCGAAACAAGGAGGGAAACCTTTTGATTTTCTTTCGTTTTTGCATGGTGGAAATATTACTTGTCACTTGAATCAGCAGACCGTTTTTGACAAGTTAAATGCAGGTCAGGGGATTGCTCTATTTGATGGTATTGATGAAGTGTTTGATCCTGCTTTGCGGGATGAGGTGCGGAAGGATATTCACCGTTTTAGTAATCGGTTTAAGAACGTGCAGATTATCGTAACGTCTCGGCGTTTGGGGTATAAAGCGCAACCCTTGCGCGATGCTGGGTTTAAGCATTTTATGTTGCAGGATTTGGAGATTGAGCAAATTGAAGATTTTCTTGAGCGTTGGCATAATCTCACGTTTACGGATGAGGCGGATAAGTTACGGAAAAAGGAACGGTTAATTAAGGCTATTCAGGATTCTAAGGCGATTCGAGAGTTGGCGAGGAATCCGTTGTTATTGACGATGATGGCGATTTTGAACCGTAAACAAGAGTTACCCAGAAGTCGCTCTACACTTTATGAAAAAGCATCAGAAGTTTTACTTTATCAATGGGATGTTGAAGTTAAGCTTTTAGAAAATCCTAAGTTTAAAGATTGGAAAATTTCAATAGAATTAGATCATAAGCAAAAAATGTTAAGAAAAGTTGCCTGTTTTATGCAGTCCAACAAAAAAGATACTTCAGGAAATCTGATCAGTAAGACCGATTTAGAAAATATTCTGACTGAATCTTTGAGAGAGATTATTGAGCGAGGAGAACCGAGAATGATCGCTCGTGTAATGATTGAAGAACTACGGAATCGTAATTTTATTTTGTGTTATTTGGGGGCAGATTCCTATGGTTTTGTGCATCGCACTTTTTTAGAATATTTTTGTGCTTGGGAGTTTGTTTGGCAGTTCAAGGAAACACAAACGTTAAAGATTGAGGGTTTGATTAATGATGTTTTTGGCAAGCATTGGCAGGATGAAAGTTGGCATGAGGTTTTGCGGTTAATTTGTGGAATGACTGAGCCGAAGTTTGTGGCGGACATTATTGATTTTCTTTTGAAGCAAGAAATTGATCGAAGCGAGTTTTTAGATGGAAATGGACACGTAAAAAGAGAAGGACTGGGTAATTTTATTTTAGCAACCAATTGTTTTGCAGAGGTTAGAAATAAGAACTTGATCGCTACAATTTCAGAGAAAATATTAAAAATATTAAAACACGAAATTGAACAAGAGTCTGAACCTTGGTTTAATTTTGATTTAGCAGACCCTTTGATGTCTTTAATTACCACAAATTGGAAAGAAGTTCCTAATACCTTACCTTGGCTTAAAGAACGCGCTCTACTGGATCAGTTTCACTCTGTTCGGGTAGCAGCAGTGAGGGCGATCGCTCAAAATTGGAAAGAAGACCCTGATACCTTGCCTTGGCTTAAAGACCGCGCTGTACAGGATCAGTTTCACTCTGTTCGACAATTGGCTGTATATGCGATCACTCAAGGATGGAAAGAAGACCCTGATACTTTGCCTTTCCTTAAAGACCGCGCTCTACTGGATAAAAATGAGGATGTTCGACGAGCGGCGGTAAGGGCGATCACCCAAAATTGGAAAGAAGACCCTGATACCTTGCATTGGTTTAAAGACCGCGCTCTACTGGATGAAAGTGAATATGTTCGACAAGCGGCGGTAAATGCGATCACCCAAAATTGGAAAGAAGACCCTAATACCTTGCATTGGTTTAAAGACCGCGCTCTACTGGATGAAAGTAAATATGTTCGACAAGTGGCGATCAATGCGATCACCCAAAATTGGAAAGAAGACCCTGATACTTTGCCTTTGCTTAAAGACCGCGCTCTACTGGATGAAAGTGAATATGTTCGACAAGCGGCGGTAAATGCGATCGCCGAAGGATGGAAAGAAGACCCTGATACCTTGCATTGGTTTAAATATCTCGCTCTATTGGATAAAGATGGTACTGTTCGACAATTGGCGGTATATGCGATCACTCAAGGATGGAAAGAAGACCCTGATACTTTGCCTTTGCTTAAAGACCGCGCTTTACTGGATGAAGATTATTATGTTCGACGAACGGCGATAACTGCGATCAGCGAAGGATGGAAAGAAGACCCTGATACCTTGCCTTTCCTTAAAAACCGCGCTCTACAAGATGAAGAGAAACGGGTTCGACAAGTGGCGGTACAGGCGATCATTCAAAACTGGCAAGAAGACCCAGAATTGTTTGAATTTTTAGCCAATATTGCCCTCAATGATCCCTTTAAACGTAAATATTATTTCCAAGATAATCCTAGTCAAACTGCCCTAGAAGCCTTACTCGAAAACTTCGGCGACAATCCTGATGAAGCCTTAGAGATTTTAAATCAGGTCGGGTTTATTAGACGTGAATATGATTTTGACGATAATCCTCGTGGAGATGCCCTACTAGGCTTACTCGAAAACTTCAGCGACAATCCTAAAACCTTAGAGATTTTAAATCAGGTCGCGCTTAATGATTCCGATGAACAATTGCGAGAATTTGCCCAAGAGAAATTGAAGGAGTGGGGGACGGGGTGAGGGGGAGATTGGGGGACTGGGGGACTGGGGGACGGGGAGACTGGGGGACTGGGGGGAATTTTTGTAAAATGGGGGTTATATTTCTAAAAAATGTCTGACTACGATGGAAAACGGCCAGAAAATCAAAACCCATGAAGATTTAAGAGTGTATCAAATGGCTTTTGATGCAGCGATAAAGATTTTTGAACTGTCTAGAAAATTTCCTATCGAAGATCGAAGAACGCTATTCTCTCACCGATCAAATTCGTCGCTCCTCCCGATCTGTATGTGCTAATCTTGCCGAAGCTTGGAGAAAACGCCGTTACCAAGCCGCTTTTATTGCCAAATTAAGTGACAGTGAAGCCGAAGCTGCCGAAGTTCAAGTTTGGTTAAAATTTGCCGTAAAATGTGGCTATTTAGACATCGAACAAGGGCGACAAATCTATGCCCAATACAATCAAATTCTTGCCAGTCTAGTCACCATAATCAAAGACCCCAAAAACTGGCTCCTCTAATCCCCCAGTCTCCCAGTCTCCCAGTCTCCCCATCTCCCCCCCATCCCACAAAAAATCTCTGTTACAATAATATTCAATAACCTTTAGTTTGATTACGGAATCGCTAACAATGGATAACCCAACACCGACAGCAATCCCCGATAACACAGCCGATCAGGAACTAGACGAATCAGAACAACCCTTCTGGAAAATGATTGTCGAAATTGGTAAGCAAGTCCCCATTGAAGAATGGAACAAATTACCGAAAGACTTTGCCCGCAACTTTGAACATTATATGTACGGCGCACCCAGGGAGGAAGATGAAGCGGAATGAACACAGTTTTTCTGGACACAGCCTATCTTCAAGCTCTGGTTGACACCCGTGATGATTTACATCTTTTAGCCGTACAAATTACTAACAATAGAGGTCGTTTTCCTTCGGTGACAAGTGAAATGGTCTTAACGGAATTACTCAATGCCCTATGCGGTAGAGGTGAGTATTTGCGCCAAGCGGGGCTGAGTATTGTGGATGGTTTACAACAAAATAAAAATGTTGAAATTGTTCCCCAAACACCTCAATTATTTGCTGAAGCCTTAGCTTTTTATCGCCAAAGAAAAGATAAAAGTTATAGCTTGACCGATTGTGCTTCTATGTTGATTATGAGACAGCAAAATATCAGAGATGTCTTGACATTTGATCGCCATTTTCAACAGGAAGGTTTTAACGCTTTATTGAGGAATGATTCTTAATCTAGTATTTTAAGAAAATGGGATTATCAATTATTCAGGCTTTTAAAATAGATAATCAACTCTAAATCTTGTAATGTTTGGGATGTCCAATTTATTTGTGCCATTTTGGGATGTCCAATTTATTTGTGCCATTGTTTAAAATTTTGCTTTGCGTCCTGATGAGAAATCACGTCGGATACATCCCGGACAAAGTAGTACATAGAATCTGGGGTAAAATGGAAAAAAACTGATGAGCGAAAAAAGTATGTTACCGATTCCCCCAGAAGAAAAAGCACTGTTAAAACCCACATTCCGTACATAAAAAAAGAACAAAGAAAATAAGAAAAGTCATTATGACAAAAGATAATACTGACAAGTAGTAGCCCCAAAAAAGCGCAAAATCCTCTCTCGCTCAAGCGTTAGATTGATTATTTGGGGACAATTATCCAGTACAACCCAATGAACTCCTCTCAACATCTGAAAAATCCAACGCAGTGTCGGACGCTGAGTCGGCTTTCCCAACTGATTAGGCACAGTCTCCTCCTGCTCTGCCAGAGCCAGTCTCAGTTTACGTTGTCCCAAGCTGTACACCAGTAAACACAACACCATGATGAAACTCAATGCCATAATCCGCTCAGGGGTTTTGAGAAAAACACTGGACGCCAAAAACAGAGGGTCTTTAAGGAAGCGAAAACCTCGCTCTACCCCTTGCTGTTGCTTGTAGTGGACAAGCAGTTGCTCATCGCTCAAAGAGTCTCCATCTAGCTGATTCGTCGCCAAGACAAAACGTCCTGCTGCCCGCTCTGAAGCTTGAACTTTCGCACTATTGAGGCTGAAAGTGGCTTGGGCATGATAGCTACGACGAATGGGCTGTTCATGGGGACGGGGTTTACCTCGATGACCGTAATGACATTTTTCGACGACAGTTAGGTCTTGAAGAAGATGCCATTCTAAACTCTTCTCCCATCGGCTCAGGGCGGTTAAAGCATCCTCCCGACAAGCAAATTCCTGACGCTGTAATTGTTCTAATTGTCTTTGAGCTTGAGCCGTTGCTTTCTCTGTCTTCTTCGTCAGTTGTTTGAGGTCTAAAGCTTTTTTTTGCTCGCTATCTACCACTATCCAACGTTGTTTGACTCCCCCATATTCACTTTCTAAGGAGGTAAGACGATAGCCCTCTAAATCAGTTGTGATGAATTGCTCCGAGGCTAATTGACTGACCGCATCCTGCACTTCTCTAATCGTTTTCGGCACAGAACATAACCAGTATATGCCGGTTAACTTTTGCAAGTTATCGGCACTGTATAAGGCTGAATCTGCTATATACAAACCATCGAATTGCCACTGCTCATTGAACTTTTTCAAGAGTTTAGCAAACTCTTTTTTATCACTTTGATTGCCATCTCCTAATTCGAGAAAAGCGGGAATGTCGCCATCCCCCCAACAGACTAGATTCAAGACAAATTGTTTCAAGTCTGGTCGCTTATCCTTTGAATAGCCATGAGTGATATGGATTATTTGGCTTTCTTTGTCTTCTCTCTCCACCGATAATTTATATTCCCCTTGTACCGATAATGAACTGGAGTCTAAATGGGAACTTTTCATCACTATTTTGAAGATTTCTACGGCTTTTAGACAAATTCCGAGAAACAAACGGCTGATGCCGGCCATAAAGATTAAATCTAAGACTCTCCCTAAACGGTCATCATTCAGGTCGCTGGCTTTTATTCCTTTTCCTAAAAGATGTTCTACTGGTTTATCTTCAAAAAAACGACTGAACAAATATAAAGGAGAGTTGATAAAGCCTAAGCCATTGAGAATCATCGCTTTCACTACCAGACCCGCACTGATTTTAGCACGGTCATTTTCTCCTAGTTGTTCATTGATATAATCCACTAGACCTAGTTCATCAACTATCGCCGCGATTATTCCTAAATGGTCGAGATTTTTAACGTTTAATTGGGTCATTTTCTCTTGGGTTTATTAGCTTTTTTATTTTAACTATTCTGTCTAAGTACAGGACAAAAAATGTAGGGAGTCGAGAAAAAGAGAAAAATTGGGTAGAGAAGGATTAAGAACAAGATGACGAAGATGGTCAAAACCAAGACGAAAAAGACTCTGCGCTAGGCGACCATGTTTCTTGAGGGGAATGGGATGAAGATGATGAATTGCTAGACCAGTTTTGAGAGACCAAGCCAAAGCTAAAGTCAGTAAAGCCAAAAGCTTACGAAGACGCTTGGGGTCAGTAAAGTGAGTAGATTCCAAGCAAAAGCCACGAGTCTTAAAGATGCCAAAAAGGGTTTCAATGCCCCAACGCAGGGCATAATCGTGAATAAGACCTTGGGAATCGGGATGTCCAATGACGATGAGTAGAGAATTATCAGGCAAGCGAAGAGCCTCTACAGAAACAGGATATCCCCAAACCCGACAACTCCCTTGAAGACGTTGAGATTCACTCTTTTGCAAGATGGGCAAAAATGACTTTGGCGGCCAAAAGCTTGCCATTGTGCTCAATCTTGTCCGTAGCCCGAATTCTCAGACAGAAAGCCAGTAGCGGTTCGAGCAGAAGATAGCGAAGCCAAGCCTGACCAATAAACTCACGGTCGCCACATAAACAACGAATCAGGGCGGTGGGAAAAATCTTGAGCATCTCCTCGATAAAACGCATTCGTTCATCACTGTTAGAATTGCCCTTTTTCTTGCTAAGCATCCACCACAAGATGGGAATGGCTACTCCTTCATGGACAATGCCGACAGTGAGGATATTATAACCATGACTGCCAAACTCCCAGGTTGTGCGGTCAATACTTAATACCCAAGGTTGAGGGATATCCAGCCAACTGACTACAATACGGGCAATGTGATGGTAATCCAGCTCAAATCCTGAGAAAAAGCGTTGTAAGCGTTTGTAATGAGAATCCACCAATGCCCGACCTTCAAAACCCAGAGCCAATTCTTTAAGGTTAACCGTTTTCACTTTGAGGAGGGCGAGTAAGAACAAGGCTAGGAAGGAGAGTCTGGCACCATGCCATCCCAAATGGGGTTTTAGGGCTTGTTTCAATGCGTTATATTGGTTCATGGGTTTTCTTACATTACGTTCATCTTCCATGAAACCCCTTTCTCGTATACTTTTCAAGCCTTTTGTCCTGTACTTAGCTATTCTGTAGCCATTTTTGAATCTATTTTTATTTTTTCAAGACTAGTACGGAATACGGGCTCTAACACAGAAGTCGAAGAAATTAGCATAGATGGTGGGAAGGTACGACTCAGAACTCCCAAGGGAGAACCCTTAATTTGGCGTGATTATAAAGGAGTCAGTTTTCATCAATTGGGGGTAGCTGCCTTTTTTCAAGATAACTCGGCTTTATTAGATTTGGTTAATTCTCAAATTTTGGCTAAGCCTTTAATTTGTTTGGGAGATGGACATGATGGTATCTGGAACTTATTTCGTGAGATAGGACAGAAACATGAGCGAATTGAAATTTTGGACTGGTATCACTTAATTGAAAACCTCTATAAAGTTGGGGGGTCATTCCAGCGAATTGAGGAGGTCAAGTCTTTTCTTTGGACGGGTGAAGTGGATGCCGCTATCTCCTGTTTTGAGGGATGGTCAGAGCCTCAAGCTGAGAATTTTATCATTTATTTAAACAAGCATAAACATCGGATTGTCAATTATGGTTATTTGCAGGCAGAGGGCATTTCCATTGGCTCTGGCTCTGTCGAATCTCAAGTTAAACAAATTGGTCATCGTCTTAAAATTACTGGTGCGAGTTGGAATTCTGACAATGTACCACAAGTCCTTCGTCATCGCTGTTCCTATTTAAATGATTACCTTTTTTGACTCTTTCATTTACCTCGTTAAGTATTTCTACTTATTGCAGAGGTGAGATGCTCCCTGAATAAATACAAGGGAGAATTAATAAATCCTAAGCCATTGAGAATCATGGCTTTAACCACCAGACCCGCACTGATTTTCGCACGGTCATTTTCTTGTAACTGTTCATTGATATAATCCACTAGACCTAGTTCATCAACTACGGCCGCGATTATTCCTAAATGGTCGAGATTTTTAACGTTTAATTGGGTCATTTTCTCCTCGGTTTGTTAGCTTTTTTATTTTAACTATTCTGTTGCTATTTTTGAATCTATTTTTATTTTTTCAAAATTAGTACGGGATATGGGTTAAAACAGCATCTCACCGAATCAGCCCGTATCCTGCGCAAATATACGGAACCAGAGAAACAGAAGGACTTTGGAAGCATCGAAGTAGAAGTCAGAACCCAGATGTTAGAAATTGTGGGGCCAACAATGGGGGAGTTTTTTTTTCAGAAGGGGGAAAAAAACGGTCTGGAAACAAGCGAAAAATCAAAACCCTAGTCGGAGAAGTGGAAATAAGCCAAAAACAAGCCAGAAAACTAAAGGTGTCGCCAAAAATCGTCTTAAGTCCAGGTTTAGAGAAATGCTGTCTAAGAGCCAGTGCGAAAACATCCTACCAACAAGCAGAAGAAGATATAGAGGAGTTGATGGGGATAAAAGTAGGACATAGCAGTTTACATCGCTTGGTAGAACGGACAGAACTG
Organism: Woronichinia naegeliana WA131; assembly: GCA_025370055.1. Lineage (NCBI taxonomy): Bacteria > Bacillati > Cyanobacteriota > Cyanophyceae > Synechococcales > Coelosphaeriaceae > Woronichinia > Woronichinia naegeliana. The sequence continues at coordinate 4,499,477 of CP073041.1, read as the reverse complement.
CCCTTAGCTCAAGCTCAGTCAGAGAGTGCGGGGGTCAGTATAGATGGGGGAAAGATTTGTCTGCGGGGCGAGGAGAAGGAAGGGGGACAGTGGCGAGATTATAAACTGGTGAGTCTTCATGGCAATGTCTGTGAAGCCTTTTTCCAAGACCCAGAGGGCTTAAAGAATTGGAGCAATGTTCAACCTTTGTCCCCAATAGTGACCTTTTTGGGAGATGGTCATCCCGCAATCTGGAATGCGGTAGAGAGTTTCGCCACTCAATCGTGGCTGATACGACGAGAGGTGTTGGATTGGTATCATCTCAAGGAGAATCTGTTCAAAGTGGGTGGCTCTCTCAAACGGCTAGAAGCAGTGGAGCATTTACTGTGGCGGGGTTTTGTGAACAAGGCAATAGATGCGTTTGATGGAGTCAAAAGCAAGAGGGCAAAGAATTTTCAAGCCTATTTGACGAAGCATTATCAGCGTATCCCTGATTACCAATACTATCAACAGCTTGGTATTGTGATTGGTTCTGGTGATGTGGAGTCTAAGATTAAACAGGTGGGAGCTAGGGTTAAATTGTCGGGAGCACGTTGGCATCTTCATAATGTTTCTCGTATTCTTCGGCTACGATGTGCTTATCTCAATCACTCTCCTCTTTTGAGTGTCAATGTATTATCTTAAGTGGGATGCACCCAATCACGTCATTCGCTTCAACTTGCTTTAAACCTTGCTCAATCTTATAAAGAAAATAAAGATGTTCCATAATATCTTCAATACCAATATCTTGAGGCATTTCCTGAACTGATTGAAGAACTTTTTCCTTAAAACTAATTGTCGTCATAATCAAAACGCTCCGTTTAATATCGAATCAAGTAGGGTGTGATCATGGGTAAAGTATAACTTATTTTCTATCTCAATATTCACAAGGGAGACGGGGTGAGGGGGAGACTGGGGGACTGGGAGACGGGGAGATGGGGTGAAATTTTGTAAGATGGGGGTTATATTTCTAAAAAATGTCTGACTACGATGGAAAACGGCCAGAAAATCAAAACCCATGAAGATTTAAGAGTGTATCAAATGGCTTTTGATGCAGCGATAGAAATTTTTGAACTGTCTAAAAAATTTCCTATCGAAGAACGCTATTCTCTCACCGATCAAATTCGTCGCTCCTCTCGATCTGTCTGTGCGAATCTTGCCGAAGCTTGGAGAAAACGCCGTTACCAATCTGCTTTTATTGCCAAATTAAGTGACAGTGAAGCCGAGGCTGCCGAAGTTCAAGTTTGGTTAAAATTTGCCGTAAAATGTGGCTATTTAGACATCGAACAAGGGCGACAAATCTATGCCCAATACAATCAAATTCTTGCCAGTCTAGTTACCATGATCAAAGACCCCAAAAACTGGCTCCTCTAATCCCCCCATCTCCCAGTCTCCCAGTCTCCCAGTCTCCCAGTCTCCCAGTCTCCCAGTCTCCCAGTCTCCCAGTCTCCCAGTCTCCCAGTCTCCCAGTCTCCCAGTCTCCCAGTCTCCCAGTCTCCCAGTCTCCCAGGTGTGCGACCTTTAGTTGATAAAAGCTGTTGTAATCAGGGTTCTACAGGGAACCCATATTGATCAAGTTTTGCCCAAAATTGACTCCATCGTTCCTTGGTCAATACCAAAGCTCGTAGGCTCAAAATAATTCCTGCTCCTTTTTCCTTCCATCGCATCCCTGAACAACATAATCGTTGTTTGACCAACGTCTTACAAGCTGCTTCCGTAACACCTGAACCAATCGGATACTTTTTCTCTAAGTATTCAGCATAATCCATTTGATGCTGATGATTCTCGTAATAAGTAATCGCCGCTTGTAGTTTCTCGGTAAGATTCTTAGAATGACTTTTTTCTTCTTTGACTTCTTTCATCAGATTTAGCAGTTCTCCTGCTTTTCCTTTTTCATGCTTGAGTTCTCGACAATTTTCAGTCAACCATTCTTTTTGTTTTGACACGGTATTCGGATGCAACGCTTCTGCCAAGGCACCTAAGTAACCAGAGGCATGATAGAAATCTAATATCTGTTCTTCCGTTTGCTTTTCTAAAAACTTCCAATTTGATTCTGCCCCGTCTGCTATCCCGACCAATGTTGCCTCTGGATAACGGTTTTTCGCTCGCTCAATTTCTCTTTCTAATCTTTCTAGAAAACTCTTTTTTCCATACTCTGGTGCCGCACCTAGATAGATTGTAGGTTGACGTTCGCCTTCACTATCGTATAGGGAAACGGTTCCCACCATTGCTTCACGGTAGCCATCCTCACACATCAGCATACAGGTTCCATCTAATCCTATTCCCACTGTTGCAATTTGGCTATCCTCCTTGGGCGGGGCATAACTCCACGCTTCTTCTTTTGCCTGTACCACACTTCCTACTGCTTCACTCAATCTTTGGATATAGGATAGCGCTACTTTTCTACCATGATTTTCTAATAAATCATTTTTCGCCTCTTTGCCTGCCATCCCTGACATTTTTGAGGATACCTGTTTTGCCAATAATGGCGTTGATGTTATGATTATCCTTGCTTCTCTTTCTAAGGGGCAATACGTTTTTCCTCCTACTGAACGCTGATATACATGACGATTCACTATAACCTCACCATAAGGTGTTTGATATTCTTTCGGTTGCTCTCCCTTACTCTTCCAGATTTCTTCACCGATTTTTAAGGGTGAACCATCTGTATCTAAATATTTCAAGGCTTCTTTGCTGGCGATGCAACCTACTTCGTTTAAGCCTTTTTGAATATTTATTTCTGTATCCAACATTGAACGACTGAGTTCTAATGTTAGTTCTATTTTTATCTTTGAACCCTCTACATTAATTAGTTTTGCTGTCATCATTGTTTCCTCTTTGTCACTTTTCATCTCATGTTAACACTTTTCTTTTCCTTCATCAACTAAAGGTCACACCCTCTCCCAGTCTCCCAGTCTCCCAGTCTCCCAGTCTCCCAGTCCCCAAGTCCCCCCATCTCCCCATGACCACCAAAGAACAACTACTCCAAGAAATCGAAAAAAGTCCCGAACCTCTCCTCCAAGAAGTTCTTAATTTTCTTATATCAATACGAGCAAAAAATTATCCTGAAACTCGTAAACCCATCTGGCAAATTGCCCAAGAAATTATGGCCGATGTTCCGCCAGAAATCATTGATCAACTCCCCACCGATGGAGCCGAACAACACGATCATTATATTTATGGCACACCAAAACGCGAATTATGAACATCATTTTTGCCGATAGCTTTTACTGGATCGCCTTGCTGAGTCCTAAAGATACTTGGCATTCTAGAGTGATAAAATGGAGCCAATCTAACTCTAAGCAATCCCTCATAATTACAGACGGTATCATTGATGAAATTTTTGCCCATTTCTCCAAACAAGGAGACATCATGCGCGGCAAGGTTATAGAACTTTATCAAAATATTCTTGATGATCCCAGTATTCAACTCATTTCTTATAATCAAGAATTGCGACAAGCGAGTATCGAACTTTATAAAAAACGACCTGATAAAGGATATAGTCTAACCGATTGTATTTCAATGGTTGTAATGAGAAATCTTAATATCTCTGAAGTATTAACCAATGATAAACACTTTAGTCAAGAGGGATTTGTGATTATCTTTTCTGGGTAATTGATTTAAAATAAAAAAAAGCATCTCGCATTTAACCTTCTTCCACTTCTTTCAGATGGGCTAAATAATCTGCTAAAATATTCTCTGAAAAATCAATATCTTCTTGAGCAAATTCCGCTTGTAATGCTTGAGATTCTTCCTCAGAAATATTATCCCACTTTTGAAAAAGCGAATTGGCTTGTAAAGATTGAACAAAATCAAAAACTTTTCTTGCTGTAAAATTTTCGTTGATTACATCTAACGCGAGCTCGAAAGCCCTATCGTACCATTTCACAGGATAATCTATCAACGAATTATTTACAGGTAGGAAATTTTTGAAAAGATGGGGTTACAAGCAGAAAATTAGATGAAATTTCTAATCAAGTGGTAGAAGCAAACAAACAACTTCCTAATAAAAGTGAGTAGTATTTTTGGTTCTTCGGTATTCGTTATGCCAAATATGAGGTTATCTACTCCAGAAACCATGCCAAGAAAGGGTTTCCTTGTCTTTACACTCAATTCATGCCAAATCAACTGACAGTTTTAACTGAAAGCCTTATACAGCAAGGGTTTTAGGAGTTGATAAAATGACTTAGCATAGTAACTACCGATGAACCAGTAAAAATAGTGGTCGTGAATAGTAAATACGGAGAGGCAGATGGACGGGAATGGATCAAATTTTGAGGAGGGGGTTGCTAATTTTCTCGATATCGTTATAGAATGGAATCTTGTCAGTGTTCGGGGCGTAGCGCAGCTTGGTAGCGCACCACTTTGGGGTAGTGGGGGTCGTGGGTTCGAATCCCGCCGCTCCGATTAAAAAGCCTCTTTAGATCATCATAATGATCTCTGTTGTGAGATTGTTGTAGTTATCAATATCAATCTAGATAAGAAAGGTGATGAGGCGATCGCCTTTTTCAAATTTTTTTATTGTTGCTCGCCTTGCTGAATAGGACTTATGTTTAGGGCTCCCGATTTAACCAAACCCCAAAAACGTTGGCAGTTCTTTGCGGATCGGGGTGGTACATTTACCGATCTAGTGGCCATTACTCCCGATCATCAAATTATCACCTATAAACTCTTATCAGAAAATCCTGAACAGTATGCCGATGCGATTGTTCAGGGCATACGCGATATTTTAGGACTCTCGCTAGAGGAGCCAATTCCTTCAGACCAAATCGAAGTCATCAAAATTGGCACAACCGTTGGTACCAATGCACTTTTAGAGCGCAAAGGCGATCGCACCGTTTTAGTCATTACCAAAGGCTTTAAAGATGCGTTACGTATTGGTTATCAAAATCGCCCCGATATTTTTGCGCGTCAAATTATTTTACCCGAATTGCTTTATGAGCAAGTAATTGAAATAGAAGAAAGAGTTGATGCTCAGGGAAATGAGTTAATTCCCATTAGGATTAATCAAGTTCAACAGGATTTACAAGCCATTTATAATAGCGGTATTCGCGGTTGTGCCATTGTTTTAATGCACAGTTATCGTTATCCTCAGCATGAACAACAGATAGCAGAAATTGCCCAGGCGATCGGCTTTAGCCAAATTTCAATTTCCCATCAGGTTAGTCCTTTAATGAAATTGGTTTCACGGGGAGATACAACTGTTATTGATGCCTATATATCTCCCATTTTAAAACGCTACGTAGAGCAAGTAACTAGTCAGTTAAATTCTTCAGATAAGTCTTGTATTAAATTAATGTTTATGCAATCTAATGGAGGATTAACGGATGCTAAGAATTTTCAGGGAAAAGATAGTTTATTGTCCGGGCCGGCTGGTGGCATTATAGGGTCAGTTAAAACCAGTTTGAGGGCTGGATTTACAAAGATTCTGACCTTTGATATGGGAGGAACTTCTACTGATGTAGCCCATTTTAAAGGAGAATATGAACGTCAATTTGAAACAGAAATTGCTGGAGTTAGAGTACGAGTGCCAATGATGGCTATTCATACCGTTGCAGCCGGGGGCAGTTCTATTTTACAGTTTAAAAATCAACGGTTTCAAGTAGGGCCAGACTCGGCGGGAGCTAATCCAGGACCAAGTTCCTATCGTCGTGGTGGGCCACTTTGTATTACTGATGCTAATATTCTGTTAGGAAAAATTCGAGCCGATTATTTCCCCCAGGTGTTTGGATTAACTGGCGATTTACCTTTAGATACTAATATAGTTCAGCAAGGTTTTACCGCACTTTCTCAGGAAATTTCCCAACAGATAGGTTATTCTTTAAGCGTAGAAAAAGTCGCTGCTGGCTTTATTGAAATTGCAGTGGAAAATATGGCTAATGCCATCAAAAAAATCTCTGTACAAAGGGGTTATAATACAGCAGCATATACGCTGGTTTGCTTTGGCGGTGCTGGGGGACAACACGCCTGTTTAATTGCAGATAAATTAGGGATAAAAACGATTTTTATTCATCCCTTTGCCGGAGTTTTGTCTGCCTACGGTATTGGTTTAGCAGATTTACGAGTCATTAAACAAAGTTCGGTGGAAAAAATTCTAGATATTAGTATTCTCGACCAACTAAAATTAACAATCACTCAATTAATGCTAGAAGCAAAACAGGAACTAGACACCACTGAAGAATTTTCAGAATCTTCTTTAACCACTTTGGCCCAACTTCATCTGAAATATCAAGGGACGGATTCTACCTTAATCGTTGACTTTCAGGATGATCTGCAATTGATGAAAACAATGTTTGAGCAGGAACAGCGATCGCGCTATGGTTTTATTCAACCCCATAAACCATTAGTGGTGGACTCAATTACTGTAGAAGTGGTACAACAGACAGCCATACCCGAAGAACCGCAGCATCAGCGATCGCGTTTAACGCCTCCTGAAGCAGTGGAGCAAACTCAGATTTTTACTCAAGATCAATGGCATCAAACCCCCATCTTTTTACGAGAGCAATTAGAGCCAGAGGATTCTATTATCGGGCCAGCTATCATTGTAGAAAAAATTGGCACAATTATTGTGGAACCGCATTGGAAGGCCAAGTTAACGGACAGAAATTATCTTATTTTAACTCGACATTAGACCTCTTGCAAATTTAAGAAAGTCCCCCTTAAAAAGGGGGATTTAGGGGGATCAAACTCTATTGTGCAAGAAGTCTTAGGGAAATACCCGATAAATTTCTCTTCGATGGGCAATTCGTTGACAAATAATTTGCTTAACCTCTGAATTAATAGTTATACCAATTCGATAGTCGCCAACACGGATTTTATATTTATCTGTATATCCTTTCATTTTTTCAATATATCCAAGACTAAAAGGATTATCCGATGTGAGTTCTTGGAATACAATGATTTCAACTCGGTTTTGAATCTGCTTGGGTAAGGAGGCAAGTTCTTTTAAAAATCGTTTAGTATATTCAATCTTCCACATTGCACTTTTTTAGTGATTGATAATAGGAAAAGGCTTCACTGCCAGAAAGTCGTTCATCACTTTTGGTTTCTTCCATTAATTTTGCCAAACCAAAGTCTTCCAAAATTTCTTCGATTTGATTATAGACAGCAATAGGTATCTGAACCGCCAAGGGTCGTTGTTGTTCATCAAGGATGTACTGTTTTGGGATCTCAAGCATTTTAGACCTCGATTATTGACTTCAACAAAAAGTATTAGCTGTATAATAACAGCAACGTTACCTATCCCGATAAAATACAAAATAAGTAGTACGCCTATAGTGCAATGCTATCAACATAATTATATATTAGTAAAAATACCCTGTTTTTCTTTTGCTAAATAGAGAAAAAAGCAAAAATAAACTAAGTTTTTATTGTCTCAAAAATATGAAAAATAGGATTTAAATCCTTACAAAATACTTTTTGAATAAAGAAATATTAAGTATGAGTTCCTCCTTTAAACCAGATCCAATTCGCCTAGAAATCTTCAAAAATCTCTTTCAATTTATTGCGGAAGAAATGGGAATTACCCTGCAAAATACAGCGACTTCTGTCAATATAAAAGAACGCCTTGATTTTTCCTGTGCCATTTTTGACAAGCAGGGAAATCTTGTTGCCAACGCTCCCCATATTCCTGTTCATTTAGGCTCGATGTCTGCCAGTATTTATAGTCTTATTAAGGCAGTGGGTCAAAACCTAAAACCAGGCGACATTTATATTTCCAATAATCCCTACAATGGTGGAACCCATTTACCCGATATTACTGCTATTACACCTGTTTTTAATCCCTCCCAAACTGAAGTTATTTTTTACGTTGCCTCACGGGGACACCACAGCGATATTGGTGGTATTACCCCTGGTTCCATGCCGCCCCACAGTCAAAGGATTGAAGAAGAGGGCATTTTAATCGATAATTTTTTATTGATTGAAGCTGGAGAATTACAAGAAAAAGCCTTACGTTTATTATTGCAAAATCACCCCTATCCGGCTCGCAATCCTGACCAAAATTTAGCGGATCTAACGGCCCAAGTGAATGCTAATGCTAAGGGGGTAGAAGAATTGACCCAAATGGTTAAAACCTATGGTTTAGAGACGGTGCAAACTTATATGAATTTTGTACAAGACAATGCCGAAGAGGCGGTGCGCCGTGCGATTGAGGTCTTGAAAGATGGAAGTTTTTGTTATGCAATGGACAATGGAACTATTATTCAGGTCAAAATTACAATTAATCCTCAAGCGCGATCAGCAACGATTGATTTTACCGGAACCTCTTCCCAATTAACCAGTAATTTTAATGCGCCGATCGCCGTTTGTCAGTCATCAGTGTTATACGTTTTTCGCACATTGGTTGACGAGAATATTCCCCTGAATCATGGTTGTTTAAAACCGCTCAACATCATTATTCCTGAAGGCTCAATGCTAAACCCTGTTTATCCGGCGGCGATCGTAGCGGGTAACGTGGAAACATCCCAGGCAATTGTCGATGCTCTCTATGGAGCTTTGGGTGTGATGGCCGCTTCCCAGGGAACGATGAACAATTTCACCTTTGGCAATGAACAGTATCAATACTATGAAACGATTTGTGGCGGTTCGGGGGCTGGCCCTACTTTTACCGGAACCGATGCTGTGCAAACTCACATGACCAATTCTCGCTTAACCGATCCAGAAGTGTTGGAAAGTCGTTTTCCTGTCCTGCTAGAAGAATTTTCGATTCGTTCCCATAGTGGTGGTCAAGGTCAGTTTACTGGGGGTAAGGGTGTCACCCGTAAGATCCGTTTTTTAGAACCGATGACAGCTTCTATCCTCTCTAATCATCGGGCGATCGCGCCTTTTGGGATGGCAGGCGGTGAAGCTGGCTCGCTTGGGATGAATTATGTCGAATATCAAAATGGCAACATCGAAGTATTAAAAAATACAGCTTCAGTCACCATGCAACCTGGAGATGTCTTTGTCATTGAAACACCTGGCGGCGGCGGCTATGGTAAGGCAGCAATTCTAAATGTGGAAAATTTGGATTCGGTCTGAGCGTCTGTCATATCTCCTTGATAACTTTTTGGGTTTATCGAGCGTTTATGCTATCACATTACTTATGGTGGTCTTTTGACTTTTCAAACATCTTCTTAGCCACTAACTTAATTCGAGATTTACGAACAAATTCTAGGAAATATGGGATTGAAGATGACAAAGCAGCCAATTAGCGGCCGTAGCACGACGGGTTTGACGGGGGCCAAATTCCCCGATTTTATAGCCTTTAAATCCTAATTTTTGCTTTAATAATTGTTTATACTCTGGTGGAATTGAGCGGGTTAGCTTGACCGTCGGAGGACGATTGCCGATAAAGTCTGGGGGTTCAGGATACTCCTCACGCCAATCGGCTGCAACTTGATGATTATCCCAACAATTGTGAACGGTATCGTAGCGATATCCCAAATAATAGGCAACTAAGTGATTAACGGTTTCATCGCTGATAGTTTCGTTAAGAATTGCCCAGATGGTGTCAATATTTAAAGGGGGTAATTGATGGTTCACGGGAAGATTGATTTACCTTAACTTATTTTGATATTTAATTTTGAGCGATATTTTAAAAGGCGATCGCCCTTCAGTGCAACGAGTTACGCTTATTTTAGCAGTTGGTGTCTTGACAACTTCCACCTCTGCGATTTTAATTCGTTTGGCATTATTAGCGGCCAATCGTTCAGGAGTGGGTTTTAGTTTATTTTTGGCAGCTACCCGTTTACTCTTGGCCACACTACTGTTGCTGCCGACCTGGCCACAACTACGGCGATCGCCGGCCTCTCTGCAAGCCTATCTCTGGGCGATCGCGGCGGGAATTTGTCTGGCGGGTCATTTTGCCACTTGGATTAGTTCTTTATCCTTTACCTCTATTGCAGCGTCTGCCACCATTGTCACCACTAACCCCGTCTGGATTGCCCTGCTTTCCTGGTTTTGGTTTCGGGAAAAACCCAGCCGTTTAACTACCCTGGGTATTGCGATCGCTCTGGGGGGTGGAGTGGTTATTGCGATCGGAGAATCAAGCCAGGGAAAACACGGTATTAATCCTTTGCTAGGAGATGGGTTAGCCCTGGTGGGAGCTTGGTTCGCCAGTCTATATCTGCTGTGGGGACGAGAAGCGCAAAAACAAGGATTAACAATTGGCTCCTATATTCTCATTGCCTACGGGAGTGCCGCCCTCTGTCTATTGCCCCTGCCCTTACTTGAAGGAGGAGGCTATGGCAATTATCCCCTCGCGGTTTATGGCTATGTGGGATTAATGGCTCTTTTTCCGCAATTAATCGGCCATACCAGTCTTAACTGGGCCGTTCGTTGGATTTCCCCCACCTTAGTTACCCTGGCTATTTTGTTTGAACCCCTCGGATCAAGTTTATTAGGATGGCTGGTATTTATGGAAATTCCACCTTTGACTGTTATCTGGGGTGGCTTAATCCTATTAGTGGGCGTGGCGATCGCAGTGATTGGCAACCGAAAACCGCCTAATCCCTCCATAACCCTGGATTAAACCAAATCTGCCAAAAGACTTGTTACTTCCGCTTGATGCTGATGGCGGTTATCATCGTAGATCATTAAAGTATTCAAATTGCGATGACGACTTAGTTTCTGAACCTTACGCGCATCACCATTAGTCGCATCAAGGGCGGCAGTGATGGCACTATGTCGAATACGGTGAGGACTAATAATCTTAGAAATGCCTGCGGCTTGGGCCGTATCTCTCACAATGTTATAGATGGCATTGCCACTAAGTCGATGTCCAAAGGTAGCTCGATCTACCGTGCAAAAAAGTGGTTTATCGGGAGCACGATCGCCAATAACCAATAACCAATCATTAATAAAAGTGATCGCCTTAACACTCAAGCGAATCGATTCTTTGCTAAGTCTGCCTTTCCCCTTGATCCATAACTTCATTTCCCTGGGACTGTAATCTTCCAAATCCAGAGAAGAGATCTCAGCCCGCCGCAGAGCATTGTCCCAGAGAAGTCGAAGAATGGCTAAATCCCGTTTACCCTTGAGGGAATCCCTTTTCACCTGCTCCGCAATCCGTTTAAAGCCATCGGGACTCACCCCACTCGTATCTCGATAAGTCTCAACCTGTAAGCTCTCCACATCTTCTAGGGTATAGTCACACTTCCCCACTTTACGGGCATAATTCACTAGGCTTTTAACGGCTGACAAGCGAACATTAACTGTTGCTGGCGTTAAACCTCGTTCTAATAAACCAGCCCGATAGCGTAATAATAGGGCGATCGCGTCAAAGCGTCCCAGGGTTAAGAACCAGGCAATCCGTTCTGGCGAAGGTTCATCCTGGGTCATGGTGACAAAAAAATCCCGCAATCCCTTGGCATAAGTCCGGCGAGTATTCGGCGATCGCTTATCTCGTAATAACTCCTCCAACAGGTTTTGATCGAGGAGAGCGATGGGAACTGGAAAATTAGCAGAAGTCATGGGGAAAGTACAGCGTTAATGGTGATTATCGTACGGCTTAATCCTTAAAGTGCTCAATTTTTCGGCGATCTTGTTTGAGACGATTTGGCAGGGTGACAGAGGAGAAACCAGAAGTGACAAAATAGTGCCTTTGTCTTATTTGGGAGATCGCTTAAGCTGTTCACTATCTCAAACGCATATAGACAAGGGGCTTAAGCCCATTGTTATACTCTGAACGGGTTGGAGCTTAACTTTTTGAAAATGCCTAAAATCTTTATCAGATGAGGATTTCAGCCCTTTTGTCGAGAAGTCCATTTCTTAGCCGTTTAGAGTATACAAGGCTTTCAGGACAAGCCACTATTCTTCTGGTGCAAAATCACTTTTAGATACCCCACAAACTGGACAAGTCCAATCTTCCGGCAGGTCTTCAAAGGCTGTGCCTGGAGCGATCCCAGTATCAGGATCGCCTTCTTCCGGATCATATACATGGTTACAGACGGAACAAACATATTTTTGCATTGGGAGATTCTCTCCTGAGTATTGGTGAGTTTGGTTACAACTGACCCGAATGTTTTTATAATATAGACAAATCCTCCAAAATTGAGAGACAGCTATGAATCCCATTGGTTTAATTGTGACCTGGTTTGTTACTTCTGTAAGTTTATTTATTATTTCTAAGCTACCGACCGGAGTTGAAATCGACAGTTTTCAGAAAGCCATGATTTCATCCCTGGTTTTTGGATTGCTCAACGTCTTTGTTCGTCCTGTCTTGGCTTTTTTCTCTTTTCCGATCACCTTTTTAACTTTTGGTCTATTTTCCGTTGTTATCAACGCAGCTATTTTTGGTTTAGCGGCTATGTTAGTGGACGGCTTTTCTTTAAAGTGGGGTTTTTGGAGTGCTTTGATGGGAGCTATTTTATTGGGTTTTATCAATTCATTGATTTTTCGTCTGTTCTAAATTGTTTGTTTGCTCAAGCAGTTTAATAGAAGATGGAATATAGGGCAACCGCACACAATTCTTAACAATGAACAAAAGCTAGACAGTGCAGATGTTTAAGGCAGAGCACTGATTTCTCGTGCCTCGGATTTCGTTAAAAGGAATTTGAGGATGTTAATTTTTAAATTGTTCAGATAAGCGATTTACGGCTTCTCCCATAATTACTAATTGGTATAATGCTGAAGATTGTGTCTTTTCATCATTAATGAATTCTTGTTTATTCATATTTTGAGTAAAATTAAGAACCTGATTGAGAGCAAGATAAAAGTCTAAAATAATCTCCGAATTATTTAGGATATTCTGGCATGGAACCAAAGACGGATAATTCAGTGATTTTGTGTTGTTGGCAAAATTCACGAAGGATTGGGAAGGAGATTCCTAAGCGTTTTTGGATACGTTGTTTGTTTTTAATAATCATCATATTGTTTACTTCAACTTTGAGAATAAAAAATAGGGCGATCGCCATTCAGTTAATAGTAGTTAATGATCGCGTTAGGAATAAAATCCTTCGTGTTTTGGGCTACTAATCTTTTTGAAGGTATTGTATTTAACAAATAATATTCCTAAACTAAAGATAATCGTCGAATACGGATACGTTTAGAGTTAACTGATAAAGCGGCTCCTTGTTTTAACTCTATTTCACATTCACGAAGAATCGTTATCAATAAATTCGTTAGGGCTTGGGCGCGAAGTTTTTCTATGCGAATACGAATGACGGAGGGAGAAATTGCATTTGTTAGGGCTAATAATCCATGAAAATCAGCGTCTAAGGTGACAACAATACGACCTAAGTTTTTAGCTTTTTCTAAAATGTCTTGATCTTCTGCGGCAGACATTCCAAGATCGGCAACATGAATACTGTCAATGCCTCTTTGACTAAGTAATGGGGCCGCAGAACGCGGTAAACCTTGATCAAGCAACAGTTTCATAGGTGGGAGATAGTTCGATAATGCGATCTTCTAAACAAGCGGAAACATAGGTTAGGGCTTGTTGAATATCTTCTTCCTCTAATTCGGGAAATTCTTGGTAAAGTTCATTACGGTTAGGATAGGTTGCTAATAGCTCTAGCACTCTCCGAACGGTTAAACGTTGTCCTCGAATGCAGGGCTGGCCGTTCATTTGATTGGGGTTAATGGTGATGCGATCAAGTTTCATTTTGATTGTTTAATTGAATGTTGAGGATAAAAAATAGGGCGATCGCCATTCAGTTAATAATCGCGCTAGGCATAAAATTCTTCGTATTTTTTGTGGCTACCAATCCAAAACCAAGTCACTGTATCTTTTTCGAGGATACCTAATGCCCGATAATTTAGACTAATTCTGACAGACCAGATATTTTCTTCTCGATTAATACATTTAAAATGTAAAGAAGAATGAAATGGGTTGTCACGCCATAAATAATAGGTTTTTCTAGTGCGTTGTTTAGTTTGGTTATCTAGTAATTTATAGGTTTCCCAGAATGAAGGTAAGGTTGCCGATTTCATAGTTTTTCGTAATTCATCGGTTGAGATTTACCTTGAGCAATTTCCTGTTTAGCTTGTTTGGCGGCTTTGATTAAATTATTTTGGGTTTTGCTAACCAGGTTATCCCACTCTAGTTCATTTTGAAGACTAGCAATATATTCTCGAAGATGTTCAATAAGTTGGGTTTGGGCTGTCTCTGGGAGAGATTCGATCATTTTAGTAACGGTAGCAATATTTTCGGAGGACATAGGTTAAATTAAGATGTTTGATGACAAGAATTTAAGGGGATAATTCGCGGCGATCGCGCTTTGTTTAATTCAATTATAATGACCACCTATGGCAAAAATATAAACATATTTATCATCAAATTTATAAATTAAGCGATCTTTTTGAGACAGTCTTCTTGACCACAAGCCTGATAAGTTATGTTTTAAGGGTTCAGGTTTACCTGTTCCTTTGGCGGGATCGTCTCTCAGCATTTCTTTGATGAGTTTACAAAGGTTTTTATGCAGAATTTTGTCTTTCTGTCTGAGTTCTTCGTAAATTTCCCAAGTGTTACCTTCAAATACTAAGTATCTCATTGAGTTCTTCCTGGTTAGGAGAGTAGCCTTGGTTTTGGGTATGGGTAGCCATTGAATAGGCAATTTGTTGCATTAAATTACTATTTTGTAAAACCAATAGGGTTTCTTGTTGTTGTTCCCAATCTTCGGCACTAATAACGATAAAGTCTTGGCCATCTTGATTGGTAATTTTAATTGGAATATGTTGATTGATGACTTGTTTGATAAGATCTTGGAGATCGTTTTTAAATTGATTGATGGTGATGGAGTTCACGATTTTGCCCTCATGATAATTAACGGTGATGTTATAGAAACATATTTGGGTGTGTAGATTATTGACTACTCACTTTTTCTCTGTTTTGCTGGATGGGAACTAATTCAATTTGTGATTCAGAAACTTCAACGGTATCTTGACAAATTAAGCCTTCTAAGCTGTAGCCATCTTCCAAACTATTGGGCATTGGATAATATTCGACAATTGTGCCGATACTCCCTTTTTTTAGATTAAGTTGAGGAATATTTTGGGTTAGTTGAACTTGAGAAAATAGAGGGAATTTCATTGTTCAAGCCTTGTCATCCTCAAGGTGTTCTAAAATGTTGGCTCTTAAATTAGCTTTGCTGATTTGTTTAAAATTGGGTTTCATCTGGGTTTACACTCCTTGATCAGAGGGTAATGAGATTAGAAAAGAGAGATTTTGGTGCGTGAGACGTACCCTAGTACTAAAGAATCAGTTGAGTTTATCAAAAGAAATTTCTCCGTTGGCAAACTTTTTTTGAAGATGTGTCTTGCAAGTATCCGAAAATTTCATTCTTCTAGTTAAATCTTCAACGCTATTGTAGGGTCTGCCCTTGATAAGTTTATTGAAAGTATTAATTGAAGAAATTTTAGTTCCCTTGAAAATAGCTTTTAGCTCATCAAGTTCAGCTAAATTGATATTAATAACTTCAGAATTATTAATTGTCTTAGAGGTATTTGGGGGAGGGGGAGGGGGACTGAAAATCTTTTCAATTTTGATAAATTTAATATGTTTTAATTCAAGTTTGCCTAGTTGAAGTTCTGTACAAGAAGGAGAAAATATCAACGCAAGATCAGGATGAGTTCTTAATGGTTTAAAATCAAAATCTTTTAACCACTGGCTAAATGTATTAATGTGTTCTTTAATTAATGCGTAATTCTTAGCCTCTCCATAAGCTTTTGCCATTAAATCATCCCCCTTATATAATTCCGCATAACAATCTAACGAATGTTTGCTTTCGTTTTTATACAAGAGATTGGTGTTACTCTGAGCGATTAAAATAGAATAGCCATTCTTGCCCTTCCATTTCTGCCATTTTGTATGGCCATGATGTCCTGAAAGACCTTCTTGACAATCTGACTGTAAGGTAAAGTTATCACCAATAAATTGAGACCATTGTTTTTTGATATTGTCTTCAAAAATTCGACGTGCTTTGTTTTCATATTGATTAAAATTCTTATCATAAACATCAAAATAATTTTCATGGACTTCAATAATTCTTTCTGCAAAACTGTTACAAAATTCACCAAGACTATTGTAATGCTTGGTTGCCTCCAACTGTATTTTTTTAATTTCTTGCCAAGCAGTGCTAAAGTCTTGACAGCCATTATAAGCATCGTAAATTCGTTCCTCAATTTTAGATTTTATTTTTTCACACTCATCTTTACGAAAACTAATAAGATTTATAATAGAAGGAACAACTCTTCTGGATAAACCTTTATCTGGGCTTATAAAATCATTCATAAACCTACTATTACCAGCTATGTAAACCATTATAGGTAAACCTTTATCTTTACCTTCATTGATAAGCTCTCTCATGATAACTCTAAAATCTTGTAGATATTGGGGACTTGAATCTAAAGAGTCTAGTTCGTCTATTAAATAAACAAAAGTTGCAGAGGAATCATTTTCTTTAAAATT
Organism: Woronichinia naegeliana WA131; assembly: GCA_025370055.1. Lineage (NCBI taxonomy): Bacteria > Bacillati > Cyanobacteriota > Cyanophyceae > Synechococcales > Coelosphaeriaceae > Woronichinia > Woronichinia naegeliana. The sequence goes on along the minus strand of CP073041.1, from coordinate 4,483,069 downwards.
GTGTAAATTCAAGAAAAAACGATCTTGAAAATTATCCTTCTTTTCAGAAAGATAGTTAATTAGTTGCTCACAATATCCCAAATAATCATCAGTCTTTCCACTCAAACTAAACGCTTTTTCATCACCTATGATCTTCTTTAATGACTTTTCAGCGATTAGTTTAATATCTTCAGATAATACTTCATTATCTTTTCTCATTATTTCCCAAAAAGTCTGAGTTAAAGCATAAATAAAAAATTTAACACTAAAACTCTCTACGCCTGCTTGTGAAAGCAACTTTCCACATCGGAATTTAACAATAATTGCAGATTTTCTATATTCCGATTGTGCATCTATCAGTTGACACAAGTAACTCTGAATTGTTGTTTTTCCACTACCTGGCTTCGCGGCAATGAATCTAAAAGCAAACTCTCTTCTCTCGAAAGAATACTGTAAGTCGTCCCTAAGAAGCTCAGTCACATTTGATGCGGACTTGCCTGACAAGGTCTTTGCAATGCAAAATAATCCTTCTGATTTAATTAATAATCCTTCTGATTCATCTGATTTAGGAGGATGTTTAATCTCACGTTCGACCCATATTTCTTCAATAAAATCAAGTCCACGTTTTACACGCTCAAGGAATTTTCTGAATTCTTCTTTTTTAGATGTATTTTCAGCCATTTTTATTCCACCCATTGGATAAGTTTATCTTCTTTATCTTGAGTAATAGAAATTTCTCCCCTATTATTCAACATATCAAAATGCAGATCGAATTCTTGAAGAGAGAGATTATTTTCCGTGATAAATTTTTGAGTTAAATCCTTTTTAAAGATAACAATTATTCCTTGTGATGATTGTCTTGCCCATTGTTGAAAATAAAGTTGTTTGAACTTTTCTCTAAATTCTTCATAGTCCATTGTTTGATTGGAGTTAGCTAAAACAGCATATTTGATACAACGCTGAAGAGCGTTTAAAACCTTATAACCTTTAGAAGAAACAAATTGATAATCTGTATTGGCTAAATAATTTACTAAAACAGTTTTTCCCTCTTTAGTTAAAGAAAAACGACCGACTTTACTTGTTAAGTTGCCTCTTAAATCAGTCGGTATAATAAGTTTTTGATCTACCAAATCACTATAAATTTCATCAGATTTTTCCTTGTATTCACTTGGAAGATGAGATTTTACATCTCCTTTAGTAACGCTATAGTTGTAAATCTCATTAGATTTTTCCTTATATTCACTTTGAGAATCAGATTTTACTTTTTCTGAATAAGCTTCAGCATAAAGCAGATACAACATTTTACCGACAGACAGATTAATCATAATTTTATACCTAAAATAATTCGTTATCTAAGTGCGACTGCCGATGTGGTAGTGCGATCTCGGTATAAGTAAAACACCTCATCATCACAGTTCTGTAAAACAGAAGCCCATAACCATTGACAAGCGATCGCATTAAACTTAGATTCAATCATAGAAAACCTCTATTTAGCTTGATTTTGCCCAACATATTCCATAACAGCCTGTTCAATCTCTTCAGGAGAAAGAGAACTCGGATAACTCTGACCAGAAGAACTAGACTTCAAAGCATCAACATAGAGATAGAAAGCCTCCTTATCGTTAGGATGGCCGATCACATACTCACGCAACTTCTCCTTACTCATTGTACCTAAATCAGATTCCATTTTTACGTCGAACAGATAGGTGAAAATCTAGTATTCGTTTACCTTATCAGCTAAATAACCAGAAAAGCGATCGCGGGTTAGTGGTTTTGTGTTTTGAGCAGAAAGGTAATCCAAGCCCCAATCAATCCCCCAACAATAGTTAAACCAATTTGTTTCCAGTTTTTGAGTTCTCCCACTTTTTCTGCAAGGTCTGGAATCTTTTGGATAGAAGGACTTTGAGTCTGTAGAGTAGCTTCTATTTTGCCGACACTTAACTTAAGGTCAACAATTTGGGTTTGGATATTCGTAAGGATGTCCTTAATTTCTTTGATGTCGGTGTCGGTTGCTGTTGCCATCGCCTAAACTTCCTTTCGTTGTAAGTTTCTCCTGTATAGGGAGAGTTAGCTGTACTTCCTTCTAGGATAATTGATTTGAGATGACAATGATAGCCCTAAATTTAGCCAAGCGTTAGAAATCTTTGCAAGGGGCGATCTCCGCTCTTCTCGGTTTCATTACTGACAAGCGATCACATCAAACTTAGATATAGTAGGATGCGCTAATAGGATGTAACCCCCCTTTTCAAAAAAGGAAAATCCTTAAGATCATCAATCGTTTGAGGAGCAGAATAAATTTCCCCTGGCTCTGCTAATGCGCGATCTATATAAACCTGAAACGCCTCATCATCATCACGGTTTTGCAAAATATAAGTCCGTAACTCTTGACGAGACATCGCTTCAAACTTAGACTTCATTATAAATACCTCCATTTACCATTAGGAAAGATCACGATTTCACTCTCTTCGCCCGCCCAAAGAAAAACATCTTTGGTTCTTTCATCAATGCGAATCAGGTAAATCGGCAAATATAGCTTGGTTAACTAATAGGTCAGAATAAAACAAGTTAACTGCTGTGCTGATGTAGGAATAAGACTACCTCCCAGAGAAATTATAGACGAAAGTAAACTAGATTAGCAAATACAGAGAATTTAGTCCTAGTTTACCCTAACTACCCCAATCTGTGGCGTGTTTCTCACATTTTCCTCGAAAACTGCTAACTAGTCATTTTTGGCTTAAAAATATTATCCAATTATTCTTTTTTTATCTCAGATGTGATGGGAAAAACCTCGAATCGCCTCCTAATAAACGAAACTGTTTTAAAATAAGCTTAATCTCTGACCAGTACTTTTTCCTGCTCTATGACAACTTTAAGTAATTTTCAAGTTTGTAATCAAGATCTGTCTGCTGACCTTCTGAACCACTTTTCGACGGTTAACGCGATCGCTGTCGATACGGAAACAATGGGGCTAATTCCCCAGCGCGATCGCCTTTGTCTGGTGCAACTCTGTGATCCCAATGGTTCTGTTGTCGCGATTCGGATCAGCAAGGGACAGACCGAAGCACCGAACCTTAAGCAATTGATGGAAAACGAACAAATTGTCAAAGTCTTTCATTTTGCCCGCTTTGATGTGGCTCAGTTAAATTACACCTTTGGCATTAAAACCCATCCGATTTTTTGTACCAAAATTGCCAGCAAATTAGTTCGCACCTATACCTCTAGTCATGGGCTGAAAAGCCTAGTACAAGAATTGGCGAAAGTTGAACTCGATAAAACGTCCCAAAGTTCAGATTGGGGCAATTCCCAAAACCTGTCCATCTCTCAGTTAAGCTATGCTGCCAATGATGTGCGTTATTTAATCAGTATGAAAGATAAATTAATCGAGATGTTAGTCAGGGAAGAGCGGTTAGGATTAGCACAGCGTTGTTTTGAATGTATTCCGGTTTTTGTCTCTCTTGATCTGGAGCTTTTTAGTAATATTTTTGAACACTAAGCTACTTAATAGGGAAAGCAAACTATTTACCAATGCAAAAACGGCTAAAAATCCGATCTAAAACGGATTCTGTCACCTCTTCGCCGGTAATATTGCCTAGACATTGAATGGCAGTTCTGAGATCGATTGTCCAAAAATCTAGCGGTAATTGTTGGCAAATCGTTGCTTGTACTTGTTCTAATGCCTGTTTCGTTTCGATCAGGGCTGCGGCTTGACGTTGATTGATCGCAAAATCGAGATTGGCTGCTATTAATTTGCCCTGTTGGATAATGGCTAAAATGGCATTTTCTAGGGCATCAATCCCTTGCTGTTGGGCGGCAACAGTCGGCACAATTTGTTGAATCGTTTCTGGATAATGAACCGTTTGCGGATTGGCTAAATCCACTTTATTAATAATCAAAATAACCGGCAGATGTTTGACCTGTTGATAAATTTCCTCATCCTCTTTTGTCCAACCTGTTATGGCCTCTAGGGTCAGTAAAATTAAATCGGCCTGTTGGGCTGCCTGGCGCGATCGCTGTACACCAATTTTTTCCACTGTATCCGTTGTTTCCCGAATCCCCGCCGTATCTAACACCTGAATCGGAATACCGCCTACCACTAATTGGGATTCCACTACATCACGGGTCGTACCAGGTAAATCGGTGACAATGGCGCGATCGCTGCGACTCCAGGCATTGAGCAAACTAGACTTGCCCACATTGGGACGGCCAACAATGGCCACTTTTAAGCCGGTTCGTAATAATTCACCCCGATCCGCCGTCGCTAAAATTTGGGACACAGAGGCGAGTACTTGCTCTAACTGGCATTGAATTTGTCCGAGATCCAGGGGCGGTAAATCCTCTTCAAAATCCACTCTTGCTTCCACTTCGGCCAAAATATCTAAACATTGCGATCGCAACTGACGAATGGGAGAAGCTAACTTACCTTGCAAACCGGCCAGGGCCATTTGGGCCGCCTGGGGAGATTGGGCCCCGACTAATTCACTTACACTTTCTGCTTGAGTTAGATCTAAACGACCGTTCAGAAAAGCCCTCAGCGTAAATTCTCCTGGTTCGGCTAATCTGGCCCCCTGTTCTAGACAAGCCTGTAAAACTTGTTGTACGGGTATAATGCCACCATGACAGTGAAATTCCACCACATCTTCCCTCGTATAGGAACGGGGAGCCAACATCAATAGCAAAAGAGCTTCATCGATAATTTGTCCATTGTGAGGATGACGGATATAGCCATACAAAATACGGTGACTTTCCCAAGTGGGTTTCCCCGCAGCCTGAAAGAGTTTTTGGGCAATCATCACCGCCTGAGTTCCCGATAGACGCACAATGCCAATACTTCCCTGTTGCGGCACAATGGCAGTGGCGATCGCGGCGATGGTATCTACAAAGGACATTGAGTCGTTCAAAATTAGTGTTTCACTATTTTAGAGAAAACTCCCAGAATTATATTGAGCCATACGAAAGAACTCAAAAAGACAACTTGCTCTAATTTCCTCTTGAATTATTAAATAACTAATTGGTTCTCCACTCCTTAAGCCTAAAATAATCCAACTGACTAAAAACCTTATCAGGCAAGCTTTCTATCATTTATTTTTATCTAAAATCAGGGCAAACGGCGATCGCCTAAAGTGGAAATGAGAGGCGATTATGTTACAGAATTTAAAGTTGTGAGTATTTTTAGCAATAGAAACTCTTCTCTAGGGTAAACTAGCCCTTAATCCTGACTTTAATATTCTACTGTACGGAGAACCCTCGGTTAAGGAGCCGATACTCAATGTCACACCGCGTAAACATCTATGATACCTGCATCGGTTGCACCCAATGCGTTCGGGCTTGTCCTCTAGACGTTCTGGAGATGGTTCCCTGGGATGGTTGTAAAGCTGCTCAGATCGCTTCCTCTCCTCGTACCGAAGACTGTGTTGGTTGCAAACGTTGTGAAACGGCTTGTCCCACCGATTTCTTAAGCATCCGCGTCTATTTAGGCGCAGAAACAACCCGTAGTATGGGTCTTGCTTACTAAAATCCCTGGATTAAGTCAGTTATTATCCAAAACCCAATTTAGATACGCTTTGATCAAAGAAGAGGGGGAGACAGTTTTTTGTCTCCTCTTTTTCGTTCTGAAAGAAATTGGTTCCGAACTTTAAGTGCTGTTTCGCGGCAAAATGTTTGTAGGATAGAGAAGTTAAGCCTCTCGATTCAGGGAGACTCGTTCTCTTCCCTACATTTTATTGATCTATGACCTACCTTATTGCTGTTGTTGCTGACCGTATTCAAGCTGAGGAAGCCTATACAGCCCTAGAAAGCGCAGGCATTAACCAACAACAAATGACGATTGTGGGTCGGGGCTATAGTTCAGCCGAAACTTTTGCGTTTATTGATCCTCAGAGACAGTCCAAAAAGCGAGCAATTTTTATGGCCTATTGGTTAGTCCCCTTTGGCTTTGTTGCGGGTTTTAGTTTTAATTTAATTACGGGTTTGCATACCCTTGATTGGGCGGGAGAACCAGGCAATCATATTGTGGGTGGACTGTTAGGAATGGTGGGCGGCGCAATGGGGAGTATTTTTGTCGGTGGAGGTATCGGCTTGAGTTTTGGCGGACGAGAAGGAACTCCCTATCGTGATTATCTCAATCAGGGCAAGTATCTGGTCATCGTGCAGGGTTCAGACGCACTGAGAACAAAAGCGAATCGGATTTTAGGTGCTCTCAATCCTGAAGATTTACAGTCCTATAACGATTTGAATGAGGAATATAGCTACAGCTAAACAGCAACTTTGAGGATTAGGTGATGTTACCCAGAGAGGAATTGTTAAAAGGGGTCGAGAACCGAGAAGAAATGGCGCGAATTATTGACCAGGCGGAACAATCCCTACGAACCTGGGAAGTGGTCGTCACAGATTTTCTATCGCCTCGTGTTTTAGCAGAAGTGCAATCGCGTTTTAGTCGTTTAACGGAATTGGTTTTTATTAGTTGGGGCGGTTATCCTCAAGCAGAACGTCAACGCCTAGCGATCGCCCGTGCGGAAATCCCCTTGGATCTGTCCCAGGTTGACCTGGCGGCTCTGGATATTGCTGGCAATTTTCTCTTTGATACAGCTAGTCATCGAGATTTTTTAGGCGCGATTTTAGGAACTGGCATTGTGCGCGAAAAAGTGGGTGATATTCTTCCCCTCGGCGATCGCGGGGCCCAGGCCATTGTGGTTCCTGAATTGGTGGAGTTTTTACAAACAGCCTTGGTGCAAGTGCGCTCTGTTCCGGTTAAAACCCAGCCCCTAGATCTCAGTGAGTTAAAAATTCGTCCACCGCAGAAAAAGGAATTAACCACCGTCGAAGCGTCTTTACGATTAGATGCGATCGCCTCAGCCGGATTTGGAGTGTCACGTAGTAAAATGGCGGAAGTGATTAGTGGGGGAAACGTACAGGTTAACTGGAAAGAAATTACCCAAACTAGCCATAATGTTCAATCTGGTGATCTGATTACCTATCGAGGGAAAGGTCGTTTGGAAGTGGGAGAAATTGTCGTCACCAAAAAAGAAAGATATCGAGTGCAATTAACCAGATATCTCTAAGCATTTTCAAAAAAAGTATTACAAAAGTATGAGCGGCGATCGCGATCAAGCATGTAGTACGAGACTGTGCCACATTAGTGCAGTTCTCTTTGCAGGAATCTAAATATTCTCAAATTTATCCCACTGCTTTTTTTGGGTATTTTAAACTATTCTTGTAGTGCTTTATAGTTATTCGAGCTATGGCATCTTCGTATTTTTGGGTTAAAATCAGGGGATTATTCCAGGACAATCTTTAAATATGCCCAACCATTTGCTCTATATCATTATGGATAGCTGTCGGTTTGATAGCTATCAGGCCGCTAAAACGCCAAATATAGACTCAATCGGAACCGTTGAGTGTCGTTATAGCTATGCTTCCTGGACATCCCCCTCCCATTACACCATGCTGATGGGTATGATACCCCACACCAGTCCTCAGAATGTTTTTGCCTCTGAAGTCTATAAACAGGAATTCGTTAAATGGGTAGATCGCCTCGGCATTCCCAATCTCTCTTTCAAAACTTTTGTGCCTGAACTCTCTCTAGCAAAAGTTTGCAAGAATTTGGGCTATCGGACAGTGGCAAGAGTCTCTATGCCTGTTCTCAATCAGTTTACTAATCTGAATAAATACTTTGATGACTACGCTCTGATGCCCAATCATAATGACTTTGCTTCGATGGTGGAGGAAATTGATTTTGACGGCGATAGTCCCTACTTTTACTTTCTCAACTTAGGAGAAACCCACTACCCCTATATGCTTTCAGAAGAAAATTTGCCAAGAATCTCTGGTGTTCATGGTGTTTTCAAGAAGATGGATCAGTTTATTGAGGATTCTAACGAACCAATCGAGGAAGAGGCAGAGGAAGAACAAAGTTTTTTCTCTAAACAAGAAATGCAACGCTTACACACTCAACAGATATCCTGTGTAGAATACATTGATGGTTTATTGGGAAAATTGTTAGAAAAATGTCCAGAGAACACTCACATTATTGTCACAGCCGATCATGGTGAGTTATTTGGTGAAGATAATTATTTTGGCCACGGCCCCATCATGCACAAGAAATGTTTTGAGATCCCTTTTGTAGAAGGAATAAAACCTTAATTTTAATGGAATCCAGGGAGTTTTATGACCTATGGCTGATTTTGTTCCTCGTGTTAAAAAGGATAACCAAGCTCCGTCCTCAGGAAGATCAAAGCAGGGTCTAAGACTTCTTGGCAAAAAGTCTTCGGATATTTTTAAAAGAGGTATCCAGTTGATGGAGCAAAAAAGATATGATCAGGCCTTGGAAGCTTTTGATGAAGCTCTTCTTAAGGATCCAACCTCTAAAGGTGCTCATGTTTGCATTGCGGGAATACTTTTTTCTCGAAAACGCTACGATGAAGCCTTACGCCATGCAGAGGAAGTTATTCGGCTAGATCCGTTTATGCCTCAAGCCTTTACTTTGGCTGGCAAAATATGTTTGGCGAATCAGGAATGGGGCAAAGCATCAGACTATTTCCAAGACTTGATTCGCATTGATCCTAAGTCAACGGCTGGTTATCTGGGGTTAGGGAATCTGTTGCTTAAGTTAAATCGGTATGATGAAGCGATCGCTTACTTCCGTCAGGCCATTGATCTAGATCCCTATCAAACAGAAAGTTATCTTTTGATTGCCCGTGCCTATAAAAATCAAGGTAACATTGCCTACGCTAGTACTGTGCTTAAAAATTTAATTGAATTTGCACCAGACAAGGCACCAGCCTATGTTCAACTAGGTAGTATTTATCTTGAAAAAGGGAAATTCTATGATGCCAAGGATAATTTTGAAAAAACCCTGAGTTTTCGAGATATTGATGAACGATCAGAAGTTTTGGCAAAGTTTGGATTAGCAGAAGCTTTAGTCACCTTAAACCTAGATCTAAAAAAAGCAGAAAAGCTCCTTAAAAATCTACCGAACACGGATGATATCCAATGGAAAAAGTATAAACTTTTAGGGGATCTATACACTAAACAAAAAAGGTTTGAAGAAGCGAGTAACGCCTATGAGCTTACCCTCACCTATGCCAAAGCTAAAACATTATTAAATAATAAACAAGCAAACTTGAAGGACGGAGCTTCTAATTGGCAAGAAAGTGCTCAAATCTACAAAAAGGAAATTGACACTCTTATCTCTTCTTAGTTTTTAAAGTCTATTTCCTAGTATTATTTTCAATGACCCGTATTATTTGAAATAGGAGAATATTTCAGAAATGACTGATTCTGGTAATCTGCCTCTATTGTCTTCCTTGGTGGACAATGTTAGTCTAGATGAGTTTATTGAACCCTATGGGAGTGTTATTGATTTCCTTGATAGTCTCCAAAGTTGGGACATGATCCGAACCGATGACCCTTCTATTCTCATGGGTTCAAGTAGCATCGCAGAGCTAGGAGAGCGAAAAAAAGAATTACAATATCGAGAAGTTTGGCTCCGTTTCCTACTTCAACAAACTCGTTGGGAGATTGAGCTACTAGATCGTCTCTGTCAATCCTATGACGAACAAAATCTAGTGCAGCAGGAATAGGCTCTTTAATGATAGGCATTAAGGCGTAAACTTTCTATAGACTCGATAATTTTATAAATTCAAAAACGTTAACGATTAGAGGATTTTCACCCCATGCTACAAGCTCAAGCTGTCCCTTCCTTCATTGATCGTCCAGTCGGCAATCCCAAGTTTAGTTACTATGACAATGAGTACTCGCCAACAACCAATCAAATGATTTATAGGAACGCCGCAACAGGGACTTCCCTATTGTCTAATGTTTACATTGTTGACTTTGAGCCTAATACAGGCATAATTCCCACCAATACGAAAGGTCGTCTTATTGGCGTACAGCAACAATCTAACAGCGTAACGCCTGGTCAAGGTGTTCCCGGTTACGGAGCCAGTTTTGGGCTCAGTGCAAAGGGTCTAGCGGTTTACTACACCGGCGTAGATACGAATGGACAATATCAGCTTTTTAGGTGGTACACTACCGATGCCAACCCCATCGCCATCACGACGGGTTCTTATCCAAAAGTGGGAGGGGCATTACCATCAGTCAATGCCCAGGACACATCCACTAGTATGATTTATCTCCAAAAACAAACAACGAATGGCACCGATCTAGGATATCTCAATGTTTGGAAGGAAGGAACACCGACCAATACGGGAGCTTTCCTTCCCTATGCCCCAAAAAATGGAGGCTCTGAAGGGCCTCGCTGGATAGAAAATTCGGATGGAACCACCACCAGATCGATCATTACAACGGTAAGAGATACCAATGGGGTTAATCAGGCGGCTCGTTTTGATGTTGATAGCAGAACTACAACGACCTTAACCACTGACTCTGGGAACCAAAAAACAGACCCTAAGATTTTGGCAACTCCTGAATACAATGGAGAAAACATTATTGTCGCCTTGCTCAACCATTCCAAGATAGGAGTCTATCGTCAAATTAATAATCAATGGACATTAATCAATACAACGACCGTTCCCTATCCATCTGGTCAAATTCCTTGGCTGGCGAATCCTCTTCCCTTTGTGTTTGGTGGTCGTAGTTATGTGGCTCTGGTTGCTGGCGTGGTTAAAGGGCAACAGACAACCCAAACTAATGATGTCTGGGTTTTAAGTCTTCTGGACAATAGCGTGCAACTTAAGGTTAGTAATTATGGAACCACTCCCCAGCTTGTTTTTGATCCGGAAGTTACTGTTAGTACGACAAATAATGTTTTAGTTTCTTACCAGACATCTTCCCAGACTGCTCTTAATTCGTTACGAGTTTCTCAGGTTTTTTTACCCACTTCACCCACAATGGGCAAGGTTGCTCATCATCCAGCGATGCTCCCCTCTTTAGCGATGATGCCTTTTCTTGGAGTTGCTTTGGTAGCTTTATTTTTCCGATCTCGAAAAAAAGGGCGATCGCCTCTTTGTCAAACAGGGTGCGACCTCTAATTGATAAAGAACGGTGTAATCAGGGTTCTACAGGAAACCCATACTGATCAAGTTTTGCCCAAAATTGACTCCATCGTTCCTTGTCAATACCAAAGCCCGTAGGCTCAAAATAATTCCTGCTCCTTTTTCCTTCCATCGCATCCCTGAACAACATAATCGTTGTTTGACCAACGTCTTACAAGCTGCTTCCGTAACACCTAAACCAATCGGATACTTTTTCTCTAACTGGACAGTGGGAAGTTCTCGATGCGGGTAAGTGGAGAAAAGAAAATCGGACATCCGATACCAAAGAGTGCCGTTATGTCCGAAACTGGCTGATATAAGAAAGGTCGTGTTCTAAACCTGTGGAAAAGAGTAATAATAAATAAATGTAAATCTTAAAATTGGTGTGCCATGCTATTCAAAGCAATTGTTTGCCCAAGTTGTCAAAGTACGGATATTGTGAAACACGGCCCCTCTGGGGAGGGGAAAGAGCGTTACAGATGTCGTAATACAGAATGTAAGCGTTGCACATTTATCTTAAACTATACTTATAAAGGTTATTTGCCAGAAGTAAAGGAAAAGATTGCCGAAATGGCAATGAATGGTAGTGGCATAAGGGATACAGCCCGTGTGCTGAGGATTAGTCCATCAACAGTGATTAGTGAACTAAAAAAAAAAGAGTCTAGTTTAGTATTCGTCAACGAAAAAAAACTAGCAGAACTGGAACCCAGTCAGAGTATTGTAACGCTCTGCCAATGGAATGACGTGGAAGCAGAACTCGACGAAATGTGGGGTTTTGTGAAGAGCAAAAAAGAGCAAAGATGGTTATGGCACGCTATTGCTCATAAGACAGGTGAGATATTAGCTTATGTTTTGTCTGGTCACAAAGACGAAGCATTTCTAAGGCTAAAAGAGTTGTTAGAACCTTTTGGTATTACTCAATATTATACAGATGGATGAGGGGCTTACGAACGACATATTGAGCCAGCATTGCATGAGGTGGGTAAGTATAATACTCAAAAAATCGAACGAAAGCACTTGACATTGAGAACTCGAATAAAGAGATTATACTTGGCACGGTCATGGATTGAGATTTTCGCCCCCTGAATCCCCCAATGCTGGGGGACTTTGAAACCGATAAATAGGGCTTGCTGAAAAAAGCTGAAACCTTTACGGAGAAAAATAGTAGGCGAATTAAGAACCGCTAGAATGCACGAAAATAGGGTAGAATGCCTCAAAACCATTGCATTAAGAAGAGAGAAAGCAGATGTACCGAAAGCAACAGTACTCAATTGAAACACCAGAAAACTTGAAAAATCTGTTCGGCGGGCAGTTAGACGAAGAAAATCGTTGGATAGAAATGTCAAAAATGATTCCCTGGGAAGAATATGAGGAAGAATATGCAAAAAACTTCACAGAAAAAAAAGGAGCCCCAGCCAAATCATTTAGAATGGCATTAGGAGCATTAATTATCAAAGAAATTTCAGGAAAAAGTGACAGAGAAACAGTAGAACAAATAAAAGAGAACCCTTATTTACAGTACTTTATAGGAATGGAAAGCTATAGTAGCAAAGAAGCATTTAATGCGTCAATGATGGTTCATTTTCGTAAAAAAATAGGAATGGAATTAATAAATAAAATTAATAAAGAAATAGAAAAAAAAGCGACGGGTGTAGCGTCAGAAAAAAAAGAAAATGAAGGAAAGTTATTGTTAGATGCGACTTGTACACCAGCAGATATAAAATATCCAACGGATATAGGAATATTGAATGATGCCAGAGAAAAAACAGAAAAAATAATAGATAAGCTGTATGAAGAAATAAAAGAGAAAAGGAAAGAAAAGCCGAGGACTTATAGGGAAGTGGCAAGAAAAGAGTACTTAGCCATAGCAAAAAAACGTCGTGTGTCAAAAAAAGAAAGAAGAAAAGGAACAAAAAAACAACTAGGATATATAAAAAGAAACTTGTCTGATATAGAAAAAATGATAGAAGAGGGAGCAAAGTTAGAAAAACTAACGAAAAAAGAGCAAGAAGAGCTTGTAACGATAGGAAAAGTGTATGAGCAACAGTTAGAAATGTATGAAAAAAAGACAAATAAAGTAGAAAACAGAATTGTGAGTGTAAGCCAACCTCACGTGCGTCCAATAGTGCGTGGAAAAGCGGGAAAAGCAGTAGAGTTTGGAGCTAAAATATCGGCAAGTAATGTGAATGGCTTTGTCTTCTTAGACAAATTAAGTTGGGATAATTACAACGAATCGGGAGATTTACAAGCGCGAATAGAAGAATATAAAAGGGAAACAGGATGTTATCCGGAATCGGTTCATGTGGATAAAATCTATCGAACAAAAGCGAATCGAGCTTATTGTAAAGAAAGGGATATAAGAATGAGTGGTCCCCGATTGGGAAGACCGCCGAAAGAGGTGAGCAAAGAAAAAAAGAAAGAGGCACGCTCAGATGAAAGAGTGCGTAATGCCATTGAGGGTAAATTCGGACAGGGAAAGAGGAAATTTAGTCTTGGTCGAGTGATGGCCAAACTACCTGAGACCTCGGAAACGGTAATTGCGATGAACTTTTTGGTAATGAATCTTTCTACTCTACTTCAGAAGACAAAAAGTAAAAAGTTGTAGAGTCGTTTTTCTTGTGAAAAATGGTGTTAATTTTCCTCTCTTTTGTGAGGAGTGATTTGTGTTGACCTTTTTAGACAGAAAGGAACAATAGATTAAACAAAATCTGTATTTTGATTTGTTTCCATAAGGATAAGTTATCTATGCTTTTTCAGTCCATACTTCCCTAACCCACATTTCTTTCGTTTTTTGACTTTTTCAGCAAGCCCTAAATAGAGAATGGTTCCCCCAAAACTTGGGGGGCTAGGGGGGCTGAACTAAAAAACGCAAATTATCACCGTGCGAGGTATAGCGAGAAAAACGATTTGTTTCTCCAAATCTATTGTGATGCACGATATTGTCCTTGGATTATTTATCAATCGCTTGGATGTCTTATTTAGATGTGCTTCCACAGATTCAGAACACTACCAGTTTCATCGCTTTTGTTTTCTATGCACTTTCCCTTATTTTCCCTTATCCATCCCTCTATAATGTTCTTGTGTCTGTATCATTTTTAGATGCGTTCGCCCTGCCTGAAGGGGCGACAATACTATCTCTATCTCTTGCTAGGCAAGTATTTTAGGCGATTGAGTTTGTACAAAATCCTCTCCTATAATACGTACTAATTGACGATAGAATGAGGGCTTCAGCCAATCTTAATAAGAATCTTTCTTATTAAGAATCTTATTCGGAACTTATCTTGTAAGATTGCATAATCCTACAACCTTTATCCAGTAAGGCTTTAGACCACTCTTGTCGCCCCATCAGCGGGGTTTCAGACCCAAATTTTTGATGAGTCATCTTCATTGGCCGCGATTTTGGGCAACATCATTACATAGCGATAGCCCGCATCAGAAGAACCTTGAACAATGATCTTGCCACCATGAAATTCAATTAAATAACAGCCTAACAATAAACCTAATAACTTTTGAGGTTGTTTTAAAATGGGCTGGGTATCGTCATTGGCGTTCTGAATCAAAGATTCCAACAGGGGAACGGTTAGAAGTTGTTCCTTACTGGTAATATTTAAGCTTTCTTTTAAATCATCTCCCGCAACGGGTTTGCTACCGCCTGGAATCAGCAACGGTGGTTGTAAATGGATATGGGGCAGACCATCTCCCACCCAGGGATGATACATCCAGATAGCGAAATTAATGGTTTGACTGCGACGGGAAATATGAATGCGAATCTCTCCCCCTGGCTCCGACGCTTCCATCACACTGGAAATAACATAGTAAATGGCTTGGCGAAACTTGTCCTTATCTAATAACCAGACTCGCTTGCCTGGCTCGATAGATAGGCGAATATCTTGACGTTTTTGTTTAGCAACTTCCGATAAACTATTGATTGCTTTTTGAGCCAACATTTCGATATTGACTGGGATCAACTCTAGCATCTTTGCTTGCTCGTCAATTGACCCTAAATTCAGAATTTCCTTGACTAGATAATGGATATTTTCACCACTGTTATGAATAATGCCCAAATATTCTTTTTGCTTAGGACTCAACTTGCCAAACACTTCCCCCCGTAGGACACTGGACATACCAATGACGGCTGTTAAGGGAGTTTGTAATTCTTGAACTAACTGGTGTAATAACTTGAGCTTAATACTTTCTAAGGAATAGCTCAGAGGATTGGGGGTGATTAAAGCAAGCGGTGAGTGGTTACTTTCGGGGAGTATTTCTTGAGGGTAAGCGATCGCCGTTTCCTGGTGAGATAACGGTGGCTGGGTAGTATTATTTTCTGAGAAAGAAGAGGCAATCATTGAGATCGTCGTCTGATTTTTCTGGAGCAGATCCCGTTCAAATTCGGACATACACCAGCGATTTGTCATGGTTAAAAATTCCAGATCCCGACAAGAAAAATCATGGGGAACCAAATCCATCACGGCTAAACTGCCAATACAATGCCCATCAGAGGTTAACAGTGGCGTTCCTAAATAGGCTCGGATGCCATAATGTTGAGTCAATAAACTCTGAGCAAAAGCCTTGTTCTGGTACGTATCGAAAATAGTTAAGGACTGTTGACTGTCCACTACATGGGTACAAAATCCGTCCTGACGGTTCATTTTCCGCTCTGCGGCTAAAGGATTACGCAATCCCAAACGAGATAAGCCGAGGGCTGATTTAATCCAAAGCTGATCATAGACCAGAATCGTTAACAGCGCGATGGGAACCTCCAAAAAGCGAGCCGCCGTCTGAACTGCTTCATCAAAAATAGGAATAATTTCCGTGTCTAAGAGGCCTAACTGTTCCAGTAATGTCACCCTTTGTTGTTCGCGATCGCGCGAGGAAAGTCCATCTAAACAACAACTAAGATAGTTATGGTGATGAGTAGGATTAACGCTGACTCCTAAATCGATGGCTTCTAGGTACATAACAATACTCGCTTTCGGCAACAGAGGGATTGATCCTATCTTGTCTCAAAATTTCAAGTTGTCAAAAGATCCTTGAGCTTTGTACTGAATGAGAGATTGCGTGATATCCCATTGTCAATAGAACCGCTCCTAAAACACTAACATTTGCTAACAAAATGGGTTCTATCGGTAGTGATTCGATAGTAGTGGTGGCGGCTTAAGCCTTTGCTAATTGGGCATTGTAGTCGTGTATAAAGTACCAAATTGCCCCAATATGATTTTCCACATTTTTGGAAAAAGAGAGGCTTTTTCGCACCAGTCGAGAGATTCTTTGTCGAAAGGTATTATTTAATCTTTCAACATGATTAGTTTGTCCCGTCTCTTTACCGACTGCTCAATGACGTTTACTGGGAATAACTTTCTCATAAGATACCCAAAAATCCGTGTAAGCAACGACACATTGTCGGTAAACAGCAGGCAAACTTGCCCAAAGTTTTTTGGCTGATGCACGGCTTCTGTCCCCAATATAACAACCAACAATTTCTCTTGTTGTTCTGTCTATAGCTAACCAGACATAAAACTTATTTTCTTTGGAGAAAACAAATGACGGTAGTGATTCGATAGTAGTGGTAGTCTAAATAGCTTATATGGTAGGGATCATGTAGAATATCAACTAATATAAATTTTTTTCAAATCTATCTCCTAAATCAACTTTTTTATGACTAACATTTTTGCACTATTATTTTTTGTCTTAACTCAATTGACAGTGGGTGCATCCCACTTAAGATAATACATTGACACTCAAAAGAGGAGAGTGATTGAGATAAGCACATCGTAGCCGAAGAATACGAGAAACATTATGAAGATGCCAACGTGCTCCCGACAATTTAACCCTAGCTCCCACCTGTTTAATCTTAGACTCCACATCACCAGAACCAATCACAATACCAAGCTGTTGATAGTATTGGTAATCAGGGATACGCTGATAATGCTTCGTCAAATAGGCTTGAAAATTCTTTGCCCTCTTGCTTTTGACTCCATCAAACGCATCTATTGCCTTGTTCACAAAACCCCGCCACAGTAAATGCTCCACTGCTTCTAGCCGTTTGAGAGAGCCACCCACTTTGAACAGATTCTCCTTGAGATGATACCAATCCAACACCTCTCGTCGTATCAGCCACGATTGAGTGGCGAAACTCTCTACCGCATTCCAGATTGCGGGATGACCATCTCCCAAAAAGGTCACTATTGGGGACAAAGGTTGAACATTGCTCCAATTCTTTAAGCCCTCTGGGTCTTGGAAAAAGGCTTCACAGACATTGCCATGAAGACTCACCAGTTTATAATCTCGCCACTGTCCCCCTTCCTTCTCCTCGCCCCGCAGACAAATCTTTCCCCCATCTATACTGACCCCCGCACTCTCTGACTGAGCTTGAGCTAAGGGCAGTTCTGTCCGTTCTACCAAGCGATGTAAACTGCTATGTCCTACTTTTATCCCCATCAACTCCTCTATATCTTCTTCTGCTTGTTGGTAGGATGTTTTCGCACTGGCTCTTAGACAGCATTTCTCTAAACCTGGACTTAAGACGATTTTTGGCGACACCTTTAGTTTTCTGGCTTGTTTTTGGCTTATTTCCACTTCTCCGACTAGGGTTTTGATTTTTCGCTTGTTTCCAGACCGTTTTTTTCCCCCTTCTGAAAAAAAAACTCCCCCATTGTTGGCCCCACAATTTCTAACATCTGAGTTCTGACTTCTACTTCGATGCTTCCAAAGTCCTTCTGTTTCTCTGGTTCCGTATATTTGCGCAGGATACGGGCTGATTCGGTGAGATGCTGTTTTAACAGTGCTTTTTCTTCTGGGGGAATCGGTAACATACTTTTTTCGCTCATCAGTTTTTTTCCATTTTACCCCAGATTCTATGTACTACTTTATCCGGGATGTACCCAAGGCGATTAGCAATTTGGACATTAAAACCTGACTCTGGCGGCACTTCTATCAATTCTCCATTAAACAGTTCATAGAGTTTTTCCGAATTATCTTCATATACAAGATATTCTTCAAAGGTTTCAAATCGAGGCTTAATTGTTAACATAAAATTTATTCTTTAGTAAAAAAAGTGGTATTGACTTTCCGTTGCACACAGAGCGGCTTGTTGGGGTTTGAGGTTTTTCTTGGTTATGGTTCGTGTCTCCACAATTAATGAATTTAAGTTGAGAGAATCCTAACTTAATGCTTTAGGACTTATCAAAATTTTTGCTCAACAAATTGTAACGACAAACACGATTAAGTCAAGCGATCGCAAACCCAGTATATTCTCTAACCAAAGGTTCGTGAAAAGCTAACACAATATCTTCTTTAGGTACGCCTAATTTAACTAATTCATCGGCGATACCAATCTCAGTTCCATCATGTTGTATCCAAATCTTATTATTCTTAATATCCAAATGTAAAACACAACCATGCTGTCGTCGCCTGTTTTTCCAGCCCACATACATTAATTGATAATGATCTCCAACGGTATCAAAAATTAATTGTTGCTCAATTTCATCTTTAGCTGAACCTAACTGAGCATATTCCTTGATAACTTGCTGTACATATTGACGATATTGCCCTAGTTTTTCCATTGCACAATTACCTCCTGAATCGGGTCATAAATTATGATTTTAAGTTGGAAACGCTCAATAACAGTCTTAATGAATTGTAATTGAAAAAAAGAAAAATAAATTCCCGAAGGAACAGCTAAATATAAAACCCGCTCTGGCTCTTTTTCTTCTAATGCTAAACGATAGTTAAAAAATTGTCCAATAGCTTGATGAAATTGAGAAACATTAGATGTACCAATAAAACTTTTAATTTCCACCGCAATTTTCTGTCCCGCTCTTTCAGCCCCTAAAACTTGCTCCGCACCGAGATCAATATACATTTCTACATCACCAACTTCAATTCTCAAAGGGTCATCTGTAATTACCCAACCCTCTTGTTCTAATCCCTTTCTAACCGCATCATGAAAAATATCTTTAGCAGGCATTGATCTAGATTTCCCGTTGTATAGGAGCGGTTTGTTGGGGTTTGAGGTTTTTCTTAGTCATGGTTTGTTTCTCCAGAATTTAAGGTGAAATTTGACTTAGCAAAATCCTAAATTAAAGCTAGGATACTTGTCAAGTTTTTTTGTAACAATTTTTTAGCCGAATATTTCTTGTGAGATTCTGTCTGAAATTAAATATCCAACCAATTTTCTATTCGCAGATCAGGAACGCGAGAAAATTCTTTCACATTTGCTGTTACTAAAATCAAATCCAATGCCAGTGCATGGACAGCGATAATCAAATCATTACCTCCAATGGGTATTCCTTGACGCTCCAAGTAGGTACGAACTTCAGCATAATAAGGAACAAGGATTTAATAAGTTGTGCATTCAAGATTCCGATTTCTGTAGGGACATAATACCATTATGTCCATAATCTCAACGGTCAACAGACAATGTATTGCTTGATAGACGTATAAAAGGGCTTAACAGTGTTCATTGGTGTCAACTTAAGCCAAAATGCCTACTCACAAAAGATTAGCCTAAAAGCAGGCGGAAGTAAGAGTAGGCTGAAAAAAAGGTTAGTATATAAAAAAGTGAGCAAAAAACAAATGGCAAGACAACATCCTCGGAGAAAAGGAAACCCAGACTTACGTCGTAAGACAAATCAGCCAGGGGTAGAAATCCCTGAAATAACAAAAGAGTTGTTTGAATTACTAGAACCCACAATGTTTACACCATTAAAATATTTACAGGGAACTCATGAGAAAATGATGAGAGATAGGGTATTAAATTTACCAGTAATGGTGGCATTAGTGTTAAGTATAGTGTATCGTCAAATAGCGGGTATAAGTGAAGCGGTAAGACTGTTAGAGGAAGAGGGATTGCTATGGGTAGCATCATTAAAAGTAAGCAAACAGGCAGTATCAAAAAGAATGATGAATGTGCCAGCCGAAATATTTGCAATATTACTAAAAGAAGTGTTAGAAAAAGCAGCCGAAAAAGGGAAGAAGCTCCAAGTAGGAGAAAAATGGGAAAAAATAAGAGAAAAGTTTAGTGCAGTGTGGATAGCAGATGGCTAAACGCTAGAGCAGATAAGGAAAAATATGAAAATAAGTAAAAAAGAAGAAAAGAGTAAATTGGGGGGTAAAATAATGATGGTAGTGGAAGCCTTTACCCAAAGACCCGTTACTTTATGGTACACAGAAAATGATAAATCAAATGATAAAATATGGTGTGAAGAATTGGCAGCTAAATTACCAGAAAATGGTTTAATTCTCGTAGATATGGGATTTTTTAGCTTTGTGTGGTTTGATTTGTTAACAGAAGCTAAAAAGTTTTTTCTAACCAGATTTAGAGCGGGTACATCTTACAAAACCAAACAAGTATTGTCTCAAGGTAGTCATTACAGAGATGAGATTATCATTATGGGAAATTACCGTTCTAATCCTTGCAAGCATCCGGTGAGATTAGTCTCAGTATTATGGGGAACAATCTGGTATCAGTATTTAACAAATGTGTTGTCTCCCGAACAACTGTCCGCCGAAGAGGTCTGTGATTTATATCGAAGACGATGGACAATCGAAGAAGCCTTTTTATTAACGAAAAGACTTTTAGGACTAGCCTATTTAGGGCTTGCTGAAAAAGTCAAAAAACGAAAGAAATGTGGGTTAGGGAAGTATGGACTGAAAAAGCATAGATAACTTATCCTTATGGAAACAAATCAAAATACAGATTTTGTTTAATCTATTGTTCCTTTCTGTCTAAAAAGGTCAACACAAATCACTCCTCACAAAAGAGAGGAAAATTAACACCATTTTTCACAAGAAAAACGACTCTACAACTTTTTACTTTTTGTCTTCTGAAGTAGAGTAGAAAGATTCATTACCAAAAAGTTCATCGCAATTACCGTTTCCGAGGTCTCAGGTAGTTTGGCCATCACTCGACCAAGACTAAATTTCCTCTTTCCCTGTCCGAATTTACCCTCAATGGCATTACGCACTCTTTCATCTGAGCGTGCCTCTTTCTTTTTTTCTTTGCTCACCTCTTTCGGCGGTCTTCCCAATCGGGGACCACTCATTCTTATATCCCTTTCTTTACAATAAGCTCGATTCGCTTTTGTTCGATAGATTTTATCCACATGAACCGATTCCGGATAACATCCTGTTTCCCTTTTATATTCTTCTATTCGCGCTTGTAAATCTCCCGATTCGTTGTAATTATCCCAACTTAATTTGTCTAAGAAGACAAAGCCATTCACATTACTTGCCGATATTTTAGCTCCAAACTCTACTGCTTTTCCCGCTTTTCCACGCACTATTGGACGCACGTGAGGTTGGCTTACACTCACAATTCTGTTTTCTACTTTATTTGTCTTTTTTTCATACATTTCTAACTGTTGCTCATCTAAGTACAGGACAAAAAATGTAGGGAGTCGAGAAAAAGAGAAAAATTGGGTAGAGAAGGATTAAGAACAAGATGACGAAGATGGTCAAAACCAAGACGAAAAAGACTCTGCGCTAGGCGACCATGTTTCTTGAGGGGAATGGGATGAAGATGATGAATTGCTAGACCAGTTTTGAGAGACCAAGCCAAAGCTAAAGTCAGTAAAGCCAAAAGCTTACGAAGACGCTTGGGGTCAGTAAAGTGAGTAGATTCCAAGCAAAAGCCACGAGTCTTAAAGATGCCAAAAAGGGTTTCAATGCCCCAACGCAGGGCATAATCGTGAATAAGACCTTGGGAATCGGGATGTCCAATGACGATGAGTAGAGAATTATCAGGCAAGCGAAGAGCCTCTACAGAAACAGGATATCCCCAAACCCGACAACTCCCTTGAAGACGTTGAGATTCACTCTTTTGCAAGATGGGCAAAAATGACTTTGGCGGCCAAAAGCTTGCCATTGTGCTCAATCTTGTCCGTAGCCCGAATTCTCAGACAGAAAGCCAGTAGCGGTTCGAGCAGAAGATAGCGAAGCCAAGCCTGACCAATAAACTCACGGTCGCCACATAAACAACGAATCAGGGCGGTGGGAAAAATCTTGAGCATCTCCTCGATAAAACGCATTCGTTCATCACTGTTAGAATTGCCCTTTTTCTTGCTAAGCATCCACCACAAGATGGGAATGGCTACTCCTTCATGGACAATGCCGACAGTGAGGATATTATAACCATGACTGCCAAACTCCCAGGTTGTGCGGTCAATACTTAATACCCAAGGTTGAGGGATATCCAGCCAACTGACTACAATACGGGCAATGTGATGGTAATCCAGCTCAAATCCTGAGAAAAAGCGTTGTAAGCGTTTGTAATGAGAATCCACCAATGCCCGACCTTCAAAACCCAGAGCCAATTCTTTAAGGTTAACCGTTTTCACTTTGAGGAGGGCGAGTAAGAACAAGGCTAGGAAGGAGAGTCTGGCACCATGCCATCCCAAATGGGGTTTTAGGGCTTGTTTCAATGCGTTATATTGGTTCATGGGTTTTCTTACATTACGTTCATCTTCCATGAAACCCCTTTCTCGTATACTTTTCAAGCCTTTTGTCCTGTACTTAGGTTGCTCATACACTTTTCCTATCGTTACAAGCTCTTCTTGCTCTTTTTTCGTTAGTTTTTCTAACTTTGCTCCCTCTTCTATCATTTTTTCTATATGAGACAAGTTTCTTTTTATATATCCTAGTTGTTTTTTTGTTCCTTTTCTTCTTTCTTTTTTTGACACACGACGTTTTTTTGCTATGGCTAAGTACTCTTTTCTTGCCACTTCCCTATAAGTCCTCGGCTTTTCTTTCCTTTTCTCTTTTATTTCTTCATACAGCTTATCTATTATTTTTTCTGTTTTTTCTCTGGCATCATTCAATATTCCTATATCCGTTGGATATTTTATATCTGCTGGTGTACAAGTCGCATCTAACAATAACTTTCCTTCATTTTCTTTTTTTTCTGACGCTACAACCGTCGCTTTTTTTTCTATTTCTTTATTAATTTTATTTATTAATTCCATTCCTATTTTTTTACGAAAATGAACCATCATTGACGCATTAAATGCTTCTTTGCTACTATAGCTTTCCATTCCTATAAAGTACTGTAAATAAGGGTTCTCTTTTATTTGTTCTACTGTTTCTCTGTCACTTTTTCCTGAAATTTCTTTGATAATTAATGCTCCTAATGCCATTCTAAATGATTTGGCTGGGGCTCCTTTTTTTTCTGTGAAGTTTTTTGCATATTCTTCCTCATATTCTTCCCAGGGAATCATTTTTGACATTTCTATCCAACGATTTTCTTCGTCTAACTGCCCGCCGAACAGATTTTTCAAGTTTTCTGGTGTTTCAATTGAGTACTGTTGCTTTCGGTACATCTGCTTTCTCTCTTCTTAATGCAATGGTTTTGAGGCATTCTACCCTATTTTCGTGCATTCTAGCGGTTCTTAATTCGCCTACTATTTTTCTCCGTAAAGGTTTCAGCTTTTTTCAGCAAGCCCTATTTATGGGTAGGGAATAAGAATGGTGTCCAAATCCAGATTATTTGCACTTTGATTTTCCATACGGTCTTAAATCAATTGGTAGGGGAAGTGGCGATTGCTCTAAATCAACCGAAAGAAAAAATCTCAGTAGAGATGGTGTTTCGGAGTCTATACTATGTAGCGAAGGCTATTGCTAGAGGAGAAAAGCCTGATACAGTAACCTATCTGGCTGAACGTGCTAAGTTATTTGGTTTGGTCAAAGCTGAGAGAAAGCGACATCGAGAAAAGGCCGCTCTCAATCAACAAATTTGGGAACCCATTCCTTTAAGTTGACACGGATGAACAGTGTTAAGCCCCTACAAAAAAAAGAATTATTTTAGGGATAGGAACCTACAATTTTAATAATCAAGAACAAAGGTATTTTTAAGGTCTGTTGGCAACAGAAAAAGCACAGGTTATTTTTTTTAATTCCTTAACAAGATCAGATAAAATGTTGGTATCGAGTAAATAACAATAGGGTGCATCCCACTTAAGATAATACATTGACACTCAAAAGAGGAGAGTGATTGAGATAAGCACATCGTAGCCGAAGAATACGAGAAACATTATGAAGATGCCAACGTGCTCCCGACAATTTAACCCTAGCTCCCACCTGTTTAATCTTAGACTCCACATCACCAGAACCAATCACAATACCAAGCTGTTGATAGTATTGGTAATCAGGGATACGCTGATAATGCTTCGTCAAATAGGCTTGAAAATTCTTTGCCCTCTTGCTTTTGACTCCATCAAACGCATCTATTGCCCTGACTTTTCCCGTTAAGTGCGGATTGCAAGCTGCCAGCCTTGGCAAAGGTCATGCAACTTCAACCAACCGCGCCAAAGGACTTGGATACCGAGAGGAGTTTTACGACGATGTTCAAGATAACCACCAAGAAAAGCAACAGACTCGACAGCCCAAGCAACAGTCAAAATAGGGGGAAGTTTTTGAGAGGCGGCTGCTTTTAACACCTGAAGTTGAAGAGGATTAAGAATTTCAATCGCGAGAGCATCGGGCTGGGTACGATGAAGATAAGTAACGTGTAAAAGTTCAACAGCAATGACACTTAAAAAACCCAAAAGAGTTTTCATTCCATCAGAGGCAAGTCGATAACGCTCACTCTGACAACCAGACTTAAGGACTTTATGAAATTCTTCAACCCGCCATCGGTAGATGTACCAACGAAGAATAGTGACAGCCATCTCAATAGTCTCAACAACTTCTGTAGTCAGAAGCATCCAAGATAAAGGAGTTTCGCCTTCGGGACAATCGATTTCTGTCGCATAAACAGCATAGACATTCAACGGGTCACGATTATCAAAACGATAGGGAGTTCGTAGATTAACTGAGCAAAATCGGACGGCAAGCTTAACCTTCCGTGCTTTTCTTTTTCCTGTACTCGGAATCTCGATTTCTTGATGAAAACGAATCGGTTCTGATTCCAAATGTTGCCAAAGTCGTTCACTATTTTTGTCTAAACTACGATTATGAGACGCTCTGACCAGCACTCCTGTATGCTTGAGTTGACGCACTGAGTCAAAGACTTCTGAAACATCTCCTTCTCTGTCAAATACATGAATTACCCTCGTTGAACTTTCTACCTGTTTCTCACAGGTGTTTAGAGCCTCTACCCATTTGTAGGATTCTTTTTCCTCAAATGGTCTTTGACGAGCTGCTTTTCTTTGTTCTTTCTGTCTTTCTTTTTTCTGCTTCGCCGTTTCATCTGTTGGGGGCTTTTCTTTTACCTCCCTATTCCACAGTTTTTGCCATAATAAACCTAATACTTGTCCTTTTTCTGGCTCAATTGCTAAAGCACTATGCAGTATTAATCCATTCCCTCCTTTTCCAGTCGGCCCATACCCTTCCCTTTTTTCCTTGATATTGCGATAATCTAAGAAGGTCGTATCTCCGACTGATAGCATTATCTTATATTCTTCTACGGCGGCAGTTGTCATTTCACAGTGCGGCTCTATTATCTTGACAAAGTCTGTTTTCGGATTCCCAAAAATTCATAGGCCCTCTTTAACTCGTTTCCTCCCTTAAACACTTCTGATAAGGCTTTTCCAAACCCCTCACTTAACTTTTTCCCAATCGAGAAGGCACGATTGTTTAGCCTCTCGTCTCCCAATTCACAACTGGCAAAGTTTTTTGTCCACCATTCCAACATTTTTTGACCTGCCCTTTAAGATTTTCTCCATTTTACAGTCTCATACTCCCTTCATCCTTTGTTTTTGAAATTTGAACGATAAGCGGGATGATGGCTTCAGAATATTTTTTTCCTGTCAAGAGAATCATTACTCAAACCCTTGCCAGATAAAGCCTCTAGAAGTTTGCATTGCTGGATTTTGGACTTAACGGGAAAAGTCAGATCTATTGCCTTGTTCACAAAACCCCGCCACAGTAAATGCTCCACTGCTTCTAGCCGTTTGAGAGAGCCACCCACTTTGAACAGATTCTCCTTGAGATGATACCAATCCAACACCTCTCGTCGTATCAGCCACGATTGAGTGGCGAAACTCTCTACCGCATTCCAGATTGCGGGATGACCATCTCCCAAAAAGGTCACTATTGGAGACAAAGGTTGAACATTGCTCCAATTCTTTAAGCCCTCTGGGTCTTGGAAAAAGGCTTCACAGACATTGCCATGAAGACTCACCAGTTTATAATCTCGCCACTGTCCCCCTTCCTTCTCCTCGCCCCGCAGACAAATCTTTCCCCCATCTATACTGACCCCCGCACTCTCTGACTGAGCTTGAGCTAAGGGCAGTTCTGTCCGTTCTACCAAGCGATGTAAACTGCTATGTCCTACTTTTATCCCCATCAACTCCTCTATATCTTCTTCTGCTTGTTGGTAGGATGTTTTCGCACTGGCTCTTAGACAGCATTTCTCTAAACCTGGACTTAAGACGATTTTTGGCGACACCTTTAGTTTTCTGGCTTGTTTTTGGCTTATTTCCACTTCTCCGACTAGGGTTTTGATTTTTCGCTTGTTTCCAGACCGTTTTTTTCCCCCTTCTGAAAAAAAAACTCCCCCATTGTTGGCCCCACAATTTCTAACATCTGGGTTCTGACTTCTACTTCGATGCTTCCAAAGTCCTTCTGTTTCTCTGGTTCCGTATATTTGCGCAGGATACGGGCTGATTCGGTGAGATGCTGTTTTAACAGTGCTTTTTCTTCTGGGGGAATCGGTAACATACTTTTTTCGCTCATCAGTTTTTTTCCATTTTACCCCAGATTCTATGTACTACTTTATCCGGGATGTACCCATAACAATAAGACATTTTTGTTACAACTCAATATTATCTAGAGGTAATAATCCTTCATCAATATTAGGAAATTCTTCATCAATATCGTCTAAAGTAGCAAGAATTTCTACCAGTTTTTTTTGAAGATAAGGTTCAATAATTAATTTTTCTCCCTCTTTGCGAATACTGACCTCTTTAGTCAGCAGAAATAGCTCTTGCGGTATTTGCAAAGTTTGACGATTCCCATCACGGACTAATTGTGTACGATATTCAGTATTTATAATATAAACTAATCGAGTTTTGAGCCAACTTTAATCTAATTAATCCTAGCATAAAGCCTAAATCTCAAGACCAGAAAATCCTAACGCGATCGCACTGGAGCAGTAAGCTGTTGGCTGGGGTTCATCTCTCGAAACAAGGTTCTAGCACTCATCCCCAAAAATCTAAATCTCGTTTTACTTCTCTACCGTGCCAAGTATCCGAAAGCCCCGAACTGACAAGGATTGTGGGTCAATTCATAGGGTGTGACCTCTAATTGATAAATCCTTGTTTAATGAGTCCTTTTGCCGGTAGATACTTCAGAACATCGTATGTTACGATTGATTGAAAAATCGATGTCCAGTAAACTTTTTAAAAACCTTATTTAATATCAACTAGAGGTCGCACCCAATTCATAGAAGCTAACCGTGCGCCAAGGGAAGCAGAAAAAGACTTTTGATACTTTTTGAGGTGAGTGTTAAAATCAAGGGGATTATTCCGCATCGTCGCCTGCAAAAGGATTGTAGGGGCGGTAGTAGGGGCGGTAGTACTCAAAGAGTGAAAGCCCTGTA
The DNA here is from genome assembly GCA_025370055.1 of Woronichinia naegeliana WA131. Taxonomy (NCBI): domain Bacteria; kingdom Bacillati; phylum Cyanobacteriota; class Cyanophyceae; order Synechococcales; family Coelosphaeriaceae; genus Woronichinia; species Woronichinia naegeliana. The sequence goes on along the minus strand of CP073041.1, from coordinate 4,455,565 downwards.
CCACCCTCAAAGGAAGTGGTATTGATTTCCCGTTGCACAGGAGCGGCTTGTTGGGGTTTGAGGTTTTTCTGAGTCATGGTTTGTTTCTCCGCAATTTAAGGTGAAATTTAACTCAATGGATATCGCAATCGAATATTTCAGCACTTGTCAACATTTTTGTGAGAATTTGTTACCAAATATTTCTAGTGAGAATTTGTCTGAGTGAAGTAGTGATAGAATAGGTCAGGCAAATAAAAGTCGTTGGCAAAAGTCTTTATAACTATGAAAGCAATTCAATCTACTGGAAAGATCGATAAGGTAGGTCAATTATCTTTAGACCACCCAATTAAAGGGACTCCACCCAGTTCGGTAAGAGTTATTATTCTTTGGGAAGAAACAGAAACAGGGGTTAATCACTTTTGGCAACAAATCAGTGAATATCAACAACATCCGTTAATGTCAGTAGAACAATTACAACAGGAGTTAAAACAATCTTTGACCGAAGCAGGTTATGATTCGAGAGAGAAAATTGTTGATCTTGTCCAAGATATTAAACGGGAAATATCTCAAGAACGTCAACAAAAACAAGATTCAATACAATGATAAAAATTCCTGAATTAATTTTTTTAGATACTAATGTTTATTTAATCGGTGCAGTTGAGCTACAAAGTCCTGAAGGTTTAATTCTACAATGGTTCTGACTTTTCCCGTTAAGTCCAAAATCCAGCAATGCAAACTTCTAGAGGCTTTATCTGGCAAGGGTTTGAGTAATGATTCTCTTGACAGGAAAAAAATATTCTGAAGCCATCATCCCGCTTATCGTTCAAATTTCAAAAACAAAGGATGAAGGGAGTATGAGACTGTAAAATGGAGAAAATCTTAAAGGGCAGGTCAAAAAATGTTGGAATGGTGGACAAAAAACTTTGCCAGTTGTGAATTGGGAGACGAGAGGCTAAACAATCGTGCCTTCTCGATTGGGAAAAAGTTAAGTGAGGGGTTTGGAAAAGCCTTATCAGAAGTGTTTAAGGGAGGAAACGAGTTAAAGAGGGCCTATGAATTTTTGGGAATCCGAAAACAGACTTTGTCAAGATAATAGAGCCGCACTGTGAAATGACAACTGCCGCCGTAGAAGAATATAAGATAATGCTATCAGTCGGAGATACGACCTTCTTAGATTATCGCAATATCAAGGAAAAAAGGGAAGGGTATGGGCCGACTGGAAAAGGAGGGAATGGATTAATACTGCATAGTGCTTTAGCAATTGAGCCAGAAAAAGGACAAGTATTAGGTTTATTATGGCAAAAACTGTGGAATGGGGAGGTAAAAGAAAAGCCCCCAACAGATGAAACGGCGAAGCAGAAAAAAGAAAGACAGAAAGAACAAAGAAAAGCAGCTCGTCAAAGACCATTTGAGGAAAAAGAATCCTACAAATGGGTAGAGGCTCTAAACACCTGTGAGAAACAGGTAGAAAGTTCAACGAGGGTAATTCATGTATTTGACAGAGAAGGAGATGTTTCAGAAGTCTTTGACTCAGTGCGTCAACTCAAGCATACAGGAGTGCTGGTCAGAGCGTCTCATAATCGTAGTTTAGACAAAAATAGTGAACGACTTTGGCAACATTTGGAATCAGAACCGATTCGTTTTCATCAAGAAATCGAGATTCCGAGTACAGGAAAAAGAAAAGCACGGAAGGTTAAGCTTGCCGTCCGATTTTGCTCAGTTAATCTACGAACTCCCTATCGTTTTGATAATCGTGACCCGTTGAATGTCTATGCTGTTTATGCGACAGAAATCGATTGTCCCGAAGGCGAAACTCCTTTATCTTGGATGCTTCTGACTACAGAAGTTGTTGAGACTATTGAGATGGCTGTCACTATTCTTCGTTGGTACACCTACCGATGGCGGGTTGAAGAATTTCATAAAGTCCTTAAGTCTGGTTGTCAGAGTGAGCGTTATCGACTTGCCTCTGATGGAATGAAAACTCTTTTGGGTTTTTTAAGTGTCATTGCTGTTGAACTTTTACACGTTACTTATCTTCATCGTACCCAGCCCGATGCTCTCGCGATTGAAATTCTTAATCCTCTTCAACTTCAGGTGTTAAAAGCAGCCGCCTCTCAAAAACTTCCCCCTATTTTGACTGTTGCTTGGGCTGTCGAGTCTGTTGCTTTTCTTGGTGGTTATCTTGAACATCGTCGTAAAACTCCTCTCGGTATCCAAGTCCTTTGGCGCGGTTGGTTGAAGTTGCATGACCTTTGCCAAGGCTGGCAGCTTGCAATCCGCACTTAACGGGAAAAGTCAGTACAATGGTTAGGTTGGGAAGCCCCAAACGATAATCCTGTGGGGGTAATAATTTCTGAAGAACTTATTGACCAAATTGCCAGAGTTGCTAAACGTTTAAAAAATAAAGATTGGAGTGGAGAAATAATTGGAAGAATTTGGCAAAACTTAAAGTTTTGTTATGTCCAGCTTGATGATGTTGAGTTAGCTGAAATGGAAAATTTGGGGGTAATTCCTCGTGAAGATGTAGGAGTTTATTTAACGGCAAAAATTGGTCAATCTCAATGTTTTATATCTGCTAATCATAAATTAATTAAAGTTTTAGTCCAACAAACAGGTGAATTTGAATGTTTAACACCTTCTGAATTTTTCAATCAGTATCTAAATCCTTTAAAATAAAAAAATAAGGCTATGCTAGGTATGTTCAGACCCCGAATCTACACTTAATCTCAATAAATTAAAGATTTGTTGAGTTAATTAAATGCTTTAAAATGCCAATTATTTTGCTAATCTTATCAATAAAATAGTCATTCAAATCAACCTCTATCGTTTGATTGATCAACCGTAAAAACTTCCAATTAGTTCCTGTAGTGACAACTCCATAGATGGCCGAAATATTATTATTATTTCTTTCATTAAAAATGCGAGCAGCAATCATTTCAGCCATACATTGAGGAAGTCCATTTTGCAGATTATCATTTTTAGCTTCTACTAAAGCGACAACTGGCGTTTTAATTAAGAGTTGTTCAGGAGAGCGACTAATTAGAAAATCGCAAAACCCATTCAATCCTTTTTCAGGATCTATATTAAACTCTTTGCCTGAGAAAAAACTAATTTGATAATTAAAATGCTTTCTCAATTCGACTAAAATAGGAGTAACAATTAGTTCTGAGCGTGCTTTTTCTGTGTTGATAGCTAAAGCCAAAGCAATGTTGTCTTGTAAAGTTTGACCCAGAAAATCGCTATATTCAGATTCAGGAATCTGATCAAAAATGCCCACTTTATCAGCAATTTTTATGCCAAAATTGGATTCAATCATTTCCAGAGTTGTAAATTGACTATAAGACATTCTTCCGCTTTTATTTAAATTTAACTTGAATACCTAATCTTATCACTTATTTTCAAAAATAAATAATAATATCTCTCGCACTGGAGAAGTAAGCTATCGGCTGGGGTTCAATTCTCAAATAAGACTCCAACAATTCACCTAAAAGAGGTAAGTGTTAAAATCGAGGTGATTACTGCGCGGTAGCGAGCGTGTAATCCTAATCCCGCGATCGCCGATGAGGTGACAAGAAATGATTGCTGTAAAAGATAAATTTCTTAGGTTAACACCCGAAGAATATTTTATTTGGGAAGAACAACAACTGCTGCGCCACGAGTATCTTAGTGGTGAAGTTTATGCCATAAGTGGGGGGACTCAGAATCATGGGCGAATTGCTAGTAATATTATTTTCATCCTTAAAGGTCATTTACGGGGTGGTGGTTGCCAGGTAGGTAACTCCGATTGTCGTGTAAATATTTTTGAAACTAAGGATTACGTTTATCCTGATGTGAGCGTTACTTGTGATGAGCGCGATCGCACTGCCATTCAGGCGATTCAATATCCTTGTCTAATTGTTGAGGTATTATCTGCAAGTACAGCCAGTTATGACCGAGGGGATAAATTTAGGATGTATCGTCGCAATCCTAGTTTGCAAGATTATGTTTTAGTTGATGCTGAGAAAATAGCGATCGATTTATACCGCAAAAATGATCGCGGTAATTGGGAGATTTTTAATTATCAATCGGGGGATAATATCGATTTACAAAGTATTGGTTTAAGCTTTTCCATTGAGTCCGTTTATGAGGATATTATTTTTGAGGAATTAGAAACAACAAGTAAATAAACTATGAAAATCAATAATGAGAAAACTCAACGTGATCGCACTGGGGAGAAAGCTATTTTTTAGGATTTGTCAAGATTTTAATGACAATTATTCAATAAAAATTCCCCCTATTTCAGAAAAGAGAAATGTCTAAAATAAATTCAGGTAAAACTTTTTCTCCTGATAAAATTGTGGGTAATTGAACAATTTCAATAGCTTGATTAGGACGGTAGATTTCTACCTGTTGTTCTTGAGGATTAATTAACCAACCTAACTGCAAACCACTGTTAAGATACTCCTGCATTTTTTCTTGAAGTTGACTTAAAGAATCAGTACGAGAACGCAATTCAATCACAAAATCTGGGCATAGTGGCGGAAATTTTTCCTGTTCTTCTAAGGTCAGAGATTCCCAGCGATCGCTTTTAACCCAAGCCACATCAGGAGAGCGTTTAGCACCGTTGGGCAAGGTGAAGATGGTAGAAGAACTAAAGAGGGCTTGCTGAAAAAAGCTGAGACCTTTACGGAGAAAAATAGTAGGCGAATTAAGAACCGCTAGAATGCACGAAAATAGGGTAGAATGCCTCAAAACCATTGCATTAAGAAGAGAGAAAGCAGATGTACCGAAAGCAACAGTACTCAATTGAAACACCAGAAAACTTGAAAAATCTGTTCGGCGGGCAGTTAGACGAAGAAAATCGTTGGATAGAAATGTCAAAAATGATTCCCTGGGAAGAATATGAGGAAGAATATGCAAAAAACTTCACAGAAAAAAAAGGAGCCCCAGCCAAATCATTTAGAATGGCATTAGGAGCATTAATTATCAAAGAAATTTCAGGAAAAAGTGACAGAGAAACAGTAGAACAAATAAAAGAGAACCCTTATTTACAGTACTTTATAGGAATGGAAAGCTATAGTAGCAAAGAAGCATTTAGTGCGTCAATGATGGTTCATTTTCGTAAAAAAATAGGAATGGAATTAATAAATAAAATTAATAAAGAAATAGAAAAAAAAGCGACGGTTGTAGCGTCAGAAAAAAAAGAAAATGAAGGAAAGTTATTGTTAGATGCGACTTGTACACCAGCAGATATAAAATATCCAACGGATATAGGAATATTGAATGATGCCAGAGAAAAAACAGAAAAAATAATAGATAAGCTGTATGAAGAAATAAAAGAGAAAAGGAAAGAAAAGCCGAGGACTTATAGGGAAGTGGCAAGAAAAGAGTACTTAGCCATAGCAAAAAAACGTCGTGTGTCAAAAAAAGAAAGAAGAAAAGGAACAAAAAAACAACTAGGATATATAAAAAGAAACTTGTCTCATATAGAAAAAATGATAGAAGAGGGAGCAAAGTTAGAAAAACTAACGAAAAAAGAGCAAGAAGAGCTTGTAACGATAGGAAAAGTGTATGAGCAACAGTTAGAAATGTATGAAAAAAAGACAAATAAAGTAGAAAACAGAATTGTGAGTGTAAGCCAACCTCACGTGCGTCCAATAGTGCGTGGAAAAGCGGGAAAAGCAGTAGAGTTTGGAGCTAAAATATCGGCAAGTAATGTGAATGGCTTTGTCTTCTTAGACAAATTAAGTTGGGATAATTACAACGAATCGGGAGATTTACAAGCGCGAATAGAAGAATATAAAAGGGAAACAGGATGTTATCCGGAATCGGTTCATGTGGATAAAATCTATCGAACAAAAGCGAATCGAGCTTATTGTAAAGAAAGGGATATAAGAATGAGTGGTCCCCGATTGGGAAGACCGCCGAAAGAGGTGAGCAAAGAAAAAAAGAAAGAGGCACGCTCAGATGAAAGAGTGCGTAATGCCATTGAGGGTAAATTCGGACAGGGAAAGAGGAAATTTAGTCTTGGTCGAGTGATGGCCAAACTACCTGAGACCTCGGAAACGGTAATTGCGATGAACTTTTTGGTAATGAATCTTTCTACTCTACTTCAGAAGACAAAAAGTAAAAAGTTGTAGAGTCGTTTTTCTTGTGAAAAATGGTGTTAATTTTCCTCTCTTTTGTGAGGAGTGATTTGTGTTGACCTTTTTAGACAGAAAGGAACAATAGATTAAACAAAATCTGTATTTTGATTTGTTTCCATAAGGATAAGTTATCTATGCTTTTTCAGTCCATACTTCCCTAACCCACATTTCTTTCGTTTTTTGACTTTTTCAGCAAGCCCTAAAGACTTTACCGAGTTTGGTTTGACGATTCCATAACCAAAGTTCACCGATTAAATTGGATTCTCGATTACCGCTTAATCCACCGACGGGGGGCATAATAATTAATTCTCCTTGGGCCGTTCGTTCGAGTTGCCAGTTTTCATTATCTTGGCAAAGTTGATAGAATTGATCGTCGCTTAAGGCAACATTTCTAAAACTCAAAGTAATCGGTTCTAAGGTAATCATTTTGGACTCCTAAGCAAGTGAGTATAAAAATTATTCGGATTCGCTAAAAGATTTGTAATAATAAAGTCTAACATTTTCTATTCTTGTTTTTCTTAGCTCTTTTTGGGCAGTTCCCACCCACATATTTAGGTAATATACTTGATGTTGATAAAAGCTATGAACTCTTTATTAATTTTTAGGGCAATCAAGATCGATCAAATAATTGTTCTAGGGAGTAAGGGCAATCAGGCGGAAAAACAACCGAATTAACGGTTTTAATTTTCACAAATCCTAACGCATCTTGATAGATAGAATTTAATTCTTTCTCTAAATAGTTGCTGAGATTGGTGGTAATTTTTCGTCCTAATTGAGTACGAAAGGTGTAAATTTCTTCTTGCCAATGAACTGCATTATATTCTGCTTCAGTTGTCCAGTATTGCAGTAACAATAAATGACGGATAATTTGTTCTAAGAGGCTGGCTACAGAATTTCTCTTTTCTCTTCCAAAATCCTCTAATTCCTCGATTAAATTATCTAAATCTAGCTGTTGAAATTGATGCCTTTTTAGTAAGCAAACCATTTCTTCTAGCCATTGAGCATCATCAACATCATAGAGTTGTTTTAAGTCATTCATTTCTATCGTCAACAAAAAGCTTACTCCATAAATAATTTCTAATTGTGTAATTTACTCGCTCTGGCTAATTCCTTTTAACAACTCAAGTCTTGCCTCTAAAATATCAGGCATTTGTAAACATTTTAATAGTAAATTTACATCCAAATCTGGTAAAAATTCACTACGATAAATTTGGACATAACCCGACTCTTGCTGATAGTATAAAGACAATTGATTATTTTGCCAAAACCAAACTTCAGGAATATTAAAACGACGATATTTTTCTAGTTTATTGATGTTTCCACTGGTAATAATAATTTCAATTGCTAAATCAGGATGACTCTTTTTTGTTCCTAAATAGTAAGACTCATCAGGCTCAAAAGAAACATCTTTGGTTTCATCTCGCCGAGTGGCACTACCAACAGGAAAAAATCTAATTCCTTTTTCAACAAAATAAACTTCCAACAAAAATCCTAAAATACTTTTAATACCTTCGTGAGTTTCTCCTAATGTCATAAGTTCTATATTGCCGTCTAAATAGGTTATCCGCAAACCTGCCGTATCTGCCAACCACATTTCTAAGTCCAGAAATTGCTGCCAACTGTAATGGCTAGGTAAGGTTAAACGTTGTTCATCAATGACATTAGTTTTATCACTGAGATTAGGTTTTTCAATTAGTTGGACGGTCATAACTTAAAGTCTCCCACCAAATGATACTGCTAATAAAGTTCTAACACTAACCCCAAAAAATCTAAGTCTCGTCTTGTTCAAACTCCGTGCAAGGTATCCAAAAAGCCCCGAACTGAACTAGGCTTGTAGGTCAACGTAGAGGCGAACCATGCACCAAGAGAGGCAAAAAAAGACTTTTGACACTTTTTGATGTGAGTGCTGGAATTGAGGCGACTATTCCGCGTCGTCACCCGCAAAAGGAGCTAATTCTCCCAACCAAAGGGGTGTCATCCCTGTGCAACTTTCAGAGGAGGTTGTGTTGATTTCCCTTTGTACGGGTGCGGCTTGTTGGGGTTTGAGGTTTTTCTTCGTCATAGTTTGTGTCTCCACAATTAATGAATTTGAATTAGTAGCACTCTAAATTAAAGCTAGGCCACTTGTCAAGTTTTTTGTTGCAATTCTTGACTAAAGATTGTCAATGAATATAGACTATATTTTAAAATCTGCTAAATTATAAGGTATAAGGTGGCAATATGGTTGCAGCCATTAGTAAAATAGTTAAAAATGGTATTTTGTTTGATCTAAAAAATTGGAAAAAAGGAATGTCTAATACAGATCAATTTGTTCAATTTATTGAAAATGTCTTTGATACTTTAACTGATCGCAATATTGATTACTTATTAGTCAGCGGAGTCGCTTTATTAAGTTATGTAGAAGGGCGGAATACCCAAAAGATTAATTTGATTTTAGCCAAATCAGATTTAAAAGCATTACCAGAAATTACGATTATCGAAGAAAACAATGATTTTATTCGCGGTGAATTTGGGAATTTAACCATTGATATTTTATTAACCCAAAACCGACTATTTAACAAAATTATTCTACCTGTAAATAATTCGTTGATAGATTATCCTGTGAAACGGTACGATAGGGCTTTCGAGCTCGCGTCAGATGTAATCAACGAAAATTTTACAGCAAGATATTATCTGTTGTCATGAGAGTTTTTCTTATTTTCTTTGTCCTTGTTTTTTTAGTACGAAATGTGGGCTGTAAGTCTTTTCGTCTCCAGCTAGACGACACCACTGCCCCCTAATCCGCAAGAATCAAAAAGCGATCGCCCACTAGAGAAACTTAAACGAAGATTGAACTAAGGTCTGGGTTAACAATCCGACGTTTTAAAGAGCCGTAAATTTTGCCAGAGAGCGACGGGGATTTTCTATTCGACTGGCGCGAATTTTTTCATAATATTCCCGTTCAACTTCACTCAAGCTTTTTGGAATTTCGATGACAATACGTACTAACTGATCACCCCGTCCATCCTTCGGTAAAATCCAACCCTTGCCCCGTAACCGTAGAGACTGCCCCGATTTTACCCCTGGCGGAACCTTTATTGTCACCAAGCCGCCCGGTGTGGGAACTTCTATGGAGCAACCCAATACTGCCTCATCCGGTGTAATCGGCACTTCACAAACCAGATTGTCACCCTCAAACTGAAAAATAGGATGGGGTTCTAATTGCACATTCAGATAGAGATCACCTCGTTGTTGATTGTAAGGGTTGACCTGTCCCTTGCCCCTAACCTTAACTCGACTGCCCGCTTTGGCTCCAGCAGGAATACGCACTTCAACAATTTCATTGCCGAGGTTAAGTCTTTTTTGCACTCCCCGAAAGGCTTCCGATAACGTTAAACGCAGAGTGGCTTCGCGATCGCTGTTGGTTGGTTGATTGCCAAAACTGCCAAAATCATTAAAGCCTGTACCTGGGCCTGGTTGAGTCCGATAGGAATAGGAGCGATTACCTGCCCCAGGCGTGTTGAAACGTCCTAACAGTTCGTTAATAAATTCATCGAAATTACCATATTGGCTAAAGTCAAAACCGCCAAAATCTGTATTGGGAACTCCTTGACCCCAATTTCCTTGACCCGCCTGTTGCCAATATTTGCCGAATTGATCGTATTTCTGCCGTTTTTCTGGGTCAGATAACACTTCGTAGGCTTCACTAATTTCCTTAAAACGTTCTTCAGCAGCCTTGTTACCTGGATTGCGATCAGGGTGATATTTGAGAGCCAACTTACGGAAGGTTTTTTTGATCTCATCTTCCATTGCTGTTTTTGTTAACCCTAAAATTTCGTAATAGTCTTTAAAGTCAGTGGCAGGCATAAGGTCTCCGAGTTACAGTGAAAGGTTGGCAGGTAGTTATTATAAATTAACGTATTAGTCAGGAAGAGCAAAGAGTTTAGCCCCCTTTTCGTGATCCTAGCAAATAACTCTTGCTGTAAAATTTTCGTTGATTACATCTGATGCGAGCTCGAAAGCCCTATTGTACCGTTTCACAGGATAATCTATCAACGAATTATTTACAGGTAGAAATATCTCGATTATTTGTTCTGCATCCTTCAAACTCCTGCGGCTCATTACATAACTTGATTTTCTGGTAAAAATGCCTAAACTCCCTATCTGGCAAGAGTTAGGCTGCACTTAGCTAAATTATTTTTTTACTCTAAAAACTTGCTAGGAAATTCTTTTAAGTACAAATCGTCTGCTGAATGTGGGTTTTTACCTTTATTTAGGGCTTGCTGAATAAGCATAGAACCATTGCCAGATAATGCTTTCAAGCATTTTAAAAACGATCAGGTGCAAGGTTATGGCCTTTGGAGGCTCAAAGCCCATGCACGTCGTTGGAAAACTGGGGGTTGAAATTGGAAACTACTCTCTGAAGTCACCATTTTTCGCCTCCTGTGGCATCTAGGTTCGTTTTGTGGACTTTTTCAGCAGACCCTATTTACAAATATAGCGTTTTAACCCACATTCCGTACATAAAAGAAGAACAAAGAAAATAAGAAAAGCACCTATGACAAAAGATAATACTGACAAGTAGTAGCCCCAAAAAAGCCTAAAAGCCTCTCTCGCTCAAGCGTGAGATTGATAATTTGGGGACAATTATCCAGTACAACCCAATAAATCCCCCTCAAAGTCTGAAAAATCCAACGCAGAGTCGGAGGTTGAGTCGGCTTTCCCAACTGATTAGGCACAGTCTCCTCCTGCTCTGCCAGAGCCTGTCTCAGTTTACGTTGCCCCAAGCTGTACACCAACAAACACAACGCCATAATGAAAGTCAATGCCATAATCCTCTCAGGGGTTTTGAGGAAAACACTCGAAGCAAACAACAGATTTAGCATAAGTATTTTTACGACGACGGAAGGCGGCTAAATAGCGTCGGATAGCATTATTAAATGCCTCAACGTGGTTGGCATGGACATCCTTTTCTTCTGGTTTTTCTGTTGTCTCTGGATGTTCTGGTTTCGGAGTTTCTACTTTCTTTAGTTTACCCTCAGAATCTCGACGTTTACTACTCTTATTTTTTAGTCTTACCACAAGACCCTTCGGTAATACCTTGGTGGGACGACCTTGCTTTCCAGTCCTTAATACTTCGTGACAAATATTAAATAGCAGTTGACTATATCGCTTTTCTCCATCTGTAAATAACTGGAGAGATTCTGCACTCCTTTCAAATAATTCCGCTACCGTCATCATTGCTTCTAGAAATAATTTCTGCTCTTTTCGACCACATTTTAAATGCCAAATAAAGCGGCTAGCCCTGTCCATCAGCACGATTGTCCAACCCTCAGAGGCACTTGCCTCTTCATTTTTTCTAAATTTTGTATATAGTTCATCCCCTTATATTACTAATTTAACAAATTCATTTACTAAGGCGTATAAAAATAATGTCTCTTGTAATCCCGATAACTTCTTTTCCCAATTCAATATTTTTGTTTTCGCGTACCAAATACTCGGGTTGCTGCATTTAATCCTATTCCTTCCATTCTGGCTTTTAATACTTTTACAATTTCACTTAATGGGGTTTCTAAGCCAGCGATTACGCTACCATAAGTTTCAGCAAAGCAAGACCTACATTCTTGACAGATGAACATTTTACGTTCGACCTTACCTTTCGTTTGATAATGAGAATGTATTTTTACGTTTTCACTATAGCAACTGGAGAGTGCGAAGTTCTCTGTCAGACATTTTGACAAAATGCCTAAAAGCCTTGCATTGAAAGCCTTTCAGCGATTGTGAGTCTGGAAGAGGGGTGAAGGACGTTGGGGGCTGAAACCCTAGTAAACTCGTTGATTTTCCTAGAACTTCGCACTGTCCAGTATAGCAATGAGGACAGTTTTTCTTGAATAAGGCATCCTCTTTCTCTTGGCACAAGCCAACATCATTTAGGATTTCCATTGAGCTTTTCTTCAATATTGACATTGTTTTCTGTTTCCCTCTTCTTTGATATAATGACAATAATAGTACAATAAAAACGGGACGATGTCTAGTCTTAAACTATTTTTCTATTTTCTCAAAGCCTTACACCATAGCTTTTTTCAACTTTGATCAGACGAGACTAGTGCCTTTATGTTATTATACTTGTTAAACTGCTATAACTTTAAAGTCGTTATCTTCCAAGCTTATATTGACTTCTTGTCTCTCTAATGCATAGCCAGTAAGGCTTCCCACCTTTAACCAACCTGAACCAGTACCGAAAAAGCTGACAATGCACTAATTAATACAAATAGTTTTTAGGCGATTCAATTTTGGGATAAAATCAACAACAGAAGCCTAATCAGGATACCAAAACATCCCCTTAATCCCTTCTGGGTCAAGAACAAATCCTAATCGCCGATAAAAGTCCACCACTTGGGGATCGGCAAAAAGGGTGATATTGCTAATATCTTCATTGCGAAGTTTGCGGATCATGAATTGCATCAGGGCTTTTCCTAGACCGCGACTTTGGAAACTAGGATGCACCACCACATCCCAAACCGTTGCATTAAAGGCATGGTCTGATGTTGCCCTGGCAAAGCCAACTAAACGCCGACGGTTAGCCTTCAGTTCCCACATGGTTACAACTAAAAAGCTATATTCCAATGCTTTTTTAACTTTGCGAATGGGACGACGGGCCCAACCCACCGCATCACACAATTCCTCTAATTCATAGAGATCAATTTCTCGCTCTGTACTGAAAACCACACGAGCGCGACTAATCCCATTGCCATCTTCACTCAATTCGAGGAATTCTCCTTCAAATTTCAGGTTGGAGGAAGGAGCTACGGTGTCAGGGCTGAAAAGACGTTTCCAAAAAACCATGCCAATGGGCGATTAGGATAAATGTTTGCTAGGGACTAATAACTGTCCCCCTTAGTATAAGCTGAGGCCCACCGAGAATTCCCCTAGATTTCGGCCCTTTTTTCTAAAATGCTTAGGGATTTTGATCTCGTTTCATGGGTTTAGGGAGAGGTTTACGGGACGGTAAAGCTGGACGTTTATCTTCTGGACGCAAGGATGTCAGGCGATCGCTGCGAGGAAAAGAACGAGGATTATCGCCCTGGGATTTACGATAAGGCTTGCTGGTCTGGCGGGGAAGCCGCTTGGTGAGGACAAAACCGAGATCCTTCGCGGCTTGAATAATCAAAGTATCACGCTGTAACTTGACCTTTAAATCCCAAAAATGCCCTAGAGGACGTTCAGAAAGAATCCCTTTAAGTTTAATTTTGAAACATTTGGGCCGTTGAAAAGGAGTGGTTTGATCCATTGAAGAACTAGGACGAGGAGACTGACGAATTTTGAGAATAATCAATTCCCTTTCCCGATCTGCAAAGACCACTTCGCCTCGAATGGAAAACTGTCCCTGTTGGGATTCAGGAGGAGGCTGATCGCTTGCCAAAGCTGGACGAGCTTGCGGGTGAAGCGTTGCCGGCTCCCAGACTCCAGCTAACTGAAAATGAAGATGATCGTCCTCATCTCGCATCCGAGGATAGACTACCCAAAGATGGGGTTCACTGAGATCAAGATGATTTTTGATCACACTCATCATTTTACCTAGCAGAACAGCCTCCACCAATACGCCTTCCTCGGTTGTCAAAACGCCACGAGTGAGATGGGTTTCCGAGGGATAATATTGGCCATAGACTAAACCGATCGCCCGATATTGTCGAGGATGATTAGGAGGCGGAATGGGATGATTGCGCTCAGTAGAAATCATGGGCTTATGGACTGGGAAGGAAACACCTTAATCCCGAAAAATTCTCTCCTCTGAAGTATAGCCTTGGCTAGAGGTAGTTGCTAGTACCCAAAAACCTTGCAAATCATAGCTAACTGATACATTTATCTACTACAATAAAGTTGCTTAACTAGATTTGTTGCAAAATGAAATATGTCACACCGAAAGAAGCCTCCCAATTACTTGGGGTTAGTATCTCCTCCCTTCGACGATGGGAATCGGATGGCAAGATCAAAAGCATCCGCACCAGGGCAAACGCATCTTATTTTTGAAAGGTAGGCTGGATAAGGGTTTCCGAGATCATGATTGATTTTTTATGAAACGCTGAAAGTCTTATCAGATAAGGAGTCTAGAATTTAGATGCGTTTGCCCTGAATCTCAAATCCTACACCCCTTGCTCAACAAGGATTCTGTCGTTATTTCTGAGAATAAAATAAAATACGTCTGATGTGAGTTAAAATAACCTAGTAGTCAGCAAGGGTTTTAGCCCCCCCTTTAATTAGAGAAAGCATCAATTAAACAAGTTTACGCCATTCCATGCTCCAACTCACATCAGACGTAAAATGTGTGTTTCCTCCTAACTTAATAGCTTAAAAGTCCTGCTATGGAAGGACTTTAGTATTTGAGGTCTGAAAATGTCTTCCTAGACTAGCAGAAGAGAAATAGATAAAACGCATATAGGCAAGGCCCTTAAGCCCCTGGTTGATAAACAATGACTTCTCGGACTTTTTCCTCCCGCAAAAACCGTTGGCTCATCATTTTGGCGATCACCTTTCTGGTGCTGATTACGGTGATCAGTTTTCTAGTTTGGCTAAACAGCCTGAGCCGATCACCCTACTTCGCATCCAGAGTCAAGTTCCAAAATATGCAGAATCCATTGATGGCAATGAAAGAGAATGGCTAGAAAAAGGGAATCGTCTGATTAATGTCGGGACTTTTGCCCCCGTGAGTGAGGCCCATTTTCACAGTTCTCTTCCTAGCTCCGAAGGCCTAATTAGGATTGATGGACGACGACGAAATCCAGTTGATTCTGTTATTTTAGGCGATCGCTTTGGGGCAGTCATCTGGCGACAAGCAGTGGACAATGGCGAAATAATTTGGGTGACAACACCCTACCTAGGGCTTGCTGAAAAAGTCAAAAAACGAAAGAAATGTGGGTTAGGGAAGTATGGACTGAAAAAGCATAGATAACTTATCCTTATGGAAACAAATCAAAATACAGATTTTGTTTAATCTATTGTTCCTTTCTGTCTAAAAAGGTCAACACAAATCACTCCTCACAAAAGAGAGGAAAATTAACACCATTTTTCACAAGAAAAACGACTCTACAACTTTTTACTTTTTGTCTTCTGAAGTAGAGTAGAAAGATTCATTACCAAAAAGTTCATCGCAATTACCGTTTCCGAGGTCTCAGGTAGTTTGGCCATCACTCGACCAAGACTAAATTTCCTCTTTCCCTGTCCGAATTTACCCTCAATGGCATTACGCACTCTTTCATCTGAGCGTGCCTCTTTCTTTTTTTCTTTGCTCACCTCTTTCGGCGGTCTTCCCAATCGGGGACCACTCATTCTTATATCCCTTTCTTTACAATAAGCTCGATTCGCTTTTGTTCGATAGATTTTATCCACATGAACCGATTCCGGATAACATCCTGTTTCCCTTTTATATTCTTCTATTCGCGCTTGTAAATCTCCCGATTCGTTGTAATTATCCCAACTTAATTTGTCTAAGAAGACAAAGCCATTCACATTACTTGCCGATATTTTAGCTCCAAACTCTACTGCTTTTCCCGCTTTTCCACGCACTATTGGACGCACGTGAGGTTGGCTTACACTCACAATTCTGTTTTCTACTTTATTTGTCTTTTTTTCATACATTTCTAACTGTTGCTCATACACTTTTCCTATCGTTACAAGCTCTTCTTGCTCTTTTTTCGTTAGTTTTTCTAACTTTGCTCCCTCTTCTATCATTTTTTCTATATCAGACAAGTTTCTTTTTATATATCCTAGTTGTTTTTTTGTTCCTTTTCTTCTTTCTTTTTTTGACACACGACGTTTTTTTGCTATGGCTAAGTACTCTTTTCTTGCCACTTCCCTATAAGTCCTCGGCTTTTCTTTCCTTTTCTCTTTTATTTCTTCATACAGCTTATCTATTATTTTTTCTGTTTTTTCTCTGGCATCATTCAATATTCCTATATCCGTTGGATATTTTATATCTGCTGGTGTACAAGTCGCATCTAACAATAACTTTCCTTCATTTTCTTTTTTTTCTGACGCTACACCCGTCGCTTTTTTTCTATTTCTTTATTAATTTTATTTATTAATTCCATTCCTATTTTTTTACGAAAATGAACCATCATTGACGCATTAAATGCTTCTTTGCTACTATAGCTTTCCATTCCTATAAAGTACTGTAAATAAGGGTTCTCTTTTATTTGTTCTACTGTTTCTCTGTCACTTTTTCCTGAAATTTCTTTGATAATTAATGCTCCTAATGCCATTCTAAATGATTTGGCTGGGGCTCCTTTTTTTTCTGTGAAGTTTTTTGCATATTCTTCCTCATATTCTTCCCAGGGAATCATTTTTGACATTTCTATCCAACGATTTTCTTCGTCTAACTGCCCGCCGAACAGATTTTTCAAGTTTTCTGGTGTTTCAATTGAGTACTGTTGCTTTCGGTACATCTGCTTTCTCTCTTCTTAATGCAATGGTTTTGAGGCATTCTACCCTATTTTCGTGCATTCTAGCGGTTCTTAATTCGCCTACTATTTTTCTCCGTAAAGGTTTCAGCTTTTTTCAGCAAGCCCTACCTAGCAGCCAATGCCTATCAGGACTATCCCCAGAATTTTCAACTATTAGCCAATTTAGTTTCCCAGGGCCAGACAACGATTTGGGTGGATGAATATTTACATGGCTATAAGGACTCTGGTACTATTCGCGAGGAAGTTGCCCAAACTGTTTGGCATTATTTCCTAAAAACACCGTTACTGATTCTGTTTTTACAAGCTTTAGTTGTCTTGATTTTTATCCTTTGGTCAGGGAATCGACGCTTTGGACAAGCCATTCCTGTCACTCCAGCTATACGTAATAATAGTGAGGTTTATATTCGTGCCTTAGCCAGTGTTTTGGAAAAAGCGGAAAGTGTGGAATTTGTGGTTAACTATTTAAGTCAAGCGGAACAAAAACAACTGCGATCGCAATTAGGCTTAGGAGATCAGGCTTTGCCCCAGGAAGCTCTATTAACTGTTTGGGAAAAGCAAACACAACAATCTAATCTCAGTCTGCGATCGCTGCTAAATAGTCAAAAAATACCGCGTAATAACATTGAATTAAAACATTGGCTAGAACAATGGCAATTTGTACAAAAAATTTCCCGTGACTGAAATCAACCCACATCACATTGTTTGAAAACTGAAGTTTTTTTAGAAATATTTGAGGTCAAGTCCCCCTTTTTAAGGGGGATTTAGGGGGATCGACTTGAGCAATCAAAAAACTATTGTTTTCAAGTTAGACGGAGTTTAGCAATGTTAAAATCTCTAGGACTTAATGCGAATATCAATCACACTGGCATTAAAATCGTAACTTTTTCCTTCTAACTCCAATACAGTTCCAATTTTGATTTTTTGATTACCGAGAACTACACCTGTGGGAGTCATTTCTGCATTGCCCCCTAAAGTCAGAATCATATCCTGACTAAAATTGCCTTCTGGTCGGGGATCGGGGAGAGCCTTCACAGAACCATCGGGTTGGGGGACGGCTAAATTGCGGGGTAATTCCTGTACCTTGAGAATTTCTACTTGTCCGGCGGGTTGATTACGGATAATGATATTGGTTTTATTATCTAACTTAAATTCCTGTATTAAACTTTCAGGCTTCAGCACATTCAGCCCTCGCACTATTGTATCAACTTCAATTGGCTTAGTTTGTACTTGAGCAACAATACTTTTTCCCGATGTACCAGGAATAACAAAAATACCGACAATCACCATGAAAAGGATCAAGGCTGCCCCTAGATCCAAAATACTGATTTTGCCGAATACACGGCCTTTAGCATCTAATAATTTCATAGCAACTTTTTAGGTGAAATAAATTTAACGGTTATTTTATTGGGAAACGGAAGACTAGAATTGGGGCGATCTCGGAGAGATCCGCTTCGCGGTGCGCGTTGGACGGAGATGTCGGACGAAGATTAAAGAGGAACTCTCTGGGGGTAAAAACCTAGGCAATTGTAGCATAACTGGTTTCCTGCAAATTATGGATTTCACGAACAATTTTTCGACACAACTTCTATCATTTATCTAGTAATGCCTTCACCACTTGGCTAATCCCATGACGATCGCCTCTATTCGCTCTCCTTTGCAAATTAGCTGGGAACTGCTCCCTGATGATTACCCCTTACCCGATGACCCCGTGGATAATATTGATCAACCTCTTCTAGCCGAAGCCCTACGAGAAAGCTTAGATCTGGCCCACCAATTGCCGTCCCAAGGCTTTGTGGCCACTAACTTTGGTATTTGTACCCAGGTCAACGACAAATTTGTGATTAAGGCTCCCGATTGGGTCTATATTCCTCGAACGGAAAGTCAGCGATCGCGCCGCCGCAGTTATACTCCGCAGCGAGAAGGCGATTTGCCCCTGATCGTGATGGAATTTCTGTCGGAAACCGAGGGGGGCGAATATTCAGTCAATCCTAATTACCCCTACGGCAAATGGTACTTTTACGAACGAATTTTGCAGGTTCCCTACTACTGCATCTTTGAGCCAGAAAGGGGACGATTGGAAGTTTATCGTCTGACCGATGGGCGTTATCAAATGGTTAAAGCGGATGAACTAGAACGCTACCGAATCGCGCCACTCAATCTTGATCTCGGTGTTTGGCAAGGCGATGCCAAGGGCACGCTGCGCGCACGCAGTCAACGAAGTGGTTACTGGCTAAGGTGGTGGGATAGCGAAGGTAATCTTTTACTATGGGGAGCCGAACGGATTGAACAAGAACGGCAAAATACGGAACAAGAACGACAACGGGCCGATCGCCTCGCAGAACAATTAAAGGCCTTGGGCATTGATCCAGAGACAATCCTTTGAATAACAGCCTAAAGAAACCTTAACCGTCAGGCTCTAGGATAGAAAGATGGTCAAATTAGTCTAGGAAACAGATTATGGGTTTAGACGTTCAGCCGGAAGAGAAAAAAGTTGAAAAAAAGTCTAAAAAGGCGGTTTCGGCTTGGAGCATTGAGGAAAGTGAAAATCTCTATCGGATTCAGGGTTGGGGAAATCCCTACTTTTCCATTAATGCAGTGGGCCATATTACCGTTTCTCCCCATGGCGATCGCGGTGGTTCCCTAGACCTCTTAGAATTGGTGGAATCCCTCCGTAAACGCAAACTAGAATTACCCTTATTACTGCGTTTTTCTGATATTCTGGCGGATCGAATTGAACGTTTAAATGCTTGCTTTGCTAAGGCGATCGCTCGTTATAAATACGATGGCATCTATCAGGGGGTTTATCCGATCAAATGTAATCAACAGCGTCATATTGTCGAAGCTTTGGTACATTATGGCCAGCCCTACAATTTTGGTCTAGAAGCGGGTTCCAAGCCTGAATTAATGATTGCCCTGGCCACCCTGCCGCCCCAACTAGAGCGCAATGAAAAATCCCCCAAAAGTTTAATTATCTGTAATGGCTACAAGGATCGGGAATATTTAGAAACGGCTCTGTTAGCCAAACGCTTAGGTCATAAACCGATCATTGTCATTGATCAGCTACAGGAACTAGATCGCATTCTTTGCATTAGTCAGCAACTTAACATTAAACCGATTCTGGGGATTCGAGCCAAATTAAGCACCAAAGACAGTGCTCAAGATCGGGGGGGAAATCATCACTCGCCTAAGCGATCGCTGCGAAATCGTCCCAAATTTGGCTTAACTGTGCCAGAAATTCTAGAAGTGGTGAATCGTCTGGAAGCCTGCGATCGCCTGGATTGCCTAAAAATGCTGCACTTTCATCTTGGTTCCCAAATTTCTAACATTACTTTGATCAAAGAAGCGATGCGCGAAGCCAGCCAGATCTATGTGCAACTGGTCAAACTGGGAGCCAAAATGCGCTATCTCAATGTGGGTGGGGGATTGGCGATCGACTACGACGGTTCCAATACCAATTTTGTCGCTTCTAAAAACTACAATATGCAGAATTATGCCAATGATATTGTGGCCGCCATTCAAGAAGCCTGTGACCAAGCCGAAATTCAGGTTCCTACCCTGGTGAGTGAAAGCGGTCGGGCGATCGCGGCCCATCAATCAGTCTTAATTTTTGATGTGCTAGGCACTAACGATATTCCCCCCAGTGAACCCAAAGCGATCGAGAAAAAAGAAGCTCTCATTCTCCAAAGTTTTTGGGAAACCTATCAATCCATTACCCCTAAAAACTATCAAGAAGCCTACCATGATGCGGTGCAGTTTAAAGAAGAAGCGGCCAGTTTATTTAACTTTGGTTATTTAAGTTTAACGGAAAGAGCTAGGGTCGAAAAACTCTATTGGGCCTGTTGTCAGAAAATCCTAGAAATCATTCGTAATCTAGACTATGTGCCGGATGATTTTGAAGATCTAGAAAAGATTATGGCTTCTATTTACTATATTAATCTTTCCGTTTTTCAATCGGCTCCTGAAACCTGGTCATTAAATCAACTTTTCCCGATCATGCCCATTCATCGTCTGGATGAAGAACCCCAACAACGCGGTATTTTAGCCGATATTACCTGCGATAGTGATGGTAAAATTGACCGTTTTATTGATCTACGGGATGTGAAATCAGTGTTGGAACTTCATGCCTTAAATCATGCTCAAAAATCCCCTACGACTGATGGCAAAAGTAAAAAGAAAGTCCCCAATCAGCCCTATTATCTAGGCATGTTTTTAGTGGGAGCCTATCAGGAAATTATGGGCAATTTGCATAATTTATTTGGCGATATTAACGTGGTGCATATTGTTATGACTCCCAAGGGTTATCAAATTGAATCCGTCGTTAAGGGAGATACGATGACGGAAGTTTTAAGTTATGTGCAATATGATGCCGAGGACTTAATTGAAAGTATGCGACGTTACAGCGAAACAGCCTTGATGGAAGGGAAAATTACCCTGGAAGAATCCCAACGTCTCCTAGAGGATTATGAAAAAAGTCTGCGTCGTTATACCTATTTAGTAGATGAAACTCAGCATCTTTCCTAGGAAGCCGCTTGTTGCGTAAACATGGCTTGTAGTACCAAAGCCGGATCGATAAACTGCCCATCGTATTTTAGTCCCCAGTGCAGATGAGGCCCCGTTGTTCGTCCACTCATCCCCACCCTGGCGATTCTGGCCCCGACTGGAATTTCCTGTCCCTGTTGTAAAACAATGCCCCCTTCGCGATCAACCAGATAACGGGTTCCATTACTAATTTCGACTCGTCCCATGAGATGACAATAGACGTGTTGCCATTCTCCCGATTGGACTCGAATCATGGTTCCGCAGGCCGTATTATCAGACAATTCGACAATTTGTCCTGTCCACCAATTCCGCACATAACTACCAATGGGAGCCGCTAGATCTAAGCCATAGTGAAATTGACTAGAACCATCAACGGGCGAAGAACGATAGCCAAAGCCAGAGGTATAGGATTGAAAGTTTTCCACCGGAAAAGAAGCATATTGCCAAGGATTAGATGGTCGAACCGCAGTGGGGGAATACTGGGCTTGACTCGTTTTAGGAGCTAAACCAAAGGAAACGAATCCGGTTAAAAGTCCACTTAGCACAATGCGTCCCAGGGCAGAAATGGAACTTTGTCGGGGCTGCATTCTCCGATTATCAAAATGATGTTTTTGCATAATACTCACTCCTCACAATTTAGACGAGCGGAAAATCAACCTTAACGCCCATCTCCTCCCTATGATAGATCGGCTTTTAGGATCAGGGCGATGCCTAACTTAGTACGCAAAAGCAGTCTTTTGTTCTTATGGCTAATCCAGCTCTCAAAAATTTTTTAGCTGTGACTGAGATCACTGCCGATCGCTTTTTGGGTAGATTAACTATAGTTATGGACTAAGGGGAAAGGTATTTCTATTATGATAAATGCTCGTTTAAAACTATTTTTTCTTGCCAATTTAAGCCGTCAGAAAATTGGCTCTGATCGCGGTTTTGCTTTACCAATGGCTCTGATGGTGGGAATGGTCATTCTCGTTGTCGGTGCAACCATGATTATTCGCGCCCAAAGTGATCAATCTAATGTTATTTCCCAAACAACCAGTAATAAGGCAATGGCCATTGCTGAAGCTGGGGCCACTCGCTATGTGGACTTTTTAAATAATAATCGCGGACTCATTCCCTATTCTGCTTGTGTAACTCAGGATGCAACAACGGGAGCTTGTAGTGATACGGCTTCAGCGCAAAGTTGGTATGGTGTAGGCCAGACAGCAAGTACGGCTTCGACAACATCAATTCCTAATATTGCACCCAGCCCTTCTACTACTTCTACTTCTACCTCTTGTGATAGTTCTAGCTCCAGTGCAAATTTACCATCTAATTATCAGACTGATTCTTCGAGTAGTATTGCTGACTGGGCAAAATCTGCCACGACTGGTAGCAATATTGGCTGGAAAGATTTGCCAAATGGAACAGGTCAATATCGTTTAGTGAGCTACATACCAACTGGTATTACTTCTACCACTTCAGGATCTGCTAAATTGATCGTTGAGGGTCGGGCTAATCAAACTGGTACAGAAACTACTGCTACAGAAAATGTCAATACAGGTAAAGCTCGCATAGAGATTACAATTCCTGCCTCCCCAAATTCTGCTAGTAGTGGTAGTGGTTCAGGTTCGGGTTTTCCAGGTCTATGGGCAAGAGATTTTAAGATAAATAAGGTCAGTATTTATTCCAATGTTCGTGATTCATCGCAGTGTCTCACTAATGCTAAATCAATTTCTACCACGACCCCGATCTCTGAAACCTCCACTTATATAGAAAAAGTACCTGATTCCCCTTTAGTAGTCACTTCTACGAAAAAAAATACGGGAGCAGGAAATGATAATTTATATCAAAAGACAAATGCAGGTATTATGAAGCTTCGAAAACAGGGGTTTCCGTCACTCCCGAATGGTGGAACTTATGCGGCTCCTTCAACAACAGGTACCCCCCAGACAGCAAATGCTCTTTCGTGTCCTTACTCAGGACAAACAGATAGCAAGGGTAAAAGTGTTCCCGCAGTATTTCCAAGGAAAGATGACTATGATACGACGGGAAAGCAGTACGGAAGTGCTAATCCACCACAGCTAAATGCAACATACGTTTACGTTGTTTGTTCAAGTAAGCCCGGTAATGCAGAAGGTAAGTCAATTGATATTAGCTCAAACGATGGTGTAACACTAGGCATATCGGGACAAGAGAAATTCAAGTTCTACCTTGGCGGTAGCATGATACTCGGTGGAAGTGGTAATTTTGAGCCTCTATCTGGAACTAATACCCAAATCTATATTGCTCCAGCAGGCTATTTAGACATTGGTGCTGGCGGCAATGTTGGATTAGTTTCTGCCCCTTCAGCCCTTCAGTTGTACGTTTATGCGACAGATAATGGTTTTGCTAGTGGTAGTAATGCGAATGCCCATGCTAAAAATACAACTACTCAGACACAAAGTGTTCGATTAGGAGGCAATGGTTCATTCTATGGTTTTGTGTTTGCCCCCAACGCAAATGCCCTGATGGGTGGTACAGAAGATGTTGCTGGGGCCTTATGGGCTAAATCCATTGAAATTGGAGGCGACGGAAAAGTGTGGCAAGCACTCTTTAATACAACGGGTTTAGATGTCACTCTTCCCGATTCTTCTTACACAACCTATAATCTTGGCGGTTCACCAACTGCATGGAAGCGTGTTCAAGTAAACTAACCTGTCCCTTATGCTTAGTCCCTTTTAGTGCGATCTAGTAGCCTGTAGGGTGCATCTCACGCACCACCAAAATTAATTCTTCTTCCTAAAAATTAATTATTAAATCCATTGGCAGACCTTGGTTTGCCTTTTTTCTTGCCCTTTTTCCCCCGTGCTAGACTTAAGACTACTTCAAATCCGTAATCAACATGAACGCAATCAGTATAAATTCAGCCCAAAATAACTTAGACAATATTATGGATCAAGTCTGTGGCGATCGCCGACCAATGGTTATTACTCGATGCAACACCAACTTCCAATTCTTCTTCCTAAAACCCAATACTTAAACCTCATTGGCAGCATGGGCAGCGATCGGCAGCGATCGGTTTGTTTACCCAATTCCTTGAGTTGGCGATCAGTCTCCTTTTGTTGGCGATCGGTTTCCTTCTGTGCCTGACTAACCTCCTTAAGTTGTAGGTCAGTTTCCTTTTGGGCAGTCGTTAATTCAGCGAGAAGTCGCCATACGTCATCTGCGGTGGTTGCCATAGATTATTTACCTTTGTTATTCTTGGTTTCCTCTATTTTAATGGATTATCTGCGATGCCAAAGGCACGCTTCGCGCACGCTATTTGATCGTAAAGACTCGGAAAGGCGATCACTTTTGAAGGAGAAAGTAGAGAGAGGCGATCGCTTTTGAAGGAGGGAATTGGGAAGATGATACAACCTTAACTAGGGCTTGCTGAATAAGGATGAAATCCTTGCTAGACAATACTTTCAGGCATTTTACAAACGATCAGATGCAAGGTTATGGCATTTGGAGGCTCAAAATCCATGCACTTTGCTGGAAAAATGTGAGGTAAAACTGGAAACTGATCTCTGAAGTCACCATTTTTCGCGCCCTGTGGCATCTAGGTTCGTTTTGTGGACTTTTTCAGCAAGCCCTAACTAACTGAATGACTCGCTCTTTCACTTCATCCCGTACCCTTGAAAAGATTTCAGGGCGTTCGGCGGGATCATCCAATTGCCAATCTTCAAACCCATCGCGCAGTAGCCATGCTTCGGGTAGATTTACGCCGCACCCACAGAGAGAAATAACAATGTCAAAATCCTCTGGGTTAAAGTCTGCCAAGGCTTTGGAGGTTTGATCCGTAATATCAATACCAATATCTTTCATGGTAGCGATCGCTTCTGGTCGAACTTGACTGGCTTCTAAACCTGAACTGGTAACTTCAATTTGACCTTTTCCTAACACCTTGGCAAAGCCCTCGGCCATTTGGGAGCGGGCGGAATTTTTTTTACAGACAAACATGACTTTTTTCATGATTTTTAGGGGATAAAGTGAACTGAATTTAATACGAACCATCAGCAATTAATTACTGATTTTTTTTGTTCTCTGGAAACTGGAACAATAGATTTATTGCATATAATGAGCGAACGCAGTTCGATAAACTCACTGACCACAATTCGCCCCTACAATCTTCCTCAAAACCTGTGTTTACGACCATTGTTCTTTTCCCTGAAAATCTCGAAAATCATTAGATAAAACTCGATAAACGATGACGGCTAATTGCGCTCCCAAAATTGGTGCGATCCAGTAAATCCAATGGGCTTCCCAGACTCCACTAACCAAGGCTGGCCCAAGAGATCGGGCGGGATTCATGCTTGCTCCTGTAATTGGCCCCATAAAAGCGGCTTCTAGGGCAACGGTTAAACCGATCGCTAAACCAGCAAAACCCAATGGTGCGCGTCGGTCTAAGCCTGAGCCTAAAATCACCAACATGAGAATAAAGGTTAAAATCGTCTCTAAAATCAAGGATTGTAGCCAATTACCCTCTAAAGGAACTGTCGCACCTAAATTACCGACTTTGCCCAAGGAAAGTAAAAGCGTCAGAGAAGCCGCGATCGCACCAAAGCATTGAGCCAAAATATAGGAAAAAACTCGATTTCTTGGGAAAAAACCACTCGACCAAAAAGCTAGGGTGACAGCAGGATTAAAATGAGCTTGACTAATATGCCCCAGTCCGTAAATCAAGGCAGTTACGACCGCCCCAAAAACAAAACTAATGCCTAAATGGGTAATCGCTCCTTCACTAATTTCATGGGTCATAATTGCCCCCGTTCCCGCAAAAACAAGGATAAAAGTTCCCAAAGCTTCTGCTAGGATTTCCCTAAATTGCTGTCTGAAAACCTGGAGGGTTCGTTGGGTCATACTAGACACAAACTAAATAAAATAAGGTTTTTTTCTTTTCTTATTATTTCAAAAAAAATTGATTTGTCAAGAGGGGATGGTGTGCAAAAAGAAAAATATACCTTGAAAAATTGGTGGGTTAATTTGGCTCTGGACAGGAGCGAGCAGGTAAAACGGGACTAAATCGTCGATATTCTGCCAGATATTCTTCGAGAGCCAAAAATTGAGCTAGGTTAAGGCTGTAATAGATCCAGCGTCCTTGCTGACGGGAACGAAGAAAACCCGCTTCTTTTAAGGTTTTTAGGTGAAAAGATAACTTGGATTGAGACGTTTCTAGCTGTTCACACAATTCGCAAACACATAATTCTTGCGATCGCAGTAGTTCTATCACCCCAATCCGTAGGGGATCGGACAGGGCATGGAAACTAGAAATAATTTCGATGGATGGATGAGGGAAAGTTGTTTTCATCAAATAAAGTTGAAGTATTGAAGTCAGAGCCGATTTCGGTTGTTAAAAATTTAACCCTTAAACAAGTTAGAGACTGTTTGCCCAGAGACGTTTTTTAAGACTAAGGGAAACATTCACTAAACTAATCAAAACGGGAACTTCTACCAAGGGGCCAATCACGGCAGCAAAGGCGGCTCCAGAGTTGATCCCAAAGACTGAAATAGCTACGGCGATCGCTAATTCAAAATTATTACCTGCGGCGGTAAAGGCCACACTGGCAGCTTGAGCATAATTAGCTTTAATTTTCCAAGCCATATAAAAGCTGGCAAAAAACATAATCGTAAAATAGATAATCAAGGGAATGGCAATGCGAACCACATCCAAGGGAATCTGGACAATCAGACTACCTTTCAAGCTAAACATAATTAAAATGGTAAACAGTAAGGCAATGAGGGTAATCGGACTAATTTTGGGAATAAAGAAATTGTAATACCATTGTCTTCCCTTCACTTTGAGTAAAAAGTAGCGTGTAAAAAAGCCAGCCAGAAAGGGAATACCGAGATAGACAAAAACACTTTTTGCAACTTCTGCAATGCTGATATTAACAACACTCCCCTGTAAGCCAAATAAAGGTGGCAAAACAGAGATAAAAAACCAGGCATAAACGCTATAAAAAAGAACTTGAAAAATGCTGTTAAAGGCAACTAGTCCGGCGGTAAATTCCGCATCTCCCCTGGCCAATTCACTCCAAACAATCACCATTGCAATACAGGGGGCAATACCGACTAGTATTAAACCCGTCATATATTCTGGGTAATTGTGAAGGAATAGCGTTGCTAAGGTAAACATCAAAATGGGTGCAATTAACCAGGTTTGTAATAAAGACAGTATTAAAACTTTCCCATTCCGAAAAACATCTCCCAGTTCTTCATAACGCACTTTGGCTAAGGGAGGAAACATCATCAAAATTAAACCGATCGCAATGGGGATATTAGTGGTTCCAACTTGAAATTGGTTAATAAAACCTTCAATGCCTGGGAAAAAGTAGCCCCAACTCACCCCGATCGCCATTGCCAGAAAGATCCAGAGTGTGAGCAAACGATCTAGCCATGATAAACGACGAATCACCGCTTCTGTGGTCATAACAGCTAAAACAATAAAGTTGCCACCTCCAACATATCAAAAAAAATTGATTTGTCAATCTCCCAATCTCCCAGTCTCCCAATCTCCCAGTCTCAACAAGAACGGCCCGGCAAAATCGGACTATAACGCCGCAAATTAGCAAAATACTCTTCCATCAGGACAAATTGAGCCAGATTTAAACGGTAATAGATCCAACGCCCCTCTTGACGAGTCTGAACTAGCCCCGCTTCCTTGAGGATTTTGAGGTGAAAGGAGAGCTTAGACTGACTGATTTCCAGTTTTTCCATCAGTTCACACACACATAATTCCTGCGATCGCAGTAGCTCAATAATTTGCAGTCGCCAGGGATCGGAAAGGGCATGGAAACCCGCTTGAATAGTTGGGGGGGCAAGCGTCACAGAAGTATTCATCAAATAATCTTGATGGATTGACTGATCCAGAAAGAAAGAATGATTCTAGCTTAACGAATGAAACAAACTTGAGAGCAAATATTCCCTCATTCTGGCGAAGAAGATCATTGAGCATTATCGCTCAGGCTTATTTGCAGTATCCTAGGAAGATTAGCCTTTTTTCTTTGCCCATAAGACTCATTATTTTAAAACTGGACTTGCATGAATGATTGAAACGGACTTTGATGTGATTGTCGTCGGTTCTGGGGCTGCGGGGCTGTATGCAACCTTGTGTTTACCCGCTTCCCTTCGTATTGCTTTAATCACCAAAGCCAAATTGAAAACGGGGGCCAGTGATTGGGCCCAGGGAGGCATTGCTGCCGCGATCGCCCCAACCGATTCGCCTCAATTTCACTGTCAGGATACGCTTGAAGCTGGTGCCGGACTTTGTGAACCTCAAGCGGTACAGTTTTTAGTTGAACACGCTCCCCAGGCCATTCAAGATCTCGTCAATTTAGGGGTCAGCTTTGACCGTCATGGTTCAGATTTAGCCTTAACCCTAGAGGCAGCCCATTCTCAACCCAGGGTGCTCCATGCCGCCGATACAACGGGCCGGGCCATTGTTAGTGTCTTAATGGATAAAGTCTTGGCCTGTCCCCATATTCAAATTTTTTCCCAGGCGATCGCCCTTGGTTTAGACTGTGATCCTGAAACCCAAACTTGTCAGGGCATTAGTCTGCTTTACCAAAATCAGGTGCGGTGGCTATCGGCAAGGGCGGTGCTTTTGGCCACAGGGGGCGGCGGCCAGGTGTTTGTGCAAACGACCAATCCGGCAGTTAGTACAGGAGATGGGGTGGCCTTGGCTTGGCGGGCGGGAGCAATTTTACAGGATTTAGAATTTTTTCAATTTCATCCCACGGCCTTAACGAAACCTGGGGTGCCTCATTTTTTGATTAGTGAAGCGGTTCGGGGAGAAGGAGCGCATTTATTGGATCGGGTCGGCGATCGCTTTGCCTTTCGTTACCATCCGAAGGGAGAATTAGCCCCCAGGGATGTGGTGAGTCGGGCGATTTTTCAGCATTTGGAAGCTACGGAAACCGATCCCACAACCGCAAAAGTTTATTTGGATCTTAGTCCCATTGAACCGGAACGCATTCAACGACGTTTTCCCAACATTATCAAACGTTGTCTGGGATGGGGCATCGATATTTTAACCGAACTGCAAATTCCAGTGGCCCCAGCAGCCCATTATTGGATGGGAGGAATCCGCACGGCTCTCGATTGTCGCACCTCGATTACCGGTCTCTATGGGATCGGTGAAACAACCAGTACCGGAGTTCATGGAGCTAATCGTTTAGCCAGTAATTCCCTGTTGGAATGTATTGTTTTTGCTTCTCAATTAACTCAGATTGACTTACCTCCAGTCTCGCAGCCATCGATTTCTCTTCCCCCAATTATTTGTACAGAAGATTGGTCATCGGATTGGGCGACAATTCAACAATTGCGTCAATCTTTACCGGTTTTAATGTGGCATTCGGCGGGCATTTGTCGAACTCAATCCCATCTAGAAACCGCGATCGCGGAAGTAGAAGCATGGCGACAAATTTTTGAACAACTTCCCAGTAGTCAATATTTAACGACGATTCCTAAGGGTCAAACGGTGCAATTATTGGAAAATCTAGAGGAAGAAAAGCTGCGTACCTGGTCAGAAACTCGCAATCTCTTGGATATTGCCTATCTGATTTTAAAAAGTGCTCTTTTTCGGCAAGAAAGTCGTGGCGGCCATTACCGTTTGGATTATCCTGAAACCTCACCCGAATGGCAAGTTCACACTTTGATTAACGGCGATCGCTGGCAAACAGGAGCAATTCATTTTCTTTGAAGTTAGACGACAATTTTTATGCCTATTTTAACCCCTAATCCAAAGAGCGATCGCGGATCTGTCGGTTTGGTTGATGACAGTGCGATCTCTCTATTATCAAACATTCTATTTTCGTTTACCCATACCACTGTTTTCCCAATAGCTAGGGGCAATCATTTTTGCTTCTTTTTCATCCAAATAAAAATCATAAATTGTCTCACCTGACAACTCACAACGGAGCGGTTCAATAATTTTAGTAAAAGGATTCCAAATGGCTGTAATCATGCGCTTGGCTTTTTTGCGAGTTAGTTCACACTGCACATGGACTGTGGGCAAATAAATGACCATTGCACTATACAAATTCGCTTCTATCTGCATCGCATAACGTTGTTCCAAATCCGCTAATTTTCTTTCTAATTCTCCTTCAGTGGCGGCTAAACGTAGTTCTTCCTTTTCCTTGGCTTCATCTACTAACTGTTTGGTCATAATTTTCCGATTAATTTCACTGCTAATAGTTCCATAATAGGCTCTTAGTCTTTCTTCATCTCTTGCCTTGGCCCTCGCTAATTTTGCCGACCAATGATGGAGATTTTCAGTAATCATATTACCAGAAATTTTCTCAATAATTGGGGTTAATTCTTCGATAGAAATAATCTGGGGTTGATATTGAGGATCAATAGCAATGCGATCGCTTTGCCAAAGTAATGCGTCCCCAATCTCGACGGGAGCAACCCCTGTTAAACCATTAACAAAAAAAGAAATCATGCCAATTCTTTTCTCATCGGCTTCAGCGGTATAGGCAACATGACACCAAAGATAGGGGGTATTTTGCCGTTTTGCTTCTACAAATTTAATTAAACCATTGTGGGGAATAATTTTTTGCAATACCATTTTGTCAAAGCCACTGTTTTTAAAATGACCCGTGAATTGCACTCCTAAGCTGGCAACTAGGCCTCTAGTTCCTAATAAGTTAGAGAACTTTTGTAATAAGTCTGAATGATAAGTTACAAACAAACTATTAGGATTATCAATCTGGGTAGAAAGGGAAACTTCTTCGGGCAGTTCTAGGGCTTTAGCAATATTTTTAGTGAGTAAAATATTTAAGGTTTGTTCTTCTTCTAATTCAGCAAGACCTCCCTCTAGGGAAACTAAATCGGCGATCGCGGCTAAAATTGGGTCTGTACTCATATTGACAATCTTGTTTTAAATTAGTTTAACCGTAGGGGCGCAAGGCTTGCCATCCGTGTCAACTTAACGTGTAACTCTTGCTAATTAAGGCTTTGGAACCGTTTGATGACGAGCCGTTGAGCCTTATTTCGGAGGATTAGAAACTATAACGCTTGATTAATCGTTGATTGATGATGGGTTAGCATCGCATAATCCATCCTACGATCCTTATTTAGTAAGGCTTTTGGCTTAAGTTGACACCAATGAAGGCTTGTGCCCAAAACCATTTATCCCACATTCCGCAGGTAAGTCAAGAGACAAAGTAGTACTTTTGACATGAAGAGCCAAGAAAGGAAAGAATATGTTTGTGTTTGGAGGTCAAATTAACGATAGTTTGAATGCCGTCAATCTCTAACCAACGGATAAACAGAAAAGACTGAAAGACCCAAAGCAGAGTGGGAATGGCGGTCGGTTTACCCTTTTGATTAGGAATAGTCTGATGGGCAAGAGCCAAAGCCTGTCGTAGGCGACGTTGTGCCAAAGTATAAACCAATAAAGAGACAACCATAATCATCATCAAAGCCATAATGCGTTGAGGATTCTTGAGAAAAAGAGCAGAGGCAAAAAAGAAAGGGTCTTTGAGAAAGCGAAAGCCGCGCTCGGTGTTTTGTTGAGCCTTATATTCAGCCAACATCTGGTCGGGACTCAAAACCTGAGAATCAAGAACATTAGTAGCTAAAATAAAACGTCCAGCCCGTTTAGATGCGGCTTGCAAGCAAGAGGAACCAAGGCTTAATTGCCCAGTTAAGCGGTAATGAAAACCGAGAGGGGTAGCCCCTTGTTTCGGTCTTCCTCCCTTGGCATAGTAAGGAATAGTCTGAACCTCAACTTGACTGAGTTGATGATAAGTCAAGGTTTTTGGCCAGAGTTGAGCCTCAGTAAGAGCATCGGCCTCACAAGCAAAATTCTGTCCACAAAGTTTCTGCCATTCTTTTTTGACAACTTTATCGGCTTTCTCAATTTTTTGACTTATAGCTTTATTATCGGACTGGAGACGTTGAGCACTTTCGACCACAAGCCATCGTTGCTGTTCACCCCCATATTCCGAAGCCCTCACTTGCCAACGATAACCGTCCTGTTCACCCTGCTGCCATTGGTCTTCTGATATACTTGCCAAAGTCTCAGTGGCTTCTTTCAGAGTCAGAGGGACACGACTTAACCATTGAATTGACCTCGCCATGCCCACATTTTCCGCCGTATAAAAAGCTCCATCAATCACCGATAAACCTTCCATATTCAACCTTTCTTGACAGTCTTTGATTATCTGGGGAAACACCTTTTTATCCGATTCATTGCCATCTCCTAATTGCATAAAGAGAGGGACACCACCATCTCCACTACATATCATATTTAACATAAACTGTTTTAGGTCTGGTCGTTTATCTCTGGAATAACCAAATTTTATTTTTATGGCTTTTGTCTGCTCGTCTTCCTCATCTTCTATCCTTTCCTTATACTTCCCTTGTACAGACATTGAGGTTGAGTCTAAATGCTTTGACTTTTGTTCTATTCCAAAGATTGCTGCCGCTTTTAGGACTATTTTCGTGAACCGGTTTTTTACCCCCACTCCAAATACCTTATCCAATGACCTTCCTAGCTTGTCATCATTTAAATCTTCTGCTTTTATTCCTTCTCCTAATAGGTGTTCTAATGCTTTTCCTTTAAAAAATTCACTAAACAAATATAACGGAGCATTGATACATCCTAAGCAGTTTAATATCATTGCTTTTACTATTGTACCTACACTGAGCTTTTCTTGAGGATGAGTTCCCACTTCCTCATCGATAATTTCTACTAAACCCATTTCATCTATAATTCCCGCTACGATTCCTAAGTGGTCGAGGTCTTTAATATTTAGGTTATTCATTTTTACTGTTGATTCTATCTAAGACAAGACTCCATTTTAGAACTTTATTGACATTTTTTATCCTTGCCCGAAATCAATGCACAAGTACCGATACTAGCTCGCGTGAACTAGTGTTCCTCTTCGACAACCTGCGGAATGTGGGATTTATAACAGAAAAACACCTTCATTAGACCTCCTGCGTAAGTGCGGATTGATCCCCCTTGCGGTACGATCAGGGCGGCTCTTTTTAAGGCCACTGGAGAGGCATCTAAACCTGTTACTTTTTGAGATTTTTGAACTAAAAACTGAGTGGCTTGGCCACCACCACAGCAGAGATCGAGTATGCAGGTCTCAGGGTTCAAGGTTAAGCCCTGTAACGGTAATTGATGGAAACGGTTTTCGCCGCCCACACCCAGGGTTGCTAACCGAGAGATGATCGCATATAACCAGGGATATTGATAGCTCCAGATTCTAAAAATCGTTGCCATTGATACAGTCCTTCTTGAATTGTGAGGTTCGTTAGGAAATCTCCTCGCTTTTTCCCCTATAATTGTTACACTTGGTAAAGAATCTGAAAAACTTTCTCATTAATATAAAGCTATGGGTCGTGTTGGGGTATTGCTGCTCAATTTAGGGGGGCCAGAGAAACTTGAGGATGTCCGTCCCTTTCTATTTAATCTCTTTTCCGATCCAGAAATTATTCGGCTTCCTTTTCCCTGGTTGCAAAAACCCCTAGCTTGGCTGATCTCTACTCTACGGGCTAGTAAGTCTCAAGCCAATTACGAACAGATTGGTGGTGGTTCTCCTTTGTTGCAAATTACGGAAGCCCAGGGAGAAGCCTTAGAGCAGCGTCTAACAGAAATTGGTCAGGATGCCAAAATTTATATTGGGATGCGTTATTGGCACCCCTTTACTGAAGAGGCTATTGCCCAGATTAAACGCGATCGCATTCAACGCTTAGTTGTTCTGCCCCTCTATCCTCACTTTTCCATTAGTACTAGTGGTTCTAGTTTTCGGGTGTTGGAAGAAATGTGGAATCAAGATCCAAGCCTCCGTCAAGTGGACTATACCCTTGTACCGTCCTGGTACGACCACCCTGGCTATCTCCGAGCGATGGCAGATTTAATTGCTCAGGAACTTCCCAAATTTCCCCACCCTGACGATGCCCATATTTTCTTTAGTGCTCACGGAGTACCCCAAAGTTATGTAGATGAAGCAGGAGATCCCTACCAACAGGAAATTGAGGCCTGCACTCGTTTGATCATGCAAACCCTCAACCGTCCCAATGCTTATACCCTGGCCTATCAAAGTCGGGTCGGTCCCGTAGAATGGCTCAAACCCTATACAGAAGATGCCCTACAGGAATTAGGAGAACAGGGCATTGAGAATCTCCTCGTGGTTCCCATCAGTTTTGTCTCAGAACATATCGAAACCTTACAGGAAATTGATATCGAGTATCGGGAAGTGGCAGAGGAGGCAGGTATCCATAATTTTCAACGGGTTCCAGCCCTGAATACCCATCCTCTCTTTATTGATGCCCTCGCACAAATGGTGGATTCGGCCTTGGCGAACCCCTCTTGTACCTTTGACTGTGTTGCTCATCCCAAGAAAAATATGAAGATGTATCCCCAGGAGCGTTGGGAATGGGGACTAACGACGGCGGCTGAAGTCTGGAATGGCCGTTTAGCCATGCTGGGTTTTATTGCTTTGTTAATTGAACTGATTAGTGGCCGTGGCCCGCTTCATTTCGTCGGCTTACTCTAGGAAATTGTTACTGCAATTTTTGTGGCTCAGGGTTTGGCTATAAACTGGGTGAAGTTTTATAATCCTAGTGGATTTACATCTTAGGAAGCAGCATGGCCAAAGTAATGATTGTAGGTGCCGGAGGTGTGGGTAGCGTCGTTGCCCATAAGTGTGCTTCCCAGCCTGAGTTTACGGAAATTCTCTTAGCGAGTCGAACCGTCGCAAAATGTGATCAAATTGCGGCCCATATTGGTTCAAACAAAGTGAAAACGGCTGCCCTCAACGCGGATCAGGTGAGCGAAACCGTAGCACTTTTAGAATCTTTTAAACCGGATTTGCTCATTAATGTGGCCTTACCCTATCAGGATTTAGCGTTAATGGATGCTTGTCTGGCGGCAAAAGTTAACTATTTAGATACGGCTAATTACGAACCGCCTGATATCGCTAAGTTTGAATATCATTGGCAGTGGGCCTACCAAGAGCGTTTTAGGGAAGCGGGTTTGACTGCCATTCTCGGTTGTGGGTTCGATCCAGGTGTTACAGGCGTTT
This sequence comes from Woronichinia naegeliana WA131, assembly GCA_025370055.1. NCBI lineage: Bacteria > Bacillati > Cyanobacteriota > Cyanophyceae > Synechococcales > Coelosphaeriaceae > Woronichinia > Woronichinia naegeliana. The sequence continues at coordinate 4,420,438 of CP073041.1, read as the reverse complement.
TCACGGCCTATGCCCTCAAACATTATTTTGATGAAATTCATTATCTGGATATTGTTGACTGTAATGCAGGGAGTCACGGTCAAGCCTTTGCAACGAATTTTAATCCAGAAATTAATATTCGAGAAATTACGCAAAAAGGTCGTTACTACGAAAATGGTCAATGGATTGAAGTGGAGCCTTTGTCGATTCATCGACCGATTCCCTATCCAGAAATTGGCGAAAAAGAATCTTATTTGCTCTATCACGAAGAGCTGGAATCTTTAGCAAAAAATATTCCTGGTCTGAAAAGAGCCCGTTTTTGGATGACCTTTTCTGAGGCTTATATTACCCATTTACGAGTTCTTGAAGCAGTGGGGATGACTCGCATTGATGAAGTGGAATATAAAGGTCAAAAAATTGTGCCTTTACAGTTTCTAAAAGCAGTTTTACCCGAACCCGCTTCTTTGGCTGAAAATTATTCGGGCCAGACTTCGATTGGTTGTCACATTCAAGGTATTAAAGATGGCAAACTTAAGCAGTATTATGTTTACAATAACTGTGACCATGCCGCTTGTTATCAAGAAGTGGGTTCCCAGGCAATTTCCTATACAACTGGTGTTCCGGCTGCGATCGGAGCTTTGATGCTGATCAAAGGTTTATGGCAAAAGCCAGGGGTTTACAATGTGGAAGAGTTTGATCCCGATCCTTTTATGGAATTACTTGGCCCCTTGGGTTTGCCTTGGCATGAGGTAATTGATCAGCCGTCTCCCTTTGAATAGATTTAAGAATGTTCGTCATCTGAACGCACACAGGCAAGGGGCTTAAGCCCCTTATTATAAAAGCTTTTAGAGAAGAACACATGACCGTTTGTAATATGGTGATCGAGGGCGGTGCGCAGTGCGGTTACATTAGCCCCGATCAAGTTACCAAAGACTCTATCTTTTTCTGTCTTAGGTACTCTATTTCACAGAAATCATCTAAACCAAAATAAAGGCAATTATTTAAATCGCGATCGCCGATTCTCCCTAGAGAGAGCCAAATCTCAAAGTAGTTGCCAGTTGGGAACCTGTCACAGATACTATGAAAGAAGCACGTCTTGAGATTCCAAGAGACAAACTTTCTTCTATCCTGATTACAGTTCTTAAACCACTACCATGAAATTTTTTCGTTCTCTTCTTTCTTTAATACTTGTTCTCGCCACCACCCTCTTGGTTAGCTGTAGTGGCCCCCAGGTAGAAATTCCTACCACCTATTCCCCTGAGAAAATTGCCCAACTTCAGGTCTATGTTCAACCGATTGAAGCAGCACGGGAACAAATGACAACCCTCGGAACCTTACTTTCTGAGCAGAATTGGGTAGATACCATCACTCTCCTGCATGGCCCCCTGGGTCATCTGCGAGCCGATATGTTGGGCTTCTCGCGTTCTCTCTTACCCAAGGATCAGGATGCGGCGACGGAATTAGCCCGTGAGGTCTTTAGTCACCTAGAACGATTAGATGCGACGGCAAAAGAACGTTTAGTTGCTCAGGCGGCAATCCAATACAAAGAAGCTCTGAAAGATTTTGATGCTTTCCTCAATTTAGTCCCAAAAGCGAGTTAGGCTCTGTTTCCTGAATTCCAAGAAATTCACCAGATTGTAGATAGAAGGCTAGGGATAATCGGCTGCTTGATTCCACCCCTAGCTTTTCTTTTGGCAAGCTAACAAATTTCCCCCTAGCAAGCAACTTAGGCGGAATCATAATTATGACTTTCAGCCTTTTTAATCACCGCTAAAACAGCTTGATGTAAATGAGCATTGGCGGTGGCTAAAACTTCGGTAGATTGTGGATTTAAGGGTTGACCTTGCCAATCACTAATGATAGCACCACTGCCTTCAATAATCGGAATCAAGGCACAAAAATCATAGTATTTCATGTCCGATTCTAAGATAATTAAAGGCATTGCTGTCCAGCCCGCCGCCAGCGATAAATAATTATAACAATCTCCTCCAAAAGCGGTACGTTTACAGATTTGCTGAAGTTGATTAGCGATTCTTTGTTGACGAGAGGTGATAAACATTAAGGGTGTCGTTGAGGCGAGACAAGCTTCTGCTAAAGACCAGTGACTTTCCTGAGCGTAATGATTCTCTAGACATTGATTCTGAAACAGACTTTTTGCACCGTGTATTCCTTGCCAACGTTCCAGTGTAATCGGTTGATTGGCAATTCCCAAGAGAGGATTATTTTGGTGATCAATTAGCCCAATTAATGTGCCAAAAATCGGTAAGCCTTTGACAAAAGCAGATGTGCCATCAATGGGATCGATTACCCAGGAATAACCACTTTGGGAAGTTTTGTTTTCTCCTTCCTCTCGAATGACACCATCGTCAGGAAAATCCTGTAATAAACGATCCACCATCACTTGTTCTGCTTCCTGATCGGCAATGGTGACAATGGCAGAACTTTCGCCCAATTTAGTCTCCGCTTGCAGATGCGATCGCCGAAAATAATGACGAATGATTTCACCGGATAAATCAGCCAAAATATGAGCTAATTCTAAACGTTTTTGCACAGAGTAATTAATTAAGCTTGACATTAATATCAGCCTTTTGATGAGTTAAGATAATCCTGTTGAATGGCAGCGATCGCCGTTAATAATTGGTCAGTTTCGGACTCAGTTCCGATCGAAATACGTACATAATCCAAAATACGAGGATGCTTAAAATAACGGACTAATACCTTTTGGGCTTTCAATTGCTGATAAAGATCAAAGGCCCCTATCCATTGGGGAGAGGCGAGGACAAAATTAGCATCGGATGGTAACACCTTAAAGTCTAATTTTTCTAAGGCAAGGGTTAAGCGTTGACGAGTTTGACGAATTTGTTGCCAGATCGGTTTAAAGTCTTCGGTGGCTGCTAAAGCGGCTGTTCCTAAACATTGGGCTAGTCGATCCAAATTATAGGAATCTCGCACCTTATCCATCTCTTGAATGATTTCTGGGGAACTAATACCAAAACCGACCCGCATTCCCGCTAAACTATAACTTTTAGAAAGAGTACGGGATAAAATGACATTATTAAATTCCTGGATAAAATCCCAGTGATCCTGATCAGAAAAGTCAATATAAGCCTCATCAATTAAAACTATGCCTAATGCTTGGGCGCAAGTTTGACGTAAAAATTCTCTGTTTAAATGTTTTCCGACTGGGGCATTAGGAGAAGCTAGAAAAATTATTTTTGCTTGGGGACAAATCACAGGGCCAGTTAACTCAAATTGATCATTAAGCGGGATCTTCTCAATTACGGCTCCATGCACTGCGGCGATCGTTTCGTAGAGAGAATAGGTTAAATCTAAAAAAGCAACGGTTTCACCTGGATCAACAAAGGTTCTGAGGGCAATATTCAGAATATCATCAGAGCCATTTCCCGCTAAAATTTGGGTGGGAGACACCTGAAAAACCTGGGCAGCAGCTTGTCTTAGTTGTGTAGAAACTGGATCAGGATAAAGCCGAACTTTTGCTAATTCGGCCGATAAACTATCAAAAATATTGGCTGGTGGTGGATAGGGATTTTCGTTTGTATTAAGTTTAACGTAATCCGTTGTTTGGGGTTGTTCTCCAGGAACGTAGCCAGGGGTTTGACGAACCGAATCTCGAATTGTTGGCATAAAAATCTAAAAATCTTGAGTTAATCAGTATAACGTTTTTGTCGAGAATTTAGACTCCGCTAATATGAACAACAATTTCTCGATAACGGGAGGTTTGGCGGTGTTCCCAGAGATAAATTCCTTGCCAGGTTCCTAATACTAAACGTCCTTTGGCGATCGGGATTTGTTCTGATGTTTTAGTTAAGGCGGTGCGAATGTGGGCTGGCATATCATCTGTCCCTTCTGTACTATGACGATAGCGACGGGCATCTTCCGGTACGAGTTGGGCAAAAAAGGTGGCCAGATCGGCTAACACATCGGGATCGGCATTTTCCTGAATAATTAGAGAGGCGGAAGTGTGACGAACAAATAAGCTACAAAGCCCCGTTTGAATACCAGACTCTTTGACGATTTCCTGTACTTTAGCCGTAATATCCATCAGGGTTTTTCCTTGACAATGGAGGGCTAAGGTTTTTTGGTGTTGGGCTAACATGAACAAATATTGAGAGAATAAGGGTTAATTGTTGAAAACCTTGTCCTCGCGGCAGTTTTGCTTCCACGATCAGCAATGCTTCTATCCAGTATGGTAAACCTGAAATGGCCCTAGCGTAACTCAAGCAGCAATTTGCACAAACCCAAGCAGTTGGTTTTTATGCGGAAAGATCATGCTAATAAAAGGGACGGATTACCCATTGAGAGATTTATTAATTTTGCTAGACAACAAAATTTATCATTTTTGCAGGAGGATTAAGGAATGACCACTTTACAAGTTAAACCCCGCACAGATTCTTGGGTTTTGGCGACCTGGGATGAATATATTAACCAGTTAAATGATCCAATTTATAAACAGGCCAAGGGCTACTATTATAAAGAACACATGAGGATTGAGATGTCACCCGTTAGTTTTGATCATGGTAATGAAAGCGACCTTGCAAGAATTCAATACGATCATGACTAACAACATACACAACTCGATCTGTCTGGGTTAGACGACGTGACCAAACATTAGCATCTCGATATTTTAAGGGTTCAGGTTTACCGATTCCTTCAAAGGGATTTCGTCGAATTTCTTCCACTAAAGTTAGCAATCGTAGGGCGATTTTTCTATCAGTTTCTACCCAGTATTTGAGGTCAACTAAAAAATTTATATCAAAGACCAGTTCACGTTCTGGTTTAAGCGGGGATTTTTTCGGTTTCGTCAAGTCCGAACTCCTGGCGTAGGGTTTCTAAGGTTTGGGGTTGATTGCTTCTGGCTTTGGCTCGTTTAAGGGAATCGAGAAGGCGATCGGCATTTTCCTGAGAACTGAACAAATAGGCAGTTTCTAGGAGGCTATTAAGTTCGGCGGTAGGGATCAGAGAAACACTTTCGCGCCCTTCCTGTTGAATTTCTACGGGTTGTCGAGTAGCGATCGCCTGTTCACAAAGTTGTTCAAAGGTTTGATTGAGGTTAAGGGTTGTTTTCATAGGAGTTTGATTGTGACGTTGCTTCTTAATGATAACTAAAATATACGGTCTTACTTTGGGTCATTTCTAAAATCTTGATTTTAGGCAACACCGTAATTAGTATAAGGTCGTTTATAGGGAGGATGCAACCCTAAAATAATATCGGTGGGAGGAACCCCTTTTTCGACTAATTCTTGACCGAGATCGGCTTCTGTCATGTTGTGTTGAATCCAGATTTTTTCGTCTTTAATATCCAGGTGAATATAGCAAGCGTAAATGCGATTTAATTCTTGCCAACCTAGATCGAGAAGTTGATAGTGATCGTGTTCGGTATCAAAAATGAGTTGACATTCAATATTGGGTTCATTGGTAGTGGCATGGGCAGAGAGTAATTCGCGTACAATTTGGCGATATTTAGCTAGTTTTTCCATGTGATAATCTCCTCTATATTGGGGTCGTAGGCTAGGATTTTCAAGTCATACTGTTCAATGACCGCTTGGGTAAAACGTTCCTGAAAAAAGGTGTTAAAAATATCAATTGGAACTGCTAAATAAAGAATGCGATCAGATTCTGTCATTTGCAAGGCAAGGCGATAATTGAGAAACTGACCGAGGGCATTATGGAAATCATTAATCGTGGAAGGATTGATAAAGCTTTTAACTTCTACTGCTATCTTTTGTCCATTTTTTTCAGCAGCAAATACTTTTTCGGCTCCTAAATCAATTTTAAGTTTAACGCGATCAATCCGAATAGTTAAGGGATCGTTAGTAATTGTCCAGCCATCTTTTATTAAGGCTTGTTTAACTGCTTGATGAAATAAATCTTTTGCCATTTTTTAGCTTAATATCTTTATAGTTATAGTTGTAGTCGTGGTTATGTACTAAAATTAATGCCAAGTAAGTTGCCATCGTCATTATCAGTTAATGTGCATTTAACAAAAGAATTAAAATCGAATTCTGGTGAAAATTCTCCATTGGGAATCATGTCAGAATTAAACATACAAATATAGGTAAAGCCTAGCTTTTGTGATTCTTTGGCTGCTAATTCAATCGCTAAAGCAATTTGCCTTTCATCAACTCCATCAAAAATTGTACTATCATGAATAAGAATATTTGGCGAAGGTACACGTTGTGACCAAAGCTGTGCAAGCATCAGATCATAGCAAAAGATTTTCATTTTGCTAATTCCTTCGCTTTGACCTCGTGGAATATCTACTTTAAATTGAAAGCCATTTCTATCAAGATCAATTGCAAGAGTTCCAGGTGCATCATAAAGAGCTTGTGAGTTTTCATTAAATAGAGTAATTGCCCGTTCTGCTTGAACATGACGCTCTTCATAATCTCGGCGGGTTTTCTGCTTTAATAGCTCTTTTTTTATTCTTAAGGCAATTTTTCCTTCTTCTACTTTCCGTAATTCTTCAATACGGCGATTTATATCATTAAGGTTAGAGCGAGTCTCTAAATACAACTCTTGAAGCCTTGTATATTCATCTAAAGCTCCATGAGTTTGCAATATTTGAAGTCTATCAGCTCGCTGATTAGTTTTAAAATGAATCATCCTATCTAAATCAATAATAGTTCGTTCAAGACGATCAACTTCATTAGATAAAAATTTACGACGATTTTTAATAATTTGGTTATGAAAAATTTTTACATCTTCAAGGCGACGAACTACTAAACCAGGAAGTTCTATTCCAACGCTTTCGTATAATCGAATTAACTCATTAGGCGACGGTTCCTGTTCCTGTTCAATACTAGATTTATAGAAAGTTAATAGTTGACGATTAAATAAGTTTTCGTTGGTAATTTCGTGAATTTGATTAGTTAATTTATTTACTTCTTGTTGTAACTCTTCATATTGGGGATGAACACGAAAATTGCCGAGTGCATTACCCTTTCTTGATAGTTCTTGTTCAAGTCTAATCTTAGTTGCTTCCAAATCACCAAGAGAACCGAAAATTCTTGTCACCACACCAGTATTATTACTATTTTTTAATTGTTTAAGACTATCAAGAAGTTTTTCTTCTTCTTGAAGTTGTTGCCAATCCCTAGCATCTTCCCATGCCAATCCTAACAAAAAAGTATTATAAACTTGTTTCATCCAAGCTGATTGCTTTGGAAAAAATTCAAATGGTGTGGAAAAAGAATCTTTTCCTGGTCGAATAAAATATGAGATCAGACTACGAAACGTAGGAACAAATTTTCTTTCTTCACTAATTGAAAGATTAAACACTAAAAAACCAAGAACAGTTTTCCAATCATCAATTCTAAAAATGGTTTCTCCATCTTCAACACTTGCTCTGACAGGCCATTCACTGACATCTCCTCGTTGAATGATAACTTTTGATGGATCATCTATACCTCTAACGACAACAGTTTCTTGATCTCTCAATGTCAAATTTAGACCAAAAGACCATCCCCTCAATGAAGAGACCGTAAACCCTGCCTTTTTATTAGGATTTGCTCCTAAACAAAAATGAATAATTTCAATTAAAGTTGATTTCCCTACGCCATTACGTGAATCTCTTACACTAGAAGTCTCAGTTCTATCCGCAAGAACTACGTTAAGCCCAGGTGTAAAATAAACGGTTTTAAATGAGTCTTTATTTGCAAAAACGGAATTAATCATGTTTCTCGTTTACGAAGCAACCCTTCTTCCATCTCAATTGCTCCAATTATATATAGAAGGTCAAGGACTAAAATAAATCTCTCAAATGTAGCAACTTCTGGGATGCTAGATACATCGCTCCAAAGAGATGTTACTGTTCTTGGATAATTCAGGTTATCTATGATCGTAGCACCAACAGCCAACAACGAATTACGAGTAGAGATATGTTTTGTTGGTAATATCATGGCTCAAATACATCGCAACTTTCAAAAAAGTAACATAAAATCGCCAGTCCAGCAGCCCGCCAACTAGCATCGGAGCTTTTACAACTTGAAAATTCATGTAAATGTTTAAATAGATCATCACCATAAATACCCGCTTTTCGTAGTCTAATATATTCAGCATTAAGAGTCGCTCTTAACTTTTCTGGTACATCGGGAAAGTTGATTTTCGCATTATTTTCAATTAAATGGCGAACTTCACCCGCACTTGCCATTCCGCAACGTAATAAAAACGCTATGTTGGATGTCAATCCGTTTTTTGACATTTTTTCTTTCGGATTAGTCGGGGGGACAATAGATTGATTGTCAATAATGTCGATTTTTTGTCTTAATAAAGCTGCAATTACAAAATTCATGTCATCATAATTAATATTTGTCATCTTCAGTGCCAAATCTCTCTCTGGTTGCTTTGTTTTCTCTAATGAATCTAAATCATTTTGACACTCATTCATTTTTACTTTAAGACCAGCAATCTTATCTCGTATAGCAGAGCTTTTTCCTGGATCATCCTCAAGAATCAAATTGTGTTCATATTCACGAAGTAACTCCAGAATTTTTTGCAGATTACTTTCAATATCAGATCTACGCTCTTCATGCCAACTCATAAATAAGCCTCATTATTGCGATTTTTTTTGGAAAACTTTGATTCCCAAATTTCCCTCAGATTGCTACTAGTACCCAATGCTAATTCTGCCTCATAATTAAGAATAAAAGGAATTATGGGAATGGTTACTTTAAGAGAATGTTTAGCATCGATTTTTGGATCGTCAATTATTCCCCAAAGAGCTTTACTACTTTCTGGCAAAAGAGGATTTTGACGGTTCATATACTTTAGTGTATTTCTAATTTCAAGCAGTACTGAATCAATATCATCTTTAGAAAATTTGTCTTTATCTACCGCTTCTAAAGATGCGCTTATTTGTAATAATTGTGATTCGTCTAGCTTCTCTGTAAAGGGTAACAAAAGTATTTGTTCTTGCTGATCAAAATATGATAATAATACTTGATTCAGTTGAGATTGATTATCTAAAAGCAAATCTATTTTATTGTCAATAATCTCTATTTTATTGTCAATAATCTGCAATTGGCTGGTAATAGTTTGAGTTTGTAAGAACTGTTCATTAGTTAGTTGAGACTGTAATTCTGTCAATTCACTTTCAAAATTCAGTTTTTGTTGTTTTAACTCTTCTATACGGCGACGATACCTACTTCTTACTCCAGGATCATTGTTATCAAATAACTCAATCTCATATTGATTAAGCAATTCTAGAATTTTCCTGATGTTTGCCTCTAGGTGTTGTAATCTTAGGCTCAAAACGGAAGAGATCATAAAAATTTCCTATTTATGTAAAAAAATCAAAAAACATAATAATCCTAACTGGTGAGTGCGAAATTCTCTGTCAGACATTTTAACAAAATGCCTAAAAGCCTTGCTTTGAAAGCCTTTCAGCGATTGTGGGTCTTGAAGAGGATGGAAGGGCGTTGGGGGCTGAAACCCTAGTAAACTCCTTGATTTTCCTAGAACTTCGCACTGTCCAGATCCTAATTTTTTTAGTGGATAGCTAGTCTGAAGAAAGGCTTCACATACCAACAGTAAGTTACGAAAGACGATTAGCATTATACAACAATAGAAGCTTGATAACCCAACAGTTGCTTAAATTAAATTGACATTCCCTGGCGATCGCCCCTAACCTCAAAAATCAACCCTTGGGTAATAATCCAAATAACTTAGCCGAACCCGCCAGTAACGCCGCCAAAACCGCCACAGCTACCCCACGATTCAAAAACTCCTGATTATCCAAACGCTTACCAAGCCCATCCACTTTCGCGCTCAACGTCTTAATATCTCCCGATAACCGTTCATCAAGAGCTTTTATTTCTCCTGATAATCTTTCATCAAGAGCCTTAATATCTCCCGACAACTCAGCCTGTCCCACCTCCAGTTTAGTTAACCGTTGGTTTATCTCCGTTAATTGGCGATCAACTTTCTCGAAACGCGCATCTATCTTATCCTCAATACGGGCGAGGATGTCTTCAATACTATAGGTGACAGTTGCTTTAGGAGTGGTAGTCATAACGGCTTAACCCAACAATAATTTTGATTATAGGCGGATCCGCCCTTGTGCAGAAAAAGAAACTGCGATCGCAACCTTAAATTCTGCTTATAATAAAAATATCAATAATAAGGTGAAAACTCAATTATGACCCACCAAATTCATTCTCAATCAAAACCCCTTAACAATTTACCTTCACATAATTTTGTAACCATGACCAACTTACTCCTTTGACTCTTTCAATGCCCCGCAATGCCCTGTAGAGAAATTCGCTCTAGCAAGAGCCTATCAATTAATTGTTTTGTCTCCTCAGAAACTATCTTCTGACTAGGATTAATAACAAACTGGCGACCCCAGTCTTTACATTGATTTTTGGGCTTACCATGATGAGCAGAACTATTCTTAATAGTGTGATAAGAGCCACAACTGGGGCAAGGCTGTTTAAAATTAGTTTTTGAGGGAGAATATTTCTCTGTTAATTGTTGTTCTACTGTCAATGGGTGCATCCCACTTAAGATAATACATTGACACTCAAAAGAGGAGAGTGATTGAGATAAGCACATCGTAGCCGAAGAATACGAGAAACATTATGAAGATGCCAACGTGCTCCCGACAATTTAACCCTAGCTCCCACCTGTTTAATCTTAGACTCCACATCACCAGAACCAATCACAATACCAAGCTGTTGATAGTATTGGTAATCAGGGATACGCTGATAATGCTTCGTCAAATAGGCTTGAAAATTCTTTGCCCTCTTGCTTTTGACTCCATCAAACGCATCTATTGCCTTGTTCACAAAACCCCGCCACAGTAAATGCTCCACTGCTTCTAGCCGTTTGAGAGAGCCACCCACTTTGAACAGATTCTCCTTGAGATGATACCAATCCAACACCTCTCGTCGTATCAGCCACGATTGAGTGGCGAAACTCTCTACCGCATTCCAGATTGCGGGATGACCATCTCCCAAAAAGGTCACTATTGGGGACAAAGGTTGAACATTGCTCCAATTCTTTAAGCCCTCTGGGTCTTGGAAAAAGGCTTCACAGACATTGCCATGAAGACTCACCAGTTTATAATCTCGCCACTGTCCCCCTTCCTTCTCCTCGCCCCGCAGACAAATCTTTCCCCCATCTATACTGACCCCCGCACTCTCTGACTGAGCTTGAGCTAAGGGCAGTTCTGTCCGTTCTACCAAGCGATGTAAACTGCTATGTCCTACTTTTATCCCCATCAACTCCTCTATATCTTCTTCTGCTTGTTGGTAGGATGTTTTCGCACTGGCTCTTAGACAGCATTTCTCTAAACCTGGACTTAAGACGATTTTTGGCGACACCTTTAGTTTTCTGGCTTGTTTTTGGCTTATTTCCACTTCTCCGACTAGGGTTTTGATTTTTCGCTTGTTTCCAGACCGTTTTTTTCCCCCTTCTGAAAAAAAAACTCCCCCATTGTTGGCCCCACAATTTCTAACATCTGGGTTCTGACTTCTACTTCGATGCTTCCAAAGTCCTTCTGTTTCTCTGGTTCCGTATATTTGCGCAGGATACGGGCTGATTCGGTGAGATGCTGTTTTAACAGTGCTTTTTCTTCTGGGGGAATCGGTAACATACTTTTTTCGCTCATCAGTTTTTTTCCATTTTACCCCAGATTCTATGTACTACTTTATCCGGGATGTACCCCTTTTTACTTTTTGTCTTCTGAAGTAGAGTAGAAAGATTCATTACCAAAAAGTTCATCGCAATTACCGTTTCCGAGGTCTCAGGTAGTTTGGCCATCACTCGACCAAGACTAAATTTCCTCTTTCCCTGTCCGAATTTACCCTCAATGGCATTACGCACTCTTTCATCTGAGCGTGCCTCTTTCTTTTTTTCTTTGCTCACCTCTTTCGGCGGTCTTCCCAATCGGGGACCACTCATTCTTATATCCCTTTCTTTACAATAAGCTCGATTCGCTTTTGTTCGATAGATTTTATCCACATGAACCGATTCCGGATAACATCCTGTTTCCCTTTTATATTCTTCTATTCGCGCTTGTAAATCTCCCGATTCGTTGTAATTATCCCAACTTAATTTGTCTAAGAAGACAAAGCCATTCACATTACTTGCCGATATTTTAGCTCCAAACTCTACTGCTTTTCCCGCTTTTCCACGCACTATTGGACGCACGTGAGGTTGGCTTACACTCACAATTCTGTTTTCTACTTTATTTGTCTTTTTTTCATACATTTCTAACTGTTGCTCATACACTTTTCCTATCGTTACAAGCTCTTCTTGCTCTTTTTTCGTTAGTTTTTCTAACTTTGCTCCCTCTTCTATCATTTTTTCTATATCAGACAAGTTTCTTTTTATATATCCTAGTTGTTTTTTTGTTCCTTTTCTTCTTTCTTTTTTTGACACACGACGTTTTTTTGCTATGGCTAAGTACTCTTTTCTTGCCACTTCCCTATAAGTCCTCGGCTTTTCTTTCCTTTTCTCTTTTATTTCTTCATACAGCTTATCTATTATTTTTTCTGTTTTTTCTCTGGCATCATTCAATATTCCTATATCCGTTGGATATTTTATATCTGCTGGTGTACAAGTCGCATCTAACAATAACTTTCCTTCATTTTCTTTTTTTTCTGACGCTACACCCGTCGCTTTTTTTCTATTTCTTTATTAATTTTATTTATTAATTCCATTCCTATTTTTTTACGAAAATGAACCATCATTGACGCATTAAATGCTTCTTTGCTACTATAGCTTTCCATTCCTATAAAGTACTGTAAATAAGGGTTCTCTTTTATTTGTTCTACTGTTTCTCTGTCACTTTTTCCTGAAATTTCTTTGATAATTAATGCTCCTAATGCCATTCTAAATGATTTGGCTGGGGCTCCTTTTTTTTCTGTGAAGTTTTTTGCATATTCGTAATTAGTCACAGCAATAAGTGGGGCTTAATTCTCATTAAGCCCCAAAAATACTAGAGAGGAAGAAAGTCATCAATGGAAGGAGGAGAAAGACCAGAGGAAGATAAAATAAGAGATAACTGTTCGACCGCACTTTTACCTTGAAGTCTCATGGTTTCAAGAAAACTAAACATCATGGCAACAAGTTGTCCGCCCCAATGACTTCTAGCACCGCCACTAACCTTACGATGAATAACAACAGGACGCAAGGCTCTCTCGGCATCATTGTTATCAGGTTTAACTTCAGGAAAAGTAAGAAAAGTAAACCAATCATGCCAATAACGTCGAAAGCGATTAGATAACAATTGGGAATCACTTGCCCATCCCGTGGGCGGCGGATTATCCAGAACCTCTTGAAGTTGAGCTTCAACTAGGGGTCGCTGTTGTTGTAAAGCTTCTAAGCTCAGTTTGCCTTGATGATAATCTCGATGGGATTGACGAGCTTGCTCTAGAATAGGAAAAACTCTCTGAGCAAAAAGTTTATTTTCAGAAAAGTGGGAAGTTTCCAAGGCCTTCAATTCCCGCCCAATATGAGCCAGACATTTCTGTTTATGCTGGGCATTTTGGCGATGGTAAGCCCCCCAACAGTCCGTACTGAGAAGCCCATGAAAATCTTTACCTAATAGGGAATGAACCTCATCGGAACTCCGGCTGGGAGCCAGAAACAAAACACAAACAGAGGAGGAAGTAGCCACCCACATCCAATAGTTAACCCCATTGACGCGATAGCTGGTTTCGTCCACACAACGGACTCCAGGCTCCTGTATGTAAGTCCACCACTGTTCATAACTAGGATACAAGCTTTCGCAAAACCATCGGTGCATTTTAGCTAAACTCCCTTGAGACAGAGGAATGCCAAAGACCGTTTCTACCAAGTATCGTTGTTTTAGCCAAGTCAAATTTCCCCCATATCCCAGCCATCCCACTAAGCTGGATAAGGTTGCACCGTAGCTAAAATCTTCACGACATCCCAAAGGAAGTGGGGCATAACCTTCCCAATCACATTTTGAGCATTGATACTTTTCCCTAACATATTCCCTTACCTCTACTGGTTTACTGACTAATTGGGTGCGACCTTTAGTTGATAAAAGCTGTTGTAATCAGGGTTCTACAGGGAACCCATATTGATCAAGTTTTGCCCAAAATTGACTCCATCGTTCCTTGGTCAATACCAAAGCTCGTAGGCTCAAAATAATTCCTGCTCCTTTTTCCTTCCATCGCATCCCTGAAGGGTGCGACCTTTAGTTGATAAAAGCTGTTGTAATCAGGGTTCTACAGGGAACCCATATTGATCAAGTTTTGCCCAAAATTGACTCCATCGTTCCTTGGTCAATACCAAAGCTCGTAGGCTCAAAATAATTCCTGCTCCTTTTTCCTTCCATCGCATCCCTGAACAACATAATCGTTGTTTGACCAACGTCTTACAAGCTGCTTCCGTAACACCTGAACCAATCGGATACTTTTTCTCTATGTATTCAGCATAATCCATTTGATGCTGATGATTCTCGTAATAAGTAATCGCCGCTTGTAGTTTCTCGGTAAGATTCTTAGAATGACTTTTTTCTTCTTTGACTTCTTTCATCAGATTTAGCAGTTCTCCTGCTTTTCCTTTTTCATGCTTGAGTTCTCGACAATTTTCAGTCAACCATTCTTTTTGTTTTGACACGGTATTCGGATGCAACGCTTCTGCCAAGGCACCTAAGTAACCAGAGGCATGATAGAAATCTAATATCTGTTCTTCCGTTTGCTTTTCTAAAAACTTCCAATTTGATTCTGCCCCGTCTGCTATCCCGACCAATGTTGCCTCTGGATAACGGTTTTTCGCTCGCTCAATTTCTCTTTCTAATCTTTCTAGAAAACTCTTTTTTCCATACTCTGGTGCCGCACCTAGATAGATTGTATGTTGACGTTCGCCTTCACTATCGTATAGGGAAACGGTTCCCACCATTGCTTCACGGTAGCCATCCTCACACATCAGCATACAGGTTCCATCTAATCCTATTCCCACTGTTGCAATTTGGCTATCCTCCTTGGGCGGGGCATAACTCCACGCTTCTTCTTTTGCCTGTACCACACTTCCTACTGCTTCACTCAATCTTTGGATATAGGATAGCGCTACTTTTCTACCATGATTTTCTAATAAATCATTTTTCACCTCTTTGCCTGCCATCCCTGACATTTTTGAGGATACCTGTTTTGCCAATAATGGCGTTGATGTTATGATTATCCTTGCTTCTCTTTCTAAGGGGCAATACGTTTTTCCTCAAAGGTGAACGCTGATATACATGACGATTCACTATAACCTCACCATAAGGTGTTTGATATTCTTTCGGTTGCTCTCCCTTACTCTTCCAGATTTCTTCACCGATTTTTAAGGGTGAACCATCTGTATCTAAATATTTCAAGGCTTCTTTGCTGGCGATGCAACCTACTTCGTTTAAGCCTTTTTGAATATTTATTTCTGTATCCAACATTGAACGACTGAGTTCTAATGTTAGTTCTATTTTTATCTTTGAACCCTCTACATTAATTAGTTTTGCTGTCATCATTGTTTCCTCTTTGTCACTTTTCATCTCATGTTAACACTTTTCTTTTCCTTCATCAACTAAAGGTCGCACCCCATCCCTGAACAACATAATCGTTGTTTGACCAACGTCTTACAAGCTGCTTCCGTAACACCTGAACCAATCGGATACTTTTTCTCTAAGTATTCAGCATAATCCATTTGATGCTGATGATTCTCGTAATAAGTAATCGCCGCTTGTAGTTTCTCGGTAAGATTCTTAGAATGACTTTTTTCTTCTTTGACTTCTTTCATCAGATTTAGCAGTTCTCCTGCTTTTCCTTTTTCATGCTTGAGTTCTCGACAATTTTCAGTCAACCATTCTTTTTGTTTTGACACGGTATTCGGATGCAACGCTTCTGCCAAGGCACCTAAGTAACCAGAGGCATGATAGAAATCTAATATCTGTTCTTCCGTTTGCTTTTCTAAAAACTTCCAATTTGATTCTGCCCCGTCTGCTATCCCGACCAATGTTGCCTCTGGATAACGGTTTTTCGCTCGCTCAATTTCTCTTTCTAATCTTTCTAGAAAACTCTTTTTTCCATACTCTGGTGCCGCACCTAGATAGATTGTAGGTTGACGTTCGCCTTCACTATCGTATAGGGAAACGGTTCCCACCATTGCTTCACGGTAGCCATCCTCACACATCAGCATACAGGTTCCATCTAATCCTATTCCCACTGTTGCAATTTGGCTATCCTCCTTGGGCGGGGCATAACTCCACGCTTCTTCTTTTGCCTGTACCACACTTCCTACTGCTTCACTCAATCTTTGGATATAGGATAGCGCTACTTTTCTACCATGATTTTCTAATAAATCATTTTTCACCTCTTTGCCTGCCATCCCTGACATTTTTGAGGATACCTGTTTTGCCAATAATGGCGTTGATGTTATGATTATCCTTGCTTCTCTTTCTAAGGGGCAATACGTTTTTCCTCAAAGGTGAACGCTGATATACATGACGATTCACTATAACCTCACCATAAGGTGTTTGATATTCTTTCGGTTGCTCTCCCTTACTCTTCCAGATTTCTTCACCGATTTTTAAGGGTGAACCATCTGTATCTAAATATTTCAAGGCTTCTTTGCTGGCGATGCAACCTACTTCGTTTAAGCCTTTTTGAATATTTATTTCTGTATCCAACATTGAACGACTGAGTTCTAATGTTAGTTCTATTTTTATCTTTGAACCCTCTACATTAATTAGTTTTGCTGTCATCATTGTTTCCTCTTTGTCACTTTTCATCTCATGTTAACACTTTTCTTTTCCTTCATCAACTAAAGGTCACACCCGACTAATTCAGCTATTTGATTTTTTTTGATGATAGTCTCCTTTTGCTTTTCCACTGACGCACCACATTTTGGGCATTTTTCCATCCTTAAATCTACTATTTCATCTACCCGACCAAACCCGTTTCTGGTTCTGACTTTTCCCGTTAAGTGCGGATTGCAAGCTGCCAGCCTTGGCAAAGGTCATGCAACTTCAACCAACCGCGCCAAAGGACTTGGATACCGAGAGGAGTTTTACGACGATGTTCAAGATAACCACCAAGAAAAGCAACAGACTCGACAGCCCAAGCAACAGTCAAAATAGGGGGAAGTTTTTGAGAGGCGGCTGCTTTTAACACCTGAAGTTGAAGAGGATTAAGAATTTCAATCGCGAGAGCATCGGGCTGGGTACGATGAAGATAAGTAACGTGTAAAAGTTCAACAGCAATGACACTTAAAAAACCCAAAAGAGTTTTCATTCCATCAGAGGCAAGTCGATAACGCTCACTCTGACAACCAGACTTAAGGACTTTATGAAATTCTTCAACCCGCCATCGGTAGGTGTACCAACGAAGAATAGTGACAGCCATCTCAATAGTCTCAACAACTTCTGTAGTCAGAAGCATCCAAGATAAAGGAGTTTCGCCTTCGGGACAATCGATTTCTGTCGCATAAACAGCATAGACATTCAACGGGTCACGATTATCAAAACGATAGGGAGTTCGTAGATTAACTGAGCAAAATCGGACGGCAAGCTTAACCTTCCGTGCTTTTCTTTTTCCTGTACTCGGAATCTCGATTTCTTGATGAAAACGAATCGGTTCTGATTCCAAATGTTGCCAAAGTCGTTCACTATTTTTGTCTAAACTACGATTATGAGACGCTCTGACCAGCACTCCTGTATGCTTGAGTTGACGCACTGAGTCAAAGACTTCTGAAACATCTCCTTCTCTGTCAAATACATGAATTACCCTCGTTGAACTTTCTACCTGTTTCTCACAGGTGTTTAGAGCCTCTACCCATTTGTAGGATTCTTTTTCCTCAAATGGTCTTTGACGAGCTGCTTTTCTTTGTTCTTTCTGTCTTTCTTTTTTCTGCTTCGCCGTTTCATCTGTTGGGGGCTTTTCTTTTACCTCCCTATTCCACAGTTTTTGCCATAATAAACCTAATACTTGTCCTTTTTCTGGCTCAATTGCTAAAGCACTATGCAGTATTAATCCATTCCCTCCTTTTCCAGTCGGCCCATACCCTTCCCTTTTTTCCTTGATATTGCGATAATCTAAGAAGGTCGTATCTCCGACTGATAGCATTATCTTATATTCTTCTACGGCGGCAGTTGTCATTTCACAGTGCGGCTCTATTATCTTGACAAAGTCTGTTTTCGGATTCCCAAAAATTCATAGGCCCTCTTTAACTCGTTTCCTCCCTTAAACACTTCTGATAAGGCTTTTCCAAACCCCTCACTTAACTTTTTCCCAATCGAGAAGGCACGATTGTTTAGCCTCTCGTCTCCCAATTCACAACTGGCAAAGTTTTTTGTCCACCATTCCAACATTTTTTGACCTGCCCTTTAAGATTTTCTCCATTTTACAGTCTCATACTCCCTTCATCCTTTGTTTTTGAAATTTGAACGATAAGCGGGATGATGGCTTCAGAATATTTTTTTCCTGTCAAGAGAATCATTACTCAAACCCTTGCCAGATAAAGCCTCTAGAAGTTTGCATTGCTGGATTTTGGACTTAACGGGAAAAGTCAGGTTTCTGGTTTTACCCACATGGTCGTACTTTGGACCTCTTTTTTTTCCTTTTTGACCGAAGGTTTTGGCGACTTTCTTTTTGTAACGGGTGCGACCTTTAGTTGATGAAGGAAAAGAAAAGTGTTAACATGAGATGAAAAGTGACAAAGAGGAAACAATGATGACAGCAAAACTAATTAATGTAGAGGGTTCAAAGATAAAAATAGAACTAACATTAGAACTCAGTCGTTCAATGTTGGATACAGAAATAAATATTCAAAAAGGCTTAAACGAAGTAGGTTGCATCGCCAGCAAAGAAGCCTTGAAATATTTAGATACAGATGGTTCACCCTTAAAAATCGGTGAAGAAATCTGGAAGAGTAAGGGAGAGCAACCGAAAGAATATCAAACACCTTATGGTGAGGTTATAGTGAATCGTCATGTATATCAGCGTTCAGTAGGAGGAAAAACGTATTGCCCCTTAGAAAGAGAAGCAAGGATAATCATAACATCAACGCCATTATTGGCAAAACAGGTATCCTCAAAAATGTCAGGGATGGCAGGCAAAGAGGTGAAAAATGATTTATTAGAAAATCATGGTAGAAAAGTAGCGCTATCCTATATCCAAAGATTGAGTGAAGCAGTAGGAAGTGTGGTACAGGCAAAAGAAGAAGCATGAAGTTATGCCCCGCCCAAGGAGGATAGCCAAATTGCAACAGTGGGAATAGGATTAGATGGAACCTGTATGCTGATGTGTGAGGATGGCTACCGTGAAGCAATGGTGGGAACCGTTTCCCTATACGATAGTGAGGGAGAACGTCAACCTACAATCTATCTAGGTGCGGCACCAGAGTATGGAAAAAAGAGTTTTCTAGAAAGATTAGAAAGAGAAATTGAGCGAGCGAAAAACCGTTATCCAGAGGCAACATTGGTCGGGATAGCAGACGGGGCAGAATCAAATTGGAAGTTTTTAGAAAAGCAAACGGAAGAACAGATATTAGATTTCTATCATGCCTCTGGTTACTTAGGTGCCTTGGCAGAAGCGTTGCATCCGAATACCGTGTCAAAACAAAAAGAATGGTTGACTGAAAATTGTCGAGAACTCAAGCATGAAAAAGGAAAAGCAGGAGAACTGCTAAATCTGATGAAAGAAGTCAAAGAAGAAAAAAGTCATTCTAAGAATCTTACCGAGAAACTACAAGCGGCGATTACTTATTACGAGAATCATCAGCATCAAATGGATTATGCTGAATACATAGAGAAAAAGTATCCGATTGGTTCAGGTGTTATGGAAGCAGCTTGTAAGACGTTGGTCAAACAACGATTATGTTGTTCAGGGATGCGATGGAAGGAAAAAGGAGCAGGAATTATTTTGAGCCTACGAGCTTTGGTATTGACCAAGGAACGATGGAGTCAATTTTGGGCAAAACTTGATCAATATGGGTTCCCTGTAGAACCCTGATTACAACAGCTTTTATCAACTAAAGGTCGCACCCTTTGTAACCGTCACTGCTTGGGGGCTGAGAGCTATTTTCACTCGTTCTTTGGTTAAGCTTTTTCAGCTTTTCTTTCAACTTTTCTATCTCTTTCTTTAACTCTACCAATTCTTTTCTCAGCTTTTCGTTCTCTTCTTTTTCTTTCTGATAATCTTCATACCAATCTTTTGCCACTTCTTTTTGCCATGGCATTTTCACTTCTTCTTGGTTTAAGTCTGGAACTGGGTCTAGTTTTTTCATAGTCTCCCTATTCTAACCTATCTCTTTAACCGCCTTTCCTTTCTTCATTATTCTTTACTTTTTTCATTTGCTTCTCATTCTCAATAATTTCCTTCTTTATTGCGGTGACTAATTACACAGGATGTTATCCGGAATCGGTTCATGTGGATAAAATCTATCGAACAAAAGCGAATCGAGCTTATTGTAAAGAAAGGGATATAAGAATGAGTGGTCTCCGATTGGGAAGACCGCCGAAAGAGGTGAGCAAAGAAAAAAAGAAAGAGGCACGCTCAGATGAAAGAGTGCGTAATGCCATTGAGGGTAAATTCGGACAGGGAAAGAGGAAATTTAGTCTTGGTCGAGTGATGGCCAAACTACCTGAGACCTCGGAAACGGTAATTGCGATGAACTTTTTGGTAATGAATCTTTCTACTCTACTTCAGAAGACAAAAAGTAAAAAGTTGTAGAGTCGTTTTTCTTGTGAAAAATGGTGT
This sequence comes from Woronichinia naegeliana WA131, assembly GCA_025370055.1. NCBI lineage: Bacteria > Bacillati > Cyanobacteriota > Cyanophyceae > Synechococcales > Coelosphaeriaceae > Woronichinia > Woronichinia naegeliana. Next base: position 4,399,736 of record CP073041.1, on the reverse strand, counting down.
TAATTTTCCTCTCTTTTGTGAGGAGTGATTTGTGTTGACCTTTTTAGACAGAAAGGAACAATAGATTAAACAAAATCTGTATTTTGATTTGTTTCCATAAGGATAAGTTATCTATGCTTTTTCAGTCCATACTTCCCTAACCCACATTTCTTTCGTTTTTTGACTTTTTCAGCAAGCCCTAAATAGTGTTTATACAACAGTCGGTAATTTTAGTAACGATGATTTAGTGCGATCGCCGACCTTTGGACAACTCAAACTACGGATTTTAGATATTTTAAATGCTAATTAATTTAATAGGAGTCAATCAAACATGGTTCAATTACTAACTAAAACCTATTCCTTTGAAGAATATCTAGTTTATAGTGATGGTACGGATAATAAATATGAATTAGTTAACGGAGAATTAAAACTTATGCCTACTGCCAGTGGTTTTCATGCCTTAATTGGGTGTGACCTTTAGTTGATGAAGGAAAAGAAAAGTGTTAACATGAGATGAAAAGTGACAAAGAGGAAACAATGATGACAGCAAAACTAATTAATGTAGAGGGTTCAAAGATAAAAATAGAACTAACATTAGAACTCAGTCGTTCAATGTTGGATACAGAAATAAATATTCAAAAAGGCTTAAACGAAGTAGGTTGCATCGCCAGCAAAGAAGCCTTGAAATATTTAGATACAGATGGTTCACCCTTAAAAATCGGTGAAGAAATCTGGAAGGGGTGTGACCTTTAGTTGATGAAGGAAAAGAAAAGTGTTAACATGAGATGAAAAGTGACAAAGAGGAAACAATGATGACAGCAAAACTAATTAATGTAGAGGGTTCAAAGATAAAAATAGAACTAACATTAGAACTCAGTCGTTCAATGTTGGATACAGAAATAAATATTCAAAAAGGCTTAAACGAAGTAGGTTGCATCGCCAGCAAAGAAGCCTTGAAATATTTAGATACAGATGGTTCACCCTTAAAAATCGGTGAAGAAATCTGGAAGAGTAAGGGAGAGCAACCGAAAGAATATCAAACACCTTATGGTGAGGTTATAGTGAATCGTCATGTATATCAGCGTTCACCTTTGAGGAAAAACGTATTGCCCCTTAGAAAGAGAAGCAAGGATAATCATAACATCAACGCCATTATTGGCAAAACAGGTATCCTCAAAAATGTCAGGGATGGCAGGCAAAGAGGTGAAAAATGATTTATTAGAAAATCATGGTAGAAAAGTAGCGCTATCCTATATCCAAAGATTGAGTGAAGCAGTAGGAAGTGTGGTACAGGCAAAAGAAGAAGCGTGGAGTTATGCCCCGCCCAAGGAGGATAGCCAAATTGCAACAGTGGGAATAGGATTAGATGGAACCTGTATGCTGATGTGTGAGGATGGCTACCGTGAAGCAATGGTGGGAACCGTTTCCCTATACGATAGTGAAGGCGAACGTCAACCTACAATCTATCTAGGTGCGGCACCAGAGTATGGAAAAAAGAGTTTTCTAGAAAGATTAGAAAGAGAAATTGAGCGAGCGAAAAAACGTTATCCAGAGGCAACATTGGTCGGGATAGCAGACGGGGCAGAATCAAATTGGAAGTTTTTAGAAAAGCAAACGGAAGAACAGATATTAGATTTCTATCATGCCTCTGGTTACTTAGGTGCCTTGGCAGAAGCGTTGCATCCGAATACAGTGTCAAAACAAAAAGAATGGTTGACTGAAAATTGTCGAGAACTCAAGCATGAAAAAGGAAAAGCAGGAGAACTGCTAAATCTGATGAAAGAAGTCAAAGAAGAAAAAAGTCATTCTAAGAATCTTACCGAGAAACTACAAGCGGCGATTACTTATTACGAGAATCATCAGCATCAAATGGATTATGCTGAATACATAGAGAAAAAGTATCCGATTGGTTCAGGTGTTACGGAAGCAGCTTGTAAGACGTTGGTCAAACAACGATTATGTTGTTCAGGGATGCGATGGAAGGAAAAAGGAGCAGGAATTATTTTGAGCCTACGAGCTTTGGTATTGACCAAGGAACGATGGAGTCAATTTTGGGCAAAACTTGATCAATATGGGTTCCCTGTAGAACCCTGATTACAACAGCTTTTATCAACTAAAGGTCGCACCCCCTTAATTTTACATTTTCTTTTTACAATTTTGGAACAAGAAATTAATAAACTAAAACAGCAATGGAAAGTGATGCCTGGAACTGTAGGAGTAAGAACCGCTAAAAGAAAATCAAGAATTCCTGATCTGGTCATTTTGTCAGAGGAGCAATGTCAAGAACTCAGAACAATGTCCACCGCCGTTTTAGAAAATCCCCCTCTCTTAGCAATAGAAATTGTTAGCCCGAATAATTCTGATGATGACTACCGCTATAAGCGTTCTGAATATGCAGTTAGAGAAATTCCTGAATATTGGATTATTGATCCAGAAATTGAAAAAGTTTCGGTTTTATTATTGGTTTCTGGTTTTTATGAGGTTACAGAATTCACAGATGAACAGGAAATTAAATCTTTACTTTTCCCTAAATTAAAGTTGACTGTTCAACAGCTTTTTAATGTATGAAAGTTTTATTCTATTTTTTTGTTTTCATTAGAATTAGAAAATTTACAAGTTTTCTTTCGGTTGATTGTAGGTAGAATCTAACCGAAAATATTCGGTAAAAAATGTTGCAAAAAAATCTTGACAAGTGGACTAGCTTTAATTTAGGATTGAATTATTACTAATTCAAATCTCATCAAATGTGGAGACACAAAACCATGACTAAGAAAAATCTCAAACCCCAACAAGCCGCTCCTGTGCAACGGGAAATTAATACCACATCCTCCGAAAGTGGTACAGGGCTGACACCTCAACTAGAATGGTACGGTTGGGATCCTTTTGCGGGCGGCGATGCGGAATAGTCCGTTTCATCCTAACACTTACCTCAAAAAAGTGTCGAAAGTCTTTTTCTACTTGCCAGGGCGCACGATTCGCATCAACGAATTGACTCACAATCCTAGTCAGTTCGGGGCTTGACCATATCTGGTATGGGGTTTGAACAAGACGAGACTTAAATTTTTTGGGGTGAGTGTTTTGGGGTTTGGTATTGTAGAAAACTTTGATTTAGTATTGTAGAAAATAGAAAATATTAATTAGGAATATCATAAAAATCTATCATAAAAACTCGACAAACCCTAAAGCATGTAAGTTAGAATACCCTCAATTCTTAAAATGTGGAGACACAAAACCATGACGAAGAAAAATCTCACACCCCAACAAGCCGCACCTGTACAACGGGAAATTAATACCACTTCCTCGGCTGAGGGTGGTATGGGTACAGGGCTGACACCCCTTGCGATTATGAGTGGGGGGTGTTGTTCATATCCTTTTGCGGGCGACGACGCGGAGTAGCTCACTTGATTCTAGCACTCACCTCAAAAAGTGTCAAAAGTCTTTTTCTGTCTCCAGCAATTCCAAATTCAAATGGTATAAATAGAGACAGAAAAACTTTGACCTATAGGAAGTTATGAATAAAGAGAAAAGTGTCTACTGATTTTGCAGAGAGAAAGATGGAAGTAAACGACCTAAGTTTTGACGGAATCGTTCACTGTTTAAACGAGGTCATTGGGAAGATAGATGACCCCCGTTCGGTTAGTAATGCAACGAAATATAGTCTAAGAGAGGCGATACTGGGGGCATTTGCCGCCTTTTTTATGCAAAATGAGTCATTTTTAGAGTACCAACGTCAGCTTAACAGCCGTTGTGGGCGAGATAATGCTCAGAGCTTGTTTGGACTAGAAAAAATACCAACAGTAGAACAGATTCGCAACATTGTGGATGGGGTAGCAGCGAGTAGTCTATCATTGGTGTCAACTTAAGCCAAAATGCCTACTCACAAAAGATTAGCCTAAAAGCAGGCGGAAGTAAGAGTAGGCTGAAAAAAAGGTTAGTATATAAAAAAGTGAGCAAAAAACAAATGGCAAGACAACATCCTCGGAGAAAAGGAAACCCAGACTTACGTCGTAAGACAAATCAGCCAGGGGTAGAAATCCCTGAAATAACAAAAGAGTTGTTTGAATTACTAGAACCCACAATGTTTACACCATTAAAATATTTACAGGGAACTCATGAGAAAATGATGAGAGATAGGGTATTAAATTTACCAGTAATGGTGGCATTAGTGTTAAGTATAGTGTATCGTCAAATAGCGGGTATAAGTGAAGCGGTAAGACTGTTAGAGGAAGAGGGATTGCTATGGGTAGCATCATTAAAAGTAAGCAAACAGGCAGTATCAAAAAGAATGATGAATGTGCCAGCCGAAATATTTGCAATATTACTAAAAGGAGTGTTAGAAAAAGCAGCCGAAAAAGGGAAGAAGCTCCAAGTAGGAGAAAAATGGGAAAAAATAAGAGAAAAGTTTAGTGCAGTGTGGATAGCAGATGGCTCAACGCTAGAGCAGATAAGGAAAAATATGAAAATAAGTAAAGAAGAAAAGAGTAAATTGGGGGGTAAAATAATGATGGTAGTGGAAGCCTTTACCCAAAGACCCGTTACTTTATGGTACACAGAAAATGATAAATCAAATGATAAAATATGGTGTGAAGAATTGGCAGCTAAATTACCAGAAAATGGTTTAATTCTTGTAGATATGGGATTTTTTAGCTTTGTGTGGTTTGATTTGTTAACAGAAGCTAAAAAGTTTTTTCTAACCAGATTTAGAGCGGGTACATCTTACAAAACCAAACAAGTATTGTCTCAAGGTAGTCATTACAGAGATGAGATTATCATTATGGGAAATTACCGTTCTAATCCTTGCAAGCATCCGGTGAGATTAGTCTCAGTATTATGGGGAACAATCTGGTATCAGTATTTAACAAATGTGTTGTCTCCCGAACAACTGTCCGCCGAAGAGGTCTGTGATTTATATCGAAGACGATGGACAATCGAAGAAGCCTTTTTATTAACGAAAAGACTTTTAGGACTAGCCTATTTATGGGTAGGTAATAAGAATGGTGTCCAAATCCAGATTATTTGCACTTTGATTTTCTATACGGTCTTAAATCAATTGGTAGGGGAAGTGGCGATTGCTCTAAATCAACCGAAAGAAAAAATCTCAGTAGAGATGGTGTTTCGGAGTCTATACTATGTAGCGAAGGCTATTGCTAGAGGAGAAAAGCCTGATACAGTAACCTATCTGGCTGAACGTGCTAAGTTATTTGGTTTGGTCAAAGCTGAGAGAAAGCGACATCGAGAAAAGGCCGCTCTCAATCAACAAATTTGGGAACCCATTCCTTTAAGTTGACACGGATGGTAGTCTATTCCCTTTGTTTGGGTTAATTTACCAAGCATTGAGGAGCATGGGATTCTTGAAAGCCTATGAAATATTGAGGGGAAATCTTCTAGTAGCAATGGATGGGACAAATTACTACAGTTCGGAAAAAGTAAATTGTCCATGCTGTTCAACCAAAACGTCAAAACAGGGAAAAGTCACCTACTTCCATCAGGCATTATTGCCCGTGATTGTTTCCCCAGACCATGAATCAGTTTTTTCCTTACCCCCTGAATTTATCACCCCTCAAGACGGTTCTGAAAAGCAAGATTGTGAGCAAAATGCGGCGAAACGTTGGATAAGTAACCATGCTAGTTTGTTTGCGGGACAGAAGATAACTCTGCTAGGGGATGACTTGTACAGTCGTCAGCCCACTTGTCAGCACTGTCTCGACCACGATTTCAACTTTATCTTCGTCTGTTTACCGACTTCTCATCCCACACTCTATGAATGGTTAAACTATTTAGAAGCTAATGGAGAAGTCAAAACCACTCAACACCGACGTTGGAATGGGAAGTATTTCGAGATTTGGCACTGCCGTTATCTCAATCAGATTCCCCTGCGAGACCAACAGCCTGCTTTGTTGGTTAACTGGTGTGAGCTAAAAATCCACCGCGAATCCGATGCTCAACTTCTTTATCACAATAGTTGGATTACCAATCATTTTCTCACCCCTCACATCGTTCTTGATGTCTGTCGTGCTGGACGGACTCGTTGGCGTACTGAGAACGAGAATCACAATATTCTCAAAAATCGAGGCTATCACTTAGAGCATAATTTTGGGCATGGTAAACAACACCTCGCCTCTGTTTTGCTTACCCTGAATTTGCTGGCTTTTCTCTTGCACACGGTTTTAGGTTTGGTTGATGAACGTTACCAGAGAATTCGCGTCCAACGCGGCACTCATAAGGGATTCTTTCAAGATATTCTCTCTTTGACCAAATATCTGTTCTTTGAAAGCTGGCATCATCTTTTAGATTTTATGCTTGATGACTCAGTTTCTCTCGCTGTCTCGAATTCTTCCTAGTTGATTAATTGGCAATTTTCATAGCAAAACCCTTGCCAGTAAATACATTGAGCCTTTTGTATCTTTGACTACATTCTGAATTTGGAATTGCTGTTCTGTCTCCCTTGGCGCACGGTTCGCCTCTATGAATTGACTCACAATCCTAGTCAGTTCGGGGCTTTCGGATACCTGGCACCCTTGGAAAAGTAAAACGAGATTTAGATTTTTTGAGGTGAGTATTTTGGGCTTAATTATTAACAGAAGCTCACTAGAAATACTCGGTTAGAAATTGTTCAAAAAAACTTGACAAGTAGCCTAGCTTTAATTTAGTGTGCTACCAAGTCAAATTCATTAATTGTGGAGACACAAAACCATGACTAAGAAAAACCTCAAACCCCAGGGTAATCGCATCTTATTTGTTACAAAAAATACAGACAAAAAGAGAGAAATATAGTGTAAAAAAGAAGCAGTCATCTAAGAGAAGAAAAGGCTATTATTTAAAAAAAGTAAGTGAGTGAGGTCAAAGATGGCAAAAGGCTTCGGCGCAAGAGTTCTAACCCCACAACAAGAAAAAGAAGTCAAAATTATCAAAAGAAGCATACTGAAACATTTTCAGTGCCTAAAAGAACCGAGAACAGGGAGAAGGCAAGACCATAACTTAACAGCAATTGTCACCATAGGAATATTGGCAGTATTGTCAGGGGCAGATGGCTTCGTAGCAATTGAAGCCTATGGCAAAGCCAAACGAGAATGGCTAGAAATGTTTCTAGAGTTACCAAAGGGAATTCCCTCTCACGATACCTTTGGAAGAGTATTTGGAATGTTGGAAACAGAAGAACTAGAAAAAAGTTTTCTGAGCTGGATAAGCAGTCTAACGGAGAAAATGGACATAGAGCTGATACAGATAGATGGAAAAACGAAAAGAGGTTCTTATGATAGGGAAAAAGGACTAAATGCGTTACACAGCATAAGTGCGTGGAGTAGTGAGCGGGGACTGATGTTAGCGCAAAAGAAAGTAGATAGTAAATCTAATGAAATAAAAGCAGTCCCCTTGTTACTGAAGTTACTTAACATCAAGGGGGCAGTAGTAACCCTAGATGCAATGGGAACGCAGACAGAAATCGCAAAACAAATAAAGCAAGGTGAAGGTGACTATGTATTGGCTCTCAAAGGAAATCAGGGCAAACTTAATAAACAAGTTAGGGATTGGTTTAAACAAGCGGTCGCTCAGAACTGGCAAGGAATTGAATACAGTTATCATGAGAAGACAGAAAAAGGACATTACCGTTTAGAAACTCGTCAAGTCTGGACAGTGTCAATCAATCAGCTTTCCGCATTGCATCGCCAAAATCAGTGGGTCGGTTTAGCAACTGTTGTGATGGTTAAAAGTAAAACTCAATTCGGTCATAAAACAACAGAGACGTTTCGCTATTATATTAGCAGTCTTCCTACGGATGCCGAACGTCATAGCCATGTGATTCGTTCTCACTGGAGTATTGAAAATAGTCTGCATTGGGTTTTAGATGTCACTTTTAATGAGGATGCGAGTCGAGTGCGTCAAGGTAATGCGGCTGATAATTTGGGCTTGCTCCGTCGTTTAAGTAGGGCTTGCTGAAAAAGTCAAAAAACGAAAGAAATGTGGGTTAGGGAAGTATGGACTGAAAAAGCATAGATAACTTATCCTTATGGAAACAAATCAAAATACAGATTTTGTTTAATCTATTGTTCCTTTCTGTCTAAAAAGGTCAACACAAATCACTCCTCACAAAAGAGAGGAAAATTAACACCATTTTTCACAAGAAAAACGACTCTACAACTTTTTACTTTTTATCTTCTGAAGTAGAGTAGAAAGATTCATTACCAAAAAGTTCATCGCAATTACCGTTTCCGAGGTCTCAGGTAGTTTGGCCATCACTCGACCAAGACTAAATTTCCTCTTTCCCTGTCCGAATTTACCCTCAATGGCATTACGCACTCTTTCATCTGAGCGTGCCTCTTTCTTTTTTTCTTTGCTCACCTCTTTCGGCGGTCTTCCCAATCGGGGACCACTCATTCTTATATCCCTTTCTTTACAATAAGCTCGATTCGCTTTTGTTCGATAGATTTTATCCACATGAACCGATTCCGGATAACATCCTGTTTCCCTTTTATATTCTTCTATTCGCGCTTGTAAATCTCCCGATTCGTTGTAATTATCCCAACTTAATTTGTCTAAGAAGACAAAGCCATTCACATTACTTGCCGATATTTTAGCTCCAAACTCTACTGCTTTTCCCGCTTTTCCACGCACTATTGGACGCACGTGAGGTTGGCTTACACTCACAATTCTGTTTTCTACTTTATTTGTCTTTTTTTCATACATTTCTAACTGTTGCTCATACACTTTTCCTATCGTTACAAGCTCTTCTTGCTCTTTTTTCGTTAGTTTTTCTAACTTTGCTCCCTCTTCTATCATTTTTTCTATATCAGACAAGTTTCTTTTTATATATCCTAGTTGTTTTTTTGTTCCTTTTCTTCTTTCTTTTTTTGACACACGACGTTTTTTTGCTATGGCTAAGTACTCTTTTCTTGCCACTTCCCTATAAGTCCTCGGCTTTCCTTTTCTCTTTTATTTCTTCATACAGCTTATCTATTATTTTTTCTGTTTTTTCTCTGGCATCATTCAATATTCCTATATCCGTTGGATATTTTATATCTGCTGGTGTACAAGTCGCATCTAACAATAACTTTCCTTCATTTTCTTTTTTTTCTGACGCTACAACCGTCGCTTTTTTTTCTATTTCTTTATTAATTTTATTTATTAATTCCATTCCTATTTTTTTACGAAAATGAACCATCATTGACGCATTAAATGCTTCTTTGCTACTATAGCTTTCCATTCCTATAAAGTACTGTAAATAAGGGTTCTCTTTTATTTGTTCTACTGTTTCTCTGTCACTTTTTCCTGAAATTTCTTTGATAATTAATGCTCCTAATGCCATTCTAAATGATTTGGCTGGGGCTCCTTTTTTTTCTGTGAAGTTTTTTGCATATTCTTCCTCATATTCTTCCCAGGGAATCATTTTTGACATTTCTATCCAACGATTTTCTTCGTCTAACTGCCCGCCGAACAGATTTTTCAAGTTTTCTGGTGTTTCAATTGAGTACTGTTGCTTTCGGTACATCTGCTTTCTCTCTTCTTAATGCAATGGTTTTGAGGCATTCTACCCTATTTTCGTGCATTCTAGCGGTTCTTAATTCGCCTACTATTTTTCTCCGTAAAGGTTTCAGCTTTTTTCAGCAAGCCCTAAGTATTAATTTGCTTAAACATGAGCCATCTCAAAAAAGCTTGAAGATGAAGCGTTATTTGGCGGCGATGGACAACAATTTTCTTCTACAGGTTTTAGCAGCTAGTTCACGGGAGTGATATTCATGAGTATATTTAGCTTCAAATAGGGCTTGCTGAAAAAGTCCACAAAACGAACCTAGATGCCACAGGGCGCGAAAAATGGTGACTTCAGAGCTCAGTTTCCAGTTTTACCTCACATTTTTCCAGCAAAGTGCATGGATTTTGAGCCTCCAAATGCCATAACCTTGCATCTGATCGTTTGTAAAATGCCTGAAAGTATTGTCTAGCAAGGATTTCATCCTTATTCAGCAAGCCCCAAATAGGAGGATTGGCAAAATATTGACACCAACAATTATGAATTAGCGAAATTACTTAATCTTTTAGAGTTTAAGTTGATTTTCTTCTCTTTTTAGTTTTTGATATAGTCTATTTTTAAGCTAGATTTCTTTTTTGATTCCACTCTACTAATATGCGATTACCCTGGTTCACCCCCATATTCCGAAGCCCTCACTTGCCAACGATAACCGTCCTGTTCACCCTGCTGCCATTGGTCTTCTGATATATTTGCCAAAGTCTCAGTGGCTTCTTTCAGAGGGACACGACTTAACCATTGAATTGACCTCGCCATGCCCACATTTTCCGCCGTATAAAAAGCTCCATCAATTACCGATAAACCTTCCATATTCAACGTTTCTTGACAGTCTTTGATTATCTGGGGAAACACCTTTTTATCCGATTCATTGCCACCTCCTAATTGCATAAAGAGAGGGACACCACCATCTCCACTACATATCATATTTAACATAAACTGTTTTAGGTCTGGTCGTTTATCTCTGGAATAACCAAATTTTATTTTTATGGCTTTTGTCTGCTCGTCTTCCTCATCTTCTATCCTTTCCTTATACTTCCCTTGTACAGACATTGAGGTTGAGTCTAAATGCTTTGACTTTTGTTCTATTCCAAAGATTGCTGCCGCTTTTAGGACTATTTTCGTGAACCGGTTTTTTACCCCCACTCCAAATACCTTATCCAATGACCTTCCTAGCTTGTCATCATTTAAATCTTCTGCTTTTATTCCTTCTCCTAATAGGTGTTCTAATGCTTTTCCTTTAAAAAACTCACTAAACAAATATAACGGAGCATTAATACATCCTAAGCAGTTTAATATCATTGCTTTTACTATTGTACCTACACTGAGCTTTTCTTGAGGATGAGTTCCCACTTCCTCATCGATAATTTCTACTAAACCCATTTCATCTATAATTCCCGCTACGATTCCTAAGTGGTCGAGGTCTTTAATATACTGAACACGGTCACAAGTTGCGAATTTTAAAAATAAGAGATAATATAGTAAAAATAGAAAAAGTAGTCAAGAGGCTGAGAAATGATTAAGTTAGAATTTACGGAAGAAGACAAAAGACTGTTGTCTTACGGTCGGTTTAATCACCCGCATCCTAGAGTACAGCTAAAGATGGAAGTTTTATGGTTAAAAAGTCAGGGATTATCTCATCAAAAAATTGCTCAATTCGCAGGAGTTTCAGTAAATACGTTGACAAGCTATATCCGTGATTATCAAGAGGGCGGGTATAGAAAAACTAAAAGAAATAAAATTTAATCGCCCGAAAAGCGAGTTAACAGAGCATCAAGGGACAATTGAGGCATATTTTGAGTCAAATCCACCAGCAAGAATAAATGAAGCAGTAAAAAGAATAGAAGAATTAACGGGAATAAAAAGAAGTCCAACGCAAGTCAGAAAATTTTTAAAGTCAATAGGAATGAGGTGTCTAAAGGTGGGAACAATTCCATCAAAAGCAGATGTAGAAGCTCAGGATAGCTATAGAGAAAAAGAGCTAGAACCAAGGCTAGAAGAGGCAAAAGCAGGAAAAAGGGCAGTTTTCTTTGTAGATGCCTCTCATTTTGTAATGGGAGCATTTGTAAATTTTATATGGTGCTTCAAAAGGATTTTTATTAAGTCACCATCAGGGAGAAAACGTTTTAATGTGTTAGGAGCATTAAATGCAATTACCCATGAAGTAATTATGGTAACGAACAGTTCTTATATTACGGGAACTCAGGTTTGTGAACTCCTAGAAAAGATAGCAGAATTAGGACTATTAATACCGATTACGTTGGTATTAGACAATGCTCGTTATCAAAAATGCCGAATTGTACAGGAGTTGGCAGAATCATTAGGAATAGAGTTACTGTACTTACCTCCTTATTCTCCTAACTTGAATTTAATTGAAAGACTGTGGAAGTTTGTGAAGAAGAAGTGTTTATACGCAAAATATTATGAAGATTTTACGCAGTTTTCTGCAGCAATTTCAGGATGTCTTGAGGATGCTAACGTAAAATATAAGGAGGAGCTTGATTCTCTGCTCACCTTACGATTTCAACGCTTTGATAAATCTCAGATTATGAACGTTTGAAGTATAGCCAACATCGAAAGCCTGACCTTAACGGGTTCTAGCGTGATTAATGGTACGGGTAATGCTGCCAATAACATCCTCACAGGCAATACTGCCAACAATACCCTCAATGGCGGAGATGGTAACGATACCCTCAATGGCGGTGCAGGCAATGATAGCTTGATTGGTGATAACGGCACTGATACAGCTTACTATTATGTTTCCACTGGTAGCGTTACAGTAAACTTAGCAACGGGAACCGCCAGCGATGGTTTAGGCGGAACAGATACTCTTTCTTTAATTGAAAACGTTCAAGGCTCCAATACCGCAGGCGATAATCTCACAGGCAATACGGGGGTTAACGTTCTCTATGGCTACGGCGGCGCAGATATCCTCACAGGAGGAGGAGGCAACGATCTACTCTATCTCGGCAGTGATACTGTTAAAGATACGGTTAACTATACCAGTGGCGATGGGGTTGATACCGTTTACAACTTTGTGCGTGGAGTCGGTGGAGATCTGCTCAAATTCACCGGCATAACCGCTATTGATGTACAGGTTTCTGGCAGTAATACTCTGTTTAAAGTTGGTGATGGCGTAACAGGCAATGCTGCTTTTGGTACGGGAACTTTATTGTTAACCACCAGTGCCACGACGGGTTTTGTCTTTGCTGATGTCAATGTTAATCTTTTGGGGGCAACCTTTGCTTTTGGTTAACCAAAAATAAGGGGGCGATCGCTTTTTAAATGGATAACTATCAACTATTTAGGGCTTGCTGAAAAAAGCTGAAACCTTTACGGAGAAAAATAGTAGGCGAATTAAGAACCGCTAGAATGCACGAAAATAGGGTAGAATGCCTCAAAACCATTGCATTAAGAAGAGAGAAAGCAGATGTACCGAAAGCAACAGTACTCAATTGAAACACCAGAAAACTTGAAAAATCTGTTCGGCGGGCAGTTAGACGAAGAAAATCGTTGGATAGAAATGTCAAAAATGATTCTTTGGGAAGAATATGAGGAAGAATATGCAAAAAACTTCACAGAAAAAAAAGGAGCCCCAGCCAAATCATTTAGAATGGCATTAGGAGCATTAATTATCAAAGAAATTTCAGGAAAAAGTGACAGAGAAACAGTAGAACAAATAAAAGAGAACCCTTATTTACAGTACTTTATAGGAATGGAAAGCTATAGTAGCAAAGAAGCATTTAATGCGTCAATGATGGTTCATTTTCGTAAAAAAATAGGAATGGAATTAATAAATAAAATTAATAAAGAAATAGAAAAAAAGCGACGGGTGTAGCGTCAGAAAAAAAAGAAAATGAAGGAAAGTTATTGTTAGATGCGACTTGTACACCAGCAGATATAAAATATCCAACGGATATAGGAATATTGAATGATGCCAGAGAAAAAACAGAAAAAATAATAGATAAGCTGTATGAAGAAATAAAAGAGAAAAGGAAAGAAAAGCCGAGGACTTATAGGGAAGTGGCAAGAAAAGAGTACTTAGCCATAGCAAAAAAACGTCGTGTGTCAAAAAAAGAAAGAAGAAAAGGAACAAAAAAACAACTAGGATATATAAAAAGAAACTTGTCTCATATAGAAAAAATGATAGAAGAGGGAGCAAAGTTAGAAAAACTAACGAAAAAAGAGCAAGAAGAGCTTGTAACGATAGGAAAAGTGTATGAGCAACAGTTAGAAATGTATGAAAAAAAGACAAATAAAGTAGAAAACAGAATTGTGAGTGTAAGCCAACCTCACGTGCGTCCAATAGTGCGTGGAAAAGCGGGAAAAGCAGTAGAGTTTGGAGCTAAAATATCGGCAAGTAATGTGAATGGCTTTGTCTTCTTAGACAAATTAAGTTGGGATAATTACAACGAATCGGGAGATTTACAAGCGCGAATAGAAGAATATAAAAGGGAAACAGGATGTTATCCGGAATCGGTTCATGTGGATAAAATCTATCGAACAAAAGCGAATCGAGCTTATTGTAAAGAAAGGGATATAAGAATGAGTGGTCCCCGATTGGGAAGACCGCCGAAAGAGGTGAGCAAAGAAAAAAAGAAAGAGGCACGCTCAGATGAAAGAGTGCGTAATGCCATTGAGGGTAAATTCGGACAGGGAAAGAGGAAATTTAGTCTTGGTCGAGTGATGGCCAAACTACCTGAGACCTCGGAAACGGTAATTGCGATGAACTTTTTGGTAATGAATCTTTCTACTCTACTTCAGAAGACAAAAAGTAAAAAGTTGTAGAGTCGTTTTTCTTGTGAAAAATGGTGTTAATTTTCCTCTCTTTTGTGAGGAGTGATTTGTGTTGACCTTTTTAGACAGAAAGGAACAATAGATTAAACAAAATCTGTATTTTGATTTGTTTCCATAAGGATAAGTTATCTATGCTTTTTCAGTCCATACTTCCCTAACCCACATTTCTTTCGTTTTTTGACTTTTTCAGCAAGCCCTATTTACTATTAACTATTCACTAAACGGCGATCGCTTTTTTCTTCACAGTAAGGGGCGATCGCTTTTTTCTTCACAGTAAGGGGTGATCGCAGTTTTCGCAGTTTGTCCCTACGAGTTTTGGGAAGCGGTTATTCCCTCACCCATCACTTCCAGAAACTAAGCGATCGCCTGATTGATAATCGCCTCGCGATCAACCATTGCCCCCAACTCAGCCGATTCAAAATGTCCACCGAACGCCTCAGCAGCAGCCCAATCTAGAGCAAGGCCGTATATCTCACTAAATGTCTCGAACAATTCAGAATAACTTATAAGATTTACCCGAACGTAAGGATTTAACTGTTTCTAAAATAATGGCGATCGCCTGATCAATCTCTGGCGCAGTGGTAAATCGTCCTAACCCTAACCGTAGAGAATCTTGAGCCAAGGCATCGGAACGACCTAAAGCCTTTAAAACGGGGGAAGGTAAATTGTTTTGAGAAGAACAAGCAGAACCGGAAGCAAGCGCGATATGGGGTTGAAGAGCTAACAGTAAACTCGTCCCTTTTACACCTTCAATACTAATATTAAGATTACCGGCTAAACGTTGATTGGGATGGCCATTTAAGATAACACCATCTAAGCTTTGTAATCCCTGCCAAAGGCGATCGCGTAATACTTGTTGACGTGAATTTTCCGTTAGTAATTCGGCTAAACCTAGGCTGATTGCTTCTGCCAAACCGATAATTAAAGGAGTGGGTAAGGTTCCCGATCGCAGACCATCTTCCTGACCTCCTCCCTGAATCTGAGCCGCCAATTGCACTTTCGGATTTCTCTTACGTCGATAGAGTGCGCCAATGCCCTTGGGGCCATAGATTTTATGGGCAGTTAAGGACATCAGATCAATTTGCATGGTTTCTACATTTAGGGGGATTTTGGCGATCGCCTGGGCTGCATCACTGTGAAAAAGTACCTGCTGACGATGACAAATAGCTCCAATCTCCGCCAACGGTTGTAATACCCCGATCTCATTATTGGCGGCCATCACTGAGACTAAAATCGTGTCTGGACGAATAGCGGCCTCTAATTGCCCGAGATCTAGTAATCCGTCAGCCTGAACGGTCAGATAGGTCACTTCAAAACCCAGGGACTCCAAATAACGACAGGGATCGAGAACAGCCCGATGCTCCGTTTGCACCGTAATTAAATGTCTGCCCTGACTAAAATAGGCTTCTGCCGCCCCTTTGATTGCCAAATTATTGGCCTCCGTAGCTCCACTGGTAAAGATAATTTCATCAGGACTAGCGTGAATTGAGGCGGCAATTTTTTCTCTAGCTTGATTAATGGCCGCCAGGGCTTCCCAACCATAGAGATGAGGACTAGAAGGATTACCAAAATGATCTAAAAAAAAGGGTTTCATGGCCGCAAACACCCTTTCATCCATCGGGGTAGTAGCCTGATAGTCGAGGTAAATAGGACGCTTCATTTTCTTTCACGGAGATATTAACCGGAAGCAAACCCTAGATTAGGTAGAAGAAATCGATCGCTGTTGTTCTAAATAGGTAAAAACCGACTTATCGCCAATATCGGGTGGAATGGGTTGAACAACCTTGCGGGCCACAAAAATCAAAAATAGTCCGGCCCAAAGAGCGAGAAGAATTTTCTCCAAGCTGACAGGTAAAATGGAGAATAAATGACCGAGGAGTAATAAAGGTACTAGGGGGGTTAACAGTTTTGTCTCTAACCGATTAAAACAAAAAGCCTCTTTGAAAAAAATTCCTGTTAGAGCCGCAAAACTAAAGCCAATGCCCAGCAAGGAAAGAGGATAAAAATAAACTAATTGGGCGAGGGGTTGCTGAAGATAAATCACTAAAAATAAGGCAGATAGGCTACCGATTACTAAAAATAGTTGCAAGGTTTGGTGTAGTGGTTTCAGATAAATATGAATTTTCCACAGGCTTAGACTCAATCCCAAGCTAAATAGTAAAAAGAGCAGGTTTAAGATAGGCCATAAAAAGCTAGAAAGGGTATTTGTTAAGAATAAAGTGACACCGGATACAAAACTCAATGCGGCGATCGCTAATCCTGTGCGGTAGAGAATCACTTCGCGGCGATCGCTGTCAGTAATGGTAAATTCACCAAATTGGCCTTGATAGATCGGTGAGCAACTGTCCATTGTTGAGTATTCCACATAAGCTAAAGGGAAGAACTTCTATTATATATACCAGCGCAAATCCTTTTGATTCTTTTCCGTCCAAAGTGGGCTAAAGGTAGGGTGTTGAATCTACGGGAAAGTCAGGGAAAATAAATTCTTAACGGGCGCGACCTTTTCTTGATAAAAGATGGTGTAATCAGGGTTCTACAGGGAATCCATACTGATCAAGTGTTTCCCAAAATTGACTCCATCTTTCCTTCGTCAACACCAAAGCTCGTAGGCTCAGGGCAAACGCATCTAAATTCTAGACTCCTTATCTGATAAGACTTTCAGCGTTTCATAAAAAATCAATCATGATCTCGGAAACCCTTATCCAACCTACCTTTCAAAAATAAGATGCGTTCGCCCTGTAGTTAAGTCTTTTTCCGTTGGCAATTATTATACGGAGATTTTGAAAAAAGGCATTGCTGAATTACCAAAATATATCTATCAATTTACTTGGATAAGATGAGCAGACAGACAAAAATTAATTCTTCTAAAAAGAGGCAGCAATGCCGATATTTCGCTAATATTCAATGCAAGTCTTATTCACTCAGATCCGTCTCAGGAAAAGGATCCCGTTCAGACTGTTCTAGAAAATTGCTATAAACGTAGCCGGCGGCATAGGCTCCAATAATAGGCGCGATCCAAAAAACTGGCAACTGAAAAATGAGTTCGGCATTACCACACAATAGGGCAACTCCAGTACTTCTGGCAGGATTGACCGAGGTATTAGTGATAGGAATGCTAACCAAGTGAATGAGAGTCAGTCCTAAACCAATGGGAACAGGGGCAAAACCGGCGGGGGCACGCTTGTCGGTCGAACCGAGAATAATGAGTAGGAAAATAAAGGTTAAAACGATTTCTGTAAGCACAGCAGCGACTAACCCATAACCACTGGGAGAATGGGCTCCAAAACCATTGGTCGCTAGGGGATTAGAACCAGCCAGTTCAAAACCATCTTTCCCCTTGGCAATAATTAAAATGACTAAGGCTGCCACGATCGCCCCCACCACCTGGGCACCAATATAACCAGGCAACTTACTACTGCCAAAACGCTTACCAGCCAAGAGTCCAATCGACACAGCCGGGTTAAAATGTCCTCCCGAAATGTGACCAAAGGCATAGGCTCCTGTCAAAACCGTTGGGTGCGACCTTTAGTTGATAAAAGCTGTTGTAATCAGGGTTCTACAGGGAACCCATATTGATCAAGTTTTGCCCAAAATTGACTCCATCGTTCCTTGGTCAATACCAAAGCTCGTAGGCTCAAAATAATTCCTGCTCCTTTTTCCTTCCATCGCATCCCTGAACAACATAATCGTTGTTTGACCAACGTCTTACAAGCTGCTTCCGTAACACCTGAACCAATCGGATACTTTTTCTCTATGTATTCAGCATAATCCATTTGATGCTGATGATTCTCGTAATAAGTAATCGCCGCTTGTAGTTTCTCGGTAAGATTCTTAGAATGACTTTTTTCTTCTTTGACTTCTTTCATCAGATTTAGCAGTTCTCCTGCTTTTCCTTTTTCATGCTTGAGTTCTCGACAATTTTCAGTCAACCATTCTTTTTGTTTTGACACGGTATTCGGATGCAACGCTTCTGCCAAGGCACCTAAGTAACCAGAGGCATGATAGAAATCTAATATCTGTTCTTCCGTTTGCTTTTCTAAAAACTTCCAATTTGATTCTGCCCCGTCTGCTATCCCGACCAATGTTGCCTCTGGATAACGGTTTTTCGCTCGCTCAATTTCTCTTTCTAATCTTTCTAGAAAACTCTTTTTTCCATACTCTGGTGCCGCACCTAGATAGATTGTATGTTGACGTTCGCCTTCACTATCGTATAGGGAAACGGTTCCCACCATTGCTTCACGGTAGCCATCCTCACACATCAGCATACAGGTTCCATCTAATCCTATTCCCACTGTTGCAATTTGGCTATCCTCCTTGGGCGGGGCATAACTCCACGCTTCTTCTTTTGCCTGTACCACACTTCCTACTGCTTCACTCAATCTTTGGATATAGGATAGCGCTACTTTTCTACCATGATTTTCTAATAAATCATTTTTCACCTCTTTGCCTGCCATCCCTGACATTTTTGAGGATACCTGTTTTGCCAATAATGGCGTTGATGTTATGATTATCCTTGCTTCTCTTTCTAAGGGGCAATACGTTTTTCCTCAAAGGTGAACGCTGATATACATGACGATTCACTATAACCTCACCATAAGGTGTTTGATATTCTTTCGGTTGCTCTCCCTTACTCTTCCAGATTTCTTCACCGATTTTTAAGGGTGAACCATCTGTATCTAAATATTTCAAGGCTTCTTTGCTGGCGATGCAACCTACTTCGTTTAAGCCTTTTTGAATATTTATTTCTGTATCCAACATTGAACGACTGAGTTCTAATGTTAGTTCTATTTTTATCTTTGAACCCTCTACATTAATTAGTTTTGCTGTCATCATTGTTTCCTCTTTGTCACTTTTCATCCCATGTTAACACTTTTCTTTTCCTTCATCAACTAAAGGTCACACCCAAACCGTTAAACCAAAAGCGAGGGCTACCCCTAGATAGCCCAAACCAAAAACGTTAGTGTTCCCACCACCAGGAACAGTAATAAAAGCGGCGAAGACAGCACTACCGCAACCGCCAAAGACAAGCCAGAAGGTTCCTAAGAACTCTGCAATGTATTCTTTTTTCATAGTCGTTTCGTAGATGTTACTCCTCAAAAATTGACTTCAATCTACCAAAAAAATCCGCAAAAGCCTAGCACCATTAGACATTTGTAACAAATCTTGGGTTTTGGTTAAGATCCTACCGTCAACTGGCTCAAGTTTCTTTACAAACCAAGTCATCTCTTTGTCACCAGCAAGAAGGGCTATAATTAAGTCGCTAAACTTGTTCTATTTCAATATTCAATGCGAAGTTAACTTTCCGGTAATATGGGAATAATATCCAGATAATGTTAACTAGAATTTAATCTTTCTCCTCCTTGTTTGAGAGGTTTTGAGCGATGACCAAACCAACTAGCGAAAAAGTCCCCCAGCCAATGCAGGCAAAGTTTGAGGAAATTACCAAACTGACGAATGATTTCTGTGCGGATTATCTTAACCAGGAATATGCAGAACTGTCTCGTCAATTGGCAGCGGCTCTCTGTCGAAAACGACCTTCACCCTTGAGTAAAGGACAGGCAAAAGGTTGGGCTTGTGGTATTATTCATGCTCTTGGTATGGCAAATTTTCTGTTTGATCCTTCCCAGACCCCCCATATTAAGGCGACGGAAATTTATCGGATTTTTGGTATTTCTGAAAGTACCGGCCAGGCGAAGTCGAAACAGATTCGAGATTTGATGGATATTCACCAGATGGATCGTCATTGGTGTTTACCGAGTCGTATGGATGACAATCTAATGATCTGGATGGTCATGGTCAATGGTTTTATTATGGATATTCGTTCTGCTCCCCGTGAGATTCAAGAGGAGGCGTTACGCAAAGGATTGATTCCCTATTTGCCTAAACAAAAAGGCTAATACACCGAGTCTGATCTCTCAATAAAACACTTTAAACCAGAAAGAGTCAGAGAAAAAATGCTTAAATTTTTAACTGTTGGCAAATAGGTAACTTTTCTTGTTCCTGGGGATGGCTTTGTAAATAATCCCCTAACCATTGACAGCCTGTTTTTAATAGTCTCTCCAGACGATTTAATTCTTTTTCCACTGGCCATTCTCGCAGAGTACCCTCTTGATTAAGGGTGACAATGCTGCGGCTATCGGACGTAAAACCGAGAAGCACAATAGCAGTTTCCTTTCCTTTAAATTCTCCTCGCAAATTACCCGCCAAATCCCACAGTCGGATAGTTCCATCACTCGAAGCGATCGCGATCCATTGTTCTTGGGGACTAAAACTAATTTTTTGAATTGGTAGGGGATCAGTCTTGAGCGTTTGCAAGCGAGTTCCTTGCCCTGTCCAGAGTTTGGCTGTTCCATCCCTAGAAGCTGTTAATAAATATTTGCCGGTGGGACTAAATTGCACTTGATAAATCAGATCCGTTGCTGCCTGAAAATGGGTTTCTAGCTGTCCCTGTAAATTCCAGATCTTCACTATTCCTGTATCAGAAGCACTCGCTAACTGAGAAGCCTGGGGATTAAAACTTACACTCCGTAGGCGATCGCTATCGGCCTTAATCGTGCGTAGCAATCGAGGTTGTTGTTGGTGATTTTGCCACTCCCATAACCAAATCTCTCCCTGACGATTAGCAATAGCAATCACGGTATTATCAGCATTCATTTGCAGATCATAAATTCTGCCCATTGCAGCCTGAAAATGACTGATTAATTTACCCTGACGATCCCAAATTTGAATATTGCCTCCCCCAGCATTACCCATTAAATATTGACCATCCGCACTAAAATTGAGTTGAGCTAAACCCAGACTGGAAAAATCCTGCACTTGGGCGGGAAAAGTACGCTGGAGTTGTCCTTGCAAATTAAATATTTTTGGTGGTTCTTCTATGGTGGTAATGGCAATTTCCGATTGAACCGGATTAAAGGCAAAACCCGTTAACCTAGCTGTTGCTAATCTAGAGCCTACCGTGGCTTTTGGTGTTAGATCCCAAAGTTTGACCGTTCCATCCTCAGAAGCCGTGGCTAGGGTTTTCCCATTGCCTGTGATTGCCACACTAAAAACCGCTTCCTGATGCCCTCGTAGAGTTGCTAATTCCAAGCCAGAACGACTCCAGATTTTAGTAGTACCATCGCTACCAGAGGAAATTAATCTTTGGCCATCAGGACTAAAAATAACACTTAAGACTGACTCTTGATTGCCTTTAAAAGTAGCTAATAACTGACCTTCTAAATTCCAAAGATAGCTATTACCATCATCACCAGCGACGGCTAACATTTGACCATCGGGACTAAAATTAACACTAAAAAAAGCGATATTCGGTAATCCAAAGCGTTTAAGTAAATGACCTTGTAAATCCCAAAGGCGAATAAAACCATCCCGTGAAACCGTGACAAGATGTTGGCTATCGGGACTAAATTTAACATCATCAACGGAACGCCCATGATTTTTTAACACGGCTAAGGTTTGACCCTCTCGATTCCAAAGACGAGCCGTTTTATCTCTAGAGGAAGAGGCTAGATAACGACCATCGGGACTAAACGTAACAGCATAAACCGAACCTTGATGGCCCCGTAGGGTTTTCAGTTCTTGTCCTGCTAAATTCCAAAGTTTGACGGTTTCATCCTGGGAGGCAGTGGCCAGGGTTTGACCATCGGGGCTAAAACTAACGCGATAGACTGCGCCTTGATGGCCAAGTAATGACTTTTGTAGTTTTCCGTTGAGATGCCAGAGACGGACGATTTTATCACCAGAAGCAGAGGCAAGGGTTTGATTATTGGGACTAAAGGCCACACTACTGACGGATTCTTGATGACCTTGGAGAATATTATGTTCCTGAATGTGATCTAGAATTTTTTGGAGAGAAAGTAGAGGACTGGTGGCGGGATAATGGGACAAAACTTCATTAGAAGTTACTAATTTTTTTAAATCTTGACCGGTTTGCATTACCGATAATAAACCATTAATTTGTTCAAAGTTAAATTGACGTTCTGCACTTTCTCCAATACGTTGTAATTCGGTGCCAATTTGAGCTTGCTGTTGTTTTTGAGAAGCAAGGTTAGCTTGAAAAATGGCAATGACGGAACCGAGCAGAGAAAGGGTTAAAATGCCTACGCCAAACTGGATCATGCGTTGGGCTTTTTGATTGGCTTTTTGCAGAATTAGATTGGTTTGTTCGGCTTCTGCTTGTTCTAAATTTTGACTGGCATTGAGAAATTTATAGTCTAGATTACTGAGATTTTTATTGGCAGACCAGCGTAGAGCATCTTTAAGAGCTTGACCACGCAATAAACGAGATTGATCTTCATAGTGACTCGCTTGCCAAGCGAGAATGGCTTCGGAATAGGGACGAATTTTAGCTAATTCTCGGTGTACCCAATCCAAACTAAAAACCGCCTGATAGATGCGATTGTAAGCGACTAGTTGGCCATCATTTTTAACCACAATGCCTGATAGTCTTAACTCACTTTGTTCTTGGCTATCGTCTGCTTGAATAAAGCCTTTTTCTAAGATCTGTTGATAAAGTCCTAATAATCGGCCCGTTTTTTGTTCATTGCGAAGCAGGCGATCGCGAATGGTTTTGAGGTGAACAGGTTCGTCTTGGGATTCCCAATGGTGGATCAGTTGTTGATCAATCAAAGCTTCTACGGTAATGACTTCTTTCCCTTCGACAATGATTTCCCCTTTTTCACAGAGCAAGGCGCAGACTTTTTGGGTTAGAAAGGGTTGGCCGCCTGTCCAATGTAAAATAACGTTTAATAATTTTTGGGAATTTTTGGCCAGATGGGCTAATCCCAAAGCTAACGGTTCTACCTCAGTTTCTGTAAATCCGGTTAAGGCGATCGCTTGACCAATATTAAAAGGTGTTTGGGTCTTATCTCGAATTAAATCCGAAGGAGTGGCTACACCAAATAAGGCAAAACTCAGGCGATTATAGGCCGCATTTTCAGCCCGTTGATTGTAACAAAAACGAATCAGAGAAAAAAAGTCATCCAAAGAAAATTTTAAACTGAGAACCTTATCAATTTCATCAATAAAAATAAAAACCTGTTCTCCCTTCGCCTGGCTTAAGACAATCTCTTCAATAAATTGGCTTAATTTCTGCACTGGCGATAAATGCGATCGCTCTCTTAGCCAGACTTTTAGATTAACTTTACCGACAAAATTAAAACTTAAGAATAATTGGGTAATAATGCCGTTATACCACTGTTGTTGATCGATATCGCTACCCAAACTAGTAATATCAATGGAAGCACAGTCTTTGCCCTCGGCTTGAAGTTGGTGCATCGCCCGAACCCGCAAACTAGATTTCCCCATCTGTCGACAGTTAAAGACATAACAAAATTTACCCGTCTGTAATGCGGCCAAAAGTTCATGATCAGCCTGGCGGGCCACATAGGTGGGATGATTAAAAGCCAAACTACCGCCAACTTTATAAAGCCAGGTAGGGTTGGTATTTAGCATAAAAAACAAAAATAATTAGAGTGTGGTCGGCTTCTATCCTAACGTCAGGCGAGAATTTAATGCTCACAGATCATGTTGATGCTAGAAATAGACGGAAGATGGGGAATTGTTACTCAAGACTCAGAAATTCACTTAACTTTTAGGAATAGAATTGACAGAAATGACTTTTGTCTGTAGCGAATGATGCCAACTTAGACACTTAATCCCTGTACTTGATAGTAGTCTAGAGTATTAAATCGTTGGGCTTGTAGGGCTTCTAAGGCGAGGGAAGGGGTGAATTTAAAGGTGTGGAAGATGTTGAGAGAGGACATTATCAGGGGAAGAAACTAATTTGATAATTGGTTTTAGACTACGATAGCTAGATATTACAGGTGGTGGCAATCAAACAATTAAGAAAATTAATTTTCTTCACTAATTAGGCATTGCCAGTATTTCAATTAATTCAGGCTTTTTAAGTTTTTTAAATTCTAATTTACCTCGCTTTTCTGCTACTTTTTGGAGTTCTTTAACTGTCAGAGTATTCAGAATAACTCTATCGTTAATAATTTCTGGCAAAGGTTGAGGTGTTGTATAAAAAATCTCTTTAAGAATTTTCAACTTAGCTGCTGTAATACCAAAATCAAGAAACGTAATTTCTTTTAGTTCTTCTTTCCAGTATTGACGGTAAGGATTATCCAATTTATCAAGAGCATCTTCTAAATCAACATTTTTCAATGGATTTATAGGACGATTAATAAGATACTCTAATCTTACACGAATTTCGTCCCTAGTTGCAGTTGCCAAATTAATCTGTGGTGGTGGCGGTGACGGTGCTTCAGGAGTGGAATAGAATACTTCTTTAAAAATGTTTAATTTTGCGGGTGTTGTGATACCACAGCCAAGGGTTTTTACTTCTTTTAATTCTTCTTTCCAGTATTGACGTGGAGCTTTATCAATTTTATCTAAAGCCGTTGCTAAAGTTACACTGCTCAGAGGTCGAATAGAACGATTAATGAGATAGTCTAAAGCAAGTTTAATTTCTTCTCTGCTTGCCGTAGCTAAATTAACCTTGGGTGCAATTTCTTGAGACAATAACTGTGAAGCTTTTTCCGTTTGCTCAGAATCGTCGGCAATAATGCACCAAATTTTATCAAGACCTGCTTCTTGGGCTGCGGCTAAAACAAAAATGTTAGCGATCGCCTGATACTTGTCTTCCTCCGTTTGTCTAACAATCACGGGAATCCAATTACGATCTCCTGCTTGATTTATCGCTTTTGCTGCTTCTGCAATTAAAAATTGATGAGTCTCAATGGGAAATAGAGGTTCAATTTCATCACGATAGAGAGGCAATAATGCACCAATTTTCTGTTTCATTAGAGAAAATACTCCTCAACTAATTGTCGATAATATCCTAGAGCGACCTTGCTACGAAATACGGCTGGTCGTTGAATAAATGCTGATGATGCAATATAAGCATTATTGGGTATCTCAAATATGCTTAAATCTTTATGGGCAGCAGTGTATTTTGGAAAGAAAAAATTAAGTAAATCAACTTGATCCTGCTGTTTTGCCTCTTTTATAATCTGACTGATAGCCTTTTGAGCTTGTTCCTTCGCAGCAGGAGTTATTTGTTCTCCATTAAAAAAAATCGGTAAGGGTATTGGATCAGCTAATTCTGGGTAGAAAGCTCGACGCTCACCACCTAATAGAGGAAATATTTGTTTCATTGCCATTGCTGCATTCTTAAAGGAGGCAAGTCCATTGTGTTTAGACGGCATTAAAATAACATCAGAGGCGATAATCGCTTCTCTTGTAAAATAATTATCACCTGGTGGAGCATCAATAATAATATAATCATAGTCATTTAACAATGAGTTAAGAATCGTTTTTAATATTCCCTGTTGAAAGACATAAGAGGTGCCAAGGAAACCATCATCGGCAGGAATAACATCGAAAAAACCATGTAATTTACCACTTTTTAGTTTTAATTGATAAGTTGAAATGATATTTTTAATTGATATTTGTTTGTTCTTATGTTGATTAAGATAATCAGAAAATTTTATTTTACCTGGTTGAAGATTAAGTAAATCCGTTAAATCTTTTTGGTTTGGGTCAAAATCAACTAAAAGTACTTTTTTGTCAAATCCTTCTGGTTTGGGTAATGATAATATACCCGCTAAATTAATAGCAGTTGTTGTTTTGCCAACTCCTCCCTTATTGTTATAGAGTGAAACAGATAGAGCCTTATAATCATTATAAATATATTTTTTAATCAGATTAATCTTGTCATCAATATTCCCTGCGGTTAATGTAATATTAGTTGTAAATGGATAGAAAACTCGCCCATGACGACGAAAAAGTTGTATATGATTAGCATTAGTTAAAATTGCCCATTTTACTTCGCTACAATGTGTCGCTTGTGGATGAAGATAACCTTTAAGTTGTCTAACGGCTGATTTATAGTCCTGACTTCCAAAATTCAAGTTTCTAGTTCTATTTTTTAACTCAATTATAAGAGAGGCATCCGTAAGTGTATGCAATAATTTACAGTTAGATGTATTTTTTTTCGCGGCTATGTCAACTTTTTGACCACCTAAACCAGTTTTATATTCTTCTACAACTTCACCTTGGTTATAAATAAAACCTAAAATTCGTAGAATTTCTGGGATCACTAAATGCCCAGCAATTTCGGATTCATCAGCAGAAGATGTTAAATTTAACCAAGCCTGTTGTAAGGAGGAGTTAGTCATCGTAGCTCACAATTAAGCGTTCAGATCTTAGTATATTATTTAACTTGGTTTTTGCGAAAGTACCAGTGCAAAAATTAACATATTTTAATATTATTTGCCTTGTTTGGGATTTTATCTGCTATAGGTCTGGTTGCGATCGCCGCTCTTAGCTAGTTTAAAGAATGATTGCGATCGCAGCTTTTTGTTAGTTGAAGGAATGATTGCGATCGCTTACCGTTAGAATTTTTTACTGACAGAAATTTTCTGATATAATTCGAGATGAAAGACATTCCAGTTAAAAAATATGAAATGGCAAGAAAGAATTGTAAGTGATCCTTCCATCTGTCATGGTAAAGTTTGCATTAAAGGAACTCGCATTATGGTGTCTGTTATTCTAGATAACTTAGCTGCTGGGGTCACTAACGCAGAAATATTAAAAAGCTATCCATCTCTGAGTGAACTTGATCTAAAAGCAGCGATTTCCTACGCCGCAGAACTGGCTCGTGAAAGAATCATATCTGCTTCATAGGGATATTATGAAATTTAAAATTGATGAAAACTTGCCAGTAAAATTTATGGATTGTCGAGGAAAAACGCATCAGAATACGCAGAGAAATTTAAAAATATACTCCAAGATCGCTGTTCTTAATCTCCTTAAAGAAATATGGCAATCGCTAACTTTACCGTAACAATAATAAAAATGTGATCGCCGCTCTTAGTTTATTTAAAAAAATACAAATTTTTATTGACACTTAAAATAAATATCAGTTATGTTGTAAAGAATAGAGTTAATGTTTTTGAATGCCCACCCTGTTAACCGTTGGCCCATACCGATTTTTTTGCTATGCAGGGGATCAAAATGAGCCTCCCCATATTCATATTGAACGGGATAAATCCCTCGCTAAATTTTGGCTTCAACCTGTCCGTCTTCAAAATAATCAAGGATTTAGCCGTGTGGAAATTAACCGCGTTCAAAAATTAGTTGAAACCCATCAAGAACAATTACTAAGAGGCTGGCATGACTTCTTCAACGATTGAATTACTAACCATACCCATCATTCAGAAAGTAACCATAACTGACGATACTCTTTCTGTAGATTTATCCGATGGACGAACCATTTTCGTCCCACTGGCTTGGTATCCACGTCTGTTGAATGGTTCCATTTTAGAGCGTAATGATTATCGTTTAATTGCTGATGGTAGCGGTATTCATTGGCATCAGCTTGATGAAGATATTAGTCTTAAAAATTTAATTCTAGGACAGCCATCGGGAGAAAGTCAAACCTCATTTCAGCGTTGGTTAAAGAGTCGAAGTTAGAAAAGGCGATCGCTGCTCTTGGTTTAGTTTAAAGAAATATTGCGATCGCCACTATCCGTATTAAATGCTATATTAAAAGAAAGTGAATTAATCTCCTATTCTTTAGTCACAAAAAACATTAAAAAAGATGCAAGACTCATTATTAGAACGGATTACCATTAACCCCAATATTTGTCACGGAAAACCTTGCATAAGAGAAATGCGCTATCCCGTAGAATTTATTCTTGAATTGCTGAGTTCAGGTATGACAAACGAAGAAATTTTAGAAGACTACGACGATTTAGAATTGGATGATATTCGAGCTACCTTACTTTATGCTGCTAAACTGAGTCAACTAAAAAACATTTATAAAATTGCATCATGAAATTTTTAGTAGATGCCCAACTCCCTGTTAAACTAGCTCAAATACTTAGACAAAAAGGCTATGATGCAATTCATACAAAGGAATTACCTCACCAAAATCAAACTTCGGATCAGGAAATCAATGCAATTTCTATCCGACAACAAAGGATTGTTATTACTAAAGATACGGACTTTTTGGAATCTTTTATTTTATACAAAATCCCCTATAAATTTTTGTTAGTTACAACAGGTAACATCAGTAATAAAGAATTAGAAAATTTATTCCTAAAACATCTAGACTATCTTAGTTTACAACTTGATCAACATTATTATTTAGAGATTAATCGTCAGGCGATCATCATTCATCAATAATATTTTCATATTTCCGCTCTTAGTTTAGTTTAAAGAAATATTGCGATCACTAAAAATTTACATTAAGATAGAAGATCTTAGCTAGATTACTGCTCATTATGCTGACTTTTACTATTTCGTACACTAAAATTAGCTCAGGTTATATGGGTCAATTGATAGAGTGGCCAGAAGTAATTTCAGAAGGTGAAACCCTGGAATTATGTCGTCAATCAGTCCAAGATGTTCTACAGGAAATGATTGCAGCTTATCGGCAACAAAATAAAGTCATTCCTTAAAGAAATAATGACGATCGCTGAAATACTGAAATAGATTAAACTGATGATAGCAGTTGTGTTCTCTCTAGGGCTTAGAATGAAGAGAACATTAAATCAGATAGATAATTAGTATTTTTTCCTATGTTTGCGTCTCTAGATCCTAACTTGCGGGCCCCGATCGCGATCGCCTTGGGGGCCATACCAGGGGCCTTATGTCGCTACTATTTGACAGTGGGATTAGCAAAATGGTTAGGTGAAAATTTTCCCTATGGAACCATGTTCGTCAATCTTAGCGGTTCTTTTTTGATGGGTTTTATTATCACCTTAGCCCTAGAACGCGCCTTAATTTCTCCCGATCTACGCCTATTTCTGGCCGTGGGTTTTTTAGGTTCCTATACTACTTTTTCCACCTACACCCTAGATAATGATCTTTTTCTCCGCTCTGGCAATTGGGGAATGGGCTTATTTTATAGCCTAGGAAGCCTAATTTTTGGAGTAATTGGTTTAGAATTAGGCAGTTTCCTGGCTCGCAAACTATTTCAAGCCTGCAATTTTTCATCAATCAATTGATTCGTTAATTTGGGATCAGCCCGTCCCCCCGTTTTCTTCATCACTTGACCGACAAAGAAGCCTTTCATATTGCCCTTACCACTGCGGAATTTTTCGACTTCCTTGGGATTAGCCGCCAGAATTTCCTCAATGACTTTGGCTAATTCCTGGGGATCAGAAAGTTGGGTCATACCCTTGGATTCAATAATTTTTTGGGGAGAACCACCTTTTTCTAAAAGTTCAGGTAGGATTTCCTTAGCAATTTTGCCGCTAATAGTTCCCTGATCAATCAATTGCACCAATTCAGCCAGGGCTTCAGGTTTAAAAGGAATTTCCGTAATCGTCAATTTGGCATTATTCAAATAGGCCGCCAAATCCTGAGTGACCCAATTGGCCACTAATTTGGGATTGCCTCCCGTTTTTACTGCCGTTTCAAAATATTCGGCCACTTCCCGATCCTCGGTAATCACCCTAGCATCGTAGGCAGATAGTCCAAACTCTTGTTCATAGCGCGATCGTTTAACGGCGGGGAGTTCAGGTAATTCCGCTTGCCAGTCCAACTTTTGAGCATTGGAAACCATCAGAGGCGGTAAATCCGGTTCCGGGAAATAGCGATAATCACTGGAACCTTCCTTGGAACGCATACTAATCGTCCGTTGACTGCCTTCTTCCCAAAGACGAGTTTCTTGATAGATGCGATCGCCGTTTTCAATCGCTTCAATCTGCCGTTCAATTTCGTACTCAATCGCCCGTTGAATCGCACTAAAGGAGTTCATATTTTTGATCTCAACCTTAACGCCGAATTGTTCCTGACCAACGGGACGGACGGAAATATTGACATCACAGCGCAGGGAACCTTCCTGCATATTGCCATCGCTAATACCGAGATAACGCACTAATTGTCGTAAGGATTGGGCATATTCCGCCGCTTCTTGCCCCGATCGTAAATCTGGCTCTGAGACAATTTCCAATAAAGGAACGCCAGTACGATTAAAATCCACCAGGGAATGGGTTGATCCCGATAGGCGGTCACTGCCAGCATGAACTAACTTACCGGCATCCTCTTCCATGTGCAGACGTGTAATACCGATAGTTTTACGGGTGATTGCTTTGGTTTTCTTATCCACCAATTCAATCTCTAGGGAACCATGCTCGACGATGGGCAGATCAAACTGGGAAATTTGATAATTTTTAGGGAGATCAGGATAAAAATACTGCTTGCGATCAAACTTGCTGTAGGGAGCAATCTGGCCATTGATCGCTAATCCGAGCTTAACTGCTGCCGCCAAAACCTGTTCATTTAAGACGGGCAATACCCCTGGATAGCCTAAACAGACAGGGCAGACATTAGTATTGGGTGGACTATCAAAATGGGTAGAGCAGTTACAAAAAATCTTACTGGCAGTGTTGAGTTGACAGTGAGTTTCTAGTCCAATAACGGCTTCGTAGTCAGTCTTAACAGCAGTGGCGGTCATAGAAATGATGAGAAAAAGCTGGCCTCATTATACCTTAGCCGTTCCTTTTGCTTTTTCCCGTACATTCGCCAGTTCCATTATTGATTCAAGATATGAGTCTGGAGCCGCAGCTTTTACGCTAATAACATCAGGATTAGTTTCCGCCCTGTCAAGGGTTGTTTCTACTAGAGTCGCAAAGGGAATCACGTTTTTAACATCAGCGATCGCTTGGGTAATTGCTTGTGACGAAGATAAGGCTTCACGAATAAAACTAAGTACGATATAACCTTTTTGACCAATGCCAATTAAAGCGTCATCACAGCCACTTTCATACAATGACTCAACATAGATAGCAGGGTCTAGTTCAGGGTCTTTTAAATCAAATTTGAGTGTAAAATCGTATTCCTTCATTGTTTTAGTTAGTTTTTTCTTCTAAAGAATTTTGAGCTTGCTTGTATCTTATACAGGTATCAATCTTTTGACGAATTTGTTTGGCATGGTTGCTGGGATTTTTGGGAGTACTCCAAATACTCATAATGCAAAAAATACCGTCTCTACAAGTTTTGTCATTAAAAGGACAATAGAGCTTTCCCCAGGCATGGGAGCCGCCCACTTCGATCTGCCATTTCCTTTGCTCTGCATATTTTAAAACCGCTTCAATCTCAGATTTGGGATGTTTAACCCTTTTCATAAAAAATTTTACCGTACATCTGAACGCCTTAGCCGATTCATTTTGAGATGGCAACTTAAAAGAAAGTACCCATGTTCAAATATTAAATTTCAGAAGGGAAGTGTGGGAATGCGTTAAAATTTAACCTTTCGGTATAGCCAATTGGCTAGTAAGCCAGGACATTTTTGTTGAAACCAACGCAATAATAAGCGTTTGGCAATGGGTCTAGGAATGCCCACAATAGACTTTAAAAAACGATTGAGCGGAGGAAAGGGAAACTTTTTATTAATAATATTAATCGCGCCAATGTCGTAGAGAGATTCCAAAATCAGTTTAATGGTCGCTTCTTCCCGAATAAAAAGATCCTTCAGTAATAGTTGTACATCATGGAGACGTTCCTGTTTAAACCGCTCTTCGGCTAGGATGCTAGGGGGAACAGGGGGCTGGGGACGGACGGCGATCGCTTTGCTTTTGGAAGAAGATAACATAGGAAGCGCGGAATTCAGTGAATAGATAGGTGAGCTATGGCTGCCCTAGACAATAATTCTCTAGACTTTACCAAAACGCCGTTCACGCTGCTGATAATCTAAGAGAGCTTTGTGAAATTCCTGGCGGTTAAAGTCAGGCCAGAGGGTCGGAGTCACGTAGATTTCGGCATAGGCCATCTGCCACAGTAGAAAGTTACTGATCCGCATTTCTCCACTGGTGCGAATGAGCAGATCAGGATGGGATAAGCCAAAGGTATAGAGATGACGTTCGATTTCAGCTTCATCAATGTCTTCGGGAGCGAGTTTGCCCGCTTGGATTTTAACAGCGATCGCCCGACAAGCTTGCAAAATCTCCTGTCTGCCCCCGTAATTAGTAGCAACGGTAAATTGGATACCGGTATTATTTTCTGTGTCCCGCATCGAACGATCAATCTCCTCCTGTAGAGAAAGAGGCAGCGAATCTAAATTGCCAACAAAGCGAATTTTGACATTTTCGGTCATCATTTCCTGTAATTCCCGCCTGAGCACCCGTTCAAACAGCGTCATCAAAAATTCCACTTCCTCTAAGGGACGACCCCAATTTTCCGTTGAGAAGGCATAGGCCGTTAAGGCTGGCACTCCCCAGTCATTACAACAACGCAAAAGACTTTTGAGCGCATCAACCCCGCGTTGATGTCCCATAATACGAGGTAAGCCCCGCCGTTTTGCCCAGCGTCCATTGCCATCCATAATTACCGCAACATGATGGGGTAAGAGGCTCGGATCGAGGTCAGTGGGGAGTTTTTGTAACACAGTGGAGTTAGCTGTCATTTCTTATCGTTTTTAGCTGATGAAGTCAAAAACAGACGCTGGAGAAACCATTTTCCTTGTGACCCAATTGTACGACCAAGCCGCCCTAAACTTGGTGTTCCAGGTTCTCGTTCCATTCGGGGAGCGTATTTGGTTTCTAGCAGTTCTCTGAGTTTGCTACTGGTGAGGGGACGATTGAGTAAACCTCTCTCTGCCAAGGTGATAGAGCCAGTTTCTTCCGAGACCACCACACAGAGACAATTTTCACTGCGTTCGGTAATGCCCATTGCCGCTCGGTGACGAGTTCCCAATTGGCGAGAAGCACTCCGTTCGGAGAGGGGTAAAATAACACCCGCCGCAATAATGCGAGTACCGCGAATAAAAACCGCTCCATCATGTAACAGGGTTTTGGGTTGGAAAATGGTTTGTAACAACTCCTTGGATAGTTCACTATTGAGCATTACGCCCTTATTAACAAAAAGTTTATTATCCAACGTTCCAAACGTTTCCATGACCATCAAAGCACCAATGCGATTTTGGGAAAGTTCTTTGACCGCATCTACAATTTCATCAATGGCATTATCGGTTTTGGGTACCTGGGGCTGTCGCTTAAATAATTGCAGAATTTGTCCCCGACCCAGTAATTCTAAAAAACGACGGAACTCCCCCTGAAAAATAACTGCCAGGGCCACTGCTGCCCCTAACACCAATTTCTCTAGCACAAATTTCAGTAATTCTAGATGAAGGCGATCGCTGATTACCTGGGCCACCATCAAAACAACGAGGCCGCGCATCATCCAGAGAGTACGATATTCGCCAATAATCAGGCTCATCAAATAGAACAACCCTAGAACCAGACCAATATCCAGGGCGTTATGAAATAATGACGCTATAAATTCGGGGTCAGGGGGGAAGCCCGACATGGGAAAAAGGAAGAATAGGGTTATTGGTAAAAGATGAATTATTCGTCACCAAGGTCTGATTGTAACAGGCGGCTGGGAAGTCGATCCTGACGAATTAAATCGGCTAAGGATTCCCGTTCTAAAAATAGATTGGCCTCTCCTGCTTTGACCAGCACGGCTGCCGGACGGGGCAACCGATTGTAATTAGAAGCCATGCTGTAATTATAGGCTCCTGTAGTCATGACCACTAAGGTATCCCCTGGCTCGGTGTTCGGTAGTTGGGTTTCTTTAATTAAAATATCTCCTGATTCACAGTGTTTACCGGCGATCGTCACCGTTTCTGTATAGGGAGCGTTCATCCGATTGGCCACCACCACCCGATAGAGGGACTGGTAGGTAATAGGGCGGGGATTATCCGACATCCCTCCATCTACCGCTACATAGGTTCGCATTTCGGGAATGACTTTACGACTGCCGATCCCATAGGCCGTAACACAAGCTGTGCCAATCAGCGATCGCCCTGGTTCGGCCAACAGTTTGGGCAAGGGTAAATTTTTGGCGGTACAAGCCTTGACCACTGACTGAGCCGCCGCCCGCACCCACTCTTCAATACTGGGGGGATCATCCATCTCGGTGTAACAAATTCCTAAACCGCCACCAATATTAAGTTCTGTCAGGGGCAAACCGTAGGCTAAACCTTTTTCCAACCATTCTACCAAGACAACCCCTAGATCCTGATGGGGCTGACGTTCAAAAATTTGTGATCCAATATGGGCATGGAGTCCCACACAATTTAAAACCGATTGCTCACAGATATAGGTAAAAACCGCTTCTAACTGATGGGGATCAAAGCCAAATTTACTATCCAAATGGCCTGTGCGAATATATTCGTGGGTATGACATTCGATCCCAGGGGTTAAACGCAGCATGATCCGTAACGGTTGCTCCGATGACTGACTCCCTAACTTCACCAAAGTTTGTAGTTCTAACCAGTTATCAACGATAATGGTACAACCCACCTCAATGGCATATTCCAATTCATTGACCGATTTATTATTGCCATGAAAATAAATTTTGCTCGCCGCTTGCTCCGTCGTCCATCCCATCTGTTCTAAGGCGGTCAAAGTTGTATAAAGCTCTCCCCCAGAAACCACATCAAAGCCCAGGTCTTCACTGGCCGCGATCGCACAAACCGCCAAACAACTCCAAGCTTTAGAAGCATAAATAACCTGACTAACCCCAGGATAATAGGTTTGGAAAGCTTCCCGATACTGACGACAGGTTTCCCGCAGCGTCTGTTCATCCAAAATGTAGAGAGGGGAACCAAACTGTTCCACTAAAGATGGGACATCACAGCCCCCAATTTCTAGATGACCTTGGGCATTGGTGCGAGCCGTTAAGGGCAACAAATTCTGATTAGGTGAGGGCGAGGGAGTCGCAGGCAGAAAATGTTGTCCAGAAAGTTGCAAGGGAGATTCCGTCGATAGCATGGCAAGTCTTGAGCGTCAGTCAAAAAAAGAACTAGATGGGCTGAATTAATTTTGCAATTAACCTATCAATTTTTCCAGTGTATCAAGTCGTGGGAACTATTGCCCAAGGTTAGGCTAAGGAGTTGACAAACCGCCCCATTTTCATTACTATATAGTCAATTGACGAAAACAATGGGTGCAATTAAGTATCTGTCCCTGTTCAGCTTCAAACAATAGTTCTGAATAATGTTCTGTTATGTTCTCAAGGAGGAGTCGCTTTGATGAGATATGGAACTAGCAATGATTAGATTTTTGGCCCCCATGTTTAAAAAATGCTTAATGCAAATACGCCTGTTCATCGTGCTGCTCACCTTGCTTGGCTTTAACCTCCTCCTTGTCCCAGACACAAACGCAATGATTGATCAGCGAGAAGAGTCTCCTGGACATTTGCTGGACCAATCCCGTGAAACCCTTCAGGATCAACAGGGCCATCGCTGGCAAGTCATCTTATTTAAACAAACCCAAAATCATCAAGCTGCGACGATTAATTTGCGCCTGGTGGGTTTTCCAGAGATTACAACCTTTATTCATCCGGCACCGCTTTTAATTCGTTCTTTCACCCAGTTGGACAGGCTGGCACAGGATGTATTTGCAGAAAAAGCTCCAGCGACTAATGTTGGACAGTATGACTTTCAGGACATTATTCAACAAATGGAAGCCAGCAGCTTTTGGGAATTAGAGATTCCTGTCGTATCTGAATCAAAGATCATTCTTAAGATCCCCTATTTTCTCATTCGAGAATGGCAAAAATTAGTTGCTGCCCCAATCACATAGGTGCAATTGCATCTTGTTATTTTTTAACTTCATTAAGCAGTTTGATTTTAAGGAAAACTATCATGACCAATACCCCTACCAAAACAATCCACACGATTGATGCACTAACGCTTGAAAAATTACTTCGGAAAGGTGATGTCACTCTTATTGATGTCCGGGAGCTTGACGAATATCGCTCAGTAAAGAATTGAAGGTTCAAAACTATTTCCTCTTTCCACTTTTGATCCAGAAAAGTTACCGCTTGAAGGGAATAAACCCTTTGTGCTTACCTGTCGAAGTGCTAATCGTTCAGGACAAGCTGCCCAACGTTTATTAGCCGCAGGATATACAGAAGTGACCCATTTACAGGGTGGATTGAATGCCTGGAAACAAGCTGGATTACCGCTAAAAAGGCAATCCAACGCACCCATCAGTCTTATGCGACAGGTTCACATTGTCGCCGGCAGCTTAGTGGTGACAGGCATTCTTCTAGGGTCTTTGGTGACTCCAGGTTTCTTTGTGTTAAGTGGGCTAGTGGGCTGTGGTTTATTATTTTCGGGTATTTCAGATAACTGTATGATGGCTAATTTATTAGCAAAGCTACCCTACAATCAAGTACAATAGCTAACACCTAGTAAACGTTTAATATTCGTTAAGGGCAAACTCATTGTTTATCTGGGTTAAAGTCTGGATTAGGTTGAATGGTTAGATTACCGATCATTGGGTAGTGATTCGGTAGTAGTGGTGGTCTAAATGGCTTATATGGTAGGAACTGTGTAGAATATTAACTAATATAAATATTTGGCAAATCTATATTTGTCAAATTTGTCTCCTAAATCAACGTTTTTATGACTAACATTTTTGCGCTATTATTTTTTGTCTCAACTTAATTGACAGTAGAACAATAATTGGCAGAGAAAGCTTGTCCCTCAAAGACTAGTTTTAAATAGCCTTATACACAACTACAATACCCACTTAGCAAAGGCTTAAACTGCTACCATTACTACCAAATCACTACCAAGGAACGTAACTCAATTATGGGAAATGACAACCTTATTGTGGGTTACTGTGATCAGTTTCTCGGATCAAGCACGATCGCCCCTCACCCAAGGATAAAAAGCGATCGCCGTCCCAATTTCTCAACAATTAACCCTCTTTATAAGCCTCCATGCCCTCACAGGAACAGACCAAATGGCGATCGCCGTAGGCATTATCAATTCGTCCTACCGCAGGCCAGAATTTGTGAACCTTTGTCCAGGGGGCAGGATAGGCAGCTTGTTCACGGGAATAGGGACGATCCCACTCGCCACAGAGTAAACTTTCTGCCGTATGGGGCGCATTTTTCAACGGATTATTGACCGCATCAATCTCACCATTGGCGATCGCCTCGGACTCTTTATAAATGGCGATCATGGCATCACAGAAACGGTCTAATTCTTCGAGGGACTCACTTTCCGTCGGTTCCACCATCATCGTCCCAGGCACAGGCCAGGAAACCGTAGGCGAGTGAAAACCAAAATCCATCAACCGTTTAGCCACATCATCCACCTCGATCGCCGCCGCCTTTTTGAGAGGATGCAAATCAATGACACACTCGTGAGCAACTAAACCGTTACTTCCCTTAAACAGAATCGGATAGTACACTTCCAAACGACGGGCCATATAATTCGCATTAAGAATGGCAATCTTCGTGGCTTCCGTTAACCCTTCCGACCCCATCATGGCGATATACATCCAGGAAATAACCAGAATACTCGCACTACCATAGGGGGCTGCCGAAATTAAGCCAATAGACTCACTCTGGTTCCCCCCTTCCAAAGGGGGATTAGGGGGGATAACACTCGGCAAAAATGGTACTAAATGAGCCTTAACTCCAATCGGCCCCATACCAGGCCCACCGCCACCATGAGGAATACAGAATGTCTTATGCAAATTCAAATGGCAAACATCTGCCCCAAAATCCGCAGGGCGACATAACCCCACCTGAGCATTCATATTGGCCCCGTCCATATAAACTTGACCACCATGACGGTGAATAATTTCACAAATTTCCGTAATACCTTCTTCAAAAACCCCGTGAGTGGAAGGATACGTCACCATCAAAGCTGCTAAATTAGCCGCATACTTTTCTGCTTTTGCTGTCAAATCAGTGACATCAATATTGCCATCCCCATCACATTTTACAGGGATAACTTTCATTCCACACATAACCGCACTGGCGGGATTTGTACCGTGAGCAGATTCTGGAATTAAACAGATATTGCGATCGTGATCGCCGCGACTTAAATGGTATTGGCGGATGACTTGCAAGCCCGCATATTCCCCTTGAGAACCCGCATTTGGCTGTAAAGAAACCCCATCAAATCCAGTGATTTCTCCTAACCAAGTTTCCAATTGTTCAAATAAAATTTGATAACCTTCCGCTTGATCAACAGGAGCAAAGGGATGTAATTTTCCAAACTCTGGCCAGGTTACGGGCATCATTTCTGCTGTTGCATTCAGCTTCATGGTGCAGGAACCGAGAGGAATCATAGAAGTATTTAATGCTAAATCTTTACTTTCTAATTGATGGAGATAGCGCAATAATTCATGCTCAGAATGATATTTATTGAAAACAGTATCAGTTAGATAGGGAGTTTGACGGGTTAGGTATTTAGGAAAGTCAAAATTAACGGTTTGCAGCAATTCTTCAACCGTAAAAGGTAAATCTTCTTTGGCGGCAAAAATTTGCCAGAGGTCAATTAAATCCTGAATGGTAGTGGTTTCATCTAAACTAATACCAACGGAACCATGATCTAATAAGCGCAGATTAATCTTGCGGGCTGTGGCCGCTTTGACAATAGCGGCAGCACTCTGATCACCGACTCCTACTCGCAAAGTATCAAAGACAGGATCATTGCCAAAAGTATAATTTAAACGCTTTAATCCTGCGGCTAATAAAACTGTTAATTGATGCACTCGCAGGGCAATATTTTTAACTCCTTTTGCACCATGATAAACTCCATACATCGAGGCAATTACCGCCAATAAAACTTGAGCAGTACAGATGTTGCTCGTCGCCTTTTCTCGACGAATATGTTGTTCGCGGGTTTGCAATGCTAAACGTAAAGCGGGTTTACCTTGACTATCCTTAGAAACGCCCACAATACGACCTGGAACCTGACGTTTATAGGCTTCTTTGGTGGCAAAATAGGCAGCATGGGGGCCACCATAACCCAGGGGAACGCCAAACCGTTGGGTAGAACCGATCGCAATATCAGCCCCTAATTCTCCAGGAGAAGTTAACAGAGCTAAACTGAGGGGATCGGCGGCTAGAGTGACTAAGGCTTTTTGGGCGTGAACTTTTTCAATAAAATTGCGGTAATCGTAAATGATGCCATCGGTGGCTGGATATTGTAATAAAGCTCCAAAGATGGGGGTACTAAAATCAAAGGTTTGGTGATCACTAATAATTAGTTCAATACCCAAAGGAATAGCACGAGTTTTAACCACTTCAATGGTTTGGGGATGACAACTACTAGACACAAAAAAGGCATTAGCTTTATTTTTAGAAACCCCATAACTCATGGCCATTGCTTCCGCCGCCGCCGTTCCTTCATCTAATAGTGAGGCATTGGCTATTTCTAAGCCTGTTAACTCAATAATCATGGTCTGGAAATTTAACAGAGCTTCGAGACGACCCTGGGCAATTTCCGCTTGATAGGGAGTATATGCGGTGTACCAACCTGGATTTTCTAAAATGTTGCGTTGAATGACGGGGGGCGTAATAGTGTCATTATACCCCATGCCAATATAGGAACGATAAATCTGATTTTTGGAGGCGATGGACTTCAACTGGGCGATCGCCGCATATTCACTCTGAGCGGGGGGCAATTTCAGGGCATTTTTTAACCGAATAGCGGGGGGAACGGTCTTGGCAATCAAACTCTCTAAATCACTGAACCCCAGAAAACTGAGCATTTTCCCCACTTCGGCAGCATTGGGGCCAAGATGACGATTAACAAAGGTATCGGTGGGAGCCAGGGTTGCAGAGGGCGCGATCGCGGGGGCGGCAAGTGGTCGATTAGGCATGAGCAGCGCAAAGGGTAAAAATCTTAACCTAGCTTAACAAATCGTTACGCTTTTGTAATGGATTTTCTGACTATACTGCTCACGGTACTTTTCTCTCGGAAATTAAACGAAACAAGAGCGGCGATCTCTTGTTGACCATTAAACCTCTAAGAAACAGCACTAATTGTTAAGCCGATTTACAAAATCGGCGATTATACTAAAAGGAATATAAATAACGGCAATCAGCGACAAATGGCACAAAAATCAAGGGTTATAGTGCAAAAATCAAGAACTAAAAATGTGTATAGTTATTCATTGCGTACAATTGTCCCGCCCTTTTCCTGTTGAATCAATACCTTGATAAGCATAGGAAAGACAATCAACCGTTTTTTCATTTTCCTTCCACATAAAATAAAATACGAAACAAAAAAGAACTAGAACACTGGAAACAAACAGAAGAAAGCGATTCATAATAATTAAATTAAGGGTTGATTTACAGAAAGAATACAAATTTAACAAAAGTTATCCGCATCTTCTGGAGTATTCTGCAAGTCTTCGGTCTTCATAAAGATAATTTCCCTCTGCCTGGGCTGCATAACCACGAACATTAACTTGAGCAGCCCAATAATTTCCTCGGTTACGATATTGACGAGCTTCAGATTTTAATTGTGAGCAGGACATCTGTGAAACTCGTTGTTGATCTTTTCTCAGTTCATTGTCCACGAAGCGACTTACTTCTTTGTCTAATTGAAGAACTGGCCCCATATAGGGGTTGTCTGCGTTAGCGTTAATTGTGCTAATTGTTGTTTGAAAGCCGAAAATGGCTCCAGCCAAGATAAGTACATGAGTTGCTTTACTTATTTTTAAAAATTTCATACTCTAAATCTCCTAAGAATTTGCGTAAATTATCACAAACAAGATCAGCTTGAGTCAAGACGGAAAACAACGGAAAATGTCGGGACTTTGTTTGTGACCCTTTACAAAAGTCGGAAAATGTCGGAAAATAACGGCTACTAACCTTAAAATTATTTCTTATGGATACTAAAGAACTTTTTAAGACACTTGATAATCTTGTTTTTAGTCAAACTGGAAAACATCTTGATACTCTACAATTGGGTATTTTAAAAAATGTTTTTAATGGACAAAAATATTCTCAAATTGCCCAAGAATATAACTGCTCTGAAGGTCATGCGAGAGATAAAGCCTATGAGTTATGGCATATTCTTTCAGAAACACTAGGAGAAGAGTTGAATAAGTCAAATGTTCGATCAGCTATTGAAAGATTTACAGCTACAAACTCAAATATTGTGATCAACCCTGGACGAATAGGTAATATTAATTTATGTCCTACATCTCTCCAATCTCCTGAAAATTTGGAAGTCAATATTCCTAACAATGTTGATGCTGAAAATCCACAAATTGAGAACAAATTCAAACAGCTAAAATTAGAAACTGTTCCTAAATTAACAAAACTTGGACTAACCGCAGAGCAAATTTCCGAAACTCTTGATTTAGAGTTATCTTTGATTTTAGATACTCTGCAATAAGTTAATCTGTAATAACCTAGATTACTAACGTTTTTTCTACTGTGATCGCCCTTTCAGTCATAAACAGCAAAATAGCGATCGCTTCTAAACCCCAAATTCATACTGAGATCGCCCCTAAATTCTAAAATCATACTGCGATCGCCCCTCTTCAATTACAGATAATGAAAACGCGATCACTACTTTCAATTACAGATAACGAAACCGCGATCGCCTCTTTTCAATTACAGATAATGAAACCGCGATCGCCCGTAAGTCCTGAACTTATACTGTGATCGCACCTTAGAATCAAACAACAGGAACAGCGATCGCCCGTAAGTCCTGAACTTATACTGCGATCGCCCCATCTCTAACGGAGAAAAATAGTGATCTCTTAAAAATTCACCCAAATTATACTGGAATAAAATCTGGATCAAGCACTTCCAACAGACAAAAGGGAGATTCTTGGGGAAATAGAGTTGCAGGGAGTTGATATTTGCGAAGGGTATCGCTTCTTGCATCCTGATAACAGTCTAAAAATATATCATTTAAAACAGGTTTTAAACTAGGGCTATCAGCCAAAATGTAAGTAATTTGTCGTCTTTGTTCAACAATAGTATTGAGCCATCCCCTAACATTATATTCTTTTTCCGTTGTCCAATATTGAAGCTTTAATAGATGTTCAATTAACACCGTCAGGCGAGTTTTAAGCTCCTTCCTTTGACTTTTTCCCATACTATCTATTTCTTCAATTAAATTTTCTAGATCTAATTGCTCTAACTTACCTTTTTTTAGTAGCTCGATGGTTCTTTGTATCCACAAATAAAAATCCTGTTCGTATAATGAAGGTTTGGGGTCAGTTGTCAGCATTTAACCATCTCCTAACGGGATGAGATACTCTCTATATTATAGAGAAATTCTGTTATAGTGATCGCTCTCTCCCGAAACTAGAAAACAGTGATCGCCCCTAAACTCTGAACTCAAATTGCGATCGCCCCTACATCCCGAACTCTGAGCTTATACTGCGATCACCCAAATTCTTTGTATAATGTCTATGTATGAGATTTATTTGGCACGAACCTAAGCGACAAAGTAACCTTAAAAAGCACGGTCTGGATTTTTGTAATGCGGAAAACGTATTTGCTGGGCCAACTTTCACTTTTGAAGATAATCGTCAAAATTATGGCGAACAGCGTTGGGTAACGCTAGGATTATTAGGGCTTAAAGTTGTGGTTATTATCCACACAGAAACCGAAACTGAAATTCGTCTTATTTCAATGCGTGAGGCAAACAACCATGAACAATCACTCTTCTTTAGAAATCTCTGATCTGCAAGACGAATATCCTGAAGTCACTCAAACAGATTTAGACCGTGCTGTTTTTCGGGTAGGTCTTAAGCCTTCGCCACGCAAGCAATCTATTATGATTGATTTAGACGAAACTTTAATTGCCTATTTTAAGTTAAAAGCAGGAGAAGAGGGTTATCAATCACTGATTAGTGAAATCTTAAGACAATCAGTGAGTCAAGAAGAATTACAAGGTTGTTTACCCTAGCGATCGCCCCTAAACTCCGAACTCATAAGGCGATCGACCTCTAAACCTTGAACTCATACTGCGATCGCACTTTCAAACAGGATAGGAAACGGCGATCACCTATTTTCAATTATAAATAATGAAACCGCGATCGCACTATTCATAAACAACAAGACCGCGATCGCTTCTAAACCCCAAATTCATACTGAGATCGCCCCTAAATTCTAAAATCATACTGCGATCGCCCCTCTTCAATTACAGATAATGAAAACGCGATCACTACTTTCAATTACAGATAACGAAACCGCGATCGCCTTTTTTCAATTACAGATAATGAAACCGCGATCGCCACTTATTTTTGAATCTATAAAGCCAACCAACTAAACATTTCTGCTACTGATAATTGCCAGTTCTGAAGACCATCTAAAGCTGGCAATAAATCCTCCTGTTCTTTAATATCAGGTAAACTTTGA
Source organism: Woronichinia naegeliana WA131 (assembly GCA_025370055.1). Lineage (NCBI taxonomy): Bacteria > Bacillati > Cyanobacteriota > Cyanophyceae > Synechococcales > Coelosphaeriaceae > Woronichinia > Woronichinia naegeliana. Next base: position 4,356,283 of record CP073041.1, on the reverse strand, counting down.
GGATAGAAAACTGTGACAGACTCATCCATCGGATCAATTAACCAAGCTAACTGGGTTCCCTGTTTAAGTGCAAACACAATCTTTTTAATAACCCGATTAGGAGATTGTTCAGGTGAGAGAATTTCAATTAACCAATCGGGGGGGATTTCAAATCTATTTGCGACCTTTCCCTCCGCAGTTCTCGGAATATTATTCCAAGCAAATACTGCTATATCTGGCACGATCGCTCGTCCTGCAAAGACACAACGCAATTCAGGGAAGGCGTAAACAATTTTGGCAGGTTTGCCTAATTGATTAATACGCATTAGTAGCTCATTTTGAAACAGACTATGTTCTCCCTGGGGCATTGGTTTTTGAATGATTTCTCCATCTAAATATTCACTGGCAGGTTTAGTCTCTGGCAATGCCAAAAACTCAGTTAAAGTAATAGAACTAGCAGGAGGGCGTTCGATGCTGATAGTCACACGCTTATTACCTCAAAAGTTAGACTAATTAGAGTATAACAAATTTACACGGCAAAGTTTTCCCTCAAATCCTTTCCTTAACCACTGAACATCGGCTCTACCTCTACTCGATACGAAACAGCGATCGCCCTTTTCAATTACAGATAATGAAAACGCGATCGCTCCTAAACCCTTAACTCAAATTGCGATCGCCCCTAAAATCTGAACTTATATTGCGATCGCCTCTAAATCCTGAATTCATACTGCGATCACCCCTAAAATCTGAACTTATATTGCGATCGCCTCTAAATCCTGAATTCATACTGCGATCACCCCTAAAATCTGAACTTATATTGCGATCGCCATTAATCTCTATAGGCATCTCTTCGATGGCGACAACTAAGAAGAAGAACTGTTAGGGTTTTGTCTTTAATTTCGTAGCGAACACGGTAATCGCCAATTCTAATTCGGTACTCATTTTCAAATCCCTTGAGTTTTTTCGTGTCTAGAGAACGAGGCTGACTAGATAGTTGTCCGATTTTTTCTATAATTCTTTGATACGTTTCTGTAGGTAAATTTTTAAGTTGTTTTTGTACGGGTTTAGGAATAATTATTGTATATCTCATGGCTAACCTTGAGATTTATTAGACATAAATTCTTCGAGTGTTTGATAGTCTCCTGCTTGATAAGCTTCTCTTGCTTGTTGAATTTCGGCGACTATTTCAGGACTATCCTCCCAGGCTTCTTCTGATTCAAACATTTGCTCTTCGAGTAATTTTAATAATTGTTGCTGTTCATTCCAGGTTAAAGATCGAATTGCAGTAACAAGGGATTCAAAGGGAACTGATAAATTAATAGTCGTCATGGCTTTACGATTAAATATTAAGATTAAGCTCTGGATTCGATTTTAGCATAGAAATTAAGATCAGGAGAGGAAAAGACAATAATCCTTTTTCAACACAAATAACAAACCGCGATCGCCTCTAAACCCTGAACTCATAATGCGATCTCCTTTTTCCCAACAAGATTAACCTAAATATTGGAAATTGAGTATTCTAGTTGACGAGATTGAGTGTTGCGTTTAGAGGCATCTAAAATCTCAATACCAACAACATTACCTTGACTATCGTAGTCAAAAATTACACCTGTTTCTATCTCATCACTTTCTTCAATAGCGGCATCGGTGAGTAAAATTCTAAGAATATCAACGTCTTGATCATAATTAATTTTCATGGTTATCTCCAATATTTTTTGATTTTTGTGGTTAGATAAAGTGTGATAACTTTTTTGGGGCTTTCTCGATTGACAATAATGCGCCGTAAAAACTGCTTATCATTGATTTTAACGAGAGATTGATAGCACCGTCTTTGTTCTCGTTCCTCGGTAATTTGTTGAGGACTATTTAGAGTTGATTCAATATGTTATAAGGGAATGAAACGGCGTTCTATTTCTTGTTTAGCGTGTTCAGAAAAATAATAATTCACATTTTACCTCAATCTTAACATATTAGAATTTTAATGATCGCCTTTTATCAATTACACACAACAAAACCGCAATTCTACAAATTTTTGAGTAATTCGTCATATTCATTATGAGTACCTATCCAATACCAATAAACGTGATCAGATTCCCAAAAACCTAATGCACGATAATTGAGACTAACACGCACCGAATAAATCGGTTGTTGAGGACTCACTCTTTTGAATTAAATACTATTATGGTACGGGTCTTTTTGCCAAAGTTTGTAAGCTTTAGCTGCCTGTTCTTGAACGAAGATTGGCAATTGTTCCAGTTGCTTACGAAAGGATTGTGTAACGCTTGATTTCATTGCTAAGAGGGAAAAATTTGATTCAGAGGAACGGTTTTACTCCCACTAATTTCTTGGCGCACCATATCGGCCATTTGCTCCCACTGACCATCAGTTGTGTTATTAAGGCTGGTTTCCCAATGCTGTTCATCTTGCACTTCTGTTAATAACCGAGAAGCGATCGCGTCCTGTTGATGTGGAGAAAGTTGTTCGATTTTGGCGATCGCCTGTTGAAGTAGTTCCGTCATAATCAGTTGAAATATAGAATTTATTGTTAGTTAGATTCTAGCGCCAAAAAAGCGATCACCACTCACTAATTCTCCTTTCAAAAGTGATCGCCTATTTTCAATTGCGAATAACGAAACCGAGATCGCCTTTCTTAAAACAATCAACTCTTGCAACGCGATCGCCTTAAATCTGATTCAAAAGCAAGTCATATTCAGCATGGGAACCAATCCAAAACCAGATTACTGTATCCTGTTCTAACTGACCAACTACTCGATAATCTTTGTTAATTCGAGCAGAATAAATAGGTAGTTGAGAATGGATTTTTTTGAACCGTAAACTAGGATGACTGGAATCATCTTGAAATTGCCGATAGGCTTTGCGGGTCTGTTCTTGAATTTGTTTAGGGAGAGCAGAAAATTGTTTACGAAACTGAATTGTTGTTTGGGATTTCACAGAGTTTCTGGATCGAGTTCTTTCGTTTTTCCTTGTCGGTATTCAGTCATCGCTTCTGCGGCAAGTTTGGCTAATAAATCAGGTGAACGAGTAAAGGATTGATCCCATTGCTTTTCTTCTTCGATTTCTTCTAGAATGATAGTCGCTAGAGTCTCTTGTTGATCAGAGGATAAAGTTCTGATTTTTGAAATATCTTGTTCAAGTAGTTCCGTCATAATAAAAAAATGTGCAAGATGTTCTTGATGTCACTATTTTACAATAAGATTCAATGGATCGCCATTCTTAAAACAATCAACTCTTGCACCGTGATTGCCCTTAAAGCCCAAATTCATACTGCGATCGCCTTTTTCAATCATAAAGAATAAAACCGCGATTTAAAATCTAATTAATCATTGGTTTTTCCCCGAATCAAAAAACGTACCTCCTCCAATAAAACATTAAACTGTTGATCACTTTCCGCTTGCCGTTCTTTAATTGCTTCCATATCCCGTTGACTCTGCGCTGCCACCTGTAACAACGCTTGGGAAGTCACTCTTAATCCATCCACACTATCCCGAATCTCGGTAATGCTTTCCCGTACATCTGCAAAGCCGTTCCGTAGCTCAGTGACACTTGACGCTAAATCATCAAGCATTTCATCTGTCCAACGTTGTACCACCATAGTTCTTGTTGATAACTCTAAACACCTCTTCTTTATTTTAAACCCTAAGCTTGCTAAATAGGAAACGACGATAAGAATAGCGATCGCCCCTTTTAATTACAAACAATAAAGCCGCGATCGCCTATTTTCAATTACAGATAATGAAACCGCGATCACACCTTAAAATGACGCGACAGAAACAGAGATCGCACTAAATGATAATTTCTAAGCTTCTTGTTCATCGTCTAGCGGCTAAGTTAGACATTAATTAATACAAGCGATTATTCACTTGTGGTCAATCCTTTCCAAACACTTAGAATGATGGACTCATATTCACGCTGGTGGTAGTTAACAATTTCGTTAGTGTCTTTATTTATTCGCGCAGGTAGAAAATGGTATGAAAAGGTATAAAACAAGAGAATAAAAAAGATTGGAAAGGATTGTAGCGATGAGTATAGCCGAGCAAGAAAAACAAATCCTGCGTGTGAGACAGCAAGGTTTTCATCCTCAACTAAACGAAGCCTTAAACTCAAAGTTAAAGACAGAAGTGGTGGAGTGGTGGATACGGTCAAAACGGTTTTAGAAAGTGCCTTGAAGTAAGAAGTGACAGAATTTCTCAAGGGAAAAGAGAAAAAACCGTATCGTTCTGGGTACTATCTTCGTGGAGTAAACACTCAATATGGACAGATAAGTGATTTAGCTGTCCCCAAATTAAGAGAGGGAAATAAAGAAAGAGAATGGCAGATTTTAGAAAGATATCAGCGAAGTCTGGGAAATTTATTGGATTGGATGTGTGTTCTCTATGTGATGGGGCTATCCTTACGAGATTTGCAGGAGGCTTTATATTTAATACTAGGAAAAGTGCTATCGGTAAGTGCGGTGAACCAGATTACTCTTAATGTCCAAAAACAAATAGAAAGCAGAAGACAGGTTCCCTTAACCCGAATTCCCAAGATGATTCTCGTAGATGGAGTTTGGGTAGAGATTCAGTACACAATAGATGGCGAGTTCAAAGTTCAAAGTTCAAAGTTTTATCATGGCTGTGGCTACACTTTTTGCCACCTCTCAAGGTCTTGCTGTCGTTGATGGAGGGCATCGTCGCTGGGTCGATACTCATTGGTTTCGCGTCAACAGTTATTTTCGGATTGGCTGTGATTGGATTAAGGCGGCTGTTCTCAATGCCTGGAATCTCATTCATCAAGTCCGTTTCTCTTCTAATTTTGACTCCGAACCCTCTATGGCTTCACGCCCACAACATCGTCAGCGACTACATCGTCTCGAATTCACTATCCACTCTTATCAGTACTTTTCTGCATAACTTTTGTCAGTCAATCAGGCTCAAAGCCATCGTCAAGCGGCGATCGCGGGCTGAATCCCCATCCTCGGCAACCGTTAGCAACCTAACTTTGACCTTTTTTCACCTTTTCTTTAGATTTTCCTACTCCTGACTGCCTAGATGTGATAGCTTTTGTAGTGTAGAAATGTCTATGGTCAGTCCCCCCTATGGGGTGTTCTACTCCTCACACCCTTCCCTGTTACCCTGTCGAGAACGCTTTGCAGTCTTCTCTTTCTCTTTGCCTCTTTGTAACGGAGGTGATCGCCCAGCAACTTTCTCAGATGTTAAAGAGCGATCGCTATCGGCTGACCTATGTCTATTCTGTTAATGAATTTATCGAGTTTATTGGTAGTCATACAGAGCATATTGATTGTCTGATCGTCTTACGAGATAGTCCCGCCTTACCCTTTTTTAACCAACTCTACGAGCAAGGCTGCCTCCTGCCAATAATCATCCTCGAATCTCAACGCGAGACATCTGCCCCTCAGGAAACGCCGACGGTCATTTACCACAATGCCGAAATCCATTTACCCGAATCAGAATGGCAAACTATCCCGACAGTCATTGATCGGGCGATCGCCCATTATTTACATCTTGGCCCTAGCTGCACCATCCCCCCTCCAAATGCTAGTACTCAAAAACGTGATCCTCAAGACTCTCAACAAAGTTTCTTGCTCCTACAACAACGTCGCTTGGCGGATAAGCTAAAAGAAAGATTGGGATATTTAGGTGTGTATTACAAGCGCAACCCCAAAAGCTTTTATCGCAATCTAGAGCCGGCTGAGAAACAAGAATTTCTAGAACAGCTTGCCTTAGAATATCGTGAAATTATCTTGACCTATTTCAACCAAAGTGTTGATATTAACCAAGAGATTGATCAATTTGTGAATAGTGCTTTCTTTGCCGATATTTCGGTTTCCCAAATTTTGGAAATTCATATTAACCTCATGGATGAGTTTTCTCAACACCTAAAACTGGAAGGACGCAGCGAAGAAATTTTATTAGACTATCGTTTAGCACTGATTGATATTTTGGCGCATTTAGGTGAAATGTATCGACGCTCTATTCCCAGGGGGGTGCGACTTTTAGTTGATGAAGGAAAAGAAAAGTGTTAACATGAGATGAAAAGTGACAAAGAGGAAACAATGATGACAGCAAAACTAATTAATGTAGAGGGTTCAAAGATAAAAATAGAACTAACATTAGAACTCAGTCGTTCAATGTTGGATACAGAAATAAATATTCAAAAAGGCTTAAACGAAGTAGGTTGCATCGCCAGCAAAGAAGCCTTGAAATATTTAGATACAGATGGTTCACCCTTAAAAATCGGTGAAGAAATCTGGAAGAGTAAGGGAGAGCAACCGAAAGAATATCAAACACCTTATGGTGAGGTTATAGTGAATCGTCATGTATATCAGCGTTCAGTAGGAGGAAAAACGTATTGCCCCTTAGAAAGAGAAGCAAGGATAATCATAACATCAACGCCATTATTGGCAAAACAGGTATCCTCAAAAATGTCAGGGATGGCAGGCAAAGAGGTGAAAAATGATTTATTAGAAAATCATGGTAGAAAAGTAGCGCTATCCTATATCCAAAGATTGAGTGAAGCAGTAGGAAGTGTGGTACAGGCAAAAGAAGAAGCGTGGAGTTATGCCCCGCCCAAGGAGGATAGCCAAATTGCAACAGTGGGAATAGGATTAGATGGAACCTGTATGCTGATGTGTGAGGATGGCTACCGTGAAGCAATGGTGGGAACCGTTTCCCTATACGATAGTGAGGGAGAACGTCAACATACAATCTATCTAGGTGCGGCACCAGAGTATGGAAAAAAGAGTTTTCTAGAAAGATTAGAAAGAGAAATTGAGCGAGCGAAAAAACGTTATCCAGAGGCAACATTGGTCGGGATAGCAGACGGGGCAGAATCAAATTGGAAGTTTTTAGAAAAGCAAACGGAAGAACAGATATTAGATTTCTATCATGCCTCTGGTTACTTAGGTGCCTTGGCAGAAGCGTTGCATCCGAATACAGTGTCAAAACAAAAAGAATGGTTGACTGAAAATTGTCGAGAACTCAAGCATGAAAAAGGAAAAGCAGGAGAACTGCTAAATCTGATGAAAGAAGTCAAAGAAGAAAAAAGTCATTCTAAGAATCTTACCGAGAAACTACAAGCGGCGATTACTTATTACGAGAATCATCAGCATCAAATGGATTATGCTGAATACTTAGAGAAAAAGTATCCGATTGGTTCAGGTGTTACGGAAGCAGCTTGTAAGACGTTGGTCAAACAACGATTATGTTGTTCAGGGATGCGATGGAAGGAAAAAGGAGCAGGAATTATTTTGAGCCTACGAGCTTTGGTATTGACCAAGGAACGATGGAGTCAATTTTGGGCAAAACTTGATCAATATGGGTTCCCTGTAGAACCCTGATTACAACAGCTTTTATCAACTAAAGGTCGCACCCTCCCAGGGAAGATATTCCCTTTGATGTTTTCTATCAAACGGACTAATTTACGTTATCCTAAACCTATTCCTTGCTCACCTTTATACTTAGACTCTTATCCTTTATTTTTAGCGGCTAGCGAAAACCTCAGGATCATTAACAATGAGTAATTTCAAAAAAACTTATGTTCTCAAACTCTATGTCGCTGGGAATACCCCTAACTCAGTTCGAGCCTTAAAAACCTTAAAGACAATTTTAGAACAGGAATTTAAAGGGGTTTATGCCCTGAAAGTTATCGATGTACTCAAAAATCCCCAACTGGCAGAGGAAGATAAAATTTTAGCGACCCCCACCTTAGCGAAAGTCTTACCCCCTCCCGTTCGTAAAATTATTGGCGATCTCTCAGATAGAGAAAAAGTCCTCATTGGCTTAGATCTCCTTTACGATGAAATTCGTGAACGAGAAAATGAACTCTAGTCTTCATCCTTAATCCCCTGTTTTGGGATTAGTTCGCAAACTTCAATAAAAACTTTATTTTAAAATAGCCAAAGTCAATAGCCGCAAAACGATACGGGGGTATTGCAGTCTTATCACTTACACTGTAGAAGGGAAAGGGATTCAGGCTCTACGACGCAATCGTACAATGACTGAACCGCGATAAGCTGTAAATACTTTATAACACCTTAATAAAAATGTACAATGAACCAATCTATTTTAAATACGACTGAACCGGCTGAAACCCCTCGCAAAGGAGTTCAGAAAATTCGGACAATTATTGAAGGATTTGATGAAATTACTCATGGTGGCCTGCCGATTGGACGAACAACCTTAGTTAGCGGCACATCAGGGACTGGAAAAACACTGCTCGCCGTTCAATTTCTCTATCATGGCATTCATCATTTTGACTATCCGGGTCTTTTTATCACCTTTGAAGAATCTCCCACCGATATTATTCAAAATGCCTATAGTTTTGGTTGGGATTTGCAAAAATTAATTGATGATGGCAAATTATTTATTTTAGATGCCTCTCCCGATCCTGAAGGGCAAGAAGTGGTGGGCAGTTTTGATCTTTCGGCCTTAATTGAACGGATTCAGTACGCTATTCGTAAATATAAGGCGAAATTAGTCTCTATTGACTCTGTAACAGCCGTTTTTCAACAATATGATGCCGCTTCCGTGGTGAGACGAGAAATTTTTCGCCTCGTAGCCCGCCTCAAACAACTGAATGTCACCTCAATCATGACCACTGAACGGATCGAAGAATATGGCGCGATCGCCCGTTTTGGAGTGGAAGAATTTGTATCAGATAACGTTGTCATTTTGCGAAATGTTTTAGAGGGCGAACGCAGAAGAAGAACCGTTGAAATTTTAAAATTGCGGGGGACAACCCACATGAAAGGGGAATATCCCTTTACGATTACCCATGACGGTATTAACATTTTCCCCCTAGGTGCTATGCGTCTGACTCAACGATCCTCAAACACACGCATTTCTTCTGGTGTCAAAACCTTGGATGAAATGTGTGGTGGCGGCTTTTTTAAAGATTCAATTATTTTAGCAACGGGGGCAACGGGAACCGGCAAAACCCTATTGGTCAGCAAATTTTTACAGGAAGGTTGTCGTCAGGGAGAACGGGCAATTTTATTTGCCTATGAAGAATCACGAGCCCAATTATCGCGTAACGCCTCTTCCTGGGGCATTGACTTTGAGGAAATGGAGCAAAAAGGATTATTAAAGTTACTCTGTACCTATCCTGAGTCAGCCGGGCTAGAGGATCACTTACAAATGATCAAATCTGAAATTTCTGAGTTTAAACCTTCCCGTATTGCCATTGATTCTCTCTCCGCTTTAGCCAGAGGTGTTACCAACAATGCCTTCCGTCAGTTTGTCATTGGAGTGACAGGCTATGCTAAACAGGAGGAAATTACCGGCTTTTTCACCAACACAACCGACCAATTTATGGGGGCCCATTCCATTACGGAATCCCATATTTCAACCATTACCGACACTATTATCATGCTGCAATACGTAGAAATTCGGGGCGAAATGTCTCGTGCCATTAACGTCTTTAAAATGCGCGGCTCTTGGCATGATAAAGGCATTCGGGAATATACCATTAGTCATGATGGCCCCGATATCAAGGACTCTTTCCGTAACTATGAGCGCATTATTAGTGGTTCGCCCACTCGCATTAGTGTGGATGAAAAATCGGAACTGTCTCGGATTGTGCGCGGGGTTCGAGATAAAACCATAGAAGAATAACGGCGATCGGGGAGATTTTAGAGACCGTCTCCCCTTAAAAACGAAAAACATCTCATCAAGTTAAAGAAAAAAGGCTGATGGACGGACACACCCACTGTTGTGGTGGCACTGATTGTCGCGCTGGTGGTGCGGCTAAACGGTTGGGATGGTTGCTGATCGCTTGAACTATCTCGATCTGAATGCGAATGCCTTACCTAATCTAGGCTATAATTACACCGCTCATTATCGGCTTGATGTACTAATGAATTCGGTTTGGCAGCAAATCACGTTTCAAGGATTTTCTCCGTCTGAGTGGCGTAGTGGGAGTTACATTCACCGCTTGGTTGGTCTGTTATCCCATTGGACGACCTACAGTGGACTATGGCAGTGGTCAGAAGGCTTGGGTGCACTGTTAATTAGTGGTGTCTTTCTGCTCAGTCCTTTTGTCTCGACGGGGCTGATCGGTTTAATCATGGCAGCGACCGGATTCTATTGGGGATTGCTGACCCTTGCCGATAGGAAACCCAATGGCTTAACCCCTATTCATCTGTTAGTTATTCTCTATTGGGGGATTTCGGCGATCGCGGTAGGTTTTTCGCCGGTGAAAATGGCGGCTTTAGTAGGGCTGGGTAAATTAACCTTAAATATGGTCTTTTTTGCCCTGGCTTCTCGGATTTTGCGGAATAATTCCCTGTTAAATCGCATTATTACCGTTATTCTAATGGTTGGATTGGCAGTTGGAGCCTACGGGATTAAGCAACAGTTTGATGGGGTTGAACAATTAGCCACCTGGAATGATCCGACCTCGGATATGGCCGGAGCAACGCGGGTTTATAGTTATCTGGGCAATCCCAATTTGTTAGCCGCCTATTTACTGCCGATGATCTCTTTGAGTATTGCAGCTTTCTTTGTTTGGCAACGCTGGCTTCCTAAAGTATTAGCAATTACGATGGTCGTTGTGGATGTTTGTTGTCTATTTTTCACCCAAAGTCGGGGTGGTTGGCTGGGATTGGTGGGGGTTTTTCTCACCTTTTTAATTCTTTCCTATCTGTGGTGGAAGCCCTATCTTTCTCCCTTTTGGCAAAAATGGTTATTGCCTAGCGCGATCGCTTCAGTGGTGGTGCTGGTCGGCTTGGGTTTACTCTTAGTTGCTCCGTTACGGACAAGGGTTTTCAGTATTTTTGCCGGACGCAATGATAGTAGTAATAACTTTCGGATTAATGTTTGGGAAGGGGTCAGAAGTATGATCCGTGATCGCCCGATTTTGGGGATTGGCCCTGGTAACAGTGCGTTTAATAAAATTTATCCCCTTTATATGCGACCTAAATATAGTGCCTTGAGTGCCTATTCGATTTATTTAGAAATTTTGGTAGAGACGGGCATTATTGGTTTTTCTTGTTTTATTTGGTTATTGACCGTAACGTTTAACCAGGGTATTCAACAAATTAAACGCCTTCGTCAATCTCCTAGTCGGGAAGGATTCTGGATTATGGCCGCGATCGCTGGCATGATTGGCTTAATGATTCATGGTTGTGTTGACACCGTTTGGTATCGTCCTCAAGTCAGTACGCTTTGGTGGTTCTTAATTGCGATCATTACCAGTCAATATGCGAAGAGTCTTGCTGCCGAATAGATCAGTCTATCTCTTTACAATATAATCAAATCATTAAAGGCTTTTAATGGCCTTAGCGAGGTTAAGATAGCCTGAAATTTTGAGAGGGCTTAAGGGTGTCGTGACCATAGTTCTTTGCGTTTGTTGAGGGAGTTTATACGGCGAGAGAGGTAAGCAGTAATAAAGATCATTGTTTTTGTTAATAGCTTATTGCACAACAGACGATCTTTAATCTAAACGCGATCGCCTCTTCTCAGTTAGAAAAAATGCGATCGCCGATTAGTGAATAATTGATAGTTGATAATGAATAGTTGATAATTGTCCATTGTCAATTGTCGGTACTGGTATCGTGTGATCAAAGCTAGAAAAAGTTATGGTGTAAGAGTTTGAGAAAATAGAAAATAACTTACGACTGGACATATTCCCGTTTTTGTTATACTATTATTATTGTCATTATATTAAAGAAAGGGAAAACGGAAAGCAATGTCAACATTGAATAAAAGCTCAATTGACCTCCTAAGTGATATTGGCTTACCTCAAGAGAAAGAGGAAGCCTTATTTCAGAAAAACTGCCCTCATTGCTATAGTGAAAAAGTAAAAATACATTCTCATTACCAAACGAAAGGTAACGGGGAACGTAAAATGTTCATCTGTCAAGAATGTGGTTCTTGTTTTGCTGAGACTTATGGTAGCGTAATCGCTGGCTTAGAAACCCCATTAAGTGAAATTGTAAAAGTATTAAAAGCCAGAATGGAAGGAATAGGATTAAATGCAGCAGCCCGAGTATTCGGCTACGCAAAAACAACAATATTGAATTGGGAAAAGAAATTATCAGGATTACAAGAGACATTATTTTTATACGCCTTAGTGAATGAATTTGTTAAATTAGTAATAGAAGGGGATGAACTATACACAAAAGTTGGAAAAAATAAAGAAGCAAGTGCCTCTGAGGGGTGGACAATCGTGCTCATGGACAGGGCTAGCCGCTTTATTTGGCATTTAAAATGTGGTAAAAAAGAGCAGAAATTATTTCTAGAAGCAATGATGACGGTAGCGGAATTATTTGAAAGGAGTGCAGAATCTCTCCAGTTATTTACAGATGGAGAAAAGCGATATAGTCAACTGCTATTTAATATTTGTCACGAAGTATTAAGGACTGGGAAGCGAGGTCGTCCCACCAAAGTATTACCGAAGGGTATGGTGGTAAGATTAAAAAATAAGAGTAGTAAACGTCGAGATTCTGAGGGTAAACTAGAGAAAGTAGAAACTCCGAAAACTGAACATCCTGAGACAACAGAAAAACCAGAAGACAAGGATGTTCATGCCAACCACGTTGAGGCATTTAATAGTTCTCTACGACGCTATTTAGCCGCCTTTCGTCGTCGAACAAATACTTATGCTAAATCTGTTGTGGGATTACAGCGAGTGCTAGATATTTTCTGGATGGTTCATAACTTTGTTCGCAGCCATTTTACGACGAAAAAAGTTCCTGCGGTAGCTCTCGGTATAATTCAAAAAGGGTTAACTTGGGAGGACTTACTCCAAATTCGCCTGATTTGTTGAACCTCTTGTATTGCAACGTTTATAGCTTCTAGCTAGACGATACCAGTGCCCAATTGTCCATTATCCATAATTAATTGATAGTTATTAAAAATTCACGAAGGGCTTTAATCTAAAAATAAATTTTCAAAAGTATGGGTATTATTCCAGCGATAGGTTAAAAAATTTCGGCGATCGCAGGTAAAAATTCGCCCATGACCTAGATATTCAGCATCGTCTTGGTTCGCAAGAGCTAACCAAAAACCTGTGTCAACTATAATCATGTTTTTCAGACCAAAATTCTTTCAATATTTCTTTATAATTAGTTGAAAGGTTGGCATCACCTTTTCCGCAGCCAATAAAGCCACTTTCTTGCCATCCTTTGATGGGATCAGGATCAGCTACCTGAAGTTTTTCGTATTGTTGATTGATAGTTATTTCTAGTAAAGCTAGAATATTTTCTGAACTATGCTGTTGGATAAAGGTTATTTTTTGCCATTGTTCGTCACTGAGATTGAGGGTGATTTCCATTTTTCTTGCCAAATTAGACTCATATATCGCTAATTTAACACATTTTTTCAGCTTGTGATCGCCTCTTAACTCTACACTCTAAACAGGATCACCCTTTAAAACAAAATAGAGAACCGCAATTTGAGAGATTAATATCAATTTTTAAAAAGCTCATTATCTTTATCCAAAAATAGAGTTTGCTCCACTAAAGATTTGTAATGAGTTACTCGCTCTTGACATAATTTGATAAATTTAGCAGTTTCTTCATCGTATTCCTGATAAAACTTTTTTGCATCATTGATTTCTATATTTTCAATTTTTTCTCTATTTCTTTCTCTAAGTCGAATGTATTCAAACATTAAGTCGTCAACTTTTAGCTGAAAATCCTTTAATTCCTTCATTTTTAAGAGTTCTTTTTCTGTAATTCTGGCAAGATTTTCTTGATCCATTCTATAGATAGTTTCTTTCTTAAGCAGTTTTTCATAAACGCCTTCTTTCGACAAGATTTTTACAAGAACTGGAGAAATTTCAATAATAATTAATAAAACAGTTATCAACCAATTTGTGTATAAAATAGCAGAATCATTTTTCGATAATGCTTCTAGGGCTGAGATACGATCTAAAAGACTTCCTTCTTGCCATTGCTGTTGAGGTAGTTGAGGTTTATTTGATTTTGATCGCTGCTTTTCTAGCAAATCACTTTTTTCATTATTTAAGTCTTGAACTTCTTGCTTTAAAGAGGCGAATTCCTGCTCTAAATTTTTTACAAGCTCTTTTTTTTCTTCGTAAATAGTGCCTTTACCAGGCTTGCCTGTTCTACCTTTGCCTTCTCTTTCTTCTATCGCATTTCTACGCGCTTGTTGTAAAGATAGTGAAAGTTGCTCTCTTTCTTTTGTTTTATCTTTGAGTATCTGATTTATTTCATTAATTCTTTGGGCATATGGAGTCTTCTGATCGTTTATGCTTTCTTGTCTTTCTCTTTCTCTTCTCTGTTGACTAATTTTTTGATTGATTTCACTTTCAAATAATCTTAACTCCAGAGGTTTAGCAACGATAAAACCTAAAAGAATCGCTATGGTTAAGCGAGTAGTGGCTCCTCCCCAAAATTGCAGTTTTGATGAAGATTTATTTTGACTAGCTGTTAGGATAAAAAAGCGATCTAAATTGAAAATTATGTTAGCCCAAATAAAACCCAAAGAAATTGAAATTTTCAAAGAGCCGAAAACCGTAAAAAGTGCATAGCCTCCTGAACAAAAAGCCATTATCGCAGTCAGAACAACGGTTGTGCCGATAGATTCATATTTATACCTTTCTGTTCGGCAACTTTCTTGAGACAAAACTTCTTGATCTGCACCAGCAGACCAAATTAAAAATTTTTGTACAGAATTGAGTCGTATTTTAGTTGGCACTTGATTACCTTTGTTAACAATCACTCCGCTTAATTTAGTCAGGGACAAAATAAAGGAATTAACACTCTCTGAATTTAATCATCTTCAGAACGGGGTTGAACTTCAACTTCATTTCCTTGTAGCGTATTAATTTGATCATTTTGTCTTTTTGATTTCTGCAAATCTCTCATGTTTTCTATGACCATCATCCACATAGCAGAGGATTCTGCCATTCCTCCTCCACTAGAATTTCCGCCGCCGCTATTACCTCCTTGAATAACAATTTCTGGAAATTTCATTTTAGTTTCAGCGAATGCTTTAGCCCATTTTTCTTCTGATTCCAATCGGGCAGCCCTTTCAGGACCGTATTTTTCAACTTTATCATGAAGTTCTTGCAAACGATTTTCATTCATTTTCTTGTCTTCATTAGTTTTAATTTCAGACTCTGCCCGCATCCGTTCTGCCTCAAGATTATTTTTTTCTTGTTGGATTTGTACATCTACTTGTGATTCCTTAAGTTTAGCTTTATTATTAAGATCTGCTACCTCTAAATTACTTTGAGCCTCAACTAACTTGGTTTGAGCCTTGTTTTCCTCTTGCTGTTTGATGAGGGACTTACGTACTTGCTCGGTTAACTCTTGTTGTTTATAATTCTCAGCTTGTTGTTGCAGAATTTGACGCTCTCTTAATAGCTCCTCCAATTCATCAGGCAAATCAATGTCTGTAATCAAAGTCTGGATTGACTGTACGCCATAATCATTAAGTGCCTTTTTAATAAAATCTGCCGCATGCTTTTGAATAGCATTTCGCTTACTGAAAAAATCAAGAGCCTCAAAATACTGAGCCGCATTCTGAAAATAAGAGTTAACTAGAGGGGCCAAAACTCTACCGACTAAATTTTTGATGGCAGGAGATTTGACAAGTTTCTTATCGTTGCCATCAAGAGCATTAGAATACTCTAAGATCAAAGGATCAATTACTTGAGCACCGACTTTGAGAATCATTTGTGGGGCATCTTCTACTGCTATGCAGATAGTCTGAGTTAATTCCAACTGAAAAACAAAGCCATCTTTTGATCGAAGTTGTAATGGCTCAAGGATTTTATCGTAGTTATCCTCAGCTTTTCCCTCCGACTTAGACCACTCCAAGATAATTTCGTTGGTAGGGACAACATGAACATTTTTAATTCTTTTGTTTATAGAATATTTTCCTGGCAGAAGAGGCTTGCGCTGTATGCCTTTTTCCCCATCTTCTGAAAGTCGATCATCATTTTTTGACTCGTCACTTTTGCCGACATAAGAAATAATCACCCCGACTTGTTCGGCAAGAATTTCAACCAATGGTACTTGTTCAACACGAACAAACCAAGGATTGAGAGTCCATGAACCTTCCTGCAAAAATTCCTGTTGTAAGCCTTTATATCCCCCAGCCTCGATAAATTTTTGTGGTTTTTGAAAATTATCGTGACCTTGAATAATAGGGCCAGCAATTTCTCCTTCAGGAAGTGTTTTTCCTTCAAGTGTCGTAACAATACCAATTTTGTCTTTGCCTACAGTATAAACTTTCAATTCTTCGGGGTTGACATTATGCTGAGTAGCATTAGCGGAAGTAATGACAGTAAACAAGTCGGTATTAATCTGATAAGTTCTGGCGGGTAGAACTGCCAATTGTTTGCCACTTTCACCGCCATTTTTAATGAAAGCTTCAGCAGATTCAAAATTTTGGCATTCAACAACTTTACCTAAATTTTTATCTTCGGGACGGGTTTCCCCACCGTTAGCAACAACTAAACCAATTTCTCCGTGGGGAACCTTGGTGACTGAATCAATTTTAACTTCAAATAAATCGGTATTAAGTTGATAAGTCCCAGGCGTTAAAAAGGTTAATTGCTTACCACTTTCGCCACCACCACTGATAAAAGCTTGAGCATCTTGAAAATTATTGCATTCAACAACCTTACCAAAAGTTCGGGTTGTGGGTAGCGGCTTGCCAAAGGTAGCCCGAACCAATCCCACTTGATCTTCCGCAATGCGAATACATTTTACCCTTTTTACTTTAAAGATATTGGTATTAATCTGATAGGTATTAGCGGTTAAAATTGTCAGTTGTTTACCGCTTTGACCACCATTATCAAAAAAAGCTTGGGCATTTTGAAAATTATTGCATTCTACAAACTTAGCAAAGGCTTGACCTGGCGGTAGAGGTTTACCATCCCTAGCTTCCACGAGTCCTACTTCGTCTTCACGGATACGAACAACATTAACCATCTCAACAGAGAATAGCTCAGTATTGATGTAATAAGTACCATTAGTCAAAATGGCTCGTTGTTTTCCTTTTTGTCCATCATTATGGATAAATGCTTTAGCATCTTGAAAATCCTTACACTCGACAACTTTTCCAAAGTTTTCACCAGGAGGTAAGCTCGCCCCATCTTTTGCATCAACTAGTCCCACTTCATCTGAGGCAACCAAAATTGCCTTAGTTACGCGAATTTCCACATTAGGCAAATTAAAATGCCGTCCAGGGGTAAGCACCTCCGCTTGTAAACCGCTCTCTCCATTGAGGGCAACTCGACGACCCGCAGGCAAGGGACGACCAAATCTTTTATAAACAATTCCAACTTCATCTTCTTTGATATGAATATAAACCATTGTTTGTGTCTCCTTTTACTATTTTAGAATGTAAATTTATAATCGAGGTAAAAAATCCTTGAAAGCATCAAGCCATGTTCCTAACTGATCGGTATCAGAAGGAAATCTAAATGTGGGTAAATGGCCGTTAGGTGCATTTAAGGAAAAATCAAAATCGTCATAGTTCATTCGCAACTGTTCGTTTACTTGCCAACCTACTTGTTTGGCGAATTTATAAAATACTAAGGTGTCAAATACACCAAGTTCACCTTGGACATTCAGCCAGATATTCTTTTGTACATTATAACCAAATTTGCCTTTGCTGGCATCTAACCAGAGAAAATCTATTTTTCTGATGTCTTCAGAGGGAATTTCGTCAATACTTAGTAGCCAACCTTGTTCAGTTCTCTCAGCAATACGAAGCAGAATCTGCATTGTTTCCCAATCTGCTTCTTTCCAGTTCTTCTCGGCTAATAAAGATTGAAGTTGATCATAATTTCCTTTTAATTTACTATTCTCAGATCCCAAAGTTGCGGGAATTTGTATATCAGGTTCATTAGGAGAGCTTGGCTTTTTAAATTGAGACTTTCTTTTTAAAATCGGTATATGTTCCTGTTGAATACCTTCCAATGCGATCGCATCACAGCCACCTTGAAAAGCATCCTCATACGACCAACCAGCACCCAATTCGTCATAAAAACCCTGTACAAACTTAATGGCCGCTCTATCACTGATCGAACTATCCATACCGATCACATAATCAATATGTTCGATGATCGCATTGGCTTGAACTTCCGAATAGCAAGCATTGAGAACAACACACTCCAATCCTCTATCTGCAAACCGTTTCAATAAGTTTGCTAATGCCTCCGTAGATACAAGTTTTGCCTCGCCCGTATCATTTTCGAGGACTAAACCATTTTCTCCTGAACCATGCCCACAAAAGTGGAGAATCTGAGGATTAAAGTCTAGTAACGCTCGACGTAAAACATCAGGGCGAACCGCCCAACGTTGCTGTAAGGTTAATTTTTCTCTTGTCCGCGATCTTCTCAAACCCTCGTCAATTTCTCGTACCTCTTGATCTAGCCGTAATCTTGCTTCATCCGTTGGACTAGAAGCTAAGATCAGAATTATTTTTGACGAACTCTTTTGAGGAGTTTCTTCTTGTTTGGCTGAAGTGACATCCTTACCTACTACTTTTTTAGGCGTTGCACTCCCTTCATCAATAGAGGAAAATGCCGATTTAAGAAATTTTCTGTATCTAATTCTGCTTCATAGGAAATTCCCACAAAAGGAGGAATCGAAGAAATAACCGTTTTAAGTTTAGCGGCTGCTGTTGGGCCAGGTTGTTCCACTTTAGCGAGGATTTTTTGCAAATATTCTATAATTTTCGCATTTTCTCCATGAATTTGTCCGACTCCTTCCACAAATTCGGCGATAACCACTTCAGCTTCCGCTTCTAGAATCTCAGCTAGATTGGACTGAGTAGCGATAATTTCCCAATATTCTTTTTCATAAGCCTGAATGAATGGAAGAATATCTGACCGAAGTTGCTGTTTTAGGATTGTTTTGCTGCCTGCTGGAGCCGTAATAATAGCCTGTTCCTTTTCCCGTCTTTGTTCGTAAAGTTGTTCAAGAAGAGACTCAATCTCTTTTAGACGATTTTTGTTCATGGCTTAATTTGTCGCTTTCAATCGGGCCAGCAATACCAACATAATCATTATGCCCTAACAGTTAAAAAATTGCAATACAGAAGCAGGAGACGGCGATCGCATTTTGAGTTTCGGCCTAGGAAGCAATCACTGTTTTATTGTTTATGATTGAAAAGTGCGATCGCTGCTTCGTAGATTGGCTTGAAAAAAAGAAACCAAACTAATAACTTTGAGGTTGAAAATTTTCAGGAGTATCCAGTTCAAAAACTTGGTCGTGAATACGAGCAACATAAAATCCTTCTTGTAGAGTTTTTTCGCGTAATTCAGGAGACATATCAACAGCCGCTAAAATACCATAGAGTTGTTTATCTTTGTGTTCAGGGAAAAAGGTACGAAAACGTTGCAAAATACTTTTTAATTGGGTAATAGAGTCCTCTTTTACATGACTTTTAACCTCCACAATATAGGCAGTATTCAGATTACCATTGGTATAGGCGAGGACATCAATTTCTATATGCTTTCCATCTTCGCTGGCCCGTACACTGGGACTGACAACCTTCATTCCAAACCGTTGTCTGAGAATCTTTTCCATTGCAGGAAGAGCAAGACCTTCGGTAAAACTGCCAAATTTTGAACCGAGTCCCCCAATTTGCTTACCTAATTCTTTGAGTTGGCGGTCAGTCGCCTTCTGAGCCTGACTAACTTCCTTCAGTTGTAGGTCAGTTTCCTTTTGAGCCGCCGTTAACTCAGATTGACTGGTGGCCAATTCGGCGAGGAGTCGCCATACATCGTCTGCGGTGGTTGCCATAGATTATCTACCTTTATCATCTTTGGTTTTCTCTATTTTAATGGATTATCTGCGATCGCGTTTTCAATTTAAAACTATCAACTATCAACTATCAATTAATCGGCGATCGCATTTTTACCGTAAAGACTTGGAAAGATGATCGCAGTTCCCGATTACGTTTTAAGGTGCGATCGCTTTTTTATTGAAAAGATTTGGAAAGGCGATCGCCGTTTCGTAGGTCGGCTTGAAAAAAGGAAACCAAACTAATAACTTTGAGGTTGAAAATTTTCAGGAGTATCCAGTTCAAAAACTTGGTCGTGAATACGAGCAACATAAAATCCTTCTTGTAGAGTTTTTTCGCGTAATTCAGGGGACATATCAACCGCCGCTAAAATACCATAGAGTTGTTTATCTTTGTGTTCAGGGAAAAAGGTACGAAAACGTTGCAAAATACTTTTTAATTGAGTAATAGAGTCCTCTCTTGCATGACTTTTAACTTCCACAATATAGGCAGTATTCAAATTGCCATTGGTATAGGCGAGGACATCAATTTCTATATGCTTTCCATCTTCGCTGGCTCGTACACTGGGACTGACGACCTTCATTCCAAACCGTTGTCTGAGAATCTTTTCCATTGAAGGAAGAGCAAGACCTTCGGTAAAGCTGCCAAATTTTGAACCGAGTCCCCCAATTTGCTTACCTAATTCTTTGAGTTGGCGGTCAGTCGCCTTCTGAGCCTGACTAACTTCCTTCAGTTGTAGGTCAGTTTCCTTTTGAGCCGCCGTTAACTCAGATTGACTGGTGGCCAATTCGGCGAGGAGTCGCCATACATCGTCTGCGGTGGTTGCCATAGATTATCTACCTTTATCATCTTTGGTTTTCTCTATTTTAATGGATTATCTGCGATCGCGTTCCAACGGACAATTATCAACTATTCATTATCAACTATTAATTAAAAGGGCGATCGCTTTTTGTGAAGTGAAAGGGCGATCGCGGGCTTCAATGGATAATGGACAATTGACAATGGATAATTATCAACTATTCACTATCAACTATTAATTAATCTGCGATCGCGTTTTGAGTTTAGACTTAGGAATCGATCGCAGTTTAACTCAACACATAAAAAAGCGATCGCAATTGAATTCAAGACAGAAAAGCGATCGCAAATCAGTTCAAGATATAAAAACGCGATCGCAATACCAAAGACATTGAATGCAATACCGCTCCAAGGCAATATCTACGCTAATAATTTAGAGACGTATTTTAGTCTCTGACATCCATAGTCAAAGCTTGGGGAACAAGCTGATAGCCCATAGTATGTAGAATCGCGTTTACATTCTCAAAAAGTGGTTTTCCCTGCTCTGACAATACTTTGCGTAGTTTTTTCTGACTCATCCCTGCGGCTTCTGCTGTAACTGCTTTGACACGGCTAATCATACACAATGCGGACAATAAAGCACCTGTATCATTGTCCTTTGCATATTCCTCAAAGGTAACAGTTAGAAAACTATCAATTTCTTCTGGATGTTCGCGGTAGTATTCTTCTTCAACTTGGTCAAATGTTCTGTATTTACGCATGATTTAGATGCTCCTTCCAATAAGCTTTAGCTGCTTCAATATCCTGTGTTTGGCTACTTTTGTCGCCGCCACACAGCAAAAGCACAATGTTGTCACCCTCTTCCCCGAAATATACACGGTAGCCTGGACTAAAGAACATTCGTAATTCTGAAAGTCCTTCACAGATTGGTTCACAATCTCCGTAATTCCCCTGCTCTAGCCGTCTTAATCTGGCACTGATCCTCTTACGCCCCTGAACATCACGTAAGCTATTAAGCCAGTTTGTGAATGGCTCGTTTCCATCTGCATCCTGATAAACGGTTAAAGTTTTTGGCTTTACGGGTTTAATCATATTGTCATACTTTATCATACACGTGCTGAAGTACGCAATCCCTTTCTTGGCAAGTAAGACTTATTTTTAAGGTTATGGGATTGAAATCAATGAAAATTTAGTTCAAGATATAGAAAATTGCAATTGAATTCAAGACAGAAAAGCGATCGCAGTTTGTTAAAGATATAAAAAGCGATCGCGGATTAGTTGAAGATCAAAAAATGCGATCGCCCTATATTAATTTTGGAGAGCGATCGCAATTTAATTCAATCTTCAAAAAGGCAATCACCTCTAAACTCTCACATTTAAAAAGTGATCGCCCTATGATAAGAAAGAAGAGCGATCACAATTTAGTTTAAAACATCAAAAAGATCGCAATTTAGTTAAAACATAGAAAAGCGATCGCCATCCCTGCCTACTAGCTATTGTTGAGGAATCAATTTAATTAAACTTCTTAAAGTAGAATTAACAGATTCCGAATTAGGAAAATATTTCTTTACATCAGGATCAAGAATAATTACATCATTTCGCGCTGGAAAATGTTCAACCGTTTTTGTGCCATCTTCATGATGAATCGTAACGCTATGACCTTCCCGATATTGTTGGTAATATTTTCCGCGAACAGGATTTTTAAGTTGACTTAAATCATATTCTTCTCGTAAGTCGTCTTCT
Organism: Woronichinia naegeliana WA131; assembly: GCA_025370055.1. Taxonomy (NCBI): domain Bacteria; kingdom Bacillati; phylum Cyanobacteriota; class Cyanophyceae; order Synechococcales; family Coelosphaeriaceae; genus Woronichinia; species Woronichinia naegeliana. The sequence continues at coordinate 4,334,015 of CP073041.1, read as the reverse complement.
AATTCATTTTGGATTTTCTCGTTCATAAGATCTCCTTTCTTTGGGGGTAACTAATCTTGCACTAATTAAACGAATTTTATGATTACGATCCGTATAAGAAACAAATAGAAATTTACCTTGGTCTGATAAACCTATTATAAGATAGCGATTTTCCCCTGAAGAATGGTCAGGATCATCGAAATTTACAGCTAAGGGATCATCAAATGCGGTGGATGCTTCTTCAAAAGCAATGCTATGTTTTCTTTGATTTGCTTTTGCTTTCTGTTTATCCCATTCAAATGCTAGTTCCAAGTCATTGCCACTTTTGAAAACTGAAATACCCCGCATCATAGCATATCCTGATGGCGGAATAACAATTTCTCCTGTGCGATCGCGTCTTCCCAAAGTTTGATTAATAGAGAGAAATATAAGCGATCGCTGAGAGTCCAATAGCCCAACTAAACCGCGTCAAACTAGCTCTCCAACGAAAAAATTTTCCAGCTAACATTTTTCGGATAGTCTGAGCAAAAATATTAAAAAGCGATCGCGTCTTTAAAACTAATCAATGTCCTGCCAATTTAAGGCTGTAGCAAATCGGCTCAAATGACCAACATTAGTTGTCGCAATAATTACTGGTGTCATCTTATTAGCCAATATTTGCGCTTGAGCAGCTAGAATAACATCTCCATCTAATGCCTTGGGATCGGCCGTTGGTTGTCCCATTTTTCTGACTTCTGCCCAAAGACTTGCAGCTAACAACATGGTATCTGTTTGAATAGGAATATATTCAAGCGTTTGGGTTAAATGATCGAGACGATGAACACTTTTCAATAAATTGGCACGGAGCAATTCTCGACGTACCTCATAATCTGCAATTTCAGGAATTGCAAATCGTTCACCTCGTTTTAGAAGCCTTTTTAGCCACTGTTGACAAGCAAGCGGAAGTCCTTTTGCCTTGGGATTTGTCACCATGCCTAACGGCCCCGAATCTAATAAAATTAAGCGGTTCATGGGAATAGAGGACGATCTGATAAACGGTCTTCATCCATAACCTTTTTTAAATAGTCCCAAGTTTGTTGATGTTCTGAAGCATCTTCATCTTCACTCAACCAGGAGTCTAAAAGATCAATCGCGGCTTGATTTTTTTGAGCTTGTTCTGCGTTAATAACGGGTGAGTTTGTTAACGGAATTGTCTGCCGAAATTGGCGCAAGGTTTCTAGTAGTTCTGTCCAATACTCTCTAGGTGTGGCTTCTATTTCAGAAATGAGCAGTTCGAGAGAGGTGATTGATCGCTTGGAGAAATTTACCATAGAGACTACTCACAAGTTAGATATTAGCACTCAATTTTAACGCAATTTTCCGTAACTTTTTAGCAAAAGGGTTGCGATCGCGTAAAAACTCAAAGAGTGATAGCAGGGAATCCCCCCCAACTAGAGCGCATTAAACTAGCCCTTTGCAAGTTAGTTCAGGACATAAAACGCGATCGCCCTATGAGAAAAAAAGAGCGATCGCCTCATCAATCTCATCCTCACAAAAAGCGATCGCACCACGTAAATTTGAGAATGCGATCGCCTTTGAATAACTTAAATTTTAGCTTTTGCTTCAGGAGTCCAGAATGTTTTCATTTTTTCTACAGTTTCCCGTATGTCCGTATCTTGCTGCCAAGCTTCTACTAGGTTCATTTTTTGACTTTCGGTTAGTCGCCATGATAAAGGAGGATTGTAAGGTATTTTGACCAGATTGCCATCTTTATCCTTGACTACATTGCCATCTTTATCCTTTAATGGTTTTGATTCTGGAAAAGAAATAGTGAAGTCTTGAATACTGATGTTATTTTCCTCATTCTTATCATTATGCCAACGGTCTTTAAGGAGTTCTGCAAATAATTTATTACGGCCAATTTGAGTAGAGTCCCGAATGCCGTTTAAGGTATTTACAGGGCCAATGGTAGTAACAACAAACCCTGGACTTCCATGTTGATCTAGCTCTAGTTTATCTTCTGGAAAAGCATTAATCTGCAATATTATCACCTTTTTGATGTTGATTCGATGATCTTTATTTTTCAGAGAATTATTGTATTCTAGAAAATTATTTAACCAATTCATTGCCGTGAATGCACCTGAATTGTCATAATATCCACCATCAGCAATGTGATAGTTTTGTAAAAAATCAGTGTCGTTACCATTTTTGTCTTTAACTTTAATATTTTGACCTTCTTTATTTTTAATGATGTTTTCTCGATCATTACGCGCCATTGGAGTAACGTAAGGAAAACTGGCAGAGAGTCGGGCTGCTGTTGTTAGTGTGAGATCACAGGGTTGATCTCCGTTTGTCCCACAATTGTTATAAAGTGTCTTAAAATCTAATGCAGTATCATCAACACTTTTCCCAGATAATTCACTGGCATAATTCGCCATTGTTCCTTCGACAAATTTCATAGAAGATACCAAAAAAGGGCGACCATTTTCTACTAGGGTTGTATTGTAAACAGCGATCGGAACCTCTCCTGCGAGAATTTTCTTACGTCGATCGTCTAAAGTCGGTGGCTTTTTATCACCGACAGTTAAAGTTTTTCCCCAATTTTTTTCTAGGGCGTATCCTCGGTCTAGATACTTATGATTTTCCCCAAACCAATTAAGAACAACAGGTAATCCAATAGCTCGAAATAAATCGGGAAAAGCTAATCCCCAGCCGACGGAATTTAACCAATCATCTGTAGAATTTTTAACCACTTTTGATAATTTATTTTCGTCTTTTTTCAAGCCTTGATCACTCAGTATGCCATTCTCAAATTGATCCAAGTAAAACATTGAGCCTACAGAACCACCAGAGGTCGAACTAATTAAACCAATAGCCTTGGTAAAATCTTCTCCTATTCCCGATTTTTGCTCTTGTAATCCTGCTAAAACCTGAGTCATCCAACCAGAAGCTTGAATACCGCCACCACTAGCAGCCACTACAACTAAGGATTGTTCTTTGTCCTTGTTACAAGTTTGAATTTCCTTCTTTATATCAAACTTTTCTTCACAAAGACGATTCCAAATAGCTTCTTGAAAATCCTGCTTATAGTTTTCCATTTTTACAGGAGTGTTACTGTTTTCTAGTTTAAAAAAGTGATCTACTCCAAAAGTCCCATAGCCTAAACCAGAAAATATAATTAAGAAGAGAATAACAGGCCAGTAAAAAGTGTGATTCAGTAATTTAAATTTCTCTTGAAATTTATTTAAAAATTCAACTGTAAACTTCATTTCTTCTTCATTATCTCCGATTTTAGTGGCTTTTTTTACAAGAAAAATGACTTTTTTTCCAAGTGACTTTTTCTGGCTATCTAATTGATTATCAATGGATTTATCAAAAAGAAAAGTGACTAATCCTACAAAAAGAGTGAGAATCCAAATCATCAACAGAACATAAAGTAATGTAGGTGCTTGAAGGTTATTAGGCAAAATACTTTCACTTGGATTTCGTGGCCAATTAAAGAAAATAACTAATCCATAAAAAAAGAGTCCACTAATTACTTGAATAGTAAAAAAGATAATTCTTCTTGTTTTTAATGTTGTGATTCCCTTTATTACAGGTCGGGATATATCGGATATTTTAGAGCCTATTGGTGAATTACTAATCTCACTTATTACAGGTTGGGATATATCGGATATTTTAGAGCCTATCCCCTTTATTATAGGGTTAGAGCGATACTCATAAATCTCAGTTATTACAAGTAATATTGCGCTAATTGCTATCCCAAAAAATGAATAAATCCATTCGATATTAGTTTCTTTATTCAACAATAATAATACCCAAGTTGGCAGGAACAGCGCGATCATTCCAATAAACCTTCCGAACCGAAAGTATTCCTTATCGTTGAAGTTTTCATCTATCAAAACAAGGGTAGTTTTCAAGAGTGAGACAACAGTTATTGAGGTTAATGTAGCGCATGACATAACTAAGATTAATTGTATTCCACTTTCCATTACAAAAATATTTTGTAGAAAATTAGAAGCATTAAACTGGGGAATCAATGGGAAGGAAATAAGTGGAAACAAAAATAAAATTAATCCACTGATGATTGGCACTCGCAATAAAAAAGCATAGTATAACAGATCAGGAAAATGCTTATATGACCAATCTAAAATTGAAGTAAATTTTTCATCTAACTTATCTAACTTCAAGAATTCTGCTGGTTTTTTGAGAAATTGAAAATATTCAGAAATAAATTTTGCAAGCCCCCAAACCAAGATAAACAGTAATATAAACCATAAGAATTTAAAAATCAAGCCTCCAATAAATAGAGCAGAACTTCCGAAGGTGAGTCCATAGTTTTTGTTTTTCATTTTGTCATTCTCTCCTAAGTTAAATAAATTACATTGATGAAAATGGTGGTTAACTCATCTCTATTGAAGATATTTCAAACGAGATAAGAATTGACTTTGACTGGACTTCAATAATGATAATTTCCAGTCGATAATTTAGCTAGTATTTTCTGCTAAATTATGAGTCTTTCTGTTCATAATATTGTCCTATTTTAGAAGTAATAATCGGACTAGAAAAAGTTTTTAGAAATTTAAAATACTGTCATCTAGCCCAACCTGTGATCATTGAAAAAAAGTTCTGTTTTAGGGTCGTACCCCTGTATTGGGGACTTGTTGATATTGCTGACTTTTCCCGTTAAGTCCAAAATCCAGCAATGCAAACTTCTAGAGGCTTTATCTGGCAAGGGTTTGAGTAATGATTCTCTTGACAGGAAAAAAATATTCTGAAGCCATCATCCCGCTTATCGTTCAAATTTCAAAAACAAAGGATGAAGGGAGTATGAGACTGTAAAATGGAGAAAATCTTAAAGGGCAGGTCAAAAAATGTTGGAATGGTGGACAAAAAACTTTGCCAGTTGTGAATTGGGAGACGAGAGGCTAAACAATCGTGCCTTCTCGATTGGGAAAAAGTTAAGTGAGGGGTTTGGAAAAGCCTTATCAGAAGTGTTTAAGGGAGGAAACGAGTTAAAGAGGGCCTATGAATTTTTGGGAATCCGAAAACAGACTTTGTCAAGATAATAGAGCCGCACTGTGAAATGACAACTGCCGCCGTAGAAGAATATAAGATAATGCTATCAGTCGGAGATACGACCTTCTTAGATTATCGCAATATCAAGGAAAAAAGGGAAGGGTATGGGCCGACTGGAAAAGGAGGGAATGGATTAATACTGCATAGTGCTTTAGCAATTGAGCCAGAAAAAGGACAAGTATTAGGTTTATTATGGCAAAAACTGTGGAATAGGGAGGTAAAAGAAAAGCCCCCAACAGATGAAACGGCGAAGCAGAAAAAAGAAAGACAGAAAGAACAAAGAAAAGCAGCTCGTCAAAGACCATTTGAGGAAAAAGAATCCTACAAATGGGTAGAGGCTCTAAACACCTGTGAGAAACAGGTAGAAAGTTCAACGAGGGTAATTCATGTATTTGACAGAGAAGGAGATGTTTCAGAAGTCTTTGACTCAGTGCGTCAACTCAAGCATACAGGAGTGCTGGTCAGAGCGTCTCATAATCGTAGTTTAGACAAAAATAGTGAACGACTTTGGCAACATTTGGAATCAGAACCGATTCGTTTTCATCAAGAAATCGAGATTCCGAGTACAGGAAAAAGAAAAGCACGGAAGGTTAAGCTTGCCGTCCGATTTTGCTCAGTTAATCTACGAACTGACTTTTCCCGTTAAGTCCAAAATCCAGCAATGCAAACTTCTAGAGGCTTTATCTGGCAAGGGTTTGAGTAATGATTCTCTTGACAGGAAAAAAATATTCTGAAGCCATCATCCCGCTTATCGTTCAAATTTCAAAAACAAAGGATGAAGGGAGTATGAGACTGTAAAATGGAGAAAATCTTAAAGGGCAGGTCAAAAAATGTTGGAATGGTGGACAAAAAACTTTGCCAGTTGTGAATTGGGAGACGAGAGGCTAAACAATCGTGCCTTCTCGATTGGGAAAAAGTTAAGTGAGGGGTTTGGAAAAGCCTTATCAGAAGTGTTTAAGGGAGGAAACGAGTTAAAGAGGGCCTATGAATTTTTGGGAATCCGAAAACAGACTTTGTCAAGATAATAGAGCCGCACTGTGAAATGACAACTGCCGCCGTAGAAGAATATAAGATAATGCTATCAGTCGGAGATACGACCTTCTTAGATTATCGCAATATCAAGGAAAAAAGGGAAGGGTATGGGCCGACTGGAAAAGGAGGGAATGGATTAATACTGCATAGTGCTTTAGCAATTGAGCCAGAAAAAGGACAAGTATTAGGTTTATTATGGCAAAAACTGTGGAATAGGGAGGTAAAAGAAAAGCCCCCAACAGATGAAACGGCGAAGCAGAAAAAAGAAAGACAGAAAGAACAAAGAAAAGCAGCTCGTCAAAGACCATTTGAGGAAAAAGAATCCTACAAATGGGTAGAGGCTCTAAACACCTGTGAGAAACAGGTAGAAAGTTCAACGAGGGTAATTCATGTATTTGACAGAGAAGGAGATGTTTCAGAAGTCTTTGACTCAGTGCGTCAACTCAAGCATACAGGAGTGCTGGTCAGAGCGTCTCATAATCGTAGTTTAGACAAAAATAGTGAACGACTTTGGCAACATTTGGAATCAGAACCGATTCGTTTTCATCAAGAAATCGAGATTCCGAGTACAGGAAAAAGAAAAGCACGGAAGGTTAAGCTTGCCGTCCGATTTTGCTCAGTTAATCTACGAACTCCCTATCGTTTTGATAATCGTGACCCGTTGAATGTCTATGCTGTTTATGCGACAGAAATCGATTGTCCCGAAGGCGAAACTCCTTTATCTTGGATGCTTCTGACTACAGAAGTTGTTGAGACTATTGAGATGGCTGTCACTATTCTTCGTTGGTACACCTACCGATGGCGGGTTGAAGAATTTCATAAAGTCCTTAAGTCTGGTTGTCAGAGTGAGCGTTATCGACTTGCCTCTGATGGAATGAAAACTCTTTTGGGTTTTTTAAGTGTCATTGCTGTTGAACTTTTACACGTTACTTATCTTCATCGTACCCAGCCCGATGCTCTCGCGATTGAAATTCTTAATCCTCTTCAACTTCAGGTGTTAAAAGCAGCCGCCTCTCAAAAACTTCCCCCTATTTTGACTGTTGCTTGGGCTGTCGAGTCTGTTGCTTTTCTTGGTGGTTATCTTGAACATCGTCGTAAAACTCCTCTCGGTATCCAAGTCCTTTGGCGCGGTTGGTTGAAGTTGCATGACCTTTGCCAAGGCTGGCAGCTTGCAATCCGCACTTAACGGGAAAAGTCAGAATCTACGAACTCCCTATCGTTTTGATAATCGTGACCCGTTGAATGTCTATGCTGTTTATGCGACAGAAATCGATTGTCCCGAAGGCGAAACTCCTTTATCTTGGATGCTTCTGACTACAGAAGTTGTTGAGACTATTGAGATGGCTGTCACTATTCTTCGTTGGTACACCTACCGATGGCGGGTTGAAGAATTTCATAAAGTCCTTAAGTCTGGTTGTCAGAGTGAGCGTTATCGACTTGCCTCTGATGGAATGAAAACTCTTTTGGGTTTTTTAAGTGTCATTGCTGTTGAACTTTTACACGTTACTTATCTTCATCGTACCCAGCCCGATGCTCTCGCGATTGAAATTCTTAATCCTCTTCAACTTCAGGTGTTAAAAGCAGCCGCCTCTCAAAAACTTCCCCCTATTTTGACTGTTGCTTGGGCTGTCGAGTCTGTTGCTTTTCTTGGTGGTTATCTTGAACATCGTCGTAAAACTCCTCTCGGTATCCAAGTCCTTTGGCGCGGTTGGTTGAAGTTGCATGACCTTTGCCAAGGCTGGCAGCTTGCAATCCGCACTTAACGGGAAAAGTCAGGTTGATATTGAGGTGGGAGTTGCTGATATTGATATGGTTGTTGCGGGCTTGTAACAAAACACTGAGAATCAACAACAGTTGCTTGATTCTTTTTCTTAAGACAATCCAAATATCTTTCAACGGCAGAAGACTTATATTCAAAGGGAATTGTGTTACTGTTACTGTTGCTGTATAAATGAGCTAATCCCATTGCAGTAGGGACAATAAAGGAGTTAACTAATGCAATACTTTGATGCTGAACATTGTTGGGTGCATTCTGCCAACTGAACAGATCGCCAACAATTGGAAGTCCACTGAAAAATCCTTTCCAAATTGGGCCAATTAGAGGGATATAGCCTCGTCCACCATCTTCAGTAGTTTGATTATTGAAAGTAGAAAGAGCAAATAAATCTAAGGTTTTAACATAAACACTTGTTTTCACATGACTCTGGGCAATGCGGGATAAAGGACGTAGCTTCGTTTGTCCGTTGTTACTCTCTTCTCCTTGAGTGATCTCTTTTGGGCCAGTGGTAAAATCTATTTGCAGTTCTGCCGACTCGCTGTTGCGTAACACCGAAGGGGTAATCGTTATCGAAATCCCTGATGTTAATCCTCGCCATTGGGAGTGATCCGCGCTCAGGGCAGCAACCGTACTTATCAAAGAGGATACAGGGATTGGACTACCTTCAAACGCAACCTCTTTTGGTAATAAACTTGAGACACTGTTATTGAGTTTGCCCGCATCCTCAAGCCATTGACTAAGCCTTAAAGGGCCAGTTTCATCAAAGGTACTGACTGATGTTGAAGAGACTTCCGAATGAATACCATTTAATCCTGCGACACTGGTTTTGCCCACTTCCGCATAGCTTACATCATCATATTCGCTCACGATGCGTTGAATTCTTTCTAAAGTCGGTTGAATGAACAAATCTTCTATGTCACGGTTAAGCGCATTAACCACAGGTTCCAAAACAGAGTTCAATGTTTCGGCAGATTCTTGTAAAGCATCGGGATCAATTTCGGCTGGTATTCTCTTGAGACGAGAATATTGTAAGGCAAAATTTAGAACGGCTTTTCGTGCAATAAAATTTCTTTGATCTAAATCCTCAGCATTTTTTAGACTGTTACACCCTGGGGTTGATCCTTTATCCTCTTGATGTAAACCCAAACGGATATAGTTTTCAAAGGGTCGTTTTTTTTCATTTTTAGCTAAAGCCTCTAAATAGGGTTGAAAATCTTCTTTAGGCTGGCCGTCTTTTTTAAAGAAAATCTGACAAAGACCATTTGCTGCATTATTATATGCAATATTAGGTTTATTTCTTGCTAACAAGATTAGCAAAATATCTATCATAGAGAGAGAAGAAGAATCTTCATCAAATGCTGTTTTATATCCAAGAACCTCTGTAAATAAATTCTTAAAATCAGGTTCTATTTTAAGATCAGGATTATTCTCTGCCTTAAGAGCATAATTGATGGAATATTCTTTAATTTGATTGTAGGTCTCTTGCAGTAATTGTTGAGTCTTATCAATTTCCTTGTTAACCCGATTCATGACTTCAGCCAATTGCTGAGGATTGTCACTAGAGATTAGTATTCCCCACATCTCCATATTGACGCGCTCACGGGGAAGGTCGAGAATTGCAATGATTCGTTTGAGTTTTTTTCGGTTGTCATCTGTACCATATAGGACGATTACATTATGGTTATTACCAGATGCTTCGCCAGTGCCAGTGCCATTTTCTCCGATAAAAGTTCCCGCAAATTTGCCAGTCTTACCATCACCAACAATTTTTTCCAGTATCGTTTTAATTGCGTCTGCTGAACGATTGTAATAAAGTGGAACGGATTCAGCAGCACACACGTTTTGAGCTTCTTCGCAAGGATTAGCTACTGACTGATTGGGTTTAGATGGAGTTTTTGCATTCAGAGCAGGAATGTTGACCCCGAAGCCAACCATCATACTTAAACCAAGGGCAAACGGACGAACTAACTTTTTCATAGATGCTCCTGCGTGATCGAAGTCACACTCTTAAAGAACTAATAAAGTATTATGGTTTTACGGAACTAATGACAGGACAAATCCAAAAAACGGGACAAAAAGTTTGATTTAGATCAAAAGTTTTTCTGAAACTCTTATAGTTAAATACTCAGCAATCTTGCTTTAAATTATCTAAAAGACTTCAATATTTTGTCCCGTATAGAAATATTAAGTATTAACCAGATTGGCCGTCCCTGCTAAAGAAAGGATTTCATAAGTCTGTAGTTGCCCTTCAGGCGGGTTATTAATAAAACCTTGTTGCAATTTAGTAGTTAAAACTGCCTCAGTCTGAATAGAAATTTCTAAACTAGCTGATAAGTTTATAACTGGTAACAACAAAGTTAAGGTGACAACTTTTCCCCCTATATCGGGAATTGGTGGTCTTTCGACGGTAACAGTGACTAACTTACCAATCTCCGTTTCTAGAACACGGATGTCTTCTCCATAAAACTGACGGTCAAGTTGCGGCGTTTTATAAATTAGCTGTGGTTTACCAACGATATTTTCTACTAGATAGTAGATTTGCGTATCCTTGTTACCAAGCTTAAAATCATTCGCTTCAACAATTTGCCCTGTCATCGTTTACTCCCTGTAATTGGTTGATTGCTTAAAGTAGAACTTCTCGATATATCCATAAAACTCCACCATTATCTGACTTCAAACCTGAGAACACCTGACTTCTTTCTGACTTATGACTACTTTTGTTCTGAGTTCTGACTTTTGCCTTAGAATAAGACCATTAAACTTAAAACCGCCCCTCCATGCCCCGATCGCTGAGAGTCCAACCAGCCCAACTAGGCCGCGTCAAACTAGCCCTCCAACGCAACGGCTTCCCCAGCCAACGAGCCTTAGCGGAAGAGGTTGGTTTGGCCCTGGCTACCGTCAGTAACTTTCTCACAGGCAAACCCGTTGACTTCACCACCTTTGAAGAACTCTGTCGGCAATTGGGCTTGGAATGGAAAGAAATAGCTAATCTGGACTTTGAAACAACATCCCCGACAAATCCTAAAACCCCTGAAAACCTTGAATTTTTAGAAACTAATCCTAATCCCCAGCCGCTTTACCCCAATGGAGCCGTTCCCCTCGGTTCCCCTTTTTATCTCGAACGCTTTCCCGTCGAAGAACAAAGTAAACAAGAAATTAGGAAACCAGGTTCCCTCGTGCGAATCAAAGCTCCAAAGGAAATGGGTAAAACCTCGCTATTACTGAGACTTTTGGAATTTGCAAAAAACCAGGGCTACCAGACCGTTAGCCTCAATTTAGACCAAGCGGATCAAGCCATCCTGAATAACCTCAATCAATTTTTGCGCTGGCTTTGTGCTAATGTTGCCCGTCAACTTCACTTAGAACCTAGATTAGATGAATATTGGGATCAAGACTTAGGTAGCAAAATTAGTTGTACTTCCTATTTTGAAGATTATCTATTAAAGTCAATCCAAACGCCTCTCGTTTTGGCTTTAGATGAGGCAAACCAGCTTTTTGAGCATTCTGAGGTGGCAAAGGATTTTTTTCCTCTACTGCGATCGTGGTACGAAGAAGCCAAAACCTCACCCCTCTGGCAAAGACTTCGTCTAGTCATCGTCCACTCCACAGAAATTTACGTTCCGCTTCAGCTTAATCAGTCTCCCTTTAATATAGGATTGCCCATTCAGTTAAGTAACTTTTCTCAAGAAGAGGTTAAAAAATTAGCACAATGCTACGGACTAGACTGTGGACAAGGAGAACATTGTCAACAACTGATGGAGATGGTAGATGGTCATCCCGCATTGGTACAAATTGCCTTTTATCACCTGGGTCAGGGAGAAATGACCCTAGAACAACTATTAGAAACTGCGGCCACAAATGTTGGCATTTATACTCACTATTTGCAGCGACATTGGGCCACATTGCAAGAACAACCTAAATTAACTACTGCGCTTAAACGTGTCATGGATGCGACTGAAGCTATTTCTCTAGATGATAATATTCTGATCCATAAATTAAGTAGCATGGGACTAATTAAACAGTATGGAAATCAAGTGATCTTGAGTTGTGAGTTGTATAGACAGTATTTTGCCGAAAGATTCAATAGTCGCTAAATTGATATTTCCACGGTAAAGAGAGGTTGCTAGTCTGCTTGGCTACCCAGTATAAATTCACCGACGGAAGTTTCAATCAAGTAATCAGTTTTAGTTGCTTCGGCAAACAGGTCAGAATCTCCTCCTCCGATGGCGCAAGAGGCAAGCTCCATCGCTGTTGCAACTAGATACATACTTTGATAAAGAACGCCGACGTGTTTTAATGTCAAGGAATAAGCAAGAGAGCGATATTTCCAAGCGACTCTGGAAAAGCGGGCTGCTAGGATAATTAAGACTTGAGGTAAGCCTGATTCAGTAACTGCTTGACAGGAAAGTTTATAAACTTCTCCCGTGTAACCGTTTAATTGACAGAGAAAATGTTCTTTGGGACAGTAATGGTAGAGTCCTGATTCTATTCCCTGACAAGCATTGATTATCAAATACAGTTCCAACTCATAACAAGCACCACCACTAGGATAGGGGCGATCGCTAAATTCATACTCGACAGATTCAGTCATTTTGAGCGATCTAATACGAGCAGTACGATAGAGAAACTCACCTAATTGTTCAATAGTAATTGGCTGTTTACCTTGTTGCCTTTGCGATCGCCTTTGTTCCATGACACGAGTGAAGGGAATATCACAATCCATCAAGGCTTCAATATTTGGCTGATATAGAGTAATTGTTGCAAATGAGTTTGACGACTTCACAGCAGGAAGTGGTTCGATTTTACCTAAATGGAGATTGCTTTTCCCATAGGGATAATTATGCCTTCCTAAACGACTTCTGGCATGAAACAACAGGTCGTGAAGTTCCCACAGATGTAATGATGGTTCCTCATTGACCGTTCCATCTTTATCAGTAACCGCTAAAAATTTCTCTCCTAGCAACCAACTTAGGAAGGTTGCAATAATATCTTGGGGAATATCTGAAAATTGATTACCCAATTGTGCCAGAGTTTGAGGAGCAGAAAGAGCATGAAAAATGGCAAGCGATCGCTCATCATACAGAATCACTTGACAATGAGCCAAGGGAGATTCCAGCACCATTTTCCCGTCAAGATTGTGGAGGTAGGCAAAACGTGAGAGCGTATATAGTTGGTTCGACTCTAGAGGAAAAGGGACAACTTGTTTTGTACCAAAAGGAGCGATCTCAGCCCAAGTTTTCTCTGAGGTAGAGATAACAAAATGCTGCTCCTTGCTTGATGAGTCACTCATGTTAAAATTCAAGGTAGCCGAATCGCTTAAAAGAAAATAGGTAGAGGATTTAATTGCTCCTCTGTTAATGGTGTTGTTAACCACCCCATTTGGACGGGAATATCATACAGCCGTCCTGGGGCAAATCGAGGCCAAAAATGTCGCAGCCCAGGGACGATAACTTTGACAACTGACAATCCAACATCAGGGCGAGTCTGATCTAAAATTAGAGTTTCCCATCCCTTGGATTGAGCCAGGTTTACACAACTCATTACATCAGTATAAAGGTCACCATAACCGTTGTTATGATAGTCTGCTGAAACCTTACAGGTTGTACTTTCATCAGGGATTAAATAGGGTTGATTTTCAAGAGTTGCCGTTTGCCACCATTCTAGGGCTTCAGGATAATGATCTCGGTAAGCACGACTGTGTTCAGGCTTGTTAGACAAGACAGCAGGGAGTGACTGATTGAGTTCAGTTAAGGCGCGAAGAATAGCAATTTGTGGGTCAAAATGGGTTCCAAAACCGAGAATAATATTTTCAACAGCTTGGTCATTTCGTCGAGAAATGGCAGCAAAGGTAGGAATGTTAAAATCGCTGGTAATATCCAATACCCAGAGATCGCGGTGGTGTTGCTGATAGAATCTCAGCAATTCTTGGAAGTATGGTTCATTAAAATCGGCAAGATTCACTGCTGGTTTTCGCAAACGGTTGTACCACCACAAAGCTACGCTATCCCGCTCGACTAACTCCATAAAGCCTTGTAAAATCGCCTCTTCCATGGTGTTACCCGCAGCACAGCCATTGGAGTCAGCCCTAGTAAACTTGATGTGATGCTGTTGAGCATAGCCGTAGTAACAATAAGCAGTAGGAAGGTATCGAGGCTCATTATCAGTCAAAGACCAAACTAGACTCCAATCAATTTGCTGTTCTTCATCAAAGGGTTCGGGAATCCAGTTGAGACGAGACGGGTTGGAAGTTTCTAGATGCCGATTTTGGATTTGGCGATCGCTAAACAACATACAGGCGTTCGGATGAATTGGGTTACTGAGATTTTTCAGGCGGTCTCGAACGCGGTATTCATCCCCATGAAAAACTCCTGAATAATGCTCCATCGCCTCCCCAATGGCACTAACTCTGGCTTGGATATCACTTTTTCCCTTACCACTAGCACATCGATTCAGACTGCGGCGTAGAGATTCTAAGTCTTGGTTATACTCTAAGAAAATGCCCTGACTAATGTAAGCAGGCGTGAATTGCTGCTGGTGTTCCCAACCTTGAGGTTGTCCCAGAAGGCTTATTATTCCTGTAATTGGACTAATATAAGGTTGCAATCTCCTAAAAGTTTCCTCTGGTGCAATACTGCGATGCCCGCCATCACTGGTGAAATTCTTTTGGCGACTTTGTAAAACTGGTATTATTGATTGTTTTTGAGCCATCAAGTTGGGATTTCCACAAGTTGGGCATTGAGGACGACGAATCAGGGGATGGTTGTTTTTTTCGAGAGTTAAAGTATTGAGGGTAATGATGTTACCTTCAATACTTTCATTTGCTTCACTTACTATCCATTTAACAGTTTCGGTGGCGGCTAAACTGAGGGCTGTTTGGTAAGTAGAGGGTAAAACAGCTAAGGATGAAGAGAAAGGGTGATTCGTCTTTTGTTTATGCTGGAGATAGGTTTGGACCTTTCGCTTACCCTGTAGTCGTTGTCCGAGACACTCCCAACACCCTGTTTTATCTGGAATAAACAAGGGGCCTAACCAAATCTCTGTCCCCATAGGTTTGACTAACAGCCAAGAACGATTTTCGGACAAAGCTTGCTGATTAAAAGCTTCTAGCCCTGGTTGCAGGTAATCATCAGTGAGAACGATTGACCGCTCTTCTCCATCCCTGACTTGTACCCCCACGGAAGTTAGCATGGTCTCGAAGGAAGTTGGATCAATATTGCCAAAGGTTGTTACTGTCACGGAGGTGGTTTGCAACCGTTGGTAAGCTACTTCTGGTTGAATGCCAAGCATTTCCCAAAAAGCAGCTTGTTCTGAGGGTATAGAAGGAGTAGCATCAACTGTATAGTTCTTAATTTGCATCAGCAGGGATAGAACTTCTGCGGAAGGCATTTTTTGCTGAAGTTGCTTAATAATCTCTTCTAGGGTGTGCTGGCCATCGAGAAGTTGAACTAACTTAATGAAGGCAGGATTAGGAAGAATAATAGATTGGTTTTCAGATAGCAGCAAAACCCCTTCCGAGGGAATAATTTCACAACGAAAGCAGGATTTCAATTTGGGACGATAAGCAGTTATCTGACTCATTCTTCTTTTAGGGATTTCAGGAAACTTAGACTGGGTGTAAAGAAATATTCACCTCCTCTAGGAGTCACATACCCAAAAAAATCGAAATCCTTAACTGGGTCTTGTGAATTTCCCCACGTTCTTGGCCATGTCTGACTTGGCCATTTGCCAAACGCTTCTTTTAGCATTGGCGGCAATTTTTCTCTCCCCCATTGAATTAACGGTGTCTTTAATATACTATTTGTCACCCGATGAATTAACGGTATTTTTAATATCCTATCTGTCACCTGTTGAATTAACAGTGTCTTTTGCTGTCCCAAAATAGGATCTGCGCCTAGTTTTCCGAATGGATTTGTCCCAAAATTGTTATCATTAGCGTAGTCTTGAAGCTTCTCAAATTGGGCGTGAATATCACTTTGGAAACAAAAAAATAGCAATCCTTCCTTACCCACTTCTGTTTTGACTCCCAGTTTTTCTGAGAGGCTTTTGTAGTGCCGTAAGTTTTCTTTCGTTGTTTGTGACAAGAGTGAAGTTTGATTTTCTTTGGGTAAACCGTAGGTTGTTCCTCGCCGAACAATTCTTCTCTGACGTTGGTTATCTGGTTTATCTTTATAAGTACCACTATGTACATTATCACTTATTGCCCGCGAATTCATCTTCCTAATGTGAGCGTGAAATGGGCATTTCCATCGAGATGTTTCTTTAAAATCATTTCCCTTTCCATAGTTAAAATTATTTAAATCTACTCCACTTTGTTCTAGAGAATCTGGGCTACTATAAATCATAACAGGCCGTCCATTTTGGAAACGCCCCATAGTATAAGCTTTAACGAGTTGTTCTGTTTCTTTTTTGGATGGGAATCGGCTCCTAGATTTTCTAACTTACCAGCTAACTCTTTGATTTTTTCATTGAAACCCTCTACATTTTGTTCCAGCTTTCGATAAACTAAAAAACTTCCATAGCTATAACCCTTATTCTGGAGATTGCCAAAAGGATCGACATTAAGCACCAAGCGCAAGTTAGCACTTGGGTCCCATTGGTCTTTATCTGTTACTTGGTAAATATCTGATTTCAGAAATAAAGGATTACTGATATTATCTGCAAACCCAAATGGTTCTATACACTGATCTTGATCGTTCTTACGTACCCAACCAATTTCTTTCTTAATAATTCTAATGTTGTTCGCTTCAATATTATCTAATATTTGTTGTGTTTTTTCACATAAATTATCGATATCGCAATCAGCCAGTAAGATTAAAGCATGAATATCGTTGTTCATTACACTGGACTCAACTTGTTGATACTCAATCTCCCAATCTCTTTTCTTGTCCTTGAGACTCTCTAGGTTTTCGAGCATTCCCTCCTCGAAAGGATGTGTAGAAAAAGAACGTTCTTTATCTTGTAGTTTTTGCTGATAAAGTTTTCGGAAATTAGTCTTAGCATCTAATCCTAATGCTTCATACCCTTTAAATGATAAAGAAAAATTAACAAATAAGGTTGAAGACGAAGCTTCCTTCTTTGTTTTAAGGAATTTTTTATGTTCTTGGGTTTGTTCTCGTTGCCTAATGGCAGATACAACATACTTTTCAGCAAAATCCCCAATCCATTTCTTAGTAGCTTCTGGTTGACTGTTGTCAAAGTGTAAGAAAACATAAATAGAATAAGTTCTCCCGTGACTTTTAAGAATATTGCCTTGTATATCCTCTAGTCTGAAACGAATGTCTGGTTGATCGGGGTCTATTTCTGATCGTTCTAAAAAATTGTAAGCTTCGTCATAATTATTGTTTGCATCTTGATTAGTGTTACTTAGCATAATTTTCCTCCACAATATTGGCTCTTCATAGTGACTCCACACCACAAGTAATGTTTCTTTACAAGACGATGTTCTCTAAACCCCTCATACCCAGTACGAAACTTACTTGACATGAAACCCAGTTAGAATGATACCATAAGACGCTGCAGAGAGCATAAATTGTTTCATTTCCCACTTAAAAAAAATATGAACGAACAAGAACAATGGGCTAGACTAATTGCTAATGCTTGGAGTAACCCAAGCATTTTGGCCAATTTGCGGCAAGATCCTAAAACAGAGATTGAAAGGCTACAAGCGGAAAAGCCCCCAGAACTAGGTGATATAAGTGACCTTGGTAGTGGTGCTGGTGGATTTTTTGCCATACCCGATTTACCAGAAGGTTTGGGAAGCTTAACTCTAAAGGAGCTTGAACAGTTTCTTTCGGAGAACCCGGGTATTTTTGGGATAATGCAACTTTGTTGCATTTGACCCCAATTCTTTTAACAGAACCTTAGGGAAAATCTAGCTCTCCCGATGTCATGGGAAAATGTATTTTATGTTACATTATTGCAGGGGTTTGGCATTGCTAAACCTCTACAACATCTGTTATCTTGTCACCAAGTTATGAAAGATAAATTGAATTTAAATCTGAAAGATGAGCAAGTTACCGTCTTTAAAAAACAAGGATTCCTGATTTTCGACCGTATTACTACTGACCAAGAAATTGAGTGGCTGAAGGGAATCTACGATCGCATCATAGAAGAGATGAAAGTATACTGCCCAGAAAAGATAGCTCTACTTGCAGATCAACAACAGCTACCTCTTGCTGGTGGGAGAGAAATCTTGGTGTGGATACCATCTCCAGAGTTAGTCTTTCCCCAACTGATAGATACGATCTACTTCCGCAATACCCTTAAGATTGTGGCACACCTTCTCAATGTCGAGGAAACAAAGGTCATCGGCAGAGTGCGTCTGTACCTAAAGCCAGCACACTTTGGTGCTGAGATGCCCTGGCACCAAGATGCTGCCTATCCTGGCTCGCTTGATCTCCTCAAAATTTGGATGCCTTTAGACCCTGCCACCCCCGAGAACGGCTGTTTGCATTTCATCCCTGGTTCTCATCTTGGAGGCATTATACCGCATCGTCCCTATGAAGGAGATAGGACAGGCTCAGGTTTGATAGCAGACGGAGTACAATACTCTCAAGCAGTTGTTTGCCCCTTAGCACCTGGAGGAGCAACTGTTCACCACTGCCACACATTACATTATTCCCGCCCAAATAAGACAGTCCAACAACGTCGAGCATTGGTAGTCAGTTGTAGAGCAGAGGAACAAAGTGTGTAAAATTTAGAGCAGACAAGTGATTGAGCTATTGTGATTCCTCTAAAGGAATCGTTTGATATTGAATTAGGTAAAAGTAGCATCTACTGTACAGGTACGCTATCATGAAAAATATCGACTGACAAGCAAATCTTCAAATTGAAGCATAATTAATAAAAATTTAGAAAAATTTTAATTGAGATCTATAGCAAAAGCAATAATAATTATGGCAATTATTTCCGGCTATCAGATTATTGAAAAACTTTATGAAAGTACCAACTCGCTGGTTTATCGCGGACATCGGGTAGGAGATAGCCAAACAGTTATACTCAAAACCCTAAAGCAAGCCTATCCACCTCCAGAAAAAATAGCCTGGTTCAAACGAGAGTATACAATCACCAAAAACCTTCAACTTAGGGGCGTAGTAAATGCCTATAACTTGGAAAATGAACAAAACTGTTGGCTAATAGTCATGGAGGATTTTGGCGCTGAATCTCTAGAACGATTAATGCAGAAAGGCAGACAATTCACTTTGGCTGAGTTTCTAACCATTACCAGACAAATTGTTGAGATTCTAATTCAGGTCCATCAGTGTCTAATAATCCACAAAGATATTAACCCATCCAACATAGTTTTAAACCCCACAACAGGTCAGATCAAACTCATTGACTTTGGCATTTCAACCGTACTCTCACGAGAAAAAACCACCTTAGGCAACCCGAATCAGTTAGAAGGTACATTAGCCTACATTTCGCCAGAACAAACTGGGCGCATGAATCGAGACATTGATTATCGCACTGACTTTTATTCTTTGGGGGTAACTTTTTATGAGCTATTAACTAATCGATTGCCTTTTGAAACTACTGAGGAAATGGAGTTGGTTCACTCCCATATCGCTAAACAACCCAACTTTCCTCACGCACTCGTGCCAGAGATTCCTCACATTCTATCGGAGATTGTCATGAAGCTGATGGCTAAAAACGCTGAAGATCGTTACCAATCAGCCTACGGTCTCAAGATGGATTTAGAGGAATGTCACAGACAATGGGAGCAAACGAGATGCCTTAATCCCTTTCTTCTAGGACAGCAGGATATTTCGGATAGATTCCAAATTTCTCAGAGATTATATGGGCGACAACAGGAAATTGAGCAATTGTTGGCTGGCTTTGAACGAGT
Organism: Woronichinia naegeliana WA131; assembly: GCA_025370055.1. Lineage (NCBI taxonomy): Bacteria > Bacillati > Cyanobacteriota > Cyanophyceae > Synechococcales > Coelosphaeriaceae > Woronichinia > Woronichinia naegeliana. Next base: position 4,314,324 of record CP073041.1, on the reverse strand, counting down.
CAGCCAAGGGGGAAAGGAAATGATGCTGGTAAGAGGTTATTCCGGCATTGGTAAGTCGGTTTTAGTAAGGGAAGTCTATAGGCCAATTACTCGGCAGCAGGGGTACTTTATCTCTGGGAAATTCGACCAATTTCAAAGAGATATTCCTTATTCGTCCCTAGTACAAGCCTTTCGCTTCTTAATAGAGCAACTCTTGACGGAAAACGAAGTCCAGATATCTGCTTGGCGACAAAAATTATTAGCTGCTCTGGGAAATAATGGTCAGATAATTATTGATATAATTCCCGAAGTAGAACTGATTATTGGTTCCCAATCCACTGTAGCAGAACTAGCTTCAATGGAAGCCCAAAATCGCTTCAACTTGGTATTTAAAAACTTTATCCAGGTATTTGCCCAGCCTGAACATCCATTAGTGTTATTTCTAGACGATTTACAATGGGCTGATGAAGCTTCCTTGAAACTCATTCAACTACTAATGACACCAACTGAAAGCTATTATTTATACATTATTGGTGCCTATCGAAATAATGAGGTCACTCAGGCTCATCCCTTAATGCTTACTTTGGATGAGATTAGTAAAACTGAAGATCTTGTCAGTTACATCACCTTGCAGCCTTTAAAATTGATCGAGGTAAATCAGTTAATTAGTATGACTCTCAATGTTGCAGTAGAGACTGCTAGACCACTGGCAGAATTAGTGCTAACCAAAACTAATGGCAATCCTTTCTTTATAAATGAGTTTTTAAAAGCACTGTATAGCGAAGAACTGTTAACATTTGACTATCAGCTTAACCATTGGCAGTGGGATTTAAGGGAAATTCAAGCTCAAGCTATAACCGATAATGTGGTCGAACTAATGGCCATTAAGGTGCAAAAGTTGGGGGTGGCAACACAACAGGTATTAAAGTTGGCAGCCTCTATTGGTAACCAATTTGATCTCCAGACTTTGGCAACTGTATATAAACAATCGCCCAAAAAAACCGCAACAGATCTGTTGCCAGCACTTTTCAATGGTTTAGTTTTACCTCTTAGTGATGCTTACAAGCTAACAGAATCTGATGTACAGGGTTTGGCAGAGACAGTCACTGTTGAATATAAGTTTTCCCATGACCGAATCCACCAGGCAGTCTATTCCCTAATTCCCGAAGCGGATAAACAAGCTGTTCATCTGCATATAGGTCAACTGCTGTTGCATGGCATTTCTTTAGAAAAAGAAGATTCTAAAATCTTTGAGATTGTCAACCAATTAAACTTGGGTAGGCAGTTAATTAATCGACAGGAAGAGCGAGATGAACTAGCTAGATTAAATCTAATAGTTGGTAAAAAAGCCAAGAAATCAGCAGCTTATCAACCAGCATTCAATTACTTTCAGGTTGGATTGAGCCTATTAGGGGAGGACTACTGGCAGAGGCAGTATGATTTAACACTAAAACTGTATATAGAAGCGGCAGAAACAAAGTTCCTCATTGGTGATCTGGAGCAGATGGAACGGTTAATTGAGGTCGTATTGCAAAAAGCAAACACATTGCTGGATAAAGCGAAAGTTTATACTCTGAAAATCCAAGCTAATGCCTCGCAGAATAAGCTAGTCGAAGCAGTGAAGATCGCGCTGTCAATTCTGGAAATGATGGGCGTAGTTTTTCCAAAACTACCCAGCCAATTGGATGTTGAAAAGAGTCTTGAAGAAGTTAAATCGGCTTTAGGTAAGAGGGGAATTAAAGATATAGAGGATTTAGTCAATTTGCCTGAAATGACAGATCCAGAAAAACTGGCAGTCATGGATTTCATGTTTCAAATGATACACTGTTGCTATGTTACCTCTCCTCCCCTCTTCACAATGGTTGTGTCGAAAATGGTCAGCTTATCGGTTAAATATGGTAATACAATTTTGTCGGCTAAGGCCTATGCTCTATATGGAATAGTTCTCTGTGGAGTAGTAGAAGATCTTGATGGTGGTTATAAAGTTGGTCAACTCACTTTGAAGCTGCTCAAAAAATTTGATGCCAAAGAACTTAAGCCGAGTACTTTCTTCATCGTAAATTGTTTTGTCAGACATTGGAAAGAGCATATCAGAGAAACTCTCACTCCTTTTTTAGAAGGATATAGAATCGGGCTAGAAACAGGGGATTTGCATTTTGCTGCATGGGGAATACATTCATGCTGCTACTTTGGCTACTATATGGGTAAGGAACTGGGAGAACTAGAACGGGAAATGGAAAAAGCTAGTGCTGCCATATCTCAAATTCAGCAGAAGCATATACTTGAAAGACATAAAACTTATTGGCAAGCCGTCTTAAATCTGAGAGGAAAATCTGAAGACAATTGTCGCTTAATTGGAGAGCATTATAATGAAGAAACCATGAGACAAGTTTATCTGGAAATAAATGATCGCAATGCCCTTTGTGAGATGTATCTCCAGAAACTAATTCTTTGCTATTTATTTCAGAAATACCCTCAAGCTATTGAAAATTCAACAGAGGCAGAAGAATATGTAGGAAACGCAGTCGGGACAATTAATTTTGCCATTTTTCACTTTTATGATTCTCTCGCTAGATTGGCGATGCTTACTGATACTCTAAATATCCAACAACAGTACATTCTCGAAAAAGTAACTGCCAATCAGACAAAAATGAAGCATTGGTCTCATCATGCCCCCATGAATTATTTGCATAAATATTATCTAGTTGAGGCTGAACTTGCCAGGGTATTAGGTCAACATAAAGATGCTAGGGAATATTACGATCAAGCTATCTCTCTAGCAACAATAAACGAATATATCAACGAAGAAGCTCTGGCTAACGAACTAGCAGCCCGATTTTATTTAGGCAGGGACCAAAAACAGGTAGCTCGTCATTATTTAGTTGATGCCTACTACGCCTATCAGCGCTGGGGGGCTTTAGCCAAGCTAAAAGATATGGAGACTCGATACCCGCAGTTTTTGGCTTCAGCATTATCCAAAAACAAAGCCACTTTCCCAAGCGTTTCAAAAACTACTGGTGGTTCTAGTGAAGCCCTAGATTTAGCTACCGTGCTTAAAGCATCGCAAACGATTTCTAGCGACATTTTGTTGGATAAACTTGTGGAAAATTTGGTAAAAATCATGATTGAGAATGCTGGTGCTCAAACTGGTTTTTTCATCTTGGTAAAGGAAGGTCAGTTACTCATTAAAACCCAAGGTACTGTGGAGCAAGATAAAGTGATAGTGAGCGAATCAGTCATGGTTTCGACTAGCCAACATTTGCCCCTATCTCTAATCAATTATGTAGAAAGAACCAGAGAAAATGTGGTTTTAAACGATGCAACTTGTGAGGGAATATTCACAACAGATCCTTATATAATTCAAAACCAATCTAAATCTATTTTATGTACGCCCATCATCCATCAAGGTCAAGTTATTGGACTGCTTTACTTAGAAAATAATCTCAGTACTGGTGCCTTTACTCCTGATCGCTTAGAAGTCCTAAAACTCTTATCTTATCAAGCTGGAATTTCTCTACAAAACGCTCAACTTTATGTCGCTCTAAGTGAGAATGAGAAAAGATTAACTCAATTTTTAGAAGCTATCCCCATAGGTATTTTTGTGCTTAATGCTAAGGGCGAACCCTACTATGCAAATCAGACTGCCCAGAACATTCTTGGCAAAGGAATTGTAACTCTTGCATCAAGCAATCAATTGACTGAAATTTACCATGCTTATTTAGCAGGGACAGACCAATTATACCCAACTGAACAACAACCCATTGTAAAAGCATTAAATGGCGAAAGTACAACTGCGGATGATATGGAGATTCACCAAGTTGATCGAACAATTCCTTTAGATGTATCAGCTACTCCTGTTTTTAACGAGAAAGGTCAAATTGCCTATGCGATCGCTGCCTTCCAAGATATTACCCAACGCAAACAAGCTGAAACGGATCGAGTTCAGTTTACCCAAGAACTAGCCCTCAAAAATCTTGCTCTAGAACGAGCTAAAAATGAACTAGAAGAGTATAGTCAGACTTTGGAACAAAAAGTAGAAGAACGAACCAAAGAATTATCTCAAACCCTAAAAATTCTCCAAGCTACCCAAGCCGAACTCCGTTTTGAAAATGATTTACTCCGTAGCGAAGATTCCTTTTCAAATTTCGATTATCAAGTGGGCGGAAGCTTACCGATGGATGCCTCTACCTACGTCGTCCGAGTCAGCGATCGCTATCTTTATAAAGCCTTAAAACGAGGAGAATTTTGCTACGTTCTTAATCCCCGACAGGTCGGTAAATCCAGTTTAATGGTGCGGATGATTGACTATCTCCAGCGCGAGGGCTATTGCTGTGCGCCCATTGACATGACCCGCATCGGCAGTGAAAACGTAACTCCAGAACAGTGGTATAAAGGATTCGCCTTTGAGCTATTACGCCGTTTTGATTTGCGGAGCAAGATTAACCTAAAAAGCTGGTGGCAAGAACGAGAAGATAGGCCCCCTGTTCAAAGATTAAGTGACTTGATCGAAGAAGTCCTATTAACGGAAGTGGGTGTAGAAAATGGTATTCCCACCAAACCCTTGGTTATTTTTATTGATGAAATTGACAGCGTTCTCGGCTTAAAATTCTCTGTTCATGACTTTTTTGCCCTCATTCGTTCCTGTTACAATCAACGCAGTCTTAATCCCGCCTATCAGCGTTTGACCTTTGCTCTTTTTGGAGTCACAACGCCTAGCGATTTAATGACCGATGTTCAGATAACCCCTTTTAATATTGGTCAAGCGATTCATCTAGAAGGTTTTAAAGAACATGAAGCCCAACCTTTATTGCAAGGCTTAGCTGAAAAAGTCAGTAATCCCCAAACCTTACTCAAAGAAGTCTTCAACTGGACGAATGGTCAACCTTTTCTCACTCAAAAAATTTGTAAACTGATTCATAATACTTCTACTCCCATTCCCGTCAACGACGAAGCCACCTGGCTCCAAAACTTGATCCAAACCCAGGTGATCCAGAATTGGGAATATCAGGACGAGCCAGAACATTTGAAAACGATTCGCGATCGCCTTCTGAAAAGTAAACGATCAGCCCAACTCTTAGAACTTTACCGACAGGTGTTAGAACAGGAAGAAATTCCCCTAACTGACAATTCTGTCGAAAGAGAATTACTTCTATCAGGATTAGTGATTAAAAAAGCGAATTCTCTCAAGATCAATAATCGTATTTACCGCTTGATCTTTAACCACCTTTGGCTCAAAAAGTACATTTAGCAAGATTGATTAAGACTAAAATCTGGTGATATTCCAGACCAGTAGAATGAATAACAATCCGTAAGGGTAGAATAGCTTTTATCGCGATCGCACCCATTCAACATTTTGAGTTCCCGTTAAGAAGCGGTCTGGGGCCTGTACAATTAAAGATTGTGCAAATTGCAAACTCTAACGCCTACTCTAGTTCCATGACTCAGCAATACCGTATCACTCTCCTGCCTGGCGATGGCATTGGCCCTGAAATTATGGCCGTTGCTGTCGATGTTCTTAGGGCGATCGCCTCCCAATTTGATCTAGCCTTTACCTTTGAGAATGCCTTAATTGGAGGAGCCGCGATTGATGCCACCGGTCAACCCTTACCGGAAGAAACCCTGAAGGTGGCGCGGGATAGTGATGCAGTGCTACTGGCGGCGATCGGGGGTTATAAGTGGGATAATTTACCTCGTCAACAACGACCAGAAACAGGATTATTGGCGATTCGAGAAGGTTTAGGACTATTTGCCAATCTGCGACCCGCAACCATTTTTCCCCAATTAATTGATGCGTCTAGTCTCAAACGCGAAGTGGTAGAAGGAGTAGATATTATGGTAGTACGAGAGTTGACAGGGGGAATTTATTTTGGCCAACCCAAGGGTATTTTTGAAACCGAAACGGGGGAAAAGCGAGGGGTCAATACCATGGCCTATCGACAGTCGGAAATTGATCGTATTGCCAAGGTGGCCTTTGAAATTGCTCGCAAACGTCGTTATCAACTCTGTTCCGTTGATAAGGCCAATGTTTTAGATGTGTCCCAACTGTGGCGCGATCGCGTTACCCTGATGGCCAGTCAATACAGCGATGTGGAATTGTCCCATTTGTATGTGGACAATGCTGCTATGCAGTTAGTTCGCGCTCCCAAACAGTTTGATACCATTGTGACGAGTAATCTCTTTGGCGATATTCTTTCCGATGAGGCGGCTATGTTAACCGGCAGTATTGGGATGTTACCCTCTGCCAGTTTGGGAGAAACGGGGCCCGGTTTATTTGAACCCGTTCATGGTTCGGCTCCTGATATTGCGGGTCAAGATAAGGCCAATCCCCTCGCCCAGGTGTTAAGTGTGGCCATGATGTTACGCTATGGGCTGAATCAACCGGCAGCCGCTACCAAAGTTGAGCAAGCCGTCAATGCGGTGTTAGAAAAGGGTTATCGCACTGGAGACATTCTTTCGGCAGGAACCCAACTGGTCGGTTGTCGGGAGATGGGAGAGGCTCTTTTGCAAAATCTTGAATCCTAAACTGTGGCCACGAAACCCATGACAAGCCTGGTTAACTTGCTTTCTCAAACGGCGGGTAATCCCCTCGAAAATCTGCGTCGCGTTGATCAACGTTGGTTACAATTGCGGTGCAATGCGGTTCCGCCTCCTAGGGTAATTTATCCCCTCACAGAAAGTTTAGGGGAAGTTAGCTTTGATGTGGCGATCGCGGGGGGAACTTTGGGCATTTTTCTAGGGGCAGCCTTGCAAAGCCAGGGATGGCGAGTGGTCTTATTGGAACAGGGTAAGCTCCAGGGAAGAAAGCAGGAATGGAATATTTCTCGTCAAGAATTGCAGGTTTTTCTGGACTTAGATTTGTTGACAGAATCGGAATTGGCAACGGCGATCGCCACAGAATACAATCCGGCCCGTCTCAGTTTTTATCAAGGTTATGAACTTTGGGTCAAGGATATTCTCAATATTGGCATTGATCCGGTTTATCTATTAGCAACTCTGAAACAAAAATTTCTAGAAGCAGGAGGTATTCTCTTAGAAAAAACCGCTTTTCAAAGAGCCGAAATTGGCGATTCAGGTGTCAAATTACAGGTCGGAGAACAAACCTTCAATTGCCGTTTACTGATCGATGCAATGGGTCATTTTTCGCCCATTGTGCAACAGGTTAGACAGGGCGCGAAACCGGATGGTATTTGTCTGGTGGTGGGTAGCTGTGCCCAGGGTTTTGATCATAATCAAACGGGAGACTTGATCGCTACTATCACTCCAATTTTGCATCAATGCCAATATTTTTGGGAAGCGTTTCCAGCTCGTGATGGCCGCACCACTTATCTTTTTACCTATCTGGATGCCCAATGCGATCGCTTTAGTTTAGAGTTCCTGATGACGGAATATCTGCGGCTTTTACCGACTTACCAAAACTGTGAACTGACACAACTACAATTTCAGCGTTTTCTCTTTGGCTTTTTCCCTGCCTATCGTCAAAGTCCTCTGCAAATGCCCTGGTCAAGACTGTTAGCGATCGGCGACAGTGCGGGCGGTCAATCTCCCATTAGCTTTGGCGGTTTTGGAGCGATGGTGCGGCATTTACAACGTTTAACTCAAGGGATTAGTGAAGCCTTAAGCAGCGATCAATTAGAGCAATCTAATCTAGCTTTACTGCAACCCTATCAACCCAATATTGCTGTGACCTGGCTTTTTCAAAAAACCATGAGTGTGGGACTGAACCAAAAGGTTAACCCTCAACAAATTAATGACTTAATGAGTGCGGTTTTTAAGGTCATGGATCAGCAAGGCGACCCAGTATTAAGACCCTTTTTACAAGATGTGATCCAGTTTTCCGCTTTAACGAAAACCTTGCCTTTGGTTAATCCCCTTAAGGTTTTGCCAATTCTATCCCAGATCGGACTTTATCCTCTTCTCGATTGGCTTCAGCACTATGGCAATCTGGCCGCCTACAGTGGTCTTTATCCCCTAGCGCGATCCCTGGAACCGTTAACCCAATCTCTCTCTACTGAGCAGAAATATCGTTATCATCGTTGGCGAGACGCTTGGCAATATGGAGCCGGTCAAGATTACCATCAAGAAACGATGCCTGATGATCGCCTTTAAAATAGGATGGAAAACCGCGATCGCTGATTAATTGATAGTTGATAATGAATAGTTGATAATTATCCATTGTCAATTGTCCATTATTCATTGAAAACGCGATCGCCTCTTAATTGATAGTTGATAGTGAATAGTTGATAATTATCCATTGTCAATTATCCATTGAAAATGCAATCACCTAAAATATTTTAATAAGTTTTAGGTTGGAAATTATCGGGAATATCAAGTTCAAAAACTTGGTCATGAATACGGGCTACATACAATCCTTCTTGTAGAATTTTTTCGCGTAATCCATTGGACAAATCAACCGCCGCTAAAATGCCATAGAGTTGTTTATCTTTGTGTTCAGGAAAAAAGCTACGAAAACGTTGCAAAATACTTTTTAATTGAGCAATAGATTCTTCTCTTGCATGACTTTTAACCTCGACAACATAGGCAGTATTCAGATTGCCATTAGCATAGGCAAGGACATCAATTTCTATATGTTGTCCATTTTTGCTAACTCGTACACTAGGACTAATAGTTTCCATTCCGAATTGTTGTTCCAGAATGGTGGTCATGGAAGGCAGGGCTAAACCTTCGGTAAAGCTGCCAAATTTCGCTCCAAGTCCCCCAATCTGTTTACCCAATTCTTTGAGTTGCTGATCGGTCTTCTTTTCCCGTCTCTTGCTTTCTTTCTGTTGTTCCTTGAGTTGTCGGTCAGTCTCCTGCTGTTGTAGGCTGGTTTCCTTGAGTTGTAGGTTGGTTTCCCTCAGTTGTCGGTCGGTCTCTTTTTGAGCCGTTGTTAATTCAGCTAACAGTTGCCATACGTCTTCTGCTGTAGTTGCCATAATCTCTCTCAAATTTGTCAATCACTATTTTATCGAATTTTAAGCGATCGCCTCCTAAGTCTAAACTCAAAACGCGATCGCCGATTAATTGATAGTTGATAGTGAATAGTTGATAGTTTTAAATTGAAAATGCGATCGCTCTTTAAAACGGGATAGCAAACGCCGATCACTTAAAATCCGATAAAATAGTGATTAGGTGAAATCAAGGAGAAAAATCATCTATGGCAACCAGCTCCGAAGACGTATGGCAAATCTTAGCCGAATCAGAAAGACAAATTAGCAGATTTGGGGCTAAATTTGGTGGCTTTACTGAAGGATTAGCTCTACCCTCAATGGAAACGGTTCTCCGCGAACAATTTGGAATAAAAGTAATCTGTCCGAGTGTAAGGATATGCAGAAACGGTGAAGAACAGATGAGAATTGATGTCCTTGCTTATGCTAACGCTCCCATTAATGCCGCCTACATTGTAGATGTCAAAAATCATCCTGTAGAAGACTCGATTCTAAGTACAGGACAAAAAATGTAGGGAGTCGAGAAAAAGAGAAAAATTGGGTAGAGAAGGATTAAGAACAAGATGACGAAGATGGTCAAAACCAAGACGAAAAAGACTCTGCGCTAGGCGACCATGTTTCTTGAGGGGAATGGGATGAAGATGATGAATTGCTAGACCAGTTTTGAGAGACCAAGCCAAAGCTAAAGTCAGTAAAGCCAAAAGCTTACGAAGACGCTTGGGGTCAGTAAAGTGAGTAGATTCCAAGCAAAAGCCACGAGTCTTAAAGATGCCAAAAAGGGTTTCAATGCCCCAACGCAGGGCATAATCGTGAATAAGACCTTGGGAATCGGGATGTCCAATGACGATGAGTAGAGAATTATCAGGCAAGCGAAGAGCCTCTACAGAAACAGGATATCCCCAAACCCGACAACTCCCTTGAAGACGTTGAGATTCACTCTTTTGCAAGATGGGCAAAAATGACTTTGGCGGCCAAAAGCTTGCCATTGTGCTCAATCTTGTCCGTAGCCCGAATTCTCAGACAGAAAGCCAGTAGCGGTTCGAGCAGAAGATAGCGAAGCCAAGCCTGACCAATAAACTCACGGTCGCCACATAAACAACGAATCAGGGCGGTGGGAAAAATCTTGAGCATCTCCTCGATAAAACGCATTCGTTCATCACTGTTAGAATTGCCCTTTTTCTTGCTAAGCATCCACCACAAGATGGGAATGGCTACTCCTTCATGGACAATGCCGACAGTGAGGATATTATAACCATGACTGCCAAACTCCCAGGTTGTGCGGTCAATACTTAATACCCAAGGTTGAGGGATATCCAGCCAACTGACTACAATACGGGCAATGTGATGGTAATCCAGCTCAAATCCTGAGAAAAAGCGTTGTAAGCGTTTGTAATGAGAATCCACCAATGCCCGACCTTCAAAACCCAGAGCCAATTCTTTAAGGTTAACCGTTTTCACTTTGAGGAGGGCGAGTAAGAACAAGGCTAGGAAGGAGAGTCTGGCACCATGCCATCCCAAATGGGGTTTTAGGGCTTGTTTCAATGCGTTATATTGGTTCATGGGTTTTCTTACATTACGTTCATCTTCCATGAAACCCCTTTCTCGTATACTTTTCAAGCCTTTTGTCCTGTACTTAGGACTCGATTACTCAACTTAAAAGCATCCTGCAACGTTTTCGATTTTTCTGCCCTGTACATCAGAATAAACAACTCTATGGCATTTTAGCGGCGGTTAATATGTCTCCCGATTTACGAGAAAAAACTTGGCAAGAAGGATTTTATGTTGCTCGTATTCACGACCAAGTTTTTGAACTGGATACTCCTGAAAATTTTCAACCTCAAAGTTATTAGTTTAGTTCCCTTTTTTCAAGCCAACCTACGAAGCGGCGATCGCCCTAGATTGTTCTTGACTTAATAAGCGAAGTCCGAATATCCAAGCAGGGGGGTTATTGTTGGTATAGTCACCGCGAAAATAACCGTTAATGGTTGATTCTTGAGGGCCTGCAACAACTTTCCAAATTTTTTCTAAACGGGGAGATTTGGCGGTTTTAATATCAGGGGATTTGACGGGGCCAGTAATATCAGATAATGAGCAATAGGGGATGTCCATATAGGCATCATATTCATTAAAGGTCGTAGGATAAACTCGTAGTAAATAGGCGGTGATGGTTAGGGTTTGACCTTGAGAAGTTTCGATTTCAACGGTTTCATTCCAATAATCTTGTTCCTGGGGATGGTGGTGCGAGCTATCATAGCGAAAGGGATAGGTTTTCAAGAAATACAGTTCGGGCTTTTTGGGGCGTTGTGGTTTACTATCCTGAGATTCGGTATTATTTTGAAAAGTTGTTTCCGAGTTACTTATGTCTGGCATGAATGATGATCCTCTTCCAAATAGCTATTCTCAAATCATAGAGCTTATTTTTACAAATGCCAAAGAATCTATCAATACTCTTGATAGTCGTGTTAATCTTCTCAATACTCAATTGAGTGCGCTGGCGGGTTTTAGTGCAGCATTAATCAAGTTTGCGGGAGATTTACCCGATCAGCAGGTGATTATACAGGATTCATTGCCTTGTTATAGTTGTTCTGTTATGAATGTTTTAAGTTTGGTTTTATTGGTTGTTTCAGCGATTATTAGTTTAGTAGGAATTTTGAAAAAACGAGGTGGGGAAGATTCGATTATTTCTCCTAATGAACAGGTGGAGAAATTTCTTGAGTTAACATCCGATGAGTACAAATTGTGGTTTGTTGACAAGTATGAGAAGGATATTGAAACTCTAGCTCGTTTAAATGATTGGAAAGCGAGACAATTAATATTAGCTGGAAACTTTTTTGTAATTGGTACCGTTTTCTCAGCGTTAAATTTGATTTTAGCAACAGTATTAAAATAGTTTTTTGGGATATATTATCATTAAAAAACACCCAACAAATTATTAATGTAATAAATATAAAAAGATGCGTTACATTTCATTAATGCGCCAATTAAAAAATGAAGTGCATAAGCTGGATCGCCATTCCAATCTCTTCAATGATTGCCCCTTCACTCTACATTCTGCATCGCAAACAGGATCACTTTTTGTTACTGGGTAAGGGGTGATTGCAGTTTTAAACTTTTACCAACAAGGAGACAGCGATCACCCCTCAAATTCTCAAAGAATGATCGCACCTCCCACATCCCTAAAACAGCGATCGCTTCTCCATTCTCTTATTTTTAAAAGCGATCGCGTCTTATCTAATTCTAAAAACGATTTCTGATGATTTCCCTTTAAAACAGGATAGAAAACGGCGATCGCTAATTATATTGATAAAAAACGATTAGACGGATTTATGTTGAGGATTAGAGTTAGCAATTTTCTGAAGATAGGCCTCTTTAAAATATTCTATCTTGTTTGCCAAAATTGGGTCTTGACCTTGAATAAAAATTATTTGTTCGTTACGATTCATTCTCATGATTTCGTCCGAATGAAGAAGTGGTCTAACTTGTTGCGTTTTTGTAATTCCTTGATTAGTGCTATTACCTCCATGTTGTCCATAATTTCGACTTTGCCCTTCATTAATAGATTCTACTTCAATAGTTTTCTTCCCTAGTTTTTCTGAAACATATTTAGCCGTTTCTAAATCAGCCACACCAAAATACTGCTGAACTTTACTACTCGACACAAAGGGTTGCCATTCATCATTAGGATAAAGAGCTTTTATTTGGGATAGATCTTGAAGAATTGTCCAGATAGTTGCTCCATAGCCTCTGACAATTGAAACGGCATCTCTCAGAGAGTCCATACGACCTAACTGTGCCATTTCATCTAATAAAAATAAAACTCGGTATTTAGGCTTACCTTGAACGCTTAAAATGGCTCGAATGGCTGTACTTATCCATAAGCGAAGCAAGCGAGAATAGGATGATAATTTATCAGTAGGCAAGACTAAATAAATAGAAATATCACCCCGTTTTTTTAGATCTCTAATGTCAAAACTACTCTTAGATAAAGACTTAACTACTCTAGGAGAATCAAGAAATCCGGTGTTACTTTTGACGGTGGAAAGGACACTGGCTGAAGTGTTTTCTGGTAATTGTTTAAAGCTAGATGCAGTTCTGGCGATTATTCCATGAGCATAGGGGGAACTTTCCATCATATTAAGGATAAAAGCTAATTCATCAGCAGGGGAAGTGAGCAGTGTTCTCACCTCTCCTAAATGTCTCGATTCTTCAGGCAATTCACAAACTACATACAGAATCAATCCTGTCAGAAGAGTAACTGCTTCATCATTAAAGTATTTATCATTGCCTTGCTCACTTTTTGGTCTTAAAATTAAAGAATCCGCCAAAGTTCTTGCGTCATCAATTAAGTCATCTTCATTGGGATCTAAAAGATCCAATGGATTTAATTTTGCTCTATTTTTCTTGTCACAAATTTCAAAGGGATCTAAACAGAATACTCCTTGTCCCATGCGCCGACGTGCGAGGGCTGTTACTGCATAATTTTCTCCTTTAGGATCAGTAACAATAACTGATCCTGGGTAGGTTAAGAGATTGGGAATAACAACTCCAACGCCTTTTCCCGCACCAGGGGGAGCAACAGTTAGTAAATTACCTTCAAAGCTACTAAAATCTTGATTAAATCTGAGTAATGTTGAGTCTGGCTGTATTTTTTGCTTAGATGAAAATGAAATAATTCCTTTCCTTTTAGCAATTTTCCCTAAAAGAAGACCTTCTGACTCAAATAAATTTAAGGATTTCATATCGGTTTCATCTGACCAACGTGCTGTAGCTTGTCCAGAGCCAATTCTTTTTTTATCAGAATTTTTACCCAAAAAAGGAAAAGTTTTTGCTTTAAGAAGTATTGCAATTACAACACCACCACAAAAAATAAAAATAAGATGACTCAACGTTAATCCAGCCCAGATAAAGTGAGCAATTATAACTAATAAGAAACCTCCCAGGAAATGGAAAGGATAAAGACGAGTTAGATCGAGTAAAACTAGAAATATTTTAGCAGTGAGTTGCAAGAATATTTGGACGAGTTGAAAAAATACCTTCAATAAACCTCCAATCATATAAATTTTAACCCCTACTTCTATTACGAAGATTTTCTTGAATTGCCGCCGCTCTTCTTTCCGCGTCTTCTCTTTCTGCTTTTTCGCGCGCGTCTTTTGCTCTTTCTGCGGATGAGTAGGATACCTCGGCTTTCTCGCTCCAGGTCTGAGATTTTTCTCTTTGATTTTCTTCGCGTTGCTTAAGTTGCTTTCTTAGCGATTCGGCTTCTTCTCTACATTGTTCAGCTTTTTTTAATTCACTGCCTGCTGCTTTTTCATATGCGCTGGCTTCTCTAGGATCACGAGATCCAGCCATTTTTGCTAGAGACTTATATTCTTTTGCCTTGCTCTCATGATCTCTAGCCTCAGCTTCAAGTTTGTTGATATTAGCTTGTATTGCTGGCTGACTTAACGACATGATCATCACCTCATTATTAATGGATAAATTGCTTAGATTCAAAATTATAGAAATTTAGTCTTTAGCTTTGATTTTTGATTGAATATCCTCCTTATAGTTTGAAAAAAAGTTCAACAAAATAATAACTGGAAATAAAATTCCACAGATTATTAACACAATCAATCGATAAATCCCATTTGTTGAACCACCAAAGAGAGTATCCACAATGTTGTTACTACGATTATTAAGTAATTTATTATTAATATTATACTGGGTAACTCGGGCTGAGAACCAATACAGAGGGACAAAAACAATTGCTAACCTAGAATAAATTAAGCCGCCAACTATAGCTAAAATCCAACTACCTGTAAAATGACGTTTAAGATTTGCTACAATTAAACTTTCCCTTGTACGAATACTACTTATAATTGTTTCATCGTTAAGATTAAGACTCTGAGCTTTAATAATATATAATTGAGCTTCATCTATATGCGCTCTTTCTGTTGCATAATAAGCCTCTTGCCAACCTTCTTTAGTGACGTATGTCCAACCTAGAATGCAAGCATCAAGATACGCATATCCTAAATTTTCTTTGTACCGCTCGTCTTCAGGTTCTTGAGCTACACAACGTTCAAGAATTTCAATACCCTGCTTATATTGAGTCTTGTGTTGAAGAGTATTACTATTAGTGTAAATTAAACCTTGAGCCTGTAAATAGATTGTTTGCGGATCTATTGAATAGGCGCGCTCAAATTGTTCAAGTGCTTTCATCAAGGCTTCATCGGGTGAATTGGCAACAGCCATATATTTTTGCGAATCAGCAGTTGATTGTAGGAAAAATCCATAATCAAAGTAGAATGGAGCGTAGTTGCGACGCTGTGAAATAGCTTTTTTAAATTCATAATCTGCCTCTCTTGTCTCACCCCATTTAGCTTTAGCACGCGCTGAAACCGCCCATGCATCTGCATTTGTTGGTTCTAATAAAGTTGCCCTTTCTGCAACAACGATTGCATCAGGAATTTGACCATCGGCAATAAGCTCTTCTGCTTCTTTAATTAGCTCACTTGAATTTTGAGATAAATTGTTGTCATTAACTTGACGTGTTTCAGGCGGATTACGAGCGAGATCACGATCATACTGTTGGCGTTTATTAGCATCAAGCAGAATGGTCTTAGCTTCTGCCAACTCTTTCATTACTCGTTCAGCTTCTTGTCTGCGATGTTGTTCGGGATGATTTTGCAGTCCAAGATATCGCCGTGTTTGCCTGCGAATTGCTTGGTCAATTTCGTGTTCTGAGGCAGTTTTGTCAATTTCTAACAGTTTGTAGTAGTCTTTCATGATTTCTCCAGGGGTTTTACTTGAGTTTAGGAAAGTCATTAAAAATTTACTGAACAGTGGTCATGCTCATTCTTACTTGTTTATCTGCTACTTGGTTTTCTGTCAATGAACGCCCTTCAATTTGAATTTCACCCAGAAATTCAGGCTTTTTAGGAGTCAGATCAAAGACTTTTACAGTAATCATTTGATTTGCATCATATTCAAAATCGACGCGAATGGGTGAGCCTTTAGGGTAAGGCTTGAGTTTCATCGGCTTTTCGGCTTTGATTGTAACTTCTTTGGCATTTTGACTCTCACCTTCAGTAACTTGCACAAGAACTTCGCGCTGATTATCTTGAATAGTGCGAAATTCTTCACTGAATTTACAAGGAATAACAGTATTTCTTTTCAAAACAATGCTATTAACCTTACGATCATTCTGATCTACCGAAATAACTCCCATGCTATGGGAAGTAACATCTTTAATTTCAACTAAGGGGAAGTCTTTTATCTCTACTAAATCAGAAGTTCCCTCTTGAATTTGTAATAGCGCAGCTTGAAATGCTGCTCCCATTGCAACAGCCTCATCTGGATGCAACTCCATAGAAGGTTTTTTTCCTGCCATTTTCTCAATGAGAGCTGGAACTGCTTTCATTCTTGTTGACCCACCAACTAGAAGGATCTTATCAATATCTTTCCAGGTCAATTTAGAGTCTTCAAGGACAAGTTCGGTGATTGTTTCTGTTCTTTGTAGCTCAGGTTGAGTAATTTCCTGGAACTTTTCCAGTGTGATTGGAACAGAAATAGTTTTTCCTCCTGCGGTTAAAAACACTTTAGTTGAATTTTTACTAGAAAGAGTTTTCTTGGTGATTTCTGCTTTGTCCCTTAAGTCTTGAGTTAAAGTCGGGTCATCATAAAGGTCAATTCCCGATTCTTTCTTGAATTCTTCATTGAGGTAATTCATAATTTTATTATCCCAATCAAAGCCTCCTAAATCTTTATCCCCACCTGTAGCAATGACCTTAATTTCTCCCTGCACAATTTCCATGATTGTGACATCAAATGTCCCTCCTCCTAGATCATAAACTAAGATTTTTTGGTTATTTTCTTGTTGATTAATTCCATAGGCTAATGCGGCCGCCGTAGGCTCATTCATAATCCGTAATACATTCAATCCCGCAATTTTTCCAGCATCCATTGTAGCTGTACGTTGAGCATCATTAAAATAGGCAGGCACGGTAATCACTGCATCTGTAATACCTTCTCCTAGTGCTGTTTCTGCATCTTCCTTCAATCTTTTAAGAATAAAAGCAGAAATCTCTTCAGAAGTATATTCGTCTCCATTCTCGGAGATAAATTTCCAATTTTTTTGTCCCATGTATCGCTTTACAAATTGAACCGTATCAAGAGGCATAGCAACAGCAGAGCGCTTAGCTATACTTCCAACAATAGGTGAACCATCCTCAAATAAAACGACCGAAGGTGTTATTCGCTCTCCCTCTCGATTAGGAATAATTTCCTGTTTGCCATACTTGTTAGTAAAAGCAATAGCACAATAGGTTGTTCCTAAATCAATACCAATAGCTTTAACCATAATAGTTTCTCCAAGTTAAGTTAGTTAAATTAAATTTAAAGTTAAATATCCATTGCCTTTAGTTTTTGCGTACTTGCATTAACAATATCATCAGCTAGAATATTTGATTTTTGCATGATAGACTCACGAGAAACTTGGCCACTTATCTGTTCACGGATAACAACTTCAATAATGCCGTCAGCCGTATATTTAAGAGTGACATCAATTTTTAATTCCCCTGCTTTGCAAGGAGGTAAGTTTCTTAATCCTGCTTTACCGATCCTGTCCACATCAGGGGAATGAGGATCTTCATCTTCTCCTTGAAGTACATCAAATTCAACCCTGGTTTGATTATCCTCTAAAGTTGTGTAATCCTTAGTCTTTTCACAGGGAATTGGAGTTAACCGAGGAATAATAATACTATTAATATATTTGCCTGTTTGTGAAGATTTAACTCGAACTCCTAAACTATGAGAAGCCACTTCATTGATAACCAGATCAACAGATTCTCCTTTATCTGATTTGAGATCTGGTATTTCTTGGCTTGTTTTTTTCCCATTTGATTTTTTTGGAGTCTCTTTAGTCGTAACAACAGCTTGAATAGCAGCCCCCAACGCCACACATTCATCAGGATTAGTGTCTTTGACGGGTTCTTTTCCTGTTACACGCTTAATCATTTTTTGAACAGCAGGAATACGGCTAGATCCGCCTACCAATATGATTTTATCAATGTCTGACCAATCCATATTGGCATCTTTAATGACTTTCTCCATATAGGTTTCAGTCTTGTTAATCAAATCTTCAATTAAATCCTCAAAATTATCTCGATCAACGTTGACACTGGCGGTGTTTCCCCCATGAGATAAAATAACTTTTACGGATGGTCTTAACCCAACATCTTTTTTAGTAATTTCAGCTTTTTGCCATAATTCATGATGGGTATGAGGTTGTTCTCTTAAGTCCATATTATGGACTTCTTTAAAATCTTCAGCTAGATAATTAACTAGCAGCGAATCTATATCACTGCCTCCTAATTTTGGATCTCCATCAGTCGCTAAAACCGTAAATTCACGATCTTTAACTCTTAAAATTGTGACATCAAAGGTTCCACCTCCGAAATCATAAATGAGAATTGTTTGATTCTCTTCTTTATCTAAACCATAAGCTAATGCCGCAGCAGTAGGTTCATTAATAATGCGAATAACTTCTAATCCTGCAATCTGAGCAGCTTGTTTTGTTGCTTCTCTTTGGGAATCTTTAAAGTAGGCAGGAACACTAATTACTGCTTTTTTAATCTCTTTTCCTAAACGTTCTTCAGCATCATTTTTAAGTTTTTTAAGAATGATAGCGGATAACGTTTCTGGTAAATAATCTTCCCCGTCAACATTAAAACGAAACGATGGATTACCCATATCTCGCTTAACAAATCTAACCGTTCTCTCAGGATTAGTAATTGCTTGATTAAAAGCAACTTGACCAACAATGGGTGTACCATCTTCTTCTTCAAAGAAGATAACCGATGGTGTTGTTCTTTCTCCTTCTAGATTAGGAATAATTTCAGGTTTTCCATAGCTATTTATGTAAGCGATCGCAGAAAACGTTGTTCCTAAATCAATACCGACAATGACTTCTTCACTCATGTTAATTTCTTTTTAAAATTAGCTTTAAAGTTTAATTTTTAATACTATAAAAATAGGGAACTACGCCTTATGATATTTGAATATAATTACCTCCTCTGGCCGTAAAATTCGATTGCCATAGCGAAATCCACTACGGACAATAGAGAAAACCTTATTATTCTCCGACTCAACAGCAGTTTTTTGAGTTTGAATCGCTTTTTGTTGAGTAGGATCAAATGAGAGGCCAGCAACCGTCTGTATGATTTCTATTTGTTGACGGAAAAGAATTTCTAACACCTCCTCACTGACTGAGGTTAAAATTCCCTTAATTGCATCGGACTGAGTTGAAAGATTTTGATCAGTGATACTCTCCTTAATGGTTTCTACCCTGTCAAGTAGTAGAATGAGGTCAAGATAGAGAGATTTAACACTATCGAACGCTGAATTCTCTTTCAGTGCTTCCAGTTCACCATAAAGTAAGTCAAAAGCCTTTTCCTTGTCCTTATCGTAGGTGAGGCGTTGCTCAAAGACATTGTTCAATGATTTTAACTGGGTTTCAAGCTCAGTGAGCTTACCGAGAATTTGATGCTCTGCATCTGAAGTCGGTGATGACTCTTCAGAGTGAATCACTGTTGGCCGAGAATCTGGATAGATTTGATCGCTATCCACAGGGAACTCTGTAGGCGGACAGTCTGAATTAACTTGATCAACATTCATAATTTTGATAAAAAATCAGGACGAAAGCGTCTTTGTCTCGTTTTTTAATGGCCCAAACAAGTCAAACAGGAGAAATTACTTATGCCGTTTAGCGGTTTACAGTGCTAGATGACACCACCACACCAGTGACACAGTTAAATATAAATTAAAATGTCAAGTATCGTAATCGGAAAAGTAGGACATTTTTGGATCGGATAAATAGGGTAAAGTATCGGAAATGTCGGAATTATCGGCTAAGATAACGATTAAAGATTCATCGGGCTATTAATTTATGTCTCAAGAACATTTACCTGATACTGTTCTAAAGTTTTTAGATGAGTTGGTTTTAGCGAAAACAGGACAAAATCTAGACTATTTTCAAAAGATAATTCTTGAAGGTACTTTCGATGGACAAAAATACGCGGATATTGCCAAAGAATTTCATGTGAGTGAAAGTCATATTCGGGATAAGGCTTCGGAATTATGGAAAATCTTAGGCGAAATTTTAGGAGAAAATATTAGTAAATCAAATATCCGAGCAGTCTTAGAGAAATCCCAATTTTATAATCATGTTTCATCTGGTAGAGATTTTGTTTCTTTTAATAATATTCATATCTGTACAAATAACTCATCTCCGATAGAAAAAAGTTCAGAACCCGTATCTAATCCCAATACACCTTTGATTGATTTAGGAAATGCCCCCGATATTTACCGTTTTTATGGACGCTTGCAAGAATTAGAAACTCTAGAAACCTATATTATCCAAAATAAATATCGTCTCATCACTATTTTAGGATTAAAAGGTATGGGTAAAACGACCCTTGCTATTAAGCTTATTGAAAATATCAAATCTAACTTTAAATATATCATTTATCGAGACCTTACTTTTTGTCCAAGTTTAGATGAAACACTCACTAATATTCTTAAGTTGATAGATGCTCAAATGCCTGTTGCACAAAAGCTTGAGAGTAAACTAAATCTTTTATTAGCAACTATAAAAAAACATAAACTCTTGATTATTTTGGATGATCTACAAAATCTATTTTCCCCCAATCAACTGGCGGGAAACTATCAATCAGATTATAAAGATTATCAACGCTTTTTTAAATTAGTAGCTGAAGTTAATCATCAAAGCTGTCTTATTTTATTAAGTCAAGAAAAACCGATAGATATTACTTTTACAGAAGCCAAACATAAATTAGTTAAGGCATTAGTTTTGTCAGGTTTAAAAGAGAAAAGTATAGAAATATTTCAAGATTATCATCTTTTAGATGAGCAAAAGTGGATAGAACTAATTAACCTTTATCAAGGTAATCCTCTTTGGCTAAAATTAACATCTAGCTTGATTCAGGAATTATTTTTGGGAAAGGTTAATCAATTTCTACAGCACGAAAATCCTATTTTGGGAGAAGCTTTACGACAAGTCTTAGCTGAAGAGTTACAGCGATTAACGCAATCAGAAAAAATTATAATGACAGAGTTGGCAAAATTCAACTGTCCTGTTTACCTAAAAGAAATTCTTCATCAATCTTCTCTCCCTGTTGCAGACTCATTAAATGCAATTCATTCTCTAGTCCGAAGAGCAATGTTAACAACGGAACAAGAAAATGAAGAAATTATTTTACATCTCAACCTCGTGTTGAAAGCCTATTGTATTTCTTCTGTAGCGATTGAGTAATATCCTGACAACTGGACAGTGCGAAGTTCTAGGAAAGTCAACGAGTTTACTAGGGTTTCAGCCCCCAACGTCCTTCAAACCTCTTCAAGACTCACAATCGCTGAAAGGCTTTCAAAGCAAGGCTTTTAGGCATTTTGTCAAAATAGCTGAATATCTAGTTCATGGGCGGATTTTTGCCTGCGATCGCCGAGATTTTTTAACTTATTGCTGGAATAAGCTGTCAACACTCTAAGTGGATATAAGCTAGAATATATAGACTTAATTTTTGATATAGTTATACTGAAGTTAGACTTCTTAGACAAAAAAACAAAGAAAGAGCGACAGAAAGCTCTAAAAACTGAAGAGCACGCGGTTACAAGAGAAAGAATATTAATTCTATTACTGAAGAATAAAGGGAAAAAATAGGATGAAATATCAGAATTACTAGTACGAACAAGGTCAGGAACAGGCAGGAACAAAGAAACTTACCGACATCTTTAACACCTCTTTAGATAAGCTCAAAGACGATCCCCATCTCGGCCAGGATGCCAAACAACTCCGTAATGACGTTAAAAAACTGGTTCTACAAGGGTTTCAACTTATCGATATGATTAAAGGTTCGATGCAGAATCAGAAAATTGTCCATCCCAATCTTCCCAGAAAATATGAGTACATTATTCGTTGAGAGAATAAGAATATAAAGGAAATCTTTATTTTGGGCTAATTCTAACGAAAAACGTGCAATTTTTGAATAGGCGGCAAGACGCTTAATCCCTTGGTTATCCCTTAGGATGAGACACTGTGCTGGCCCCTAATACGGCATTAACGAAGGAGCAATCCTGTCTTTCAGGCTATCTATTTAAATGAGTCAACTCATCTGAAATAATGATTTATAACCCTATCTAGGAGTAGCTTTTTATGCCTAAAAACAAACCAAATATTCTCATTATTTGGGGAGATGATATTGGTCAAAGTAACCTCAGTTGCTATACGGGCGGCTTGATGGGTTATATGACTCCCAATATTGACCGCATTGCCCACGAAGGGATCCGCTTTAATCACTACTACGCGGAGCAGAGTTGTACGGCAGGACGGGCAGCTTTTATTACAGGTCAAAGTGTTTTTCGGACGGGCCTCAGTAAAGTCGGTTTACCTGGGGCGAAACTCGGTTTTCAAGCAGAAGATCCCACTATTGCCGAACTCTTAAAACCTCTCGGTTATCGCACGGGTCAATTTGGCAAAAATCACTTTGGCGATCGCGATGAACATTTGCCAACGATGCACGGCTTTGATGAATTTTTTGGCAATTTATATCATCTCAATGCGGAGGAAGAACCTGAGCAGGTAGATTATCCCAGCCCCAAGGATTTCCCTGAGTTCAAAGGGAAGTATGGCCCGCGTGGCGTTCTGCATTGCTGGGCTGATGGTAATGGGGGACAACGTATCGAAAATACTGGCCCCTTGACCAAAAAACGGATGGAAACCATTGATGAGGAATTCCTTGCAGAAGCCAAACGCTTTATCCGAGATTCTCAAAAGGACGATGAGCCGTTTTTTCTCTGGTTCAATACCAGCCATATGCACTTCCGCACCCATATCAAACCCGAAAGCCGAGGGCAGGCAGGACGTTGGCAAAGTGAGTACCACGATTGCATGGTTGACCACGATAAGCAGGTGGGAGAACTGGTGGATCTGCTTGATGAGTTGGGTCTGGCTGAAGATACGATTGTCATGTACAGCACGGACAATGGCCCCCACATGAATACTTGGCCAGATGGGGGGATGACTCCTTTCCGCAATGAGAAAAATTCCAATTGGGAAGGGGCCTATCGAGTGCCAGCGATGGTGCGTTGGCCTGGCAAAATTGCTCCTGGTCAAGTCTATAACGGTATTGTCAGCCATTTGGACTGGTTGCCGACCCTCTTGGCCGCCGCAGGAGAACCCAACATTAAGGAAAAACTTCTGAAGGGGCATCAAGTCGGCTCTAAAACTTTCAAAATCCATTTAGATGGTTATAACCAGTTGGATTATTGGACAGGTAAAACAGATACCAGTGCGCGTAAAGAGTTCTTTTATTTCTCTGATGATGGTGATTTAACGGGCCTACGTTACGACAACTGGAAAATCGTTTTTATGGAACAACGGGCGGCAGGTACGTTACGTGTTTGGGCTGAACCGTTTACCCCCTTACGAGTTCCGAAAATCTTTAATTTGTTGACGGATCCCTACGAACGAGCCGATATTACTTCCAATACTTATTACGATTGGATGATAGACCGAGCGTTTATGTTGGTTCCTGCCCAGGCGATCGTCGGGGAATTTTTAGCCACCTTTAAGGACTACCCACCTCGCCAAAAAGCCGCCAGTTTTAGCCTAGACAATGTGCTAGAAAAACTGGAAGCCGGGATACCGAGTGCTTAATTGGCTCTACAAATTAGACGAAATTTCTTGGTCAAAAGGGCCTTAATGTTTTGGTAGGAGTTTAGTTTTTAAGTTTCTAAAGTCTAGGAATTGGAGACTAAGCCCCTACATTTTCTAGTTTTTTGTTATGTCGAAACTTACACGCCAGCAATTTTTAACACTTGCTGTGGGGACAACTGTGAAAGAAAATGATGGGTCAGTTAAACCCCGTCTAACTCGAAATCCATAGTTTTTAATCACTCAAGTCGATCCCCCTAAATCCCCCTAAAAAAGGGGGACTTGCGCCTGAAATATATCTCAAAAAACTTCAGTTCCCAAAATAGACGTGGTTTATCAGTATGAAACGAGATTGGAAACAAATTTTTAAGGTTTATGTAGAGGAAAGATAGAAAAACAATTACTAGGCTTGGCGTTATCTTACTTTTTGTCATTAAAGTGATCAACTAGTTGTTGATTTCAATCCTACCTAAAACGCGATGCAGAACCATTTAACATCCATCAAAACCGATTTTTTACGACTGCTTGGCGCGATCGCGGGTGGTGTGATTCTCTATCGCATTACTAGTCATTTCTCGGAATTAATCTCAGCGTTTATTTGTACGGTAGTTGTGATTACCCTGTCGGGTTTAGCCAGCACCCGTCAGACCCATCCTATTTTATGGTGGGCGAATTTAGGCGCGATCGCGGGAGCCGTTGGCGGAACGGCCTTAGTCATTGCCGATCCCCAGGAATTATTACCCAAAATTGCGTTTGGCGATCGCTTAACAACCATTGCTTTATTGAGTATTGCGGGCTTCATTTCGGGGCTGTTAATCGGTAAAGGCTCCCACGATTTAAAAATACCGCGTCCAAAGGAATTTATTAAAGGAGCCAGCGCATTAACTACGGTAGCCTATGCCTTTATTGTCGCCCTTAAATTCGTTTTTGAAGGTCTTGATCCTGCTCGCACCTTATCGAGTCGGTTAAGCACGACGACCACAATTTTAGTAGCGACCTTAGCCATTCCAGGCTGGTTAGGCTATCGTCTGGGCTATCTTCAGTTTTTAAACTCAGATTAATCTTGATTTTGAGGCTTAATTTTAGAATTAAGTAGCTGGTTGCAATTAAATATAAAACGTGGGATGGGCATCTTGCCCGTCCACAGGCTAGAAGCCTGTTCCACTATCTAACAATTAATTAAGCCCACTTACTTAAATCAGCTATTTATAATTACAAATTAAACCCTATCTAACTCGAAACCATTCGTTTTTTATGGAAAACTTTCTGCCACCGCGTATTCACGTTTTAACCAAACCCACTGGTGCGATCTGTAATTTAGACTGCTCCTATTGTTTCTTCTTAGACAAAGAAGAGCTTTATCCGAATAGTAATTTTCGCATGAGTGATGAGATTTTAGAAACCTATATTCGTCAATTGATTGAAAGCCATAAAACCCCTGAAGTGACTGTGGCCTGGCAGGGGGGAGAACCGACCTTAATGGGCTTAGATTTTTTTAAAAAGGCGATCGCCTACCAAGAAAAATATCGCCGACCGGGGATGACCTTTGAAAATACCTTACAAACGAACGGAACGCTATTAAATGACGAATGGTGTGAATTTTTTAAAGCAAATAACTATCTCATTGGTTTAAGCTTAGACGGGCCGCGAGAACTCCATGATGCTAATCGCGTGGATAAAGTCGGTCGTCCGACCTTTGATCGGGTGATGAAGGGGTTACGTTTACTCCAAAAACATGGGGTTGAATATAACATTTTAACTACCGTTAATCGGGTCAATAGTCAATATCCCCTAGAGGTTTATCGTTTTCTACGCGATGAAGTGAAAACCAGTTGGATACAGTTTATTCCTGTAGTTGAACGCATCAATGAAGATGGGAAAACGCTCTATCAAAAAGGCACACAAGTTTCAGAAAATTCCGTTTTGCCCGAACAATTTGGCACTTTTTTAACAACCATTTTTGATGAATGGGTACGGCGAGATGTGGGAAAAATTTTTGTACAAACCTTTGAAGCAGCAGTCAGGAGTTGGCTCGGCCTACCAACAGGAATGTGCTTTTTTTCGCCTACCTGTGGCTCTGGAGTAGCCTTAGAACACAATGGCGATCTTTATTCCTGTGATCATTTTGTAGAGCCAGATTACTTATTAGGAAATATTCAAGAGACTTCGATGGCAGAATTAGTGGGAAGTTCGCGTCAATTTCAGTTTGGTCAAGATAAGTTAACGACCTTGCCTCGCTATTGTCAACAGTGTGAAGTGCGGTTTGCTTGTCATGGAGAATGTCCAAAACATCGGTTTACCGATACGCCTGATGGTGAGCCAGGGCTAAATTACCTTTGTGCGGGTTATAAAACCTTTTTTACTCACATTGATAACCCCTTAAAAATGATGGTAAATTTACTCCGCCAAGGTAAGGATGCCACTGAAATCATGCCAAAATTAGCGGCTAAAGATCGGGCTAAAAATAAGCCTGTAGGCTTTGGTAAATTGGCTCGGTAAATAATGTGATTGTCGTTCTTCCGCTCAAATTTATTTTTTTGATTTTTTCATTTTTCTAACAATATGTTTTTATTTTTTAGCTCATATTGTTAATTGTTCTTTTCTTCGTTAACTTTTTACTTGGCATAATGGTAACAACACAGCCTCCAAAACGAAAAACTTGGTATGAGAAATACCAAGCGAGAAAGAAACAACCTTTTTTTCGGTTACTGAATCGTTCTTTTACATTTCGCTTACTGCTTGCGTCGGGCATTTCTTTGGGGTTTCTTGCCCTGGTTCAACGTTTTGAAATTTGTAACCAGCAAAAGTTTGTTTCCACCTGTTTAAGTTCTAATCTTTTAGGATTAATCAGCGTGGGTAATGTAGAGTCATTTAGTATTGTAACGGCTGCCTGGATGTATATTTTAGAAAAATCTAAGCGAAAACAACAGCAAAATTTAGAAGCCCTCGAAATTGTTAATAATACCCAAGGGCATATCTACAGTATTGCTCGTATCGAAGCCCTTGAAATACTTGGAGAAGCAGGAATTCATTTTGATAATTTGGATTTAGAGGGAGCTAATTTAGAGCAACTAGCAATCCCCCATGTTCATCTCCATCTTGTTAACTTAAGTAAAGCAAATTTAATTAATAGTGAACTTTCTTATACAAATATGCAGGATGTCAATTTAACTCAGGCAAACTTGACAGGAACCAGACTCATTGGAGCTAATTTACAAGGAGTTAATTTACAAGGAGCCAATTTAACTAATGCCGACTTAACCAATGCTGATTTAACCCAAGCGAATCTGACCGATGTTGATTTAAGTGTTGCTCATTTAGAGAATACTCGTTTACCCCAGTCAACCTAGTCATCAGATTAGACCTCTTGCAAATTAAAGAAAGTCTCCCTTTTTAAGGGGGATTTAGGGGGATCGAACGCTATTGTGCAAGAAGTCTATTATTTAAGCTTTATTTTTGCCACAAATTTCTTTTCTCAATTTTTCCCTGCGAAAACCCATGAATTCTTCTCCTGATGCTTATAAAATGACCAATGAATTAGCCAAAGAGCGGAACCGAGCGGCGGCCGAACGAACCCTCATGGCCTGGATTCGTACCAGTCTTTCTCTCATTAGTTTTGGTGTGGGAATTGATCGAATTGTTGCGGCTATTCATAGTACTTTTAACACCAATCTGGATTCTTTCCATCTCTCCCGAATTTTAGGTTTATTGTTTATTATTATTGGCACTTTAGCTCTTGGAGTCGCGGCTCTTAATCATCGTCAAGACTTGAAACGTATTGAGCATGGACAGTTTACCTATCAACCCCGTTTATCCCTAGGTTTAGTGGTGGCGATCGCCCTTATTTCAGTGGGTGTTTTTGCCTTTCTTAGTATCTTAATTATTGGAGGATAAACTGACCCATGCTAGAAATATTTGAGCAAGCTCTAGAACATTTAGTTACGATTAGCAAGTTTGCTTTAGAAGCTTTTTCTGTTATTTGTATTGTCGTTGGTTTTATTAAAACCTTGCAATTAGCCTATCAATTAAATCGTCAACGTACCCCTATCCCCTCCTTTAATAAGATCCGCCTTCGGTTCGGGATGTGGTTGGCCCTCGCCCTCGAATTTCAACTCGGTGCAGACATATTAGCCACAACGATCGCACCGACCTTAGACAGTTTGGGAAAACTCGGATTACTGGCTCTGATTCGTACTTTTTTAAACTACTTCCTGAGTAAAGAACTAGAAGCCGAATTAGCACTAGAAAAAGAACAATCTAAATTAGCAGAAGAAGCTCTCTTTTCTTCGTCTTAACGGGTCTTGAAAAAAGAGTTACCCACTGTCATTTTTACCCTGATGTGGATGCTCAGTAATGTTAACCATCGCGCTTTTTACGCTGTGATGTATTAATAGAGTTTTTCTATCTAGGGGCTTATGTTCCTTGTCTCTAAATTGTTTTTAGGGAAATTGCTAAAGTTGATCAACTTCTCGTTCCTTTAGGCAAAAATTGTCAAATTCTAGATTAAATTCCAGACTATTACCATGCAAGACACTGTACAAGTTTACCCATTTTCTTATGTTTTTGTGATTTTCTTTTTGACCCTTGGCCCCCTCAAGGTGATTCCCATTTTTAACCGCCTTTGTTATAAAACGGAGCCTAATTTTGCCAAAAAGCTGGCTTTGAAAGCAACCATAATTTCTAGTATTATTCTCTTTGCGGTTGCAATCATTGGTAAAGGTATTTTAGCGAAGTGGGATGTTTCTACGGCGGCACTATTTGTCGCAGGTGGACTCTTGATTCTGATGGCTTCTCTACAAATGTTATCTAATTTTAGTCTGCCCAAACCCTTATCTCCTGAGACTGAACCCTATACTGAAGAGAATATTCCCGCGATCGCTATTAACCCTTTAACTATTCCCGCAATTATCACCCCCTACGGTATTGTGGCAATTTTAGTGGCGACTAGTCAAGCTGAGGGGGACATTAAACGGCAAATCAGTATTTTTGCGTTGTTGTTATTGATCATTTTGCTAAACTGGCTAGGAATGATTTTCGCTAAAGTCATTGTCCAAAAAGTTAATATTATTACCCTCGTCATTGTGGGCTGGGTTTTTGCTGTCTTACAGGCAGGATTAGCCGTTGATTTAATGATCGAAGGGATCAAACGAGCTAAAATCACCCTTGGATAAACCTTGTCCTCATTCTTCATCTTCAGCGGTAAATATTATCAATTACCAAAGGCAACGGATCAAGGGATTGCTTCTATGGCCCGACAGGCGATCGCTGATATGAAATAGGCTTTATTAATGGACAATATTAAAAAGCGTTTACAGGCGGATGCGGCTTTAGTTCGCAAAATTTATCTTGACAAACCTTTTCCTAAAGCTAATGTTGCTATCATTGAATTACATCTTACAAATGGTACTGTTATTGGCACGGCTGCTACTTCTAGAGGTGGAACGAAAAGCCCAACTCCAAAACCCAACGCCCGATCTGAAGGTGGCCATTTTCAACCGATTGTAGATGATTATTTAAGAGATAAAGATGCTGAATACAAAGCCCTTTTTGCTCTTGCAGAGACTTTGGAGACTATTAACCCTAAAATTATTCAAGGAAAGCTTTATCTTTATACAGAAAGACAACCCTGTAGAAGTTGCTCAGAAATTATTCGGCAATTTGAGAAAATTTTTGCTGATATTAGACTATAAGTATTTTGAGACTACCCCTATCCCTAATTTAATAGGAGAACAACTACCATGACTATATTATTAAAGTATTCCATAAAATCAGATTCTTGTTTGTCAAATATTCCTCCAACATTAAGGGAGTTGCTTAATTTTGCTTGTCAAGAAAAATATGAAGAATTATATGAGAAAAATGCTGGAAAAATTTCGTTAGATGATATGTGTCTTAAGATTTTAAATAATTTAAAAGATAAGGATGAATTATTAACTCAAAAACGCTATCTTTATATGGCATTAATTATGGCTGATGCTGTTGAGCCTACAATAAAAAAGAAATTGCATAAGGACAACAGGAGTCAAAAAGTTTTTCAATTGATTAATTATCTATTAATTCAGAAAAAAGTCAACAACAATTTACTTGATCAAAAGAAACTAATAGCAAAAATAGAAAAAGATTTAGAGAAACTATTTCCTGAAATTTCCTTTGGACTTCAAGAAATTGACGAAGCATTTGATGTATTTAAAAATCTTGTTAAAACTCTCGTACCCAGCTTGTCACAAAATGCGTTATTAGAAATCTTAGATGACTGTTTTCAAGGTTATGCTATTTTCCCTGGGTCAGAGAATTGCAGAGACTTATTTAATTGGTGGTTACTGGATGTTGTTCCTGCGGTTTGGAATTTAGTCCCCCCTCAGCAACTCTATACAATTCATGGTTTACAAGATTATTTTGATTCACACAAGGAAATCTCTAGCAAGAAAAAAGTCTTCCGCCCGTAACAGTAATAAATCCAGATAATTTATTTACGCAGACCTCATCTTAATTGTGTTCTCAGGAGCGATCGCATTATGCTAATATTATAAAGTGTCGTATTTAATCACTTTTTATAGATTAAGCGAAAAACACTGATTCTTGTGGATTTAAGTTTTATGGATAACGATAATGAGCCAAAATATACGATTTCTGACGTTCTTAAGGGGACAGATTACGCACTGACGATTTTTGATGGGCAAGAAAAATTAGCGATTCAATAATTTGATCGTAAGGGTAAAGGTTATTTGCAAGATTTTGTAGATGGTAAGGAACGGCCAGCTAAACCAGAAGAAATTGTTCGACAATTATTTATTTTTAGATGAAATTGCTGAGATGTTTATTGATTTCGCTAAACCACAAAATTTCTCATTTTTACAGGAGGGTTAAGGGATGACCAGTTTACAAGTTAAACCCCGCACAGATTCTTGGGTTTTGGCGACCTGGGATGATTATATTAATCAGTTAAATGATCCGATTTATCAACAAGCCAAGGGCTACTATTATAAAGGACATATGAGGATTGAGATGTCACCCGTTAGCTTTGATCATGGTCAGGATCATGTAATTATTATTTTTGCTGTGAATTTATTTGTTGCGCTGAAACAAATTCCTGCGACGGGTTTAGATACAACGACTTTTCGTAAAATAGGTGTGCGAGAATGTCAGCCTGATGTAGCTTATTATTTGGGGGAAAATGCTAAAACCATTCCATCGGGAACAGGGATCGTGAATTTGGATCAATATCCTTCGCCTAATTTAGCGATTGAAATTGCACGATCTTCGTTGTTAGATGACTTGGGGACAAAACGCTCTTTATATGAAGAGTTAGGGGTTAATGAATATTGGGTAGTGGATGTTCAAGAGGCTCAATTGTTGGCTTATTCGATGATGAATCAGGGCAGTCAACGGATTCAGGTTTCTCAAGTTTTGCCTAAATTGGAAGTTGCTGTTTTAGAGGAGGCTTTACAGCGTAGTCGCCAAACGAATCAAGCCGAGGTTGGGGCTTGGTTGTTATCTCAGTTTCAGTAAGAATTGGATTGAGATGAATGGTTTAGAAAAGGCGATCGCGTTTTTAAAATAATAATTTTGAATTATCCTTGCTTAAAATATCGGAGAGCATGAGCTACAATGAAAATAACATCTAATTAGCCAGAAATATGCAACTTGTTAGTATATTAGAAAGAGAAGAGGTAATCCACTCTGATCCAGAAATTATGAGTGGAACTCCTGTTTTTGTTGGTAGCCGCGTTCCTCTACAAACCTTTTTTGACTATTTGGAAGGACCAGACGGTTTAAGTGAGTTCGTTAATGATTTCCCCTATTTGGAGAAGTTAGCAGTTAAAGTTTTAGAAAATGTTGCAAAATTAGTTATTATTGAAGCCCGTCAAAATAATGCTTATCTTGTTAGATGAGAATCTTTTAAATAAACAACTTAAGCAGCCTTTTACAGAACGAGGTTATCGGGTTTTAAATGTCTATGATCTGAGATGGCAAGGTCTTAAGGATAGGGAAATTTTGGAACGAGCTTCAAGTTACCCTTTTGATATTTTTATCACAGCCGACAAAAACTTACCTCATCAACAAAATTTATCAAGATACTCGATTCGAGTCATTGTTTTAAATACCCGTGCAACTTGACCGAGTTACTTACTACCTTTGATGGAAAAACTTGCCAATACTTTGTCTTCTTCATTGGTGAGTTACTCCTTTTTTTCAATGATTTAGGCAAGATTCAAGAGATTAATTAGGGCTTGCTGAAAAAGTCAAAAAACGAAAGAAATGTGGGTTAGGGAAGTATGGACTGAAAAAGCATAGATAACTTATCCTTATGGAAACAAATCAAAATACAGATTTTGTTTAATCTATTGTTCCTTTCTGTCTAAAAAGGTCAACACAAATCACTCCTCACAAAAGAGAGGAAAATTAACACCATTTTTCACAAGAAAAACGACTCTACAACTTTTTACTTTTTGTCTTCTGAAGTAGAGTAGAAAGATTCATTACCAAAAAGTTCATCGCAATTACCGTTTCCGAGGTCTCAGGTAGTTTGGCCATCACTCGACCAAGACTAAATTTCCTCTTTCCCTGTCCGAATTTACCCTCAATGGCATTACGCACTCTTTCATCTGAGCGTGCCTCTTTCTTTTTTTCTTTGCTCACCTCTTTCGGCGGTCTTCCCAATCGGGGACCACTCATTCTTATATCCCTTTCTTTACAATAAGCTCGATTCGCTTTTGTTCGATAGATTTTATCCACATGAACCGATTCCGGATAACATCCTGTTTCCCTTTTATATTCTTCTATTCGCGCTTGTAAATCTCCCGATTCGTTGTAATTATCCCAACTTAATTTGTCTAAGAAGACAAAGCCATTCACATTACTTGCCGATATTTTAGCTCCAAACTCTACTGCTTTTCCCGCTTTTCCACGCACTATTGGACGCACGTGAGGTTGGCTTACACTCACAATTCTGTTTTCTACTTTATTTGTCTTTTTTTCATACATTTCTAACTGTTGCTCATACACTTTTCCTATCGTTACAAGCTCTTCTTGCTCTTTTTTCGTTAGTTTTTCTAACTTTGCTCCCTCTTCTATCATTTTTTCTATATGAGACAAGTTTCTTTTTATATATCCTAGTTGTTTTTTTGTTCCTTTTCTTCTTTCTTTTTTTGACACACGACGTTTTTTTGCTATGGCTAAGTACTCTTTTCTTGCCACTTCCCTATAAGTCCTCGGCTTTTCTTTCCTTTTCTCTTTTATTTCTTCATACAGCTTATCTATTATTTTTTCTGTTTTTTCTCTGGCATCATTCAATATTCCTATATCCGTTGGATATTTTATATCTGCTGGTGTACAAGTCGCATCTAACAATAACTTTCCTTCATTTTCTTTTTTTCTGACGCTACACCCGTCGCTTTTTTTTCTATTTCTTTATTAATTTTATTTATTAATTCCATTCCTATTTTTTTACGAAAATGAACCATCATTGACGCATTAAATGCTTCTTTGCTACTATAGCTTTCCATTCCTATAAAGTACTGTAAATAAGGGTTCTCTTTTATTTGTTCTACTGTTTCTCTGTCACTTTTTCCTGAAATTTCTTTGATAATTAATGCTCCTAATGCCATTCTAAATGATTTGGCTGGGGCTCCTTTTTTTTCTGTGAAGTTTTTTGCATATTCTTCCTCATATTCTTCCCAAAGAATCATTTTTGACATTTCTATCCAACGATTTTCTTCGTCTAACTGCCCGCCGAACAGATTTTTCAAGTTTTCTGGTGTTTCAATTGAGTACTGTTGCTTTCGGTACATCTGCTTTCTCTCTTCTTAATGCAATGGTTTTGAGGCATTCTACCCTATTTTCGTGCATTCTAGCGGTTCTTAATTCGCCTACTATTTTTCTCCGTAAAGGTTTCAGCTTTTTTCAGCAAGCCCTAATTAGGGCTTGCTGAAAAAGTCAAAAAACGAAAGAAATGTGGGTTAGGGAAGTATGGACTGAAAAAGCATAGATAACTTATCCTTATGGAAACAAATCAAAATACAGATTTTGTTTAATCTATTGTTCCTTTCTGTCTAAAAAGGTCAACACAAATCACTCCTCACAAAAGAGAGGAAAATTAACACCATTTTTCACAAGAAAAACGACTCTACAACTTTTTACTTTTTGTCTTCTGAAGTAGAGTAGAAAGATTCATTACCAAAAAGTTCATCGCAATTACCGTTTCCGAGGTCTCAGGTAGTTTGGCCATCACTCGACCAAGACTAAATTTCCTCTTTCCCTGTCCGAATTTACCCTCAATGGCATTACGCACTCTTTCATCTGAGCGTGCCTCTTTCTTTTTTTCTTTGCTCACCTCTTTCGGCGGTCTTCCCAATCGGGGACCACTCATTCTTATATCCCTTTCTTTACAATAAGCTCGATTCGCTTTTGTTCGATAGATTTTATCCACATGAACCGATTCCGGATAACATCCTGTTTCCCTTTTATATTCTTCTATTCGCGCTTGTAAATCTCCCGATTCGTTGTAATTATCCCAACTTAATTTGTCTAAGAAGACAAAGCCATTCACATTACTTGCCGATATTTTAGCTCCAAACTCTACTGCTTTTCCCGCTTTTCCACGCACTATTGGACGCACGTGAGGTTGGCTTACACTCACAATTCTGTTTTCTACTTTATTTGTCTTTTTTTCATACATTTCTAACTGTTGCTCATACACTTTTCCTATCGTTACAAGCTCTTCTTGCTCTTTTTTCGTTAGTTTTTCTAACTTTGCTCCCTCTTCTATCATTTTTTCTATATCAGACAAGTTTCTTTTTATATATCCTAGTTGTTTTTTTGTTCCTTTTCTTCTTTCTTTTTTTGACACACGACGTTTTTTTGCTATGGCTAAGTACTCTTTTCTTGCCACTTCCCTATAAGTCCTCGGCTTTTCTTTCCTTTTCTCTTTTATTTCTTCATACAGCTTATCTATTATTTTTTCTGTTTTTTCTCTGGCATCATTCAATATTCCTATATCCGTTGGATATTTTATATCTGCTGGTGTACAAGTCGCATCTAACAATAACTTTCCTTCATTTTCTTTTTTTTCTGACGCTACACCCGTCGCTTTTTTTTCTATTTCTTTATTAATTTTATTTATTTATTTATTTATTAATTCCATTCCTATTTTTTTACGAAAATGAACCATCATTGACGCATTAAATGCTTCTTTGCTACTATAGCTTTCCATTCCTATAAAGTACTGTAAATAAGGGTTCTCTTTTATTTGTTCTACTGTTTCTCTGTCACTTTTTCCTGAAATTTCTTTGATAATTAATGCTCCTAATGCCATTCTAAATGATTTGGCTGGGGCTCCTTTTTTTTCTGTGAAGTTTTTTGCATATTCTTCCTCATATTCTTCCCAAAGAATCATTTTTGACATTTCTATCCAACGATTTTCTTCGTCTAACTGCCCGCCGAACAGATTTTTCAAGTTTTCTGGTGTTTCAATTGAGTACTGTTGCTTTCGGTACATCTGCTTTCTCTCTTCTTAATGCAATGGTTTTGAGGCATTCTACCCTATTTTCGTGCATTCTAGCGGTTCTTAATTCGCCTACTATTTTTCTCCGTAAAGGTTTCAGCTTTTTTCAGCAAGCCCTAATTAACTGCGATCGCATTAAAAATGGACAGTGGGACATCATAGTCATGGATTGATCGGGAAAATTTTTAGATAATCTTTAACCCGATTTTATGTACGATGGAATGTGGGTTATTATTTCTCTTTCTAAAAACTACTCACCAAAACTGTTTCTCTTTAAAGCAATTGATAATTGTCGTAGGCGTTCACTAACCTCTAAATTAAATTCTTGGGATTTTAGGTTAGCAGGCAATTCGGCTAAAAGTTGAGGATTTTCCTTATACCATTCGTTTTGTGCTACGCCAGCCCATGTACCCTCCTTTTCTCGAAAGAGATCTACTAAACCTCTTAATTCTTGGATACAATAGGATTCAAATCCAGCCGCTTCAAAAATACCATTGCGTAAGTATTCTTCAAAAGCATTAATATCATTAGTGACTTCAAAGGTAACAAATTCTCTAGGTGGAGTTAATTGGTCAGCTAAATCTATGACTTTATCTATCGTCATCCCGATAACTTCTTCAGCGATGCCTGTTACGCCTAACACTTGTTGGCGAAGGTCACGGTTAAAGAGCAAATCAGAACCATATTTAACGTATTTTTTCAACACTCTAAAAGCGGGTTCATCTCCTTGATAATAATTATCAATCAATTCAACATCAGCCCCTAGAGATTTAACAATTTGAGTTCGGGTATCACTGTTAACGGGGCCGCGAATTAAGGCTTCGGCAACTGGACGAGCAAATCTTAAAAATAAAACACTCAAACTATTTTCTAAACGGATTAAAAATTCATCTTCTGAATAACCAATTAGTCGTTCTTTAACTTGAGAACTTCCCCATAATAATGATGACATATAATCCACTAATTTTAAGGATTCATCCTTTAACTCGGCAGCCAATTGTCGGGCAAGCTGATCTAACAATTTTCTTATATCTGCATATAAATCATCTCGCCAAGCGTAATTAGCTCTTGCCTTGTCAAAGTCTGGAAAAGAGTTAGCATCAAAAATAATCTCTTTTTTCCTTAAAGTTTCTTCTCTTAATTTGTTCATTTCACTTTCTATCAGTTGTAGATAACGTTCTCTAAATTTCTCAATGCTACTGGAAGATTCGTTATTAACTTTTTCTAAGGGCTGATTAATCACTGATGTTTCATAAAATTTCTGCAAATCAGCTTTAATATATTCCCATTGACTTTTCCACCACTCTGAAAAAGAAATTCGTCTTCTTTCTTCTTCAAAGCGTTGTGCTTCTTCGGGATTTTCGGGAAATCTTTGACTAACAAGATGATAAATTTCTTCTGAGGTATTGATGATTTTATCAATAGAAGTTTCACAGCGTTTTTTCAGGATCGTAACTCGCTCAGTATTAATATAATTGAAGATTTTTTCTTTAATTTCAGGAATACCTGTCCCTTGAGTTCTTAGGATTTCATCGTCTTTAATACCAGTTAAAGTGCTTAATTTATCTTGAATATTACTAGCTTTTCCAATTTCTAATTGGGTATGTTCTTCCGCAAGATTGTTTAAAATTAAATAAGCTCCTGCTGAACCTGAAACAATACGATTTTGTGGTAAATTGGCGCGTTTTGACCAATCTTGAGAAGCTTCTGCAATATGGGTTTTAAGGGATTCTGCGCTACCGAGAGCATCAATATGACTTAAAAAAACAAATAGTTTATCGGCAATAGTGATATTTTTATCGCCTTGTTCTGTAAATTTAATAATTTCTAATTCGGCTTCTCGAATGCTACGGAAACGCTGGATCACGATCACGGCATCACAATCTGAGAGCATTTGTTGGGCTTCATCAACGTGCTTGGTTAACCCAGAATCTGAACCAGGAACATCATAAAAGACAATTCCTTCTGCTTGGGCAAGTTTATTGGTATAAAGTCTGGCTTCTAAGACGGCATGGGCATATTTTTCATCAGCAACGTATTTTTTAAGTTGTTCTCGGATGTCTTCGAGTCGGGTAAAGGGAATAACTAAATTTCCTTCTTTTCTAACTTGTTGTAAGGTAGTTTCATATTCTCTAATTGTTTTTAAGTCTTCCTTTGCACCAACGGTTTCTAATTCTTTAAGTAAATGAATAAACTGTTCTTCGGTGCGAGTTTGCACTTCTAATCTTTGTTTAGATTCACTTTTAACGGAATAAATTTGGGTGGTGGTAAAGGTACATCTTCCTCCTTTGGCGGGAAGTAAGTCACATTCTAACCAAGCATTAATAAAGGTACTTTTTCCTGCTTTTTCTAAACCAACTACAGCAATGCGAAATTCTCGTTTTCTTAGGCGATCGAGTTGGCGGTTAGCAGGTGCGGCTTCTTGAATAAGAGTTTCTGTTAATTTAGAGGGAACTTCAGCTTGGGGAAGTTTAGCTAAGTCAACGGCATAATGTTGGATGTTTAAGACATCACTGAGGCGTGTTTCGTAGTAGGATGAAGCGGATTTCCAATCCATTAAATTAATTCCTTAAATACGGTTAAATGTTTTGAGAATAGAAGCATCTCTCAGACGGCCTAGCTGGATAATTTGACCTTGTGCATTAGGTGGAATATCCCTTTTGATGACATACTTAGTCTCTGAACCAATTATCTCTTGTCCGTTAGGGATGTCAATCCTAATATAAAATTTAAGTTGACTATCTGGTGAAACTTCTTGATTGATTACATCTATAACTTTTTTATTGGCTTCCTCTGCTTTAATACATAAAAATTCTGGAGCGGCTTCAATTAGTTCAATCATTTTTTCTTTATTTATTATTTTTCCTAAAGTTAAGCCGTAAACTACTGATGCAGGAACAGCTAAACATATTGCAGTAGGAATTGGTTGGCTAGAAAGCGCAGGAGAAGTTATACTTTGTGTAGGAGTCTTACTCAAAAAAGTTTGAGTAATATAAGTTCCAATTAAAATAACAGCAGCAACTACAATAAATTCCATTTTGTCCTTATTATTATCTAGTGATTTACGAAGTGGTCTGGACAAGTTTTTAACAGTTTCCCCCCCTGTCTTGAAGAACCAGTTTTCTTTCACAGGTTTTTGTTTATTGATGGAAACCGTATATATAATATCATCAGATAAATCTAGATCATCGTCTAAGGGAGCATTTTTTTTAATGTCATATTCTTGACAAAGTTTTTCCGCTTGAAGGCTATCCAAAATCAAGTAAATCACAGTCCTTAAAGTCCCTGTTTTATGACCTTCGATATGGGGATAAACTTTTTTAAAAATTTGATCAAAATTTGTTTCAAAGGATTCAATTCCCACTTGGATTAACCTCCTCTTGAAAGTTCCCCAGTCGAGAAAATCTTTCTTTTAATTTTTCGGCTCTTTGTTGCATAGGTTTCCACACATTTTGCTTTTGCTCGTAATCCAAGGTAATTTCTTG
This sequence comes from Woronichinia naegeliana WA131, assembly GCA_025370055.1. Taxonomy (NCBI): domain Bacteria; kingdom Bacillati; phylum Cyanobacteriota; class Cyanophyceae; order Synechococcales; family Coelosphaeriaceae; genus Woronichinia; species Woronichinia naegeliana. The sequence goes on along the minus strand of CP073041.1, from coordinate 4,275,702 downwards.
TCTAGCTTTCTCCAATCTATCTCGATAGAGATTAAGAACATCACTTTGGGTTTCATCTACATTTTTTTTTAAATCATTAATTTGTGCTAGTAACCATTCTATCACTTGTTTTAACATATCAGGTTCAACTTTTTTTAATTGTTTTTTCCAATCGGATAAAATTTGCCCTGTGCTTGGAATTTCTGCATTCTCACTAGAGCGTTCTTCCTTTTTAGGAACGATCCATAACCAATGCTTCCAAGTTCTTCGTTCTTCAGTGTAGTCTTCTTCTTTAATTTTAAAATCTGAATCAAACTTAACAAAATCAAATTTTAGATCATTTTTAACTTTGTTTAGCTCTGACTCTGGAAATCTAATCACAATATTTTCCGCGATAGAATTAGAACCTTTCTCTAAATAAGCAAGATGACATATAAATAATTCATTAACGGCCTCATACATTCGATGAATCTCTTGAGTAGAAATTTTGTCCAGTACTTGCGCAATAATCAAACTAAGATGAATAGATAATTCGTTTAATTCTTTGTTTTTTTGATTAAGATTATCCTTCTCTTCTTGTGTTTTTGCAACCACATTTTGACCATCTCGTGCAGTTGAATAACTATAGCCTAACTTAATCAATCTTCCTAGATTACTCTCTAGCAATTTTACATTGGCAATACTAGCTTTTTTAAAATTAGGATGATCTAGAGTAACTATACCTTTTTCTAAAGATTCTGCTACTGCTTCCAAAATCTGATCAACGCCTCTCCCCAAAGCATTTCTCCAATCGTAGAGAGGAATTAATTTTTCTTCAATATCGTTATAAGGTTCGGTAAATTGAAGTTCTGTAATGGCTTCTGTTAACACAGAGAGTGGATCAGCTTTTGTTTGCTGACTAAGATACTCTTCACACTTTTGATTGATTTTTTCAAAAGGTTTTCTTAAATTAGCATCACTAACTTTTAGAAAATGATCAAGAGATGATTTTATTTGTGAAAGTCTCTCAATTTCTCGCTGATAATCTTCTTCTGAACTATTGAGAATAACTGTAGTAGTTTGTACTGCCCATTGTGCAATACTATTTCCTGCGGCAACATTAAATCTCTCTATAGCTTGGGGAATAACTAGCTTAGGAAAATGTTCTGCTATATGTATTTTTAAGTGTTCTTCAAAAACCTGTGCATAAGATTGTTGTCGCAGTTCTTGGGCTATTAAACTCCGTTGTTTAATAGACAAATCTTTTGGATCAGGAGGTAGAGATTTAACTATATTTTTGATTAATGGCTTAAAGTAATCATCCACTATTTCATAAGGTTTCAGCAGTACATCGATTCTACTTCTGTCATGAGATGACCACTTATCTTCAATACTGGGTAATTCTCCCAATATATCTTGTATTAATTCTTTGTTTTTCTCAATTTGTACAGCCAACAAAGCTGGCAATGTACTCAGTTTAACAATTGCCAAATTTTCAGTATCTTTTACATATTCTCCTAGTTCTTCCATTAATTTGGCTTTAATACTTTTTGTCATTTTATCAAAAAAACGATCTTCATTCCTCGGCCATTTTACGTCTTTTCTAAACTCATCAACTCGATTTAGAATAAAAAGCATTCGAGCGGGAGACGCTTTTAATTCTTTTACTTGTTCAACTACTTCTGACAATAACTTTTCTTGCGTAACTTGATTATTTTCTGCACTATTATAAGTCACTAAGCATAAAGCTTCACGGCACTGTTTTATAACCGAAAGACTTCCTTCATCTCCAACATGGGATAACCCAGGCAAATCTAACAACTTAGCTGCGACACCTTTTGGTAATTCTAAAATTTTTTCATCTTTAACCAATCTAAAAGGATAATAAATGATAGATTGTGGACAAGCTAAATTAGTTTGCTCTTCCCTAGCATTAAGATAACTAATCATTACTTCATCCAAACGATCATAAATTTCCTCGTCACTAATACCTTTCCATTTTCCACATTCCCACAAAGCTCCTTGTGTTTCTTGAATAATCAAAGCCCTCTCTTCGCTATATTCAATCGTGACCGTCCCTGCACTCATTTCACTCACGGCTGTTGGCACAATGTCAGCACCACACAGAAAATTTACTAAGGTACTCTTACCACTACTCGTTGTACCTGTAGTCGCTAAAATCAGGGTTGGATGGCGCAACTCATCAATCAACTTCTCTGATGCTTTCTCTAGATTGCTAGAAAGCTCGTCAATCTCAGCATGATACGACTCAGGTAAATGCTGAATAATTTCTGTTTTGAAGTTATCCCAATAAACAGCAAGCAGATTAGCTTTATTCTCCACTGCTTGGAAAACTTCATAGGATTTCTGAGTCATAATGTTTTATCCTTGACAAAATTATACTCTTATTGTTAATATACCACAATATATTAAATTAGGATAAAGTACACCAAATTTATTATCAGCTTTTCTTGACATTATAGTCTTTGTTGTTTTTATTAATGTGTCAAAAAACATAAAACAAAATCTGTCACCATTTAGATGGACAGGGAGATGGTCTTATATTCTTGTACAACCTTAAAAGAAATCATCCTTCTTCCCAACTGACAACCTTCTAGTCTCACTCCTCAAAATGAGTTGCTAACATCGCCGCCGGTTAAAGTCTATCTGGATCAAGTCCGAGTTCCCGTAACTTAGCCGCCAACTTGTCAGCTCTTTGTTCCGCTTGTACCCTGGCTTGTTCCATCTCCCCAGTACTCAGTAATTTCTCACCCGTTTTAGGATTATAAAAACGCATTTCACCATCTGCCTCTAATCGTAACTCCAAACCTAAGGTTTCAGAATGAATTGATAGGTGATCGCCATGAAGTTGGCCCAAAATCGGTAAATAATTCCCTTCCATCAAACGAAAACCTTGCAAACAGGGTCTTAGATAGTCCGCAGTCGGATCATACTGAAAATATTCTTTAACTCCCAAATAAGAATATAAGCCTTTCTTGATGCCACGATCTTGACTAGCCGTACTTTTGGAAGTGATTTCTAAAATAAAATCAGGCATCTTGTCTCGTTCTTCCCAGGTTTTATAGGAAAATCGCTTCTTTTTATCCACTCCCAAAACGACAAATACATCAGGAGCCACCACAGCCTTGGGATTACCCTGCTCATAATAAATAAATAAATTTCCCGAAACATAAACCTTGGGATCTTTCTGAAAATAACGATCTAGAGCTTCAACGCCATAAATTAAATAATCCCTGGTTGCATCGCTTTCAGCCATCGGTAAACCGTCACTCTCAGGATAAACAACATCAAAAAGAGAATATGTCGGGGAAGTTGTCATCGTTACGACTCCATAAAACCCAATCCACTGTTAGTCTAACAGATTCATTTTTGTACTCTATGATTGGAACATCAGGAAAAAATAGCTTTTCGCCTTCCCAAAGCAAATCCCCCACCGATGAAGGCAGGGGAAAGCTTTAATCACCTGAAACCAGTCGTCGTTTAACCGAACTTACCAGCCGTAGAAGCAATTAGGAACGCAGCATAGGTGAGGATATAGCCAACAGTGAAGTGTGCTAAACCAACTAAGCGAGCTTGAACAATGGAGAGAGCAACGGGCTTGTCTTTCCAACGAACCAGGTTCGCTAGAGGAGTGCGCTCGTGAGCCCAAACGATTGTTTCGATTAACTCTTGCCAATAACCGCGCCAAGAGATTAGGAACATAAATCCAGTCGCCCAGACCAAGTGTCCGAAGAGGAACATCCAAGCCCAAACCGAGAGGTTGTTCACACCGTAGGGATTGTAACCGTTGATCAACTGAGCCGAATTAGCCCAGAGATAATCGCGGAACCAACCCATCAGGTAGGTAGAATTTTCGTTGAACTGAGCAACGTTGCCAGACCAAACACCGAGGTGTTTCCAGTGCCAGTAGAAGGTTAACCAGCCCAAGGTATTGAGCATCCAGAACATAGCAAGGTAGAAGGAATCCCAAGCAGAGATATCGCAAGTACCGCCACGACCGGGGCCATCACAAGGGAAGGCATAACCGAAGTCTTTTTTGTCGGGCATTAACTTGGAACCGCGAGCATCCAAAGCACCTTTAACCAGAATTAGGGTAGTTGTGTGTAACCCTAACGCGATCGCATGGTGGACGAGGAAGTCACCGGGGCCAATGGGCAGGAACAAAGAGTTTTTGCCACTGTTAATTGCATCTAACCAACCGGTTAACCAGACATTGCCATAGTTAGGGTAAGCGGTATAAGCAACACTGTCAGGATTAGAAAGCAGTACGTCAAAACCGTAGAGGAGTTTACCGTGAGCCGCTTGAATCCATTGAGCAAATACGGGTTCAATCAGGATTTGCTTTTCAGGGGTTCCAAAGGCAACCACAACATCGTTATGAACGTAGAGACCTAAGGTATGGAAACCGAGGAAAAGCGTTACCCAGCTTAAGTGGGAGATTAGAGCTTCCTTGTGATCCAACATCCGTGCCAACACATTATTTTTGTTAGCAACGGGATCGTAGTCACGAACAAAGAAGATCGCACCATGAGCAAATGCACCAACCATCAGGAAGCCAGCAATATACTGGTGATGGGTGTAAAGAGCCGCTTGGGTGGTGTAGTCCTTAGCAATGAAAGCATAGGAAGGCAAAGAGTACATATGCTGAGCCACCAAGGAAGTAATAACCCCTAAACTCGCTAGGGCTAAACCTAACTGGAAGTGGAGGGAATTATTGATGGTGTCATACAGATTTTTGTGACCTTCACCCGTTAAAGGGCCTTTGTGAGCATTAAGAATTTCTTTAATGCTGTGACCGATTCCCCAGTTGGTGCGGTACATATGACCAGCCACAATGAAGATAACAGCGATCGCCAGATGGTGATGAGCAATATCCGTCAACCACAGAGCCTCAGTTTGGGGATGGAAACCACCGAGGAAGGTGAGAATCGCAGAACCCGCGCCTTGAGAAGTTCCAAATACATGGTTAGCGGTATCAGGATTTGCTGCATAGACTCCCCAATTACCCGTAAAGAAGGGCAGTAAACCTGCGGGGTGAGGAGGCGTGGAGAGGAAGTTATCCCAACCGACGTGCTGACCACGAGATTCTGGAATAGCCACATGGATTAAGTGACCTGCCCAAGCCAAAGAGCTAACCCCAAACAAACCAGCTAAGTGGTGGTTCAAACGGGATTCCGCATTTTTGAACCAAGCCAAGCTAGGACGGAACTTGGGTTGGAGGTGCAGCCAGCCCGCAAACAGGAATAGAGAAGCCAGAATGAGGAGGAAAACTGCGCCTTGGTAAAGCTCCTGATTGGTGGTCATACCAATGGTATAAAACCAGTGATAAACCCCAGAGTAGGAAATATTCACGGGATTAGAAGCACCCGCTTGGGTAAAGGCATTTAAAGCCCCTTCGCCAAAGTGAGGATCCCAAATCGCATGGGCGATCGGGCGAATATTTAAAGGATCTTTGATCCATTGCTCGAAATTACCTTGCCACGCGACGTGGAAAAGGGTGCCAGAAGTCCACAGGAAGATGATGGCAATATGACCAAAATGAGAAGCAAAAATCTTTTGGTAAAGATTCTCCTCAGTCATCCCATCATGGGTTTCAAAATCGTGGGCTGTAGCAATCCCATACCAAATCCGACGAGTCGTCGGGTCTTGGGCGAGATCCTGGCTAAATTTGGGAAATTTAGTTGCCATAGCTTTTTCGGAAATTCTCCTCGTTAAGCAAGCAAAATGAGGCAAATGCAGAATTCGCTGCTCATTTCCGGTTTTTAAAATGAACTACAACACAAAAGGTTGTAGCAGATGAAGACATAAATACGGATCAAAACGGTTCGATAAACTCACTGTAAACAGTTTGACAAGCTGGCTGTAAACAGTTTGATAGGCTAACTGAAAACCGTTTTTGTTAATTCTTAGGAGGGGTTTCAGGGCAAAGGCCACAGGACAAAAGCTGCCCCTAAGCCTCCTACCCTGACTCCTAAATCCTAAAAGCTTTGAGTCTAGCCAATGGAAAGACTACGAGCGAGGAAGAATGCCCAAGTGGTAACAATGCCACCTAACAAGTAATGAGTTACACCCACGGCACGACCCTGAATAATACTCAGAGCACGGGGTTGAATCGCAGGAGCCACATTTAATTTATTGTGGGCCCAAACGATCGACTCAATCAACTCTTGCCAATAGCCCCGTCCACTAAAGAGGAACATCAGACTAAAAGCAAAGACGAAGTGACCTGCAAGGAACATGATTCCGTAGGCTGACAGTGCCGAACCGTAGGAATTAATTACGTTAGCAGCTTGTGCCCAAAGGAAGTCGCGTAACCAACCATTGATAGTGATCGCGCTTTGAGCAAAGTTACCAAGCGTAACATGGGTTACGGTTCCATCCGGTGCTACAGTCCCCCAAACATCTGATTGCATCTTCCAACTAAAGTGGAAAATCACAATGGAGAGGGAGTTATACATCCAGAACAGTCCGAGGAAGACGTGATCCCAACCAGAAACCTGGCAAGTACCACCCCGACCAGGGCCATCGCAAGGAAAACGGAAGCCTAAGTTCGCTTTATCGGGAATTAACCGAGAGCTACGGGCATAAAGAACCCCTTTGAGGAGAATCAACACTGTCACATGGATGGTGAAAGCGTGGATATGGTGAATTAGGAAATCAGCCGTACCAAGGGGAATAGCCGAAATCGCAACTTTACCCGCCACCGCTACCGTTGCACCATCAAACACATTACTCGCCGTCGCAAGAGCATGGGGAGCCGTGCTGCCAGGGGCTAGGGAATGAATATGTTGAATCCACTGAGCAAAAATGGGTTGCAGTTGGATCGCCGAATCCGAGAACATATCCTGGGGACGACCTAACGCACGCATCGTGTCGTTGTGGATATAAAGCCCAAAGCTATGGAAACCGAGGAAAATACAAACCCAATTGAGATGGGAGATGATGGCATCGCGGTGACGTAACATCCGATCCAAAAGGTTATTCACATTTTTGGCTGGATCGTAGTCACGAACCATGAAAATAGCGCCATGAGCACCAGCACCGACAATCAGGAAGCCGCCAATCCACATATGATGGGTAAAGAGGGATAACTGGGTCGCATAGTCGATCGCCTGATAGGGATAGGGCGGCATCGCGTACATATGCTGTGCAACGATGATCGTCAAAGATCCTAACAGTGCTAGGTTGATCGCTAACTGTGCGTGCCAAGAGGTGGTCAGGATTTCGTAGAGACCCTTATGACCTTCGCCCGTGAAGGGGCCTTTATGTGCCTCTAGGATTTCCTTCATGCTGTGACCAATGCCCCAGTTCGTGCGATACATATGACCGGCAACGATAAATAGAACAGCGATCGCAACATGGTGGTGAGCAACGTCAGTTAACCAGAGACCGCCAGTAACCGGATTTAAACCGCCTTTAAAAGTTAGGAAGTCAGAATAGGCTCCCCAATTGAGGGTAAAGAATGGTGTTAAACCTTGAGCGAAACTGGGGAAGAACTCAGCCATTTTGCCCGCATCCAGAACGTATTCCTGGGGTAAGGGAATATCCTGAGGTGCAACACCAGAATCTAGTAGTTTATTAACTGGCAGAGAAACATGGATTAAATGACCGGCCCAAGCCAAAGAGCCTAAGCCCAATAGACCCGCCAGGTGGTGGTTCATCATTGACTCAGCATTCTGGAACCATTCCAGTTTGGGAGCTTTGACATGGTAGTGGAACCAACCAGCGAACAGCATGAGGGCAGCCATCACTAAACCGCCAATTGCGGTGCAGTAAAGCTGATAGCTGTCGGTGAAGCCAGCGGCCCGCCACATATAAAACAATCCAGAAGTGATCTGAATGCCGTGGAAGCCACCACCGACATCGCCATTCAAAATGCCTTGGCCAACAATCGGCCAAACCACTTGAGCACTGGGCTTGATGTGAGTCGGATCGGCTAACCAGCCTTCATAATTCGAGAATTTCGCGCCGTGGTAATACATACCACTCAACCAGACAAAAACAACAGCGAGGTGACCAAAATGGGCACTGAAGATCTTGCGCGAAACATCTTCTAGGTCGCTGGTCTGGCTATCAAAATCATGAGCGTTGGCGTGGAGATTCCAAATCCAGGTAGTGGTTTTTGGACCTCTAGCGAGGGTACGGTCGAAGTGGCCAGGCTTGCCCCATTTCTCAAAGGAAGTCGGGACAGGATTGGTATCAACCGTGACTTTGGCTTTCGCCTCTCTTTCGGGAGGACTAATTGTCATGAGGGTACTCCTCTCTCGACAATGAACTTTAAGGGTTTCCTATTTTGAACAGTGTAATAGAGGAAGTGCAAAAGGGGAATCATTTTGCGTTCCTAACCTAAATAGATTCGCTGAATCTGCCTAGTTTTTTGACGTTACCAAGCAGAAGCATCAATAAATGATGATAGGTCTTCCCCTCCCATTCTGTTTGATCGCTTAACAATAATTAAAATTCAGCCAACTGGCTGCCAAATCAGCATTGTAACCATAGAAAAACTTGATAAAAGTCAAGACAAAAAACGATTTCTTTACAAAAAGCAATATTCTTACTCAGAATTCCTGTGCCCTAGATCTTGACAGTAAGGGCTATGGTTTTTTTTCAATGCAAATTATCTACCAAAGATATTTTAAGAAATATTAAGATTTGTTGTTTTTGGCAATAATTGTGATAAACGGGACAGACTGTGATCCAAAGATAGACAAAGGTGAATTTTGGCGGGAGAGTGTCCTCGGATTGAGCTATATTGCCCTATAGATCCTCTAGCTCCTCAAGAGGAGGTTATCCTGATGTCTAAATTTCGGGCGCGATCGCCGTTGTCCTATTTCATACGTTTGGGTTTAGGGTTGCTTCTGGTCAGTGGGCTACTGAGCGGCTGTAATCATGCACTTACACCTGCGCCACCTAAGCTTGGTCTCTTTCCATCCCCCGTTGTTGCCGGAAAACTGGCTGAAGTTGCAACACCTCTTCTGATTGAGCAACTTCGACCATCCTTAGAGCAATACAAACCCCAGGTAAGGATTCTGAGTCCTCAACCAGAGGAAATTCTTAAGGAAACAAAAGTAGCAGTCAAATTAGAGGTTCAAGATCTTCCCCTCTTTCAGAATCCTGACCTTGAAATGGGCCCCCACGTTCATCTTATTTTAGATAACCAACCCTATCAGGCTATATATGACATAGAACAGCCGATTATCCTTTCAGATCTCACCCCAGGAACTCACACATTGCGGGCTTTTCCAGTGCGTCCTTGGCATGAGAGTTTTAAGAATGATGGAGCTTATGCTCAAACCACTTTTCATGTTTTAACTCCCACGGAAGATAATCGTCCCAATCCTGCGCTACCGTTACTAACCTATAGCCGTCCGAAGGGTAGCTATGGAGCAGAACCCATATTACTCGACTTCTATCTCAGCAATGCACCTCTACATCTTGTTGCTCAGGAAGATCCAACCGATGCGATCGCAGATTGGCGGATTCGAGTAACCATTAACAATGAAAGTTTTCTGTTAGACCACTGGCAACCTGTCTATCTTAAAGGCTTTGAACCTGGACAAAATTGGATCAAACTCGAATTTATTGATGAAGCGGGAAACTTAGTCGCCAATAGTTTCAACAACACCGTGCGAGTCATGGACTATCATCCCCAAGGAACAGATACCCTATCTCGTTTAGTGAGAGGAGATCTTCCCCTCGCCATTGCCAAGGGTATGGTGGATAACACCCCATCTGCTTCAGTCCTATTGCCCGATGATCAGTTGCCACCCCCAGAAGAAATCAGCTCTCCTAATTTGCCTCTTATCGACTCACCAGCGGTTTTTGACTCGATTGTCCCAACACCAGTTACGGATAACTCATTAGAACCCATCGTTCCGGCGATTGAGCCAGAAAAAGCCGCAATCCCCCCATCGGTCGAGAATCCTGTCCAGACCCAAGAACAAGAGACCACAACATTGCCGCTCCTGGAGCCAAATTTGCCGCCTTTAGAGGAGAAGAAAATACCATCGAGTGGAGCACCAGGGGAAGAGAACGCTGAAATGACTGACGTAAAAGTTCCAGAAAACAATATTCCTCAATCTCCTAGCCCTAATCCGTTACCAGAAACAACTGAGACAACAACTGGCACAACAATAGAGGCGATCGCGAATGACCCAAACTAGAGAATTACGGTAGAATGGCTTTGTCGTCCCCAAACGGCTCTCAAGTTAACGAATTCTAAAGTTATGGATAAAAATCTTTACCATAATTGAGGAACCATAATATACTTTGGATCGTCCGACTAATTTTTTCGTGATTCACAAGCGAGGTTATCGTGTTAAATAAGTCTGCTAAAACTATTACGGGTGTTCTTGTAGCTCTAGCTGCTTATGGCATTTCTGCCATTCCTGCCCAGGCTAAACCAGTATCGGCCAAACAAAATGTCTTGATCAGTCAACTAGCCGGTCATAACACCTATATGAAACAAGACCAGCTCCTCTGGAAAAACTACGCAGTCGGTCGGGTACGGGGTAAAGTTGGCAACATTCTCCAGATCGAATTTTTAAAATATGGAGCTTTTCCGGGTTACATTGACTTAGGCAACGGCAACAAAATGACCCATCTCCACATTGAAGGGGCGGCAGAGCCAGGTGATGATATCATTGTTCGTCCTCGATTCTCCAACGGCAAGTATGTTGGTTGGGACTTCATTGATGCTAAATATATCCAGACTTTCGTTTCCCAAGCTCATCCCTACTGGGTTACTCGTTTGAAAATCAAAGAAATTTCCGTTGTTGAAAAGAGTGCTATCAACTTTGAGTCATCTGCACCTGTTTCTCTTCCCCCTGTTCAGCCCTCTGCTGCACCTGTTTATCAACCGGCTCCGACCCCCGCTCCTATTCGTGGCATGTGGTAAGCCCCAAAAGCTTCTTTCTGCTAGATTTACTTAAAATCTGACTACAAAAATAAAGGCGTTGCTTATTTTGAATTTATAGGCAACGCTTTTGTGTTAATTGTATTTGATGGTCTCGTTAATAAATTTCTAAAGGGGGCGATAAACTCGGTAGTCAATGCGAGGAAAGATATTATCCATTGCTTCTACTTTTTCGAGCCAACCAGAATCGACTTTCCCTGATTTGACATCCTCATAAAGTTTGTTAAACCGCAAAAGATGGGAGCGGGTACGGCGAACGGCATAGGGTACCATCGTTCCTGTTCTCATAATGAAGGCCCAGTCTGAGGATTGGGCTAATAGCAATTCTCTGGCGGCTTGATTAAGGGCACGCTCTTCCAGTTCATCGATCGCTTCTCGACAACTGATTTCAATCATGCGCTCCGCCGCTTTGTGTAAATGAGGATAGATCCAGGCATTTGTTTCATTAAGCCAGTATTCATGAAAGCCTTTGTAACCCCAACTAGACTGGGAAGGACGACAAACCTGTTGAAAGGGGTTAGCTTTTAAATAATCGGCCAAGTGAGTCATGGCAAAGGTACTTTGATCGTACCAAGACTTGCGGAAAAGATAGTCAATGAACCAGGGCCCTTCATACCACCAATGGCCAAATAGTTCGGCATCGTAGGGAGAAACAACTAGGGGAGGCCGTTGCATCATTCCAGCTAGATTTTCGACCTGCCGTTCTCGGTTATACATAAAGTTACCAGCATGTTCTGCGGCTTTCTCTTTAGCCCAGTAGGGATCATAGAGAGCTTTATCGGATAGTCCGGCTTGACGACTAGTAATTTTATGATACTTAATACCAATATTTTTGCGCTGTCCATTGGGCATGACATAGGGTTTAATATATTCATACTCAGCTTCCCAGCCTAAATCTTTATAAAATTCTCGATATTCAGGATCGCCCGGATAGCCAACCTGGGATGACCAAACCTGTTGAGAGGATTCATGATCTCGTCCAAAGGCGGCAACCCCTGTTTCAGTAAAGATAGGAGCATAGGTTCCAAAACGGGGACGGGGACGGGCATAAAGAACGCCATGACCATCTACGAGAAAATATCGTAAATCTGCATCGGCCAGCATCCGTTCTACGCCTTCAAAATAAGCGCATTCTGGTAGCCAGATCCCCTTCGGCGATCGCCCAAAATGTTCTTCATAATGATCACAGGCAACTTTTATTTGAGACCAGACCGCCTGGGGATACATTTTCATCAAGGGAAAGTAACCGTGAGTCGCACCACAGGTAATAATTTCCAGATTATTGGAATCTAAAAACTGCTTAAAGGCAGTCACCAGATCGCCATCGTAGCGTTCCCAAATTTCTCGAATATTGGCAAATTCCTGGGCATAATATTCCGCTAAGTAGCGAAGATGCCCGTTATGTTCGTTACGGAGAATTTCCTGATCAACTAATTCTTGCAGTTTAGTGAGGTGTTCTTCGTAGCGTTTTTGCAAGAGGGAATCCCGAAGCATAGAAACCAGGGGCGGTGTCATACTCATGGTGATCTTAAAATCAACACCGTCTCGTTTCAGCCCTTCAAAAACACGAATGAGGGGAATGTAAGTTTCCGTAATTGCCTCATAGAGCCACTCTTCTTCTAATACATAGTCACTTTCAGGGTGTCGGACAAAAGGTAAGTGAGCGTGGAGAACAAGGGCAACGTAGCCAAGAGCCATAGGGATTCCGCACCTTTTTGGGGTTGTCTTAACATTCACTGTTAAGTTTAGCTGATTTTACCAGTATTCATGGCAAGATCTTACGAGAGCCCGGCTAAAACGAATCGCTTTAAGTTGGAAGAGGAGAATCAGGGCAGTCGCTTCTGAGTCGTTTGACAATAGGGGCATTGCGTTAATCCTTAAGCAGACATTAAAATCAAGCAAGCTCGTTCTGTTATATCTTTTTATCAGAGAGATTCCGCCAAGGACAGACTTTTCATCCTTTCAGGAGTAGACCTCATAGTATGCCAACAGCCTCTAGGCAAGGTAACTCAGTTCCTCTGTCACTGCAATTTTTGCTGTTTATTGATGAGCGTCCCTATTCCCAGGAATATGTTAAAGAAATCCAAAATTATCTGAAAACAATTGAAAAGCATTACGATTTTGAGCTTCAAGTGATTGAGATCGGCAAACAGCCCCAATTGGTTGAGCATTTTCGATTAGTAGCTACACCTTCCTTGGTAAAAGTTGCTCCAGAACCAAAGCAAACCTTAGCCGGCAGTAATATTGTTAATCAACTGAAAAAATGGTGGCCTCGTTGGGAAGAAGCGATCGCCGAACAGTTGTTGCAACAGGTTCACTTAGAAGAGGTTGCCCCTAGTTGTCCAAGAGAATTGTCATCGGTGGGGTACTCTGGGGAAATCATGAAAATGGCGGATGAAATTTTCCACTTGAAACAGGAGCAGGAAGCTTTATTAGAACAGCTTAAGTTTAAGGATCAAGTGCTGGCGATGTTAGCTCACGATTTACGAAGTCCTTTAACAGCCGCATCCATTGCTGTGGATACCTTAGAGATTTTGCAGAGTCAAGGAAATACCGAAAAAAATCTAAAACTGCGGGATCAACTCTTTCAACAATCCCGTAAGCAGTTTCGGGTTATGAACCGTCTGATTACTGATATTCTTCAGGCTTCTAAAAACATGAATGCTCAGTTCGTGGTCAATAGCAGTCCCATGTGTCTTCAGTCTCTCTGCTATGAAATACTAGAGCTTTATCAGGAAAAATTTCGGAAAAAGTCCTTGGCGTTAATTGATGATATTCCCCAGGATGTTCCCTTTGTCTTTGCCGATGAGGAATTAATTCGACAGGTAATTGTCAATTTGTTAGACAATGCCATCAAATATACACCGGATGGCGGAAAAATTACCCTATCAATCCTTCACCGTACAACTCAAAAGGTACAAGTTAGCATTGCTGATAATGGGCCTGGCATTCCTGAGACTAAACAAGAAAGTATCTTTGAAGGGCATTTTCGTCTCCAACGAGATCAGGAAAAGGATGGTTATGGTTTGGGACTTTCTCTGTGTCGTAAAATTATTCGGGCCCACTATGGACAAATTTGGGTCAATAGTGTGCCGGAACAGGGAAGTTGTTTTGTGTTTACCTTACCCGTTCATCGTTAAAGTAAAGTAAGAGACAGGTATGAGAGGCGATCGCCTTCCAACGTCAGCATTAACAATTAAGGTTTTAGGGATCGTGGGCAATCATCAACTTAAACAACCAAACCGCAATGGACGAGTCAGTATTATTGTCAATGCCAAAGTTAAACAGGAAGGACGTTTAATTGCTGCGTCCCCCGTCACAGAAAGAATGGTGATGGCTCTCAAACAAGCGATTGATACCAATTCTCCTCATACAGTGATTGAAACGATCGCCGTAGCCTCACTTTGGTCAGAGGGGGGACAGCGATCAATGCCGACGGTGGGCCAAATCCTCTGTCCCTTAACGATTCAATTGCCCCCTTGGTTAACCTTTCCCGCCCGTTCGGTCTATCAAACTTGTCAGGATATCTTAGGTTATCGTCGCTGGGTAACAGAAAAGTTAAATTGCACTAGTCACACCGATATTCATTGGTTAGGAGATCACTGGCTACCTATTGTCTGGACAAGTAAAGGGCCTTTGTATGGTGAGATAATTAGTGAAGGCGAAATGCCCAATGCCTATCAGCCAGCCATTGACTTGACAGATGCGCTACGACAGCAGCTTTATTCCTTTGCCTTTAATTGTTTGGAAGCCTTGGCCGCTCCGCCTTCAGTCTATCTTCTGCAATTTGGTCTCAGTGAGCAGACGGTAATCTTTGATCGTCTCTGGCCCTTTCCGGCAGCACCGGCGATCGCCTCTCTCAGTCTTCAATCCCCGGATCTATTTACCTGTCACTGGTATTGTCTTAACAATCAACCGATTCAGGATCTGAAAATTTTACCCCATTATCATGCGTTAACCTAAGTATTAGCTTTAAGTAGTGGCTTTGTTAACGGCAAAACAGACGCACCTTCATTCTCTATCTCGAACCAACCTACTTCATTTATGTTTATCACTGAACTACAACCAATTCTGAAAGAACTCGTTCATCAACCGCTTGCCTTTGCCGGTGGCTTTTTCTCTGGATTACTACGAGTCAAACTGACCGAAGATCCCCTCAAAAGTTGGTTAGAGAAACAAGGTGTCACCGATTTTTCCAGTCAGGACATAGATCGTAGCAACGATAATCGCCCCCAGACCATTTCCATTGATTGATTGGCCATTGATTCCGTCCTGTTAACTTTTAACTTCAGAGGTGAATGTCATGGTTGAGGCAAGTGGTGTAAGTATTCCTGAACATACCCTGGATCGAGATTGCACAACCCTTTCTCGCCACGTTCTGCAACAACTGCATAGTTTTAGTGCCGAAGCCCAGGATCTCAGTGCCATTATGAATCGTATTGCCCTGGCCGGTAAATTAATCTCTCGTCGTTTGAGCAAAGCTGGGTTAATGGCCGATGTTCTGGGATTTACTGGCGAAACGAATGTCCAGGGGGAATCCGTCAAAAAAATGGATGTTTATGCTAACGACGTGTTTATTTCCGTTTTTAAACAAAGCGGTCTGGTCTGTCGATTAGCCTCTGAAGAAATGGAAAAACCCTACTACATTCCTGAAAATTGCCCGATTGGTCGCTATACCCTGCTTTATGATCCTATAGATGGCTCCTCCAACGTGGATATTAATTTAAACGTCGGTTCCATTTTTGCCATTCGTCAACAACAGGGAGATGATCTAGCCGGAGATGCCCAGGATTTATTACAACAAAATGGCCGTCAACAGTTGGCAGCCGGTTATATTCTCTATGGCCCTTCTACCCTTTTGGTCTATTCCCTCGGCGCGGGTCTGCATTCATTCGTCCTAGATCCCAGTTTGGGAGAATTTATTTTAGCCCAGGAGAATATTCAAATTCCCGATCATGGCCCCATCTACAGCACCAATGAAGGCAACTTTTGGCAGTGGGACGAAGCTCTTCGGGACTATACTCGTTATGTTCATCGCCATGAAGGTTATACCTCTCGTTATAGCGGGGCCTTAGTGGGAGACATTCATCGCATTCTGATGCAGGGAGGCGTTTTTCTTTATCCTGGTACCATTAAAAATCCCGAAGGAAAATTGCGTTTACTCTACGAAACGGCTCCTTTGGCCTTTTTAGTCGAACAAGCGGGCGGTAAAGCCAGTGATGGTTCTCAAGCTATTTTAGATTTAGTTCCGAAAAAGCTTCATCAACGCACGCCATTAGTGATTGGTAGCAAAGAGGATGTCAAATTAGTAGAATCTTTTATTGCCGATCGCAAGCGCAGAGCAGTGGAGGAAGCTTAATTGATAAATTAGCCTGGGTTTAATCCAGGGGGTAAGGGTTCACCACATTGTTGATGAATTTCCCGAATTCGTTCAAAGAGCCAGGGATAGGATTGCCGATAGTCAGGGATCAAAGCTAAAGGACTGAGTAAGGCGGCGGCCGCTAAATCTGCTATACTGATTTGCTCTCCGACTAGATAGGGAGAAACTTTCCATGTCTCTAGTACCTGCATGGCCAATGTCAGGCGATCGCGGGCCAATTTGACGGAAGCTGGATTGATACCATACTGAGCACGGACAACGCTAATCACGGTCTGACTCATCAGCGAAGCATCGAGCATCTTGCCGGCTCCGGCTCGAAAATGATAATAGACAAATCGGGTTGCTGTACCAATACTTTCATCTAACCAGTCTTCTAATAATGCGGCCTGGAGTTGTTGTTGGGGATTAAGCAACTTTAAAGGGGGTAAAGGCTGATATTGTTCTAAGTAATGAAAAATCTGAGTAGAATCAGCTACCACTTGAGGTTGTCCTGCTTCTTGAGGCAGCAATACCGGAATGGTAGTTAATCCCGTAAGTGGTTTGAGTTTTAGAACATGGAGACCAGGGGTTAAGTTTTCAACTTGAAAGGAAATTCCCTTATAGTTAAGAGCTAATCGGGCTTTACGACAGTAGTGAGAAGTACTAAATTGAAGGAGCAACATTTTACAGTACTAGTCAAGGTTCTAGAATCAGAGTCAGCGTTATTCGTCAAATTGTCTTTTCTATTCTCCCATTCATCGGAAAAATGGGTAGAAACCCAGCCCTTTAGCCAGGGCGAACGCATCTTATTTTTGAAAGGTAGGCTGGATAAGGGTTTCCGAGATCATGATTGATTTTTTATGAAACGCTGAAAGTCTTATCAGATAAGGAGTCTAGAATTTAGATGCGTTTGCTCTGCGATCGCGGTTTTGAGTCTTGTTATAGAAAATTAATCGCTTTTCCTGTTGATGCTGCTCTTGAGCAAGTTGCCTAACTGGACAGTGCGAAGTTTATGGATGCCAGATAAGGTCAGAACAGGGCAAACGCATCTTATCCGAGTAAAACCTTAAGGAGATAGTCCTCGTCCCAACCAGCGCGTAGCCGTTTATTCTTGATACCAAGTTTCAGAGTATTTTCCTTTGTGAGCAAGTTAAGAGCGATATGGCGTAAGACGGCTAAATTCTCAGGAGCAAAATCCTTACGAATGCGACAAGCATCCTCGTTGAAGGCCAAGTCTAGAACCCAATGTAAAGAGTTTTCTATCAACCAATGACTACGAACAGATTGGGATAATTTTTGAGCATTACTCGGCAGGCTACTGATATAGTAGCGGGTCTCATACTCTGTTTTGTCTTTCAATCGTCTCTCCGCTTTAATCATACAGATGCTCGTCAACTTTGCCCATTTCTCCCCACCCAGCAAAAATTCTGTTTGTTCCATCGTCCAGCAACGGCGAATTTCAATCCGTCCATGTCCCTTGTCTATTGTTTGATGAAAATCATGCTTAATTCCCGCAAAATTAACCGATTGAGCATGAGCAAATAATTGTTCAACATCCTCACATAGATTACCTTGATTGCCTTTCAATGCCAAAACATAATCTCCCCCTCGCCCTACTATCTGTTGGGCAATCTTTGTCTGAGTTCCCATGGCATCAATCGTTACGATACAACCTTTGACCTCTAGCATTTTCAGGAGTTTGGGTATCGCCGTGATTTCATTCGATTTGCTTTCCACCTTGCACTGTCCTAGTACTAGACGATTTGCTGTTGCCCATGCACTTACCATCTGAATTGCGCCCTTTCCGTTGGCATTATCATAGGAGTGGCGAAGGGTTTTGCCGTCAATCGCTATCACTTCCCCTTCACTTACCTCCGCTATACTTTTGACCCAATGCAGAAAACAGTCTTGAAATTGCTCTGGATTCAGACTAGCAAATACACGCGCAAACGTATCGTGGGAGGGGATGCCATTTGGCAATTCCAAAATTTTTTTTAGCCATTGATGTTTAGCCTTGCCGAAACTTTCCATGGCTACCCAACCTTCTGCTCCACAAATGACGGCTAAGATGGCAATCGTTAGAATATCAATGAGTTTATGCCGTTTTGTTCGTTCGATGCGAGGGTCATCTATTTCGGCAAAGTGTTCTACCAGTCTATATTTGGGTCGGAGTTTCATCGCTTTTGTTTTCTATGCACTTTCCCTTATTTTCCCTTATCCATCCCTCTATAATGTTCTTGTATCTGTATCATTTTTAGATGCGTTCGCCCTGGCCCTTTAGCCAGCAATTCTAAATTTGAAAGACTAGGAAGAGTTGGCAGTGGGAAGAGGGTCAAACTGCTCAAGCATAAAATTAAGGAGGTGTTGCCAGCTATCAAAGAGAAAAAGAGTAAACCTATTTACTGCCGGAGTTTAATCTATTGGGATTTAACTATCGCATGACGGATCGGCAAGGGGCGGTGGGATTGGTACAGTTAGGCAAACTGGATAGCCTCTTGGCGGAGCGGCAATATTGGGCAAATTTCTACTTGCTGTAAAATTTTCGTTGATTACATCTGACGCGAGCTCGAAAGCCCTATCGTACCGTTTCACAGGATAATCTATCAACGAATTATTTAGGGCTTGCTGAATAAGGATAAAATCCTTGCTAGACAATACTTTCAGGCATTTTACAAACGATCAGATGCAAGGTTATGGCATTTGGAGGCTCAAAATCCATGCACTTTGCTGGAAAAATATGAGGTAAAACTGGAAACTGATCTCTGAAGTCACCATTTTTCGCGCCCTGTGGCATCTAGGTTCGTTTTGTGGACTTTTTCAGCAAGCCCTATTTACAGGTAGGGATATTTTGAGATTTTAACCGTGTTAAATTTTTACGGGGAATCGCGCTTGATTAATGAGGTCAATAAAACGGCGATCGCGGCTAATTAGGGCTTGCTGAAAAAGTCAAAAAACGAAAGAAATGTGGGTTAGGGAAGTATGGACTGAAAAAGCATAGATAACTTATCCTTATGGAAACAAATCAAAATACAGATTTTGTTTAATCTATTGTTCCTTTCTGTCTAAAAAGGTCAACACAAATCACTCCTCACAAAAGAGAGGAAAATTAACACCATTTTTCACAAGAAAAACGACTCTACAACTTTTTACTTTTTGTCTTCTGAAGTAGAGTAGAAAGATTCATTACCAAAAAGTTCATCGCAATTACCGTTTCCGAGGTCTCAGGTAGTTTGGCCATCACTCGACCAAGACTAAATTTCCTCTTTCCCTGTCCGAATTTACCCTCAATGGCATTACGCACTCTTTCATCTGAGCGTGCCTCTTTCTTTTTTTCTTTGCTCACCTCTTTCGGCGGTCTTCCCAATCGGGGACCACTCATTCTTATATCCCTTTCTTTACAATAAGCTCGATTCGCTTTTGTTCGATAGATTTTATCCACATGAACCGATTCCGGATAACATCCTGTTTCCCTTTTATATTCTTCTATTCGCGCTTGTAAATCTCCCGATTCGTTGTAATTATCCCAACTTAATTTGTCTAAGAAGACAAAGCCATTCACATTACTTGCCGATATTTTAGCTCCAAACTCTACTGCTTTTCCCGCTTTTCCACGCACTATTGGACGCACGTGAGGTTGGCTTACACTCACAATTCTGTTTTCTACTTTATTTGTCTTTTTTTCATACATTTCTAACTGTTGCTCATACACTTTTCCTATCGTTACAAGCTCTTCTTGCTCTTTTTTCGTTAGTTTTTCTAACTTTGCTCCCTCTTCTATCATTTTTTCTATATCAGACAAGTTTCTTTTTATATATCCTAGTTGTTTTTTTGTTCCTTTTCTTCTTTCTTTTTTTGACACACGACGTTTTTTTGCTATGGCTAAGTACTCTTTTCTTGCCACTTCCCTATAAGTCCTCGGCTTTTCTTTCCTTTTCTCTTTTATTTCTTCATACAGCTTATCTATTATTTTTTCTGTTTTTTCTCTGGCATCATTCAATATTCCTATATCCGTTGGATATTTTATATCTGCTGGTGTACAAGTCGCATCTAACAATAACTTTCCTTCATTTTCTTTTTTTTCTGACGCTACACCCGTCGCTTTTTTTCTATTTCTTTATTAATTTTATTTATTAATTCCATTCCTATTTTTTTACGAAAATGAACCATCATTGACGCATTAAATGCTTCTTTGCTACTATAGCTTTCCATTCCTATAAAGTACTGTAAATAAGGGTTCTCTTTTATTTGTTCTACTGTTTCTCTGTCACTTTTTCCTGAAATTTCTTTGATAATTAATGCTCCTAATGCCATTCTAAATGGGTGCGACCTTTAGTTGATGAAGGAAAAGAAAAGTGTTAACATGAGATGAAAAGTGACAAAGAGGAAACAATGATGACAGCAAAACTAATTAATGTAGAGGGTTCAAAGATAAAAATAGAACTAACATTAGAACTCAGTCGTTCAATGTTGGATACAGAAATAAATATTCAAAAAGGCTTAAACGAAGTAGGTTGCATCGCCAGCAAAGAAGCCTTGAAATATTTAGATACAGATGGTTCACCCTTAAAAATCGGTGAAGAAATCTGGAAGAGTAAGGGAGAGCAACCGAAAGAATATCAAACACCTTATGGTGAGGTTATAGTGAATCGTCATGTATATCAGCGTTCAGTAGGAGGAAAAACGTATTGCCCCTTAGAAAGAGAAGCAAGGATAATCATAACATCAACGCCATTATTGGCAAAACAGGTATCCTCAAAAATGTCAGGGATGGCAGGCAAAGAGGTGAAAAATGATTTATTAGAAAATCATGGTAGAAAAGTAGCGCTATCCTATATCCAAAGATTGAGTGAAGCAGTAGGAAGTGTGGTACAGGCAAAAGAAGAAGCGTGGAGTTATGCCCCGCCCAAGGAGGATAGCCAAATTGCAACAGTGGGAATAGGATTAGATGGAACCTGTATGCTGATGTGTGAGGATGGCTACCGTGAAGCAATGGTGGGAACCGTTTCCCTATACGATAGTGAAGGCGAACGTCAACATACAATCTATCTAGGTGCGGCACCAGAGTATGGAAAAAAGAGTTTTCTAGAAAGATTAGAAAGAGAAATTGAGCGAGCGAAAAAACGTTATCCAGAGGCAACATTTGTCGGGATAGCAGACGGGGCAGAATCAAATTGGAAGTTTTTAGAAAAGCAAACGGAAGAACAGATATTAGATTTCTATCATGCCTCTGGTTACTTAGGAGCGTTGGCAGAAGCGTTGCATCCTAATACAGTGTCAAAACAAAAAGAATGGTTGACTGAAAATTGTCGAGAACTCAAGCATGAAAAAGGAAAAGCAGGAGAACTGCTAAATCTGATGAAAGAAGTCAAAGAAGAAAAAAGTCATTCTTAAGAATCTTACCGAGAAACTACAAGCGGCGATTACTTATTACGAGAATCATCAGCATCAAATGGATTATGCTGAATACATAGGGCTTGCTGAAAAAAGCTGAAACCTTTACGGAGAAAAATAGTAGGCGAATTAAGAACCGCTAGAATGCACGAAAATAGGGTAGAATGCCTCAAAACCATTGCATTAAGAAGAGAGAAAGCAGATGTACCGAAAGCAACAGTACTCAATTGAAACACCAGAAAACTTGAAAAATCTGTTCGGCGGGCAGTTAGACGAAGAAAATCGTTGGATAGAAATGTCAAAAATGATTCCCTGGGAAGAATATGAGGAAGAATATGCAAAAAACTTCACAGAAAAAAAAGGAGCCCCAGCCAAATCATTTAGAATGGCATTAGGAGCATTAATTATCAAAGAAATTTCAGGAAAAAGTGACAGAGAAACAGTAGAACAAATAAAAGAGAACCCTTATTTACAGTACTTTATAGGAATGGAAAGCTATAGTAGCAAAGAAGCATTTAATGCGTCAATGATGGTTCATTTTCGTAAAAAAATAGGAATGGAATTAATAAATAAAATTAATAAAGAAATAGAAAAAAAGCGACGGGTGTAGCGTCAGAAAAAAAAGAAAATGAAGGAAAGTTATTGTTAGATGCGACTTGTACACCAGCAGATATAAAATATCCAACGGATATAGGAATATTGAATGATGCCAGAGAAAAAACAGAAAAAATAATAGATAAGCTGTATGAAGAAATAAAAGAGAAAAGGAAAGAAAAGCCGAGGACTTATAGGGAAGTGGCAAGAAAAGAGTACTTAGCCATAGCAAAAAAACGTCGTGTGTCAAAAAAAGAAAGAAGAAAAGGAACAAAAAAACAACTAGGATATATAAAACCCATATTCCGTACCAATTAGAAGAAAATAAATAATTTAAAATTTACACGCTATATGCAGGCATCATTAGCCATCACAAAACTAGATATAGACGGAGAAGGAAAGACTATAGTAGTGCGTTTATCAGTGCTTTTGTTCTGCATAAAGAGGCGTACTTTTGTTGATCAGCAGATTGTGATTCCTGAAACCGTTGTGGGGAAGCACTTCTGCTAATCTAGACTTGTTCGTATTAATTAAAATTCTTGTTGCCAAGTACGGAATGTGGGATAAAAAGAAACTTGTCTCATATAGAAAAAATGATAGAAGAGGGAGCAAAGTTAGAAAAACTAACGAAAAAAGAGCAAGAAGAGCTTGTAACGATAGGAAAAGTGTATGAGCAACAGTTAGAAATGTATGAAAAAAAGACAAATAAAGTAGAAAACAGAATTGTGAGTGTAAGCCAACCTCACGTGCGTCCAATAGTGCGTGGAAAAGCGGGAAAAGCAGTAGAGTTTGGAGCTAAAATATCGGCAAGTAATGTGAATGGCTTTGTCTTCTTAGACAAATTAAGTTGGGATAATTACAACGAATCGGGAGATTTACAAGCGCGAATAGAAGAATATAAAAGGGAAACAGGATGTTATCCGGAATCGGTTCATGTGGATAAAATCTATCGAACAAAAGCGAATCGAGCTTATTGTAAAGAAAGGGATATAAGAATGAGTGGTCCCCGATTGGGAAGACCGCCGAAAGAGGTGAGCAAAGAAAAAAAGAAAGAGGCACGCTCAGATGAAAGAGTGCGTAATGCCATTGAGGGTAAATTCGGACAGGGAAAGAGGAAATTTAGTCTTGGTCGAGTGATGGCCAAACTACCTGAGACCTCGGAAACGGTAATTGCGATGAACTTTTTGGTAATGAATCTTTCTACTCTACTTCAGAAGACAAAAAGTAAAAAGTTGTAGAGTCGTTTTTCTTGTGAACTGGACAGTGGGAAGTTTATGGATGCCAGATAAGGTAATGACTATGCGACGAAAGTAAGCATATCAGGGCTTGAGGAAGAGGCAAGTTTAGCGGTAAGGAATTTAGGCAAAAGCAGACTGGGTGGACTTTGAGGAAAAATCATTTGGGCTTGATGTTGAAGGGCTAGTTGAGCAATCTGACTTTTCCCGTTAAGTGCGGATTGCAAGCTGCCAGCCTTGGCAAAGGTCATGCAACTTCAACCAACCGCGCCAAAGGACTTGGATACCGAGAGGAGTTTTACGACGATGTTCAAGATAACCACCAAGAAAAGCAACAGACTCGACAGCCCAAGCAACAGTCAAAATAGGGGGAAGTTTTTGAGAGGCGGCTGCTTTTAACACCTGAAGTTGAAGAGGATTAAGAATTTCAATCGCGAGAGCATCGGGCTGGGTACGATGAAGATAAGTAACGTGTAAAAGTTCAACAGCAATGACACTTAAAAAACCCAAAAGAGTTTTCATTCCATCAGAGGCAAGTCGATAACGCTCACTCTGACAACCAGACTTAAGGACTTTATGAAATTCTTCAACCCGCCATCGGTAGGTGTACCAACGAAGAATAGTGACAGCCATCTCAATAGTCTCAACAACTTCTGTAGTCAGAAGCATCCAAGATAAAGGAGTTTCGCCTTCGGGACAATCGATTTCTGTCGCATAAACAGCATAGACATTCAACGGGTCACGATTATCAAAACGATAGGGAGTTCGTAGATTAACTGAGCAAAATCGGACGGCAAGCTTAACCTTCCGTGCTTTTCTTTTTCCTGTACTCGGAATCTCGATTTCTTGATGAAAACGAATCGGTTCTGATTCCAAATGTTGCCAAAGTCGTTCACTATTTTTGTCTAAACTACGATTATGAGACGCTCTGACCAGCACTCCTGTATGCTTGAGTTGACGCACTGAGTCAAAGACTTCTGAAACATCTCCTTCTCTGTCAAATACATGAATTACCCTCGTTGAACTTTCTACCTGTTTCTCACAGGTGTTTAGAGCCTCTACCCATTTGTAGGATTCTTTTTCCTCAAATGGTCTTTGACGAGCTGCTTTTCTTTGTTCTTTCTGTCTTTCTTTTTTCTGCTTCGCCGTTTCATCTGTTGGGGGCTTTTCTTTTACCTCCCTATTCCACAGTTTTTGCCATAATAAACCTAATACTTGTCCTTTTTCTGGCTCAATTGCTAAAGCACTATGCAGTATTAATCCATTCCCTCCTTTTCCAGTCGGCCCATACCCTTCCCTTTTTTCCTTGATATTGCGATAATCTAAGAAGGTCGTATCTCCGACTGATAGCATTATCTTATATTCTTCTACGGCGGCAGTTGTCATTTCACAGTGCGGCTCTATTATCTTGACAAAGTCTGTTTTCGGATTCCCAAAAATTCATAGGCCCTCTTTAACTCGTTTCCTCCCTTAAACACTTCTGATAAGGCTTTTCCAAACCCCTCACTTAACTTTTTCCCAATCGAGAAGGCACGATTGTTTAGCCTCTCGTCTCCCAATTCACAACTGGCAAAGTTTTTTGTCCACCATTCCAACATTTTTTGACCTGCCCTTTAAGATTTTCTCCATTTTACAGTCTCATACTCCCTTCATCCTTTGTTTTTGAAATTTGAACGATAAGCGGGATGATGGCTTCAGAATATTTTTTTCCTGTCAAGAGAATCATTACTCAAACCCTTGCCAGATAAAGCCTCTAGAAGTTTGCATTGCTGGATTTTGGACTTAACGGGAAAAGTCAGGTTGAGCAATCCGTTCACTAGGGTAGCCATGGGATGGTAATGTCCGAAACCATCGAGGAAAATTAGCCCAAATCCCCTGGGGTAACTCTAAGGCGAGAATTTGAAGTAGCCCTAAAGCAATGGCATTAAGGTTAACAAAACGCTCAAAGGCTTCTACCTTGTTTAAAATCTGAGTCTGAACAGCTTGTGGATAGTCACTGAGGATAAGATTGCTGGGCCAGGTAGGTAAAGTAGGAAGACTCTTAAGCCAAAAACGATAGGCAAAGCTGCCCAAAAGATGGACTAATTGACGAAAAGTGACTTCAATCTTAAATCGGAGACCGTAAGCGGCAATAATCTCAGGTCCAGTCAAACAGAGATCAGTAGAAAGCAGAATCAGTCGTCGTCCGTTAGGCAATTGGGTCAGAACAAACTTGACGAGCTGATGGGGACTATCCCAGTGGAACTCAAAGCACTGATAAGAAACCGTGACTTGTTGACCATAGAGCCAGACTTTAGCTGTCGGAAAGTCCGCCGCCAGAGCGAACAGCTTTTCTAGTTTTATCGAACTCCCCCAAATCCGTGGTCGTCCTCTCCCCGTCAGCGTCGGCACGGAACAAAAGGGGGCATAGGCGACGGTGGAGCAACGCACTCTTGTGATTAGATGCAAGGCGTTCTGGCGAAAACTTTTGAGCACTGGTTCGCAAGCAAAATAAGCATCCAAAATTACATAACTCCCTGCCTCTGCGTAAGTAACACAAAGGTCAGCCATTTTTGTCACCAGGCTCGTCTTCACCTTTTTTTTGCCTTTTCCCTCCCCCTTCTCGGTTGCTTTGGACTTGATGCCATCGTCTAGCCGCAACACTAAGGGCAAGGCAAAGCAGGCTTTCCCTACTCCCACCAAAATACTCAAGGCATTGAAGTAATGACCCCTTATCCACTCTGGCTTGGACACATCTTCCGATTCTTGGTGTAGTCGTTTTACACCTGGCATCTTGCGTCCTTCTTTCCCCACTTTGATGCCATCACCCACATACACCCGTTTCCCTTTAATTCTGTATAGACTTTCATGCTGACTTAGCCACTTTGACCATTGTAAAGTTAGTCCTTCGACCCTAAACGCCTTGGAATCAAACCAATGTAGAGCCTGATTGTAGTAGCTCTCTGTTCAGCCAATGGCATTGACATAGCTAGTTATTGCGCTGGGTTGGCTGTTGAGCACTACTCCCCAGACTAACAGGATAAACCATTGGAACGTTGCTTCTCGGCTAAAGGCTGGACGGAGATTATTGAGGATTTGCTCTAGTCGCTGACATAGTTGCATAATTGATAGATAGCACTGGCTATCGATTTTCTTATATCAGCCAGTTTCGGACATAACGGCACTCTTTTGTATCGGATGTCCGATTTTCTTTTCTCCACTTACACGCCTCGAGAACTTCCCACTGTCCAGTTATCTATTATTTTTTCTGTTTTTTCTCTGGCATCATTCAATATTCCTATATCCGTTGGATATTTTATATCTGCTGGTGTACAAGTCGCATCTAACAATAACTTTCCTTCATTTTCTTTTTTTTCTGACGCTACACCCGTCGCTTTTTTTCTATTTCTTTATTAATTTTATTTATTAATTCCATTCCTATTTTTTTACGAAAATGAACCATCATTGACGCATTAAATGCTTCTTTGCTACTATAGCTTTCCATTCCTATAAAGTACTGTAAATAAGGGTTCTCTTTTATTTGTTCTACTGTTTCTCTGTCACTTTTTCCTGAAATTTCTTTGATAATTAATGCTCCTAATGCCATTCTAAATGATTTGGCTGGGGCTCCTTTTTTTTCTGTGAAGTTTTTTGCATATTCTTCCTCATATTCTTCCCAGGGAATCATTTTTGACATTTCTATCCAACGATTTTCTTCGTCTAACTGCCCGCCGAACAGATTTTTCAAGTTTTCTGGTGTTTCAATTGAGTACTGTCGCTTTCGGTACATCTGCTTTCTCTCTTCTTAATGCAATGGTTTTGAGGCATTCTACCCTATTTTCGTGCATTCTAGCGGTTCTTAATTCGCCTACTATTTTTCTCCGTAAAGGTTTCAGCTTTTTTCAGCAAGCCCTATTTAGTAAGGCTTTTGGCTTAAGTTGACACCAATGGAGACGGATACGAGCCTCAGCCGTCGTGAATCCCACATTCCGCAGGTAAGTCAAGAGACAAAGTAGTACTTTTGACATGAAGAGCCAAGAAAGGAAAGAATATGTTTGTGTTTGGAGGTCAAATTAACGATAGTTTGAATGCCGTCAATCTCTAACCAACGGATAAACAGAAAAGACTGAAAGACCCAAAGCAGAGTGGGAATGGCGGTCGGTTTACCCTTTTGATTAGGAATAGTCTGATGGGCAAGAGCCAAAGCCTGTCGTAGGCGACGTTGTGCCAAAGTATAAACCAATAAAGAGACAACCATAATCATCATCAAAGCCATAATGCGTTGAGGATTCTTGAGAAAAAGAGCAGAGGCAAAAAAGAAAGGGTCTTTGAGAAAGCGAAAGCCGCGCTCGGTGTTTTGTTGAGCCTTATATTCAGCCAACATCTGGTCGGGACTCAAAACCTGAGAATCAAGAACATTAGTAGCTAAAATAAAACGTCCAGCCCGTTTAGATGCGGCTTCCAAGCAAGAGGAATCAAGGCTTAATTGCCCAGTTAAGCGGTAATGAAAACCGAGAGGGGTAGCCCCTTGTTTCGGTCTTCCTCCCTTGGCATAGTAAGGAATAGTCTGAACCTCAACTTGACTGAGTTGATGATATACTTCAAACGTTCATAATCTGAGATTTATCAAAGCGTTGAAATCGTAAGGTGAGCAAAGAATCAAGCTCCTCCTTATATTTTACGTTAGCATCTTCAAGACATCCTGAAATTGCTGCAGAAAACTGCGTAAAATCTTCATAATATTTTGCGTATAAACACTTCTTCTTCACAAACTTCCACAGTCTTTCAATTAAATTCAAGTTAGGAGAATAAGGAGGTAAGTACAGTAACTCTATTCCTAATGATTCTGCCAACTCCTGCACAATTCGGCATTTTTGATAACGAGCATTGTCTAATACCAACGTAATCGGTATTAATAGTCCTAATTCTGCTATCTTTTCTAGGAGTTCACAAACCTGAGTTCCCGTAATATAAGAACTGTTCGTTACCATAATTACTTCATGGGTAATTGCATTTAATGCTCCTAACACATTAAAACGTTTTCTCCCTGATGGTGACTTAATAAAAATCCTTTTGAAGCACCATATAAAATTTACAAATGCTCCCATTACAAAATCAGAGGCATCTACAAAGAAAACTGCCCTTTTTCCTGCTTTTGCCTCTTCTAGCCTTGGTTCTAGCTCTTTTTTCCTATAGCTATCCTGAGCTTCTACATCTGCTTTTGATGGAATTGTTCCCACCTTTAGACACCTCATTCCTATTGACTTTAAAAATTTTCTGACTTGCGTTGGACTTCTTTTTATTCCCGTTAATTCTTCTATTCTTTTTACTGCTTCATTTATTCTTGCTGGTGGATTTGACTCAAAATATGCCTCAATTGTCCCTTGATGCTCTGTTAACTCGCTTTTCGGGCGATTAAATTTTATTTCTTTTAGTTTTTCTATCCCGCCCTCTTGATAATCACGGATATAGCTTGTCACCGTATTTACTGAAACTCCTGCGAATTGAGCAATTTTTTGATGAGATAATCCCTGACTTTTTAACCATAAAACTTCCATCTTTAGCTGTACTCTAGGATGCGGGTGATTAAACCGACCGTAAGACAACAGTCTTTTGTCTTCTTCCGTAAATTCTAACTTAATCATTTCTCAGCCTCTTGACTACTTTTTCTATTTTTACTATATTATCTCTTATTTTTAAAATTCGCAACTTGTGACCGTGTTCAGTATAGCTTAGAGGACAAGCAATCAGTTTGCGAGAACTGGAGATAGGAGAGGGTAATCTTTTGCCATAATAGAAGGATTGTTAACGGTCATTAAATCTATTTTCCATGAATGAAGTCTCAAATCTGCCTACGAACGTAAATAGTACTGAAGTTAAGTATGGTGAACGTCTGATTGAGTCTGGACAATTAATTACCTTTCCGAATCCGAGGGTTGGCCGTCGCTATGATGTCCATATTACCCTGCCCGAATTTACCTGTAAATGTCCTTTTTCGGGCTATCCTGATTTTGCCACCATTAATATCACCTACTGTCCAGATCAAACGGTTGTCGAGTTAAAGGCTCTGAAACTTTATATTAATCATTACCGCGATCGCTGTATTTCCCATGAAGAGGTTGTCAATGTGATCCTAGATGATTTTGTCGCGGCCTGCAATCCTCTATTTGTCAAAATCAAAGCAGACTTTAGTCCAAGGGGAAATGTGCATACAGTCATTGAAGTTCAACAGGAAAAAGCCAGTCTAAATTCCTTGGAAACAGCTTCTTGATAAGACCAATGACGAATCAATGGCAAGCCTTAAAACGTTTCGCGCCAGCTTTATTAGGATTATTATTGTTTGGTCTTTCCCTTTGGGCCATTCATCAGGAATTACATCGCTACGGCTGGCAAAATGTTTTAACAAGTCTCCAAAATATTCCTCGCAAACATCTGTTAGGGGCAGGCGTGCTGATGGTAATTAATTATATTTTCCTAACGGCCTATGACACCCTGGCAATAACTTATGTGGGAGAATCTTTACCCTATCTCAAAACAGGATTTGTGGGATTTGTGAGCTATGCCATTAGCAATAGTGTGGGATTAGCCTTACTCAGTAGTAGTGCTATTCGCTATCGTTTTTATAGCCAATGGGGTCTCTCCAATCGTACAATTGCTAGTATTATTGCCTTTTGTAATCTCAGTTTTTGGCTAGGTTTATTGACGGTGGGTGGGATTACGTTCCTCATTGATCCCCTACAGGTTCCCTCCTTTCTGCGGCTGCCTTTTGCTTCAGCCCATCCTTTAGGATTTATTTTCTTAACTCTTACTTTAGCTTATCTCTGGTTAAGTCTTTTAAGCCGTCAATCGCTCCAAATTGGGAAATGGCGTTTACCCCATGTTCCACTTTATCTTTCCCTTTGGCAAATTATCATTACGGCGATCGATTGGGGACTAGCCGCGGCCATTCTTTATATTCTTTTACCGAACCATTCCTCCCTCAGTTATCCTGGCTTTTTTGGTATTTATTTATTGGCTCAAATTGTTGGATTAATTAGTAATGTACCAGGAGGACTAGGCATCTTTGAAACAGTCATTTTATTGAGTTTAACCCCCCTTTTTTCCTCCGTACAACTGTTGGGAACATTATTAGCTTATCGAGTCATTTATTTTTGGATACCTCTTTTGTTAGCAACCCTAAGCCTTGGCTTCTATGAAGGTTTCCGACAAGTTCAAGCAAAATTGCATTCCTAAATTAAATCTTACTATTTATAACAGGGCATAATGATTAAGAACCATGATTAAACTTAAGGGGCTGCCACCAAAAGGACAACAGATTATTGTTTGGGGGTTGGCATTACCCTTGATGGTTTTAAATGGTTGGGTTTTAACCCTCATTATTGACTATTTCCAAGCTCCAATTCGCATTTTTGTAATTGCTAATTTGATTGCTTTTATCTTAGGTTATCCTGTGCGCTGGTTGCAACGTCATCCTCGTATTCAGCTATTACAAGCCGTTATTTTAGTCTTATCTGTTGCCTTTATTTTATTAGGATTAATTGCAATTACAGTTATTCCCTTATTAGCCACTCAAATTAATCAATTGTTACAAAGTCTGCCCCAATGGGGAGCCTCTAGCAGTCATCACTTAAAAGCCCTACATGATTGGTCTGTACAATGGCAATTACCAACCGATTTAAGCCAATTGGCAAATAAATTATCGGAGAAACTACCAGAACAGTTACAGTCCATTGTTGGGCAAGTATTAGGCTTTTTTATTGGGGCCGCTGGTGGTATTTTTGAAGCGGGTTTAATTATCATTATTGCGGTTTATTTATTGTTGCGGGGAAAAAGTTTTTGGGATGGTATTTTCCAGTGGTTTCCTCGACCTTGGCGACATCGGATTCGGCAAAGTTTGCGACGCAGTTTTCAAAATTATTATATTGGCCAAGCAACCGTAGCCACTTTATTAGGATTATCGTTAATTCTTACTTTTATTCTCTTTAATGTTCCCTTTGGTTTGTTGTTTGGATTAGTGATTGGCCTCATGGCCTTATTTCCCTTTGGGGGTGGGGTTAGTATTATTATCATTAGCTTTTTAGCAACGCTCAATAGTTTTTGGCTGGGAATAAAAGTCTTTATCATTGCCACTATCATCGATCAATTGGTGGAAAATGCGATCGCCCCTCGATTGCTAGGAAAATTTACAGGTGTTCATCCGGTCTGGGTCTTGTTGTCTTTATTAATTGGGGCTAAGGTGGCCGGTGTCCTCGGTGTTTTAATTGCCGTACCCTGTACCAGTTTTGTGAAAGAGATGTTAGATGGTCTGCAAAATAACGATGATTTAGTGAATAGTTGATAGTGAATAGTGAATAGTGAATAGTTGATAATTATCCATTCAAAAATTTTGGAGCTTACTATTATGGACGGAACCCATTCTTAATGGTGTGATAAGAGTCACCAAGAGGGCAATAGAGATGTTAGGATTTATAGGAGCGATCGCCTTCATAAACACTCAAACAAAGTGCGATCGCCTTCTCTAAATCTATTTTTAAGCAGCAATCAATTCAAATAGAATCAACAAAGATGATCAATAGCAAGCATTACCTTAACATCTTCTAAAGGAAATGATGGCTCATTTATCTGCTCATTTTTGGCTTGTCTTAGATCGTGCAAGTCTTCTAAATCTTCCAGCATAGTTTGGATTGCTATAAACTCTTCATAGGTTAGAACAACAAACTCTTTTTTACCATTTTTGATTAGAAATTCGGGATGTAATTCAAGCATTTTAGACTCCTGAAATCAATTGTAAACGTCTCGTCTATGTTTAATTTGATAGATGGTTAAAGTTTGTCCCTCAATACCGAATAGCACTCGGTAATTACCAACTCGTAAGCGATACTCTGGCGTAAAATTCGTTAATTTCTTAACATCTCCTTGTAGATCGTCCTTCAAAGCTTCAATCTTGGTTACAATTTTGATCTTTTCTGAGGTCGGTAACTTGTCTAGTGCTTTGATTGCTTTTGGCTGAAACTTAACTTGATATTTCACATTGAGAGTACCTTAAATGGGTCAAATAAGATGAGCTATAAGGGCCAAGTGAACTTCAACGCTCCTGCGGCTACCCTCTACAATATCGTAAATTTTAGACAAATCGGCAAGATTGCCATTTTCCTCTCCTATCCGAAAAAGCGATCGCCTTCATAAACACTCAAAAAAAGTGCGATCACCATTATAAACAGTCGGAAAAAACGCGATTATTGCTTTCGTCGTCGTCCTTAACTGGTTTTATTCATCAACTACAATTACTTGTTATGATACGCTAACATAGCCAACTCCCTACTTGATGAGCGTGGGTCTCAAAAATGTTGTCAAGGGTGATGATAATTTTGTCATGGCTGTCTGAACAAGCACTATAATAGAAAGCACATCAATCAAAAGGTCTTAGGTGATGGAACTTTCTTTTGTTATCAAAATGATTACTGGTATTACAGGGGTTGCAACTAATCCCGTCAAAAATAAGCTTGAGCGTAATACAGAAGTAATTAAGCTATTAAAGAAGTGTGATTTTGAGCCAGATCATCCTCCTGCTGATTTTGCGGGAGTTTATGCTTATTCTCTTGTTGAATATGGTGTTGGCAAACCTCAAGCTGTTTTGGAGTTATTTCAGCAAGATCAAATCCGCAAGGCTTTTCGAGAAGCATTTGAACAGAACGATTTTTCTATTTTAATTAGCGAAGGACAAGCATTTATAGATGGATATGCGCTCGGAGATGAAATAAAAGAAATTGGGATTAATCTACTACGAGAGTTTGCTTATTTTTTATCACATTTTTGGCATGTGACGGAAAGAACACGTACTCCAGCGGATGTAGTAAGGGATCAAAAGCTTGATGAGATACAGCGAGGTATTACAAGTTTACAAAATCAATTAGTCAGGCTTGAGAAACCAGAAGATATTTTACTAGCTCTAGCCCAACAATTGCAATATCTTCAGCCTACCACTAATATCAATTCAGGAAAAGTTAGAAAATTTATTCTCTCTCAGGAAATGAGATCATGGTTTACAGCTTTAAAATATGAGATAGAAAGCTATGATGTTCAGGACAATACATATTTTGAGTTAATTATTCGTATTCCAGGCAGACGAGGTTATGATCGTGTTCTAGTTCGTGGAGTTGAAGGGGAAGCAAAAGTCCCTGATGTTGAAGCTTTACAAAGGTCTGTAAAGGCACAAAAAACACAAGAGGGCTGGCTCGTAGCCCATCGTCGAATTAGTCCAGCCGCTCGTAATGAAGCAGATAAACCAGAAAATCAAGAGAAAATATTTTGCTATACCTTTGATGAACTTATAGATCAGGATGCTAATTTTAATGCGTATCTTGATTGGTTAGAAGCTGAAGTAACGCGAAAAGAAATTGATAAAATGTATGTTCCTTTAGCCTGCACTAAAGATGAATTTAATCTGATAACTAAAGAAAAGATTGCTGTTAGCAAATATGGAGAAAATGAGGGATGGATTGATGGCTATATTGATCGCTGGTTAGGTGATCCATCAAAGGAACATATTTCAATATTGGGTGAATTTGGCACAGGAAAAACCTGGATAACTTTACATTATGCTTGGACAGCGTTACAAAAATATAAAACTGCAAAAGAACAAGGTATTGAAAGACCCCGTATTCCTTTGGTTATTCCTCTGCGAGATTATGCCAAGGCAGTGAGTATAGAATCATTATTCTCGGAATTTTTCTTTCGTAAATATGAAATTCCTTTGCCTAGTTATTCTGCTTTTGAACAACTAAATCGTATGGGGAAACTGCTCCTCATTTTTGATGGTTTTGATGAGATGGCAGACAGAGTAGATGAACAAAAAATGATTAATAATTTCTGGGAACTGGCGAGAGTTGTTGTCCCTGGTTCAAAAGCTATTTTAACCAGTCGGACTGAACATTTTCCAGAAGCTAAATCAGGACGTGCATTGCTCAATGCAGAATTAAAAGCCTCTATTTCTGCTCTAACAGGTGAACCTCCACAATTTGAAGTAGTGGAATTAGAGAAGTTTAATGATGAGCAAATTCGTCAAGTTTTATCTTTACGAACTAATGATTCTGTTGTAGAAGAGATAATGGGAAATCCTCAATTATTGGATTTAGCTCGTCGTCCAGTAATGACCGAATTAATCTTAGAAGCATTGCCAGAGATTGAAGCAGGTAAACCCATTGATATGTCTCGCATTTATCTCTATGCAGTCAAGGAGAAAATGAAGCGGGATATTAAAGCAGAAAGGACTTTTACATCACTAGCTGACAAACTTTATTTTCTTTGTGAATTATCATGGGAAATGCTTTCTACGGATCAGATGAGTCTCAATTATCGGCTTTTTCCTGACCGCTTACGCCGTTTATTTGGACACGCTGTACAAGAGGAGAAAAATCTTGATCATTGGCATTATGACATGATGGGTCAAACAATGCTTATTCGTAATGCAGATGGTGATTATACGCCTGCTCATCGTTCACTATTAGAATTTTTTGTCGCCTACAAATTTGCTGCTGAACTAGGAGTATTAGCTCCAGATTTTTTGGAGTTAGCCAAAGAACAATCAGGCTTAAATCAAGAGCAATCATCTAAATATACTTGGTCATCTTATTTTCATCGTCAATGTAACGAAAAGGGATTCGTTAATTCTATTCCACCGTTGGACGAATTTCTTCCAGAGAATTTTGATTTGATAGTTGAAACAATTGGTAAAGAACCATTAATGGGCAATAAATCCAATTTTGATGATCAAGGCGAATCTGCGATTATTTCTCTAATCAGAAATATGCTTTCCTCTGACAAGGAAATGGTCAAAGAACGATTATTATCAATTATCAAACAGACACGCAATCAACCTTTAAGTCAAGTGGGATCAATCGGTGGTAATGTTGCAACTATTTTGACTACCTATAATAAAAACGCATTAATTGGGCAAGATTTATATGGCGTGGATTTAAGTTTTGTTCATTTGCCATCTGCTGATCTATCAGGATGTAACTTAGAATTTGCCAATCTTAGCAATGCTGTCTTTGGTGAAAATTGTTTAATGATTAATACTAAAATGCAAGGCTGTCAATTTAAAAATGTTCATTTTTATGACATGAATGGATGGTTTGTTGGGACTTCAATAAGTTTAAATCAAAAATCATTAAATAAATTAAATGCGTTTTCAATACCCCTTCCATACATTTTATTTATCTATCCAGGTGATGATTATATTTATAAAAGCGATTTTGATGATAATCTTATTTATCCGAGAGACAACGAAATAATAATTGCTTACATAAAGGAAGATAAATCTATAAAGTGGCAGAAAAAGATTAATTCCGTATTTATTTTGAAATATAAAAAAGATGGTGATTTAATCCATATTCTTACTATTGAAGGAGAAATTATCAGTATTGATACTCAACCAGATGGACTTCTTGGAACTCAAGGAAATGAGTTTCTAAAAACTTGGCGTAATGCGGACTTTAAAGGTGTAACAGGTTTGACTAATCGTGATTTGTATGTTCTAAAAATATTAGGAGCAATTAACTTACCTGATACTTCTTACGATCCACAAAAGGATGCAAACATAAATCGCAAGTTAAGACATCAATTTGAAGACGATATGGAACCAGAGAATATGGACTGATTTAGTATCGAAATTCTAAATAATTTTTGGCGTATAAGTATGACTGCCATTTGAACGGGTCGCCAGCTTGGGATTTCGGTAGTCTCTTCAGGAGTTTTAACTAAGTCCTGGCTCAGTTGTTCTAAACGTGTCTGGGAGATCGCCTCTCGCTCGATTGCCATTAAATCAAATAAAGCCGCAATAGATTTGGCATTGGACTCGATTAATTGTTTCAATTGATCATCAGTCATAATAATTACAGAGAATTATTTCATCAATATTGATCACTTGTTTCTCATCGCATTAGACTTATTGCAAATTTAAAAAAGTCACCCTTTCAAATGAGGATTCAGAGGGATAAAACCGCTTCAAAAAAGTCTCCTTTTTCAAGAGAGATTTAGGGGGATAAAATTGCGATCGCTCTCTAAAAAATCAAAAATCAAGTTAACATTTCTGCTCCAATTATCTTCTCATAACGCCGTTGTAACTCCCCTTGCAAAATCGGAAAATCAGCCAAACTGGCATCAGTTTTAATCATATTTTCTGCCGCTTCCCTTGCCAATAATAAAATTTCCTGATCCTCTACTAAACTCGCTAAGGCAAAATCTGGTAAACCCGATTGACGAGTGCCTAAAACTTCACCAGGCCCGCGCAAACGTAAATCCATTTCAGAGATAAAAAATCCATCTTGAGACTGTTCTAAAACACTTAAACGTTGACGGGCATCGGGATTTTTACTATTAGTCATTAATAAACAATAGGAAGAATGTTCACCGCGACCTACACGACCACGTAATTGATGTAATTGCGATAAACCAAAACGTTCCGCATTTTCAATTAACATTACTGTTGCATTGGGAACATCAACCCCCACTTCAATCACTGTGGTAGAAACAATAATTTGGGTTTGATTATCTCGAAATGAATTTAATACTGTATCCTTATCGGCTGAACTCATGCGACCATGTAACAAACCAATTTGAAAGTTGGGAAACACTGTTTCTGATAAATATTGATGTTCATCTACAGCGGCCTTTAAATCTAATTTTTCAGATTGTTCAATGGTCGGAAAAATAATATAAATCTGTCGCCCCTGAGCTACTTCTCGCCGAATCAAATCATAGACCTGTTGCCGTTCTTTCGGTGTTAAAACCGTCGTTTGAATCGGTTGACGACCTGGGGGTAATTCATCAATTTGACTCACATCTAAATCCCCATGTAAGGTTAAGGCCATGGTACGAGGAATGGGAGTTGCCGTCATAGTTAAAACGTGGGGAGCTTCGCCTTTTGCTAACAGTTTTGCCCGTTGTTGTACCCCAAAGCGATGTTGTTCATCAATCACCACTAAGCCTAACCGATTAAAATTAACCTTATCTTGAATGAGGGCATGGGTTCCCACTAATAATGGTAATTCTCCTGTTTCTAATTGCGTATGAATTTCACGACGTTTTTTAACTCTTGTCGAACCTGTTAATAATTCCACAGGTAAATAAAGCAGATTAAACCATTGCACTAATTTACGATAATGTTGTTCGGCTAAAACTTCCGTTGGAGCCATAAAAGCGGCCTGATAACCTGACTGCAAAGCGGCTAAAACGGCAAATACTCCAACAACAGTTTTTCCAGACCCCACATCTCCCTGTACGAGACGATTCATGGGAGTAGAATTTTTTAAATCTTCTAAAATTTCTTGGACAACTCGCTGTTGAGCATTGGTTAATTTGAAAGGTAAAAGTTGATTAAACTTTTCAATTAATTCACCACTAGGGGTGAACACAACACTTTTTTCTGTGGCTTTTTGAATATATTTTCTTTGTAAAAAACCGAGTTGCAAATAGAAAAATTCATCGAAAACTAATCGTCGTCGAGCTAAGGTTAAACTATCATTGTCATCGGGAAAATGAATCTGAGCGATCGCGGTTTTTAAATCTATTAAGTCATACTTTTTTTGAATGGCGGGAGGTAAAGCATCTTCTAATTGGGAAACTGCCCCTAGAGCAATAACCACACATTTTCGCAGTAAGTCAATGGGAACGCCTTCAGTGAGGGGATAAACGGGCAGAACGCGACCAATATTAAGGGATTCAACGGGCGAATTAGGGTCTTCTAGAATTTCAATAGAGGGATTATCTAAGGTTAGCCCAAATTTATTTTCTTTAACTAATCCTGAAGCCGCGATCGCAGTTCCTGGGGGATAACGTTTTTTTTGACCTTCTTGATAGGCTTTACTGGTAAAACGATTCCCCGCTAAAAAGCGACTGAGTTTAATGCGTCCTGTTTGATCCCGTATGATCATTTCAAAAATAGCTAGTTTGGGATTTTTAGGACTATTAAAAATATTAAATTTGACCACACGACCGATAAGCGTAACCGTATCCCCTGCTTTTAATTCGACAATGCTTTTTTGTTGGGCATAATCAATATAATCTCTGGGAAAATAAAAGAGTAAATCCCGAACAGTTTGTAAGTTTAAATAGGCTAAGGTTTTCGCTCGATAAGTGCCAATATCCTCGACTTCTTTTAATAGTTGATCCAAGGCGATCGCTTTATTGCTAATCGGTAGGGGAGCAGGCGGTTTATTTTCGACTTCCCGAACGACGGTTTTAGGCGCATTAGGTGTTTCGAGATTTTGGCGTAATTCGTGCAGAAAACGACGAGTTGTGGCAACGAGGGATTGTCTTTCTTCGAGGGTTTGTTGACTGTAATCGCTAAATTTGACCGCTAATTCTTGCCAACGATGACGAAGGCGGGCGGGAGTACCAGGCGGCGGTGATTGTCCCAAGGTTAAACACAAAAATTCACTAAAACGATATTGATTGCCTTGCAAGTCAGTAAAACCCCGCTCTGCTTCCACAGAGAGAGCTTTTTGGAGTCGTAGCCAGTCGGGGCGATCGCGTTCTGTCACAAGGGGCAAAGGTGGAGGACAATTTCTATGATAATTGCAGAGGTTGGGAAGGCGGGGAATTTGTCTATAATGGGTTAGACAAGTAATTTTTGGCGATCGCCGATGTCTCAAGACCTT
This sequence comes from Woronichinia naegeliana WA131, assembly GCA_025370055.1. Lineage (NCBI taxonomy): Bacteria > Bacillati > Cyanobacteriota > Cyanophyceae > Synechococcales > Coelosphaeriaceae > Woronichinia > Woronichinia naegeliana. Next base: position 4,236,591 of record CP073041.1, on the reverse strand, counting down.
ATTACCAATCTCTATAATGCGTTTGATCCTGATAAGGCTCTGCCTGCGGGTGATCCTGTTTATGTTGACTTAAAAGCAGTGCGGGGAGACAGTGATATTATTCGGGATTTTGGCCATAAAATTCTGCGATCGCCTAATCGAAATACTTGTCAACTTTATGTCGGTCATCGGGGCGGCGGTAAA